>NZ_FQWX01000001.1:0-188192 GCF_900129815.1 Asaccharospora irregularis DSM 2635
CAAATAAAACAAAATATGGAATTTAGAAGATTTTTATGTAAAGGCAAAAGTAACATTTTAGCAGAATGTATTTTAATCGCCATGGCTCATAATGTAAATAAATTTCATAATAAAATTAAAAATGGAAAGTGTAGAACATATCTATATTCAACAAAAAATGTTGCCTAATTTTTTGAATATGAAATTTTTAAAAATGGTATCCCGATACCTATATTTTTTATGCAATTTTTAGGGTATAATGGAAAAGTTTAATTTATCCTTTTATAAATTTGATATTTAACATAGAAAAAGGAGCTTCGCTCAGTAATTTAATTATCACTGATGCGACAGCCCCATTTGTTATATTATATCATAATTATTATTTAAACAAACATATGTTGTAATAATCCTTTTTTATATTCATTTAAATAATATAACTTCTCTTGCTCTTTCTTAATCTTTAAATCTATATCACTTAAAATCTTAACTATCTTTTCAGTTTCCTCATTTGATGTAGGTATATTAAACTGTAACTCCTCTAATTGAGAGTTTTTTAAATTATTAATATTTGTTCCTGATAATAATATATCTAAATACTTATAATACAATTCTATTTGTAAAAGATATTTACCCAATGGATTTTTCGTTCTATATATACTGCAAAATGCACCAACGGTTAAATCATTATAACCATTTGAATTATTAAACTCACCCGATTTACCAACTAAGTTTCTACTTCCATTTGCCATACATATAACAATATCTTTTTCTCTTAATTTTATTTCATCTTTACACTGCTTCCTAACAAATTGTAAATCTGTATCAAAAGTTATTGTATTATCTTGTATATTATTTGAACGTAGAACTAATAGACCATCTTCATTCACATCTCCTGCATTATAACTATGACCTCTATAAAATTTCCCTAAATCCCCAAGCTTCTTTTCTTCCCACGCAGGATAATCTCTACCATCATCATCCTTAAACCTTAACTCCCTGCTAAAAATCTTTTGCATCATACCCTTCTTATAATCTTTAAGAGCCTCAACCTTCTCACCTTGAAGATAGATCTTATCATCAATTAAAGAAAAGAAAGAAGCTATTTTTTCTTGTTCTTCTTTTGATGGTATTGAAACTTTAGTATCAGTTATATCCGTTCTATTTACAGATTCAAAAGTTGACCCCTGCGATATTCTACTCCACTTATCTTCATACTTTATTAAAAATTGATATATAAACTCATTACTTTGCTTTGGTTTTATACTACAAACACCCCTACCTATACATGCATCATGTATAGATTTTGATATAGCCCCTACTGGTGCTCTAACTGACATTATTATATCTCCAATGTTACAAGTTTTAGTTATATCACTTGTATATATTCTAGGTGCAGTTTTTCTCCCTTGAACATCTGCATTTCCTTGAATTAGAGGTAGACCTATATTCCTCTCATTGTAGCATGAAGATGATGGAGATTGACCCATAGTAACATCACAAATAGTTCCTAATTTCTTACTTTCCCAATCTCCACTAAACTCCTTAAATCTAAGCTTCGGTGTCTTATTCATATCATCCACCTCCCCTTATAATCCAAGCTCTTTTAAATAAACTGCTAACTCATCATCAATACTAGCTATCTCTTTATCAATGCTCGCTATTCTCTCACTAACAACAGCTAAGTCTATTGGCTCTTCTTCTTCAAAGGTATCAACGTATCTTGGTATATTTAAGTTATAATCATTCTCTTTTATCTCACTCATTAAAGCCTTATAGCTATATTTATCAATAGTTTCTCTCTTAACATAAGTCTCCACTATCTTCTCAACATGAGCATCAGTTAAATTATTTTGATTCTTTCCTTTTTCAAACTCATTTGATGCATCTATAAATAAAATATTCTCTCCGTTTTCTCTACACTTCTTAAACACCAATATAACTGTAGGTATACTTGTCCCGAAGAATATATTAGCAGGAAGTCCTATAACTGCGTCTAACACGTTTCTTTCCTCTATTAAATACTTTCTTATTACTCCCTCTGCTGCCCCTCTGAAAAGTACACCATGAGGAAGAACTACTGCCATTGTTCCTTTATCATCTAAATGATGTATCATATGCTGAACGAATGCAAAGTCTGCTTTTGACTTTGGTGCTAATTTACCATAAGCACTAAATCTTTCATCATCTAAAAACTTAGGGTCTGCACTCCAGTTAGCAGAATAAGGAGGATTTGCAACTATCGCTTCAAATTTCATACCTTCATGAGCTGGATGTTCCAATGTATCATCATTTTTTATATCAAAGTTTGTATACTCTATATCATGAAGTAACATATTCATACGAGCTAAGTTGTAAGTTGTTGACGTAAGTTCTTGTCCATAGAACTTTCTAACATTAGCTTCTTTTGATACACGGAGAAGTAGAGATCCTGAACCACAAGTTGGGTCATAAATATCCTTTAAATCAGTCTTTCCAACTGTTACTATCTTTGCTAAAATCTTTGAAACTTGTTGCGGTGTATAAAACTCTCCTGCCTTTTTCCCTGCATTCGCAGCAAATTGAGATATTAAATATTCATAAGCATCTCCAAGTACATCGATTTCAGAATCTTCATGTTCAAAGTCTATTCCTGAAATGTTTGCCATTACTTTAGCTATTAGTTTTGAACGGCTCTTTACATCTCTTCCTAGTTTTGTAGAAGCTAAGTCCATATCATCAAATAAATTATCAAATTCTTCTTGGCTATTGGCTCCTAATGTAGATTCTGTTATATCATTTATTGCTCCTTGAAGCATTTCTATATCAAAATTTCCGTCTTCTATTGATTTAAGTAATTTAGAGAATAGGAATTCTGGCTCTATGAAGTATCCTAGTTGCTCTAAGAACTCTTCTTGTAGTCCTTCTCTATATTCTTCATCTGCCCAAGCTTCTTCATAGCTTATTTCATCTTCTTCTAATAAGTCTTTTGCTTTGTTTTCTACTTTTTCACTAAGGTATCTATAGAATATTAATCCAAGGATATAATTTTTAAATTCATTGGCTTCCATATTTCCTCTTAGGTCATTTGCTATTGACCAAAGTTTTGTGTGAAGCTCTCTTTGTTGCTCTTGTTGTTTTTCACTTGTTTGCATTTTAAGTTCTCCCTTATATTAATACATTTCTGTACCTATAAATACTTTATAGATTCTATCGTATCTGTATTCTTTTTTACGACCTCTTGATACATCTACTAAGATACCTAAATCTAATAATTGATTTATAATCCTACCAATAGTACTTGGAGCTAAATCAGTTTGCTCTTCAATATACTTCTTTGTAAATACAACTTTATTCATCATTATTGGGAATACAGTGTGTATTGAACCACCTTTTATACTTTTAATTTTTTCATGGTCTTCTTTATAAATATTTTTAATTATCTCTAGTTTTCTTATATAGTTGCTACATTGGTCAATTGTACACTGCATAAAGAAACTTATGAACGATTCTAAATTACCTCTTCTAGTGTTCATTAATGCTCTTTGATATCCAATTTTATTTACTTCTATTATTTCTGATAAATAAAGTATCGGTCTATCATCACTTAAGTATGCCATTTGTATAGGTATTAAAGCTCTTCCAAGTCTACCATTACCATCATTATAAGGATGTATAGTTTCAAACTGTGCATGAGATATTGCAACATTAACCAATACTGGATCTATATAAGCATCATTCATATACTCATATAAATTAATTAAATCTTCAATTATATCATCTGGGCATGGTGGTATAAATGTAGCTTGCTCTATACCTATACCTTTAGGTCCTATCCAGTTTTGAGTATCTCTTATTTTTCCTGGTGATTTTTTAGATCCTCTACCACTATTTAAAATTATCCTATGCATCTCATTTACAAGGTTCATAGTGATGCCCTTTTCTTTAATAGCTTTAGTTGCATATTCTATTGATTTTGTTAGGTTTTTAATCTCTAAACTATCATCATTTTCCTCTATTATATCTAGTGAGAAAATATCTTCATGTGAAATCTGAGTACCTTCAATTTGTGTAGATTTATAACTATCACTTTTTAATACTGACTGTAAAAATAGTTCTGCTTCAAATTCCAATGTATTTAAAATAGCTTTATATTCTCCATACTTTTCAGAAGCTTCTCCAAGTAATATCATTAAATCTTTATCTATTTTGTACCCCACAGGTAATTTTTTCACTTTATACGGTTCCATAAAAAATCACTCCAATCTATTTATAACTATATTATACATCAAAACAAGATTGTTTGTTACTTGTTTTTTTATATTATCGACTCTAATAATAAAAATAAACCATATAAAAATTCATTTTTTCTAAAAAACGAATTTTAAAAACTTATAATATGTTATTTTTCTAAAAAATAAATAAGCAGGGAATCTCCCTGCTTTGATTAAATTATTTATATATTATATTTTGCTACATGATCATATACAAAACTTTTAACTTGCTCTACTTTTCTTTTTCTTTCTAAAAACTTTGGTTTAAGTTTTTCTTTTACTTCATTGCTTATTTCTTCTCTATTTATAATTCCACAGTATTCATACTCCGCTACTGAATCACTTATAAAGTCTGCACTTAAACCTATTTCATCAGCAAAGTAATTTACTTCTTGGATTCTCTTATGTGCTTGGAATTTTGAATATTCAAAGTCTACATTACAATTTTCAGAAAGCTGTGGAACTACTTTTTCTAGGAATTCTTTTAGTAAGTCTACTTTAAGCCTTAAGTCCATATTATCTGCTCTATCTAGCTCTGTAATTATATTTTTTATATCTTTATCTCTTTTTTCTTTGCTTGAAAAATCTATATCTTTTATTAAATTCATAATATATGAGGCGTTGATTCTATCACTATGCATAAGCTCTATACCAAAGTCTACATCTAATAAAATTGATGTTTTTTCATCCTGTGTTTTTCTTACCATTTCATATATCGTAAAGTATTTACTTTTATAGTCTTGGTATTCTTGATTACTTATTTGAAGTTCACAATCTTTAAATTCAAAGTCTACAAAAGTTTCTAATTTTACTAATATTTTTGATAGCTCTCTAAATGCTAATATAAATTGCTTTTTAGATTCTTCACTTTCAAGACTATCTACATCCTGTGGTGTAGGTGTTAAAGCTTTTAGTTTCTTAAGTTCTGTAAGCCATCTATCTAAGTAGTATTCATAACTTTCCATTAGCACTATATCTGTTGTTTCTGTTTGTGAGAATAGCTTTAGTGCATCATCTGTATTTTTCTTTAGGTTTCTATAGCAAACTACATTTCCATAAGGTTTAGTTGATTTTTCTACTCTATTAGTTCTTGAGTATGCTTGTACTAAATCATGGTATTTTAAGTTTTTATCAACGTATAGTGTATTTAATGTTTTACTATCAAATCCAGTTAAAAACATATTTACAACTATTAGTATATCTATTTTGGCATTCTTTACTTTTTTAGATACATCTGCAAAATAACTCGAGAATGTATCTGTGCAGTAGTTAGTATCAAATATTTTATTATAGTCTGTAATTATTCTTTCTAAAGAGTCTCTTGAGTGTTCATCTTTTCCTTCAAGGTCTTCATTAGCTCCAAAACTAAATATCCCAGCTATTTTTAAATCATGGTCTAGTTCTTTGAACTTATCATAGTATTTTACAAGCATTGGAATACTCTGAACAGTTAATATTGCTGTGTATTCTTTATTTCTAGTTTTTCCATTATGATTTTTTATAATATGGTCTACTATATTTTCTATTCGTTTGTCTGCCATAAATACTTCTTCTTTATCTATTGCAGCTACTCTTGTATCATCATTTTCATCTATATCTCCATCAAATGTTTTAATATATTCAACTGAAAATCCAAGTACATTACCATCACTTATTGCATTTTTTATTAAATATGTATGTAGGCATTTTTCAAATAAATCTGCTGTAACTCTACCTTCTTGGCTTCTATTTTCAAAGAATCTTGGTGTACCTGTAAATCCAAAGTATTGGGCATTTGTAAAGTGCTTATTTATAGCTTTATGCATATCTCCAAATTGAGATCTGTGGCACTCATCTATTATAAATACTACTTTTTCTTCTCTATATTGGTTCATTATTTTAGAATATTTATCATTCTTTATAGAATTAGCCATCTTTTGTATTGTTGTTACTATAAGTTGCTTATTTATATCTTTTATTTGTTTTACTAAAGTGTCTGTTCTATCAGTTATATCAACACTATCTGGCTCAAAATTATTGAACTCTGCTATTGTTTGGGAATCTAGGTCCTTTCTATCAACTAAGAAAAATACTTTTTTAATATTAGGATCTTTTGATAGTATTTGACTAGCTTTGAAAGATGTTAAAGTCTTTCCTGAGCCTGTCGTATGCCAGATAAATCCGTTATTGTTGGTCTCAAAAGCTCTTGTAATAAGCGCTTCTACTGCATATATTTGATATGGTCTCATAACCATTAATAGTTTATCTGTTTCATTTGTTATCATGTATCTAGCTATAACCTTTGATACAAAACATTTATCTAAGAAGTTTTCTGTAAATTCTTTTAGAGTACTAATTCTTTTATTATTTTCATCACTCCAAAAGAATGTATTACTAAATAAGATTTCTTTATCGCTATTTGCAAAATATTTGGTATCTACCCCATTACTTACTACAAATATTTGAAGGTATCTATATAACCCTTGATATGAATGCTTCTTATATCTATTTATTTGATTAAATGCTTCTTTTAAATCAAGTCCTCTACGTTTTAATTCTATTTGAACAAGTGGTAGTCCATTTATAAGCAGTGTAACATCATAACGGTTTGTATACTTTCCAACCAATGTTACTTGGTTAGTTACTTGAAATCTATTTTTACACCAATTTTGTGTATCAAAGAATTCTATGTATACCTCAGAACTATCTTCTCTTTCTAATATAAATTTGTCTCTTAGGATCATTGCACTTTGAAATACTGACTTTCCTTCTACATGTCTAAGTATTCTTTCAAACTCTTTATCTGTGAATGGCTCATTGTTAAGTTTAGCTTTGTTATGTTCAAATAACTCATTTCGAAAGTTATTTTTAAGTTGATCTTCATCAGATATAGTTATTCTGTTAAATCCCTGATTTACAAGTTGTTTAATTAAATTTTCCTCTAATTGTGCTTCACTCTGATAGCTCATATTCTCCCCCTGAATTTTTATTAATTTTATCTATTCATAGAGTTCTTAAAGCTGTATAATTTAAATATGAATTTGAAGCCACTGGGCGGGCGTTTAGCTTTAATAACTTTTTATAAACCACTTTAATTAAGCTACTATTAATTACGGTGGTTTATTTTATATCATCTACTTGTAATTTCATTAATTGCATTAAAAAACTCCCATCATTTTTCCGATAATGCATTCCAAAAATATAAGAGAAGTTATTATATATATTGTCACATTTGTAGGCATATAATAAAATAATTATATACATAAAAAAGTTATACTAATATTTTTATAACTATATAAAAAACTCTATTAAGATTCTCTTCTCTTACTAGAGTTTTTGTAAAAGCCAGGATTGAGTTTGCCGACCGTCTCCTAGCTTTTTTTATTATCCGATTTCTATAAATAAATTGTAACATAAAAACAATGTTTCGTACATAAAAACCGAAATAGGA
Source organism: Asaccharospora irregularis DSM 2635 (assembly GCF_900129815.1). Lineage (GTDB taxonomy): Bacteria > Bacillota > Clostridia > Peptostreptococcales > Peptostreptococcaceae > Asaccharospora > Asaccharospora irregularis. The sequence goes on from NZ_FQWX01000001.1 coordinate 7,660, forward strand.
CTAAAATCCCCCAATACTAAGAGCACATTTTTCAATACACCTATTTTTTTAATACTCATTGTACTTTTCCTAACCAGGTTTTCAACTCTTTAGCTATAGATTTCAAAATTAAACTGTATAATTTCAGTTCTTCGACTTTAATTTTAAAATCTTACATTTACTATTGTTTATTAATATATCTTAGAAAATATTATAACAATACCCTCTATATATATAATAGAAGGTATTGTTATCTACACATTAATCTTTATATTAATCCATAATTTTATGTTCTTTATATAATGGATATTTTTCAGTTAACCCTACAACTATTTCTCTTGCCTTTTCTTTGTTGTCATGAGTTATACATAAATCTATAGCCTCAGCTATTAATTTCATATCTTCTTCCTTCATTCCCCTAGTTGTCACTGCTGGAGTTCCCAGTCTTATACCGCTAGTTACAAATGGACCATTTTTGTCAAATGGTATACTATTTTTATTTGTTGTTATATATACTTCATCTAATTTACTCTCAGCCAATTTACCTGTTATGTTTTTATTAGTCAAATCTAATAAAATTAAATGGTTGTCTGTTCCATCTGTAAGTAATTTGAACTTTCTTTTTATAAGTTCATTTGCTAGAGTTTTTGCATTTTTTACCACTTGAAGTTTATATTCTTTAAATTCATCACTCAATGCTTCTTTAAAACAAACAGCCTTAGCAGCTATTATATGCTCCAGAGGACCACCCTGTATGCCTGGAAATACCGCTTTATCTATAGCTTTTGCGTATTTTTCTTTACAAAGTATAATTCCCCCACGGGGACCTCTCAATGTTTTATGTGTTGTACTAGTTACAAAATCTGCGAACTCACATGGATTTTGATGTAACCTTGTTGCTACCAAACCTGCTATATGGGCCATATCTACCATAAGTAGCGCTCCAACTTCATCTGCTATTTCTTTGAACTTTTTAAAATCTATTTCTCTAGGATAGGCACTAGCTCCTGCTACTATCATTTTTGGCTTTACTTCGTGGGCTATTTTTCTCACTTCATCATAATCTATAATTCCTGTTGCTGGATTTACTCCGTATTCATGGAAATTAAAATACTTCCCAGAAATACTTACGGGTGACCCATGGGTTAAATGTCCCCCCTGTGATAAATTCATTCCCATTATAGTGTCTCCTGGTTCTAACATGGCAAAATATACCTCTAGGTTTGCATTTGCTCCAGAATGTGGCTGGACATTTGCGTGTTCTGCATTAAATAGTTTTTTAAGTCTTTCTATGGCCAATGTTTCTACTTCATCTATATATTCACATCCGCCGTAATATCTTTTTCCAGAATACCCTTCTGCGTATTTATTGGTTAAATGACTCCCCATAGCTTCCATCACCGAAATAGAAACCACATTTTCTGATGCAATTAACTCTATATTTCTCTCTTGTCTCTCTAGTTCCTTTTTCATACTTTTATAAATATGAGGATCTGTATTTTTTAGATTTTCAAACATTTGTACTCCTCCTTAATTAAAGATATAATTTATTTTAAAAAATATATAAATAAATAATTGGTTGTTTTCAATTTTTATAAATATATTTTCGTATATACAAATTAATATGGAAATATTTTTGAATTAGAAATGCTTACTTAGAATTTTTATGTTATAAAATTTTATGTTATAAAAATAGTATATTTACATAAAATAAGTTGTGCTTATTTTGATATTATACAAAATTATTTTTTCGTCCGTCTATTTTCACTAATTTTCATCACTTTTTTAACGTAATAATAAACTTTTTTGAAATTTTTTATTTTTATCTTTCATATTCATAATATAGTACTTTATTTCTGAATAGTCAAGAAATTTGCAAATTTTATTACATATTTTTGTATATACGCTTTATGTATACTTTTTTTTAATAGTTTTTATTTTAATATACCCATAATTAAACTCATTAAATATTTGCTTTTCTAAAATACATATGAAATATTTCTATAATGTGTTATTTATTAACAAAAGTCTGTTATAATCATTATTATTAATTTGTTTTGGAGGTGTGATATGGCAAATGACTTCAATAAAAATTATAAAGAAAATGTACTTAGATTTTCTTTGTTAGTAGGGGAGCAAATGCTTGCTAGTGGTGCAGAAACTTATCGTGTAGAGGACACTATAATAAGGATTTGCAAATCGAGAGGATTTAAACACGTAAATGTATTTACTGCTCCTACTGTAATAATTATCTCAGATGAGAAATTTGATGGGTTATGCTTTATGAAAACTATAAAAATTAGATCTATTAACTTAGATAAAATTTCACTACTTAATAGTTTGTCTAGGGAATTTGTGGGCAATGCAGAATTAAGTATAGAAGAAGCAACTGAAAGGCTCAATGAAATTAAAAGTCGTACTCCATACCCTAAGTGGTTTCTTTACTGTTGCACAGGATTGGCATCTGCATCTTTTGCCTGCTTAGTTGGTGGAACACATTTAATAGATTTTCTTCTTACTTTTTTAATAGCTATACTGGCAGTTATAGTATTCGATAAAATAATGAGACTTAGCGGTATATCTACATTCTCAACACTTGTTTCATCTTTTTTGATTGCAGTTTCCGGTGTTTTATTGACTGAAATAGGAATACTCTCAACTCCAAAGATGCTTATAGTAGGATCTATTATGCCGCTACTTCCAGGGGTTTCTTTTATAAAAGGTCTAAGGGATCTAATTTCAGGAGATTTACTATCTGGTATTGCTAGATCTTTTGATGCAGGTATGATAGCTATTGCTATTGCATCGGGTGTCGGTTTTGTTCTTGATGTTTGGTTTAGAATGGGAGGTGTGTTCTAATGGCTGATATGCCACTTATTTTACATTTTATACTTTCCGCTATAGCGACAGTAGGATTTTCAGTATTTTTTCAAGTTCCAAAAGATTCACTTTTTCCTTGTGGACTTATAGGTGGTATTGGTTGGACCCTTTATGTGTACTTATTTAAAGTAACAGATAACGGTGTTTTTTCTGCGTTTATAGCTGCCAGTTTACTTTCTTTATGCAGTGAGATACTCGCTAGAAAACTTAAACAACCAGCTATTTTATTTGTAATTCCAGGCATAATTCCTTTGGTTCCTGGTTTAGGAATGTACAATACTATGCTTTATCTAGTTCAAGGAGATTATAATCTAGGTATATCAACTGGAACTAACACTTTGTTTATAGCCGCTGCTATAGCACTTGGAGTTTTGGTTATAACTTCTCTATCTAAGACTATAAATTTGGTAGAACTAAGAAAAAAAAGGGCTTTAAATAAGCATTAACATTAAAATACAAAAGTGGTATAGAAAAATATTTTTCTATACCACTTTTAATTTCGAGTTTATTTTTATAATTCAAGTCTATCTTGTTTCTATAATTTAGGTTTATTTTGTTTTTATAGTTTGGTCGTGCTATTTGTCGTTCTTTGATTATAATGTTGTAATTCTTCTATTATAATATAATAATTTTTGTCACTACAGGTATGTAGTTTCTACTATCTCTAAATCTCTTATCATTTTGTTTTATTACCAAAAATACTACTGCTGTTAATATTAATCCAACAACTCCACTCATCATTTCTATGTTTGATGTTATATTTAATGCCTGTAATATAAAGTAAGCTGATATTGTCCCTGCTAAAAGTGCAATTAGTGGTATTACATAAACTATTCCAGCCGCTTTTAGAACGTTTACATTTTCCATGTTTACTTCTACATGATCTCCCACCTTAGCTCCAAGTGTATTGTCTACTTCTACTAGAATGTCTTTTTTCTCTGAAGTCGTTTGACACTTTCCACAAGCTGCACATGCCGAATGTCTTTGAAGCTTTAATTTAGCTGTTTTTTCGTCGATAATTTCAACAATATATCCCTGTTGATTCATTTTCTTACCTCCTACTTAGTGAATTTATTTATTGTGTCCATGAGTTCTTTTATTGTAATATCTGTTTTTTCTTTGTCATCATGTTTTATACTTTCTGCTACACAACCCTTTATGTGGTTTTCAAGTATAATCGTTCCTACCTTGTCTATAGCAGACCTTATCGCTGATATTTGAATCAAGATATCAACACAATACCTCTCTTCATCTAACATTTTTTGAATACCCTTAACTTGGCCTTCTATTCTATTTAGCCTTTTTTTTAGGGCATCTTTATCATTAGTTTTTGATAGTTTTTTATCTTCCATAAAGCACCTCGTATTGGTTTTTATACATTTTTATTTTCGATTTAGTACTGTTAGTACTGCAAATAACATTATTAATATTATTCCACCAAAAGCTCTACTTTGTGTCTTGAATTTTTCCAATCCCACATTTTGCCTGTCTTCTTTGAATCCAGCTTCTGGAAATGTAATCATTAAAAGACCATCTATACCAAGGACTATCTCAGTAGCCAGAGTCCATTTTAACATAAAAAATACTATTCCCGACAATCCTAGGACAAGTTCTAATTTACTCACAATACTAAGAAACTTTTTATTTTTGTGAAAACTGTCTATTTTTTGCTTACAACCTTCACTACATGTATAAATCTGATTGCTTTTATCATCAGTTAATATCAATTTTTTATTTGGTGATTTGATCTTTGAATCACAGTAAACACATCTTTTCATGTTCTATATCTCCTTAAAATATATACTCTAACACTTGTCTTCAAATTTTTATTTGTAATACTATTATATCAAATAAACCTTAAAAAACAAATTTTAAGTTAAACTATACTCTTAAATAGTCTATATTATCTATTTTTAATTGCATATTTTTATTTTCAAAAAAATAATGCGTGTTGTTAAATAAAATCAAAAGGTCTAGTTTTGATAAAATATCTAAACTAGACCTCAATTTCTATTCCTTTATTTCTTTTATTTTGCTTGTATTTCCTATATTAAGTATTTTCAATCCGACAAATACTAATATAATTATTAGAGCTATAAGTATCAATAACTTGCCTATATTAGGGTGTGAGAAGTTTACTTCAATAAACCCTAGTCCTTTTACTACGTTGCTATTTGGATAACTTCCTGCCAATATTGATACTGTATTATTTACAAAATGGATAAACATAGGTACAAATATAGAACCTGTCTTATAGACAAAGTATGTAAACACGATTCCCAGTATAGACGTAGGTATTATCCTTAAAAAATCTATATGCATAAATCCAAAAAGAATTCCTGTAGCTATTATAGCTGTTCCTATAGATTTTTTGCTATTACTATCATTTCTAAATGCCGAGAATACAAAACCTCTAAAAAATACTTCTTCACATATACCAGGTAGTACTGCTACTATCAGTAGGTTTATAAGTATATTTTTTTCTCCTAATAATGTTTTGTTTAGTGCTTCTATTACTTCTATATTTTGTGGGAATATATATACTAAGAACTGAGTAATAATATTTATAGCTATAAATACACCCATCCATACTATTAACCCTCCAACAATATCTTGTATTTTAGGTAATTTTATACTAAGCAGTTTTTTGAAATCCGATTTTATATAGTATGCATATAAAAGTGGAAGTAGTATTATCATAGCTTGTGTGATAGCAAGCCCTGTCATTCCAAATTTCATCTGGACAATAGATCCTACATATATTAGAAGTACCAATCCTACTCCATAAAGTGTTATTCCATCGCTAACACCTGGCATCGATCCTTTTTTTATATTAGATCTTTTCTCTAGAAGAGAGAAACTTTTACTGTTTCCAAATAATATATCTTCTGAGTTAAACATTTTAGAAAGCAGCATCACTGATAGTATTACAAATGCTATATTAGATACTAAAACCATTCCAATAAGACCTACATCACTTTTAAATAAAAGTACGCTTTTTATAAGAAGTGATATATTTACTACAGGTATAATTGATGTAACTTTATCTAATTCTACATTGGGAATCATTGAAACATATGATGGTAGCATAACCAGTAGCATTACTGGAGTTATATAGTTTTGTGCATCCTTGAAACTTCTAGCCAGTGAGCATACACACATACTCACAGCCGATACGACCATTGCAAATAAACAAATACATACTACACTCATCAAAGCTGGGAATACTAGACTACTAAGTTTTATATTTCCCATACCTAGTTGTTCTGCCAGACCTCCACTTGTTACTATAAACACCATCGTAAGTCCAATTGATAATACATTTAAAAATGCTGTTGTAATTGCACTAAAGGATACTGCCATATATTTACCCATTACAAGTTCTAAGTTTGATATTGGTAGGGTAAATAGAGTCTCTAATGTTCCTCTTTCTTTTTCTCCTGCCATGACATCTATTGCTGGATATATGGCTCCAAGTAAAACACCTATTACTAGTATAAATGGAAGTACTTGCCCTAAAATAGAACCTGCTATCTCCTCATTTTTTGCTACATCTACAGTTTGATATTCAATAGGCTCTAATATTTTTTGTTTATCTAGCCCTTCTTTTTCTAGGTTTTTATCAATTAGATTTTCCTTATATTGATTTAAAGCTTCTTTAAGCGTATCGACTACCCTATTAAATTCTCCTTTAGATGAATTCGTATATATCTTGTAGTTGGTTTTACTGTCTTTTTCTTCTACTTTTATGTATGCATCTATTTCTTCATTTTCTAATGCTTTTTTATAATCTTTGACCTCTATTATATTTACTTTTCCACTTTGTACTGTTGATGAATTTTCTTCATCTGGGTTATTATTTAGTATCTCTAAAAATTCTTGGTTTGGTTTTGTGTTAAATGCTATATTTACGTCTTGTTCAATTATACTTTTTACAGACATACTTACTATTTGTGTACCTGCAACCATCATAATAGGATATAAAAGTATTGGTACTACAATCATCATAAATATTGTTTTTTTATCTCTTAGTATATCTAGCATTTCTTTTTTGAATATATTTTTTACTATTTTACTCCTCATTTAAAGTCCCCCCTTCTTTGGCAAGGCTTATAAACACTTCCCTTAGGTTGTCAGTCTTTGTCTGTTTTTTCAAATCATCTGGGGTACCTGAAGCAATTATTTTTCCCTGGTGCATCATTATTATTTTGTCACATAATGTTTCTGCTTCTTCCATGTAATGTGTAGAGTAAAGTACTGTTTTTCCTCTATCCCTCTCCATTTTCATAAAATCTATTATAGATGCACTACTAATTACGTCTAAACCAAGGGTAGGTTCGTCAAAAATATAGACTTTTGGTGAGTGTATAAGACAACGAGCTATTGATGTACGCTGTGTTTGACCTGTAGATAGATTTTCTATTCTATTGTCTATAAACTTTTCCATAGACATTACTTTTGTCACTTCTTCTATTGACTTTTCTATTTCATCTTTTTCCATTTCATATAGGCCTCCAAATGTCCTAAGAAGCTCTCTTGGAGAAAATCTACCATATAACTTTGTATTTCCTGATAGATAACCTATATCTCTCTTTCCACTATTTTTGTCAATAGAGTAATCATAATTAGAGATTTTTATATTACCTGATGTGGGGGTTAGTATTCCTCCTAACATTCTTAGTAGCGTTGTTTTTCCTGCCCCATTTGGACCTAGTATTCCTAGTATTTCTCCCTTATCTGCACTAAAGGATACATTATCTACTGCTAGGAATTCTTCTTTTTTTGTTTTAAATTTCTTACTTATTTTTGATATTTTAAGTTTTTTCTTTTTTGCATTTTCGTCTTTCACTGTCCTAGTAAATGCTTTGGACAGTCCTTCAACTTCGATCATTCGCTTCCCCCCTATTTATAGGTTTAGTTATTATTTTACCGGTGTGACACTCAGGTAATCATTGCTTACATACCCATATCCGCCATTATATTTTATTTTTACCCATCCAGTTGCAAACATTTCTACCATTTCTACTTGGGCACCGTATTCTAATCTGCCTATTACTTTATCTTCTGTACTCGGCATTTCTCTAACATTTAATCCATCTTGGGCTTTTACATATTTTAGTTTTGTAGAACTCTCAGTTCCTGGCTTATTAGGTGTTAAATAAGATCCACTTACATAGGCAGTTCCTGATCCAAATTTTATTTTTACCCATCCAGTATTAAAAACTTCTACCACTTCTACTGCTTCGTCTCTACTTAATTCCCCAACTTGAGCAGATGTTATAATTGGCTCTAATCTCACCCTTACTTTGTCTGTGTTAGTTACATACATTATATTTGTTTTATTGTCAGGTTCACTAGGAGATTGAAGTTCTTTTAATTCATTAAATGCAACCTCATTTGAGCCATTACCTACTTGTGTTATAGAACTTACCTTTTTATTTTTAAATAAAGCTCTTTGAGATGAACTCAATCCATTTCCTACTATAAGAACTGGTGAATTTTCCTTAGATGCTAGCACTCCAACAGCTAAGGCATCTATTAATTGATCTTGTTTTAACATACCGCCTTTAGATACAAACACATTTTTAAGCTGGTTTTCTGCATAGAATTTTTGTACTACTTTGGTATTTGTTTCAACTCTATCCAATCCACCTATCCTTTCTGGAGATGGTAAATTATTTTCTACCCCTGATGATATTGAATTATTAGATCCTATAATATATGATTTTTGTATATTGTTTGATTTTATAAAATCATTAAATACAGGTGTTCCTTCTGTTGGCATTGGAAGTATTACCATTCCTTTGCTCGCGGCCACAGAGGCTATACTTACCGCATCCGCCAATCCTGTATATCCGTTTACTACTGATATTTCTGTTATATTTGTCATGTTTTTTATATTTTTTGCAACATTTAAGGCAGTTTCATGTCTATCATTTCCACCTATTCTCTGAGTCTGAATTCCTATGGATTCTAGTTGTTTAGCTACATTTTCAGATACAGAATTAGATAGGCCTATTATATATACTTTTTCCACCCCTAATCTTTCTAGTTCCTGTTTAGTATCTACATTAAGTGAATTTTTATCTGTTAATAGAATTGGTGCATCATTTAACTTTGCGAAAGGCGTTACTGATAGTGCATCTACTATTGATCCACTGTTTACTATTATAGCTTGTTTTGAACTAACCCAGCCTTTTTTACTTACTTCTACTGCTGTTTTGTATCTATCTGGTCCTGCTAACTTTTCCAAAGATGAATTTGCAAATACTTCATTTGTGTTTAATAAAGGTATTGACCCTAATGCCAATCCTATAGTTAATACAGATGGTAATATTTTTGATTTTTTCATGATATCCCCCCTATTCCTATTCTATAAAAATATACCATAAGTTGTATAAAAAGGCTAGAAACAAAGCTATATAGTAAATAATAGGATTCTTAATAAAAAAATATAACCCATAAAATACACTCTTTATTTAGGTATTTCATGGGTTATATCTTACTAATAATATTCTTGGTTTATTTTTCGTTTAACTTTGCTAATACTTCTTCTAGGTCTAATCCATGTATTTCACAAGCATCTTCTAAGCTTTCCATTTGAGATGAAGGGCATCCTAAGCATCCCATTCCTAAATGCATAAGTATTTGTGCTGCATTTGGGTTTAATTTTAATATATCTGCCATTATAGTATCTTTAGTTATCATATTATTTTCTCTCCTTTTTATAATTTTGTATTTATACAAAATTTATTATTTATTATTTATTATTAATTATTTATTACTAATTTATTATAAACTTAAGACTATTCTAATGTCCTAAATTTTTCTAAAACATCTTCTCTAAACTTTTCTATTCCTATTTTATCTATAAACTCTCCTAGTTTTTCTCCCATTGCTGCATATTCATTGTAATAGTCTAGGATCACTTTAACTAAATTATAGGCTTCTTCTTCTGATAATCCCTTTGTAACTATGTCAGCCTGTCTAGGATTAAATCCTGCACTTCCGCCAACTGTTATAAAAAATTTCTTATCCACGTCTACTAGTACACCTATATCTTTTGAGTATACACCGCCACAGGCATTTCTACATCCACCTACTCCAATTTTTGTTCTATTTGGAAGGGCCATTCCGTGGAAGTTTTTACTTATTTTCATACCTATCCCTATAGTTGGGTGTTTTGAACGTTTACAGTAGTTTGCTGGACATATCTCTACGTTTTTTATAGAGTACTGACTTCTGACAGCTGGTTCCATACCTAAATCATTCCATATATCTTTTAAATCTTCTTCTTTTAGGTTTGTTATTAGTATCCTTTGTCCTGAAGTTAACTTCAAAACTCCCTTGTATTTTTTTGTAACCTCTCCAATTTTTATAAGATTATCAGCTGTTATAAATCCTCCTGGTATGTGAGGCGTTATAGCGAAGGTTCTTTTTCCATCTTTAATCTTTTGTAAATTCCCAAATTCACTCATTAGAAAATTACCCCTTAACAATTTTATTTATAGTTGTATCTCCTTGTTTTTCTATTGTGTAGTTGTATTTAACGTCTAAGTTTTCGATAAAAGTTTTTACCCATAACTCTTTCAGGTGATACATATAGTCTAAGTTTGCCTTGCCCATTTCATAATTTGCTCTGTGTATACATCCTGTTTGATGATAAACTATAACTTCTTCATTTTTCTCAGTTATAGAGTTCACTCTATCACAAGGCATTCCTGATAGTATATAATTGTTTAATGACATATATACGTTTTCTGGAGTGTTTGTCTTGTTTTCATCATTCGCTGCACACTTCTTAGCTTGAATTTCGTATTCATTTTCAGTTATTTCTTTGCTTTGTTCTTTGTACATATCATGGTACTTAGTTATTATATATGCACTTCTACTTTCTACTTCTTTTATTCTTTCTTGTAGCCAACCATGTATATTATCTGTATCTATAAGTTCTTCTAGAGGTCTTGAATCTATATATTGTCCATATATATCTTGTGCTTCTTTTTGAACATTACTAGCCTCTTCTCCAAACTTATCTATATGTGACTTTACTATACTTAACTCTAAGTCTTGTAGCAATTTTATTTTACCAAACAACCAGCTGTGTATTGGTGCTAAAAATAAACTCATATCGTGTTCTCCTTTGTGTTTAGATATTAATAGTGTTTCCCTATTTGTTGTTTTTATTATAAACTATTGCCTCTTTGCAAGTATGTAACGTATGTTACAAATCTTATATCTAGTTATTTTTTGGCAATATTTTGTTTGTATAAACTCTATTATAATGTCTAGTTTATAAAATTCATATAGATTTTATCTATTTATCAGCATCTCTTAATAGATATTAGGTATTTTCTGTAAAATTGATACTAATATATAATTTATATTAACAGTAATTATATCTAATACCACTTTTGTTTTTGGATACTGTAGGAACAATATTAGGAGCAGTAATTTTGGGTCCACTTTATGGTGCACTTGTTGGTGGGTGCACGAATTTAGTACTAGGAATTATATCAGGTCCTACAAATATACCATTTGCATTAGTTAGTATTGCAATAGGTTTGGTTGTCGGACTTATAGCTAAAAAAAGAAAATTCAGCTACAAGGAAGCTATAATAACAGGACTTATATTAGCTGTTTTATGTCCACTTATAGGAACACCTATATCAGTTCTTGTGTTTGGTGGGCTAAGTGGAAGTGGAGCAGATTTTCTAGTAGGATTTTTAATGAAATCTGGAAAAGATATATTTACAGCAGCCTTTATCCCAAGGATATTAACAAATATAGTTGATAAAGTGATTTCTTGTTTAATTGTAGTATTCTTTATTGATAGAATGCCTAAGAGTTTTATCAATGACGCCAAAAAATCTTTAGTATAAATAAAAAAATTTTCTATCTAAAACTTTTAAAGGATAATTTTTTTGAAATGCATATACGAAAATTATATTTATCAACAGTCTGAAAATGAATATAATTTCCTATGCATTATAAAAAAATAGCCTTTATAAAATGAAAATTCACTTTATAAAGGCTATTTTTTTATTTATTATTCTTGTTCACCTAACTCAACTTTTATACTTAATTCTTCAAGTTGAACTTCTTCAGCGACTGCTGGGGCATTTGTCATTGGACAAACTGCACTTTGATTTTTAGGGAATGCTATAACGTCTTTTATATTAGTAGTTCCCGCAAGTATCATAGTAAGTCTATCAAGCCCAAAAGCTATACCTGCATGAGGAGGAGTTCCGTACTTGAATGCATCTATTAAGAACCCGAATTTTTCGTTTGCTTCTTCTTGGCTAAATCCTAAAGCTCTAAACATTTTTTGTTGAAGTTCTGCGTTAGAGATTCTAACACTTCCTCCACCTACTTCGTATCCATTTATTACTATATCATAAGCCTTTGCTCTTAGAGATGCTTTGTCTCCATCTTCTAGCTTATCTACATCTTCGTCCATAGGAGATGTGAATGGGTGGTGTTTAGCTACAAATCTTTTACTTTCTTCATCTTCCTCAAATACTGGGAATTCTGTCACCCATAACATTTTATATACACTATTATCCATAAGACCTAGTCTTCTACCAACTTCTAGTCTAACTTGTCCCAATGCATCAAACACTACTTGATCTTTATCAGCTACAAATAATAGTAAGTCTCCTGAGTTTGCATCCATTCTATCAAGTATTGCTGTAATCTCGTCTTCTGTAAAGAACTTGGCTATTGGTGATGTAACTTCTCTATTTTCTCCTACTTTCATCCAAGCAAGACCTTTTGCCTTGTATGTTTTTGCATGGTCTTCTAAAGAAGTAATTTGTTTTCTAGTGAAGTCCTCAGCATGTCCTTTAACATTTATACCTCTAACACTCTTTCCATCTTTTGCAGAGTTTGAAAATACTCCAAAACCACAGTCTGCAACTATATCAGATATATTTTTAAATTCAAATCCAAATCTAGTATCCGGTTTATCAGAACCATATCTCTCCATAGCTTCAGCATAAGTCATTTTTTGAAGTGGTAACTCAACGTCAACATTTATAGTTTCCTTAAATATTACTTGTACCATTTTTTCCATTATCGCCATTACATCATTTTCATCTACAAACGACATCTCACAGTCTATTTGAGTAAACTCTGGTTGACGATCTGCTCTTAAGTCTTCGTCTCTAAAGCATTTAACTATTTGGAAGTATCTATCCATTCCACTTACCATCAGTAGCTGTTTGAATAATTGAGGTGATTGTGGTAGTGCATAGAATTTACCTTGATTTACTCTACTTGGTACAAGATAGTCTCTTGCTCCCTCTGGAGTTGGTTTTATTAAAAAAGGTGTCTCTATTTCTATAAAGTTATTGTCTGATAAGTAATTTCTAACTATATTAGCTATTTTGCTTCTTAAAATTAAATTCTTTTGCATACTTGATTTTCTTAAATCTAGATATCTATATTTTAATCTTAATTCCTCTGAAACATTGTCGTCATCTTTTATGTATATAGGTGGTGTCTCAGATTTATTTAATATTCTAAGCTCGTTTGCAAATATTTCAATATCACCAGTAGGTAAATTAGGATTTTTTGATGATCTCTCTGCAACCTTACCCTTTACTGCTATTACAAATTCAGAACCTAATTTTTCTGCTTTTTCAAATGCCTCTTTATTCACATCTGTATCAAATATTATTTGGCATATTCCACTTCTATCTCTTAGGTCTACGAATACCAATCCACCTAAATTTCTTTTCTTTTGTACCCATCCCATAAGTACTACTTCTTCGTTTATATTTGAAGATCTCAAGTCACCACAATAATTGGTTCTCTTTAATCCATTTAAAGTATCCATTATGTCTCCCTCCAAGTTCTTATTTTTATAATACATTTTTTAATTCTTTTACTAACTCACTTAATTTTACTACTTTTTGTTCTGATGTTTTCATATTTTTAAGTGTAGCACTATCATTTTCAAGCTCATCATCGCCTATTACTATTGTAAATTTAGCGTTTATTTTATCTGAATATTTAAACTGTGCCTTTACGCTTCTATCTAAATGATCATTGTCTGCACTTATATGATTCCCTCTTAATTCTTTTAGCAACTTAAAGCTCTTAGTTTTTGCAGCGTCCCCTATTGTTACTATAAATATATCTGTTGAGTGAGGATTTTCTATTTGTATATCGTTGTTCTCAAGAGTCAATAAAAGTCTCTCTACTCCAAGTGCAAAACCTATTCCACTTGTTCCCTTTGGACCTCCGATTTGCTCGATAAGACCATCATATCTTCCTCCGCCGCAAACAGTGCTTTGCGCTCCTATGTCATTAGATATGATTTCAAATGCTGTTTTTTTATAATAGTCAAGCCCTCTAACTATAGTTTTGTCAACTACAAAGTTTATATCCATCTCTACTAAGTACTCTTTTAGTTTTGCAAAGTGAGTTTTGCAATCATCACATATATGATCTATCATAAAAGGTACATCTTGTAAATTAGTCTGACAAGTTGGGTTTTTACAATCTATAACCCTCATCGGATTTTTTTCTTTTCTTTCATTACAAGTATCACAAAGTACGCTTGATTTTTGGTCTAAGTACTCTCTTAGTTTTTTGTTGTAAGTTTCTCTACAAACTGGGCAACCTACTGAATTTATGCTTACTGCTAAATCTTTAAGACCTAATTCTGTGAAGAATTGAACTGCTAAGGCTATAACTTCGGCATCTATAGATGGGTTGTCACTTCCTATCGCCTCTATTCCGAACTGATGGAATTGTCTTTGTCTCCCTGCTTGTGGTCTTTCATATCTAAAGCAAGGTGTTATGTAAAATAATTTTGTTGGTTGAGCATCTGCGTACAACTTGTTTTCTATAAATGCTCTAACTGCACCTGCAGTTCCCTCTGGCTTTAGAGTTATATCTCTTTCTCCCTTGTCTTGGAATGAGTACATTTCTTTTTGTACTATATCCGTAGTGTCTCCAACACTTCTTTTAAAAAGCTCTGTGTGTTCAAATATTGGAGTTCTCATTTCTTCATATCCAAATAAATCACATATCTCTCTGAATTTATTTTCTAAATAAGTCCACTTATAAGAATCTTTTGGTGTTATATCTTTTGTTCCTCTAGGAGCTTTAGTTAGCATTTTTATTGACCTCCTCCTTTTTCCTATCTACCATCTCTTGAACTCTAGCTATATACTGTTCTACATTTTTTACATTGTCTACTCTTTCTATTCTATCTTCATCGACATATACGAATTTGGATATAGCACCTGCACCTAAGGCGTAGTTACTTTGTTTTTCTTCCATAATTTGCATATTGTAGATACATTCGTAGCCTTCTTTAGCATAACCTATATTTTCTAAATTTCCTAACATATGCTTTTGTCTATACATATAATATGGGTTAAGTCCCATTTTTTTTGCGTACTTCATAGATAAATCTATCATTTTTACCATTTCCTCATATTGAGTAAGGTGGTATTTGTCTATGTTTTCTTTTAAATTAGAAGCCCTCTTTATTGCAAGTGTATGAACTGTCAAACTCTCTGGAGAAAGTTTTTCGATTTTCTTTAGAGTGTTTTCAACCATAGCTAAATCCTCATCCATAAGTCCAAGTATTAAATCCATATTTATATTATCAAATCCTAATTCTCTAGCCATGTTAAAGCAATCTACTATATCAGATACTTTATGTTCTCTTCCTATTTTTACTAGAGTGCTATCATTCATAGTCTGAGGATTTATACTTATTCTAGTTACATTGTGTTTTTTTAATACTTCTAATTTACCTCTAGTTATTGAGTCCGGTCTACCTGCTTCAACTGTAAATTCTTTTATCTTAGTTAAATCCAGCTCTTTAAACAAAGAGTTTATAAGTAAGTCCATCTCTTCTTCGTCTAAAGTAGTAGGTGTTCCTCCTCCAATATACAAAGTTTCTATTTCTTTGTTGGTTTCTTCTAATAACTTAGAAAGCCCTTTTATTTCCTCTATTAATTTGTAAACATACTCTCTCTTTAGATGCCCAAATTGTTTTAGTGGGTTTGCTGGAAAAGAGCAGTACAGACATCTAGTAGGACAAAATGGAATACTTACATATAAAGATATCTTATTTTTATCTATAGGGTAAATAAATAGTCTTTCTCTTTTTGCTATTTCAAGAGCTAAGTCTATTTTCTCATCACTTATTAAATAGTTTTTCTTTAGATTTTCTCTAATAGACTCATCATCTAGACCATTATCTAGAAGTTTGTGAACTATTTTTACAGGTCTTATCCCCGTCAAAATTCCCCAAGGAACATAAGAGTTGAATATTTTCATAAGAACATTAAACATACTCCTCTTTATAGTTTCCTTGGTGATTTTTTTAACTTCCTGCTTCGTCAAACCTTTTATAGATCTATTGTCTAAGTGTTCAAATTTAACCTGGTAATTTTCACAATAAACGGTTTTAGAAAACACATTATCATTATAGACAATAACTGTGTTTTCTAAAATCATTCCAACATCTTTACTATCAACAAATTTGAATTGGGTAGTAAATAATTTTAATAACTCGGCAACCTCATAATTATAATCGTGCCCCTTTAAAACTACACCTAACATTTCATCATTCCTTTTCTTTTGATTAACACAAGGAGATGCATACCTACCCTACATATAAGGATTTGTGTTTTTTTCTACACCTAATGTAGTGCTAGGCCCATGACCTGGGTATACAAATAATTCATTTTCATATTTTGATAACTTTTTAAGAGATTTTTCCATTTGATTATAGTCCCCTCCATATAGGTCTGTTCTACCTATACTTCCTGCAAACAGTGTATCTCCTGTAAACATATGATTGTCTATTCTTATACACATGCTACCCTTTGTATGTCCTGGAGTGTGTATAAATGTTAATTTCATATCGCCTACACTAAGCTTATCTTTATCATTTACATATATGTCAGCTTTAAATGCTTGAGGCCCATAAGGCATTCTATATGATAAATTCTTCTTTTCATCTAATAGTATTTCTTCTTCGTCTTTATGAGCTACAACCTTAACACCTGTTCTTTCTACAAGCTTAATTACTCTTCCTATATGGTCTCCATGTCCATGAGTAAGTACTATATATTCTACTTTTAATGACTTTTCTTCTAATATCTTTAGTATCTCTTCTACCTTAGCCCCCGGATCTATAACTATACATTTTCTAGTCTTTTCATCACCTACTATATAAGTATTAACTCCAAAGTCCATATCAATAGCTTTTTCTATAATCATAATTTAACATCTCCAATCTATACTTATTTCCCTCATTTTTAAGTATTAGAAATTTTAATTTCCATTGTGTATTGTTAATATATTCTAATAAATTGTGTTTTAGAAAAGTTTATTTGATTCAAGTAACATAGTTACAGGCCCATCATTTGTTAAATCAACCATCATGTGCGCTCCAAACTTTCCTGTTCCAACTTCTACACCATTGTCTCTAAGCTTTTTTACAAACTCTTCATATAGAGGGTTTGCTAACTCTGGTCTAGCTGCATCTGAGAAACTTGGTCTTCTTCCTTTTCTACAATCCCCATATAAAGTAAACTGAGAAACTGCTAAAATTTTACCATTTATATCTTTTAAAGATAGATTCATTTTCTCATTTTCATCTTCAAAAATTCTTAAGTTTAATATTTTGTCTACCATATAATCTACATCTTTTGATGTATCTTCATGTGTAACTCCCAACAAAACAAGTAATCCTTTGTCTATCTCTCCTGTTATTACGCCATCTACTGTAACTTTAGAAGAAGATACTCTTTGTACTACTGCTCTCATATAGTCCTCCTATTTGTTTACTCTGTATATACTTTCAACACCTGAAATCAATTTTATTTTTTTCATTATATCATCTAATTCTTTTATATTGTTAACCTCAACTAGTATACTTACGTTTACCATCGAGTCCTTAGTTTTTCTTGCATTTATCCCCATAAGACTTATTTTTGCTACAGCAATTGTATGGGTTATTTCATTTATGATTCCTCTTCTATCGACAACTCTCATTTGAACTTCTGCTTCAAATTTACCTTTGTCAACATCACTCCAAGCTACTTCTACCAATCTATTTTGGAAAAACTCTCCATGTATATTTGCATTTGGGCAATCAGCTCTATGAATCGCCACTCCTCTTCCCTTTGTCACATAACCTATTATCTCATCTCCAGGAAGCGGTGTACAACATTTTGCAAATCTAACCAATATATTATCAAGACCCTTTACAGTTATCCCTTGTGATGATCCCTGTCTTCTCTTGCTTTTATATTCTTGGTCTGTTAAGTTATGTTCGCTTAAGTTGTCTGCCTCTGTTTCTTTTTTACTTTTTTTGATTTCCTTTTCGTATAAATCTCTTATTTTTGGTACAACTTGAGAAGCCATAATTCCACCATAGCCAATAGTCGCTATTAAATCTTCTACATTTGGCTGGTTAAATTTTTTGCTCATCTGTAACATGTACTTGTCTATTAGAGGATCCTTTGATGGAATACCATACTTTTTAAATTCTCTCTCTAAAATTAGATTCCCACGTTCTAAATTTTCTTCTCTTCTCTCTTTTTTAAACCACTGTCTAATTCTACTTTTAGCATTTGGTGTTTTTACGATATTAAGCCAGTCTCTACTCGGTCCATTAGAATTAGCAGATGTTAAAACCTCTATTATGTTTCCATTTTGAAGTTTGTAGTCAATAGGTACTATCCTGCCGTCAATTTTAGCTCCGACGCATTTGTTACCTACATTTGTATGAACTCTATACGCAAAATCTATTGGAGTTGATCCTGCAGGAAGCTCTATAACATCACCTTTTGGAGTAAATACATATACTTGACTGCTAAAAACATCTTCTTTTAAGGCATCCATGAATTCGTGAGGATCCTTTAAGTCTTTTTCCCATTCCATCATCTGTCTTAGCCATTGAAGTTTTTCTTCTACTTTATCTTTTCCTGAGCTTGCTTTTCCTTCTTTATATTTCCAGTGTGCTGCTATACCGTACTCTGCTATATTGTGCATTTCCTGAGTTCTTATTTGTATCTCAAGAGGTTCTCCATCAGGTCCCAAAACAGTAGTGTGAAGTGATTGGTACATATTTGGCTTTGGCATAGCTATATAATCCTTAAATCTCCCTGGCATTGGCTTCCATAAAGTGTGCACTATACCAAGTACAGCATAACAGTCTTTTACTGTGTCAACTATTATTCTTACTGCTGTTAAGTCAAATATCTCCTCAAAATCTTTGTTTTTGTTTTTCATTTTTCTATAGATGCTGTAAAAGTGTTTTGGCCTTCCATATACTTCACATTCTATATTAAGGGCCTTAAACTTTTCTTCTAGTAGTTGTACAATTTTTTGTATATACTCTTCTCTCTTGCTTCTTTTCATAGATACTTTGTTCACTAATTCATAGTAGCCATCTGTATCTATATATCTAAGTGCTAAATCTTCAAGTTCCCATTTTATCTTGGAAATACCTAATCTATGGGCAATACCACCGTAAATTTCAAGAGTTTCCTTTGCTTTTGACTTAGCTTTTTCTGGTGGCATAAATTTTAGTGTTCTCATGTTGTGAAGTCTATCTGCTAGTTTTATAAGAATTACCCTTATATCCTTAGCCATTGCTAAAAACATTTTTCTTAAGTTTTCAGATTGAGTTTCTTCTTTTGACTGATACTTTATCTGACCAAGCTTTGTCACTCCATCTACAAGGTCAGCTATTTCTTTTCCAAATTCTTTTTCTATATCTTCATAGGTATAAGAAGTATCCTCTATTACATCATGTAAAAGCGATGCTGATATAGTTTCAATATCCAACTCCATATCTGCTAAAATATTAGCTACAGCTATGGGGTGAATAAAATAAGGTTCTCCAGACTTTCTAAATTGTCCAACATGTGCGTTTCTTGCAAAATAATAAGCCTTTTCGACAGTCCCAATATCACAGTTCGGTGCATAATTTTTTATTTTTTCAATTAATTCTTGTAATTCCTTGTCATGCATAATACCACCTATTTTAAGTATGAATTTTTATATATATATGAAAATAGTTGGCAATATACCAACTATTGTAAAAGTATTAGTATTTTATAAGAGAATTTACATCATATTTAGATAATTTATCTCTTCCATTTAAGAATTCTAGTTCTATTAAGAATTGAATAGAAACAACCTCTCCGCCTAATTTTTCTATAAGCTTAGTAGCGGCTTCTACAGTACCTCCTGTAGCTAATAAATCATCAACTATTGCAACTCTTTGTCCTTTTTTGATTGAATCTTTGTGTATTTCCAAAGTATCAGTTCCATATTCTAACCCATATTCGTAGCTTTCAATCTCTCCAGGTAATTTTCCTGGCTTCCTGATAGGAATAAATCCTACTCCTAATCCATAAGCTACTGGAGTTCCCATTAAAAATCCTCTAGCCTCTGGACCTACTATTAGGTCTACGTCCTTTTCCTTTAAGTCTTTTATTATAGCATCTACACTATATCTAAATGCGTCTGCATTACTTAACAAAGTAGTTATATCTTTGAAATTTATGCCTGGTTTTGGGAAATCTTCAATCTCTCTTATTGTTTTTTTTAAATCCATGTTGGACTCCTCCTAATAACTATTTGAATATTTATTCTTTAGTGCTTCTAAATTATTAAGTATTAAGCTACTGTTTAGATCCAATTTTTGGTTTGGTTTTGGTAGCAACTTTATAAAAATAGAACTTTTGGTATAGTCTAAATTGAAATCAATTAAACTTAACTCTTTAAATATATTTAATATAGCAAATAATTTTATAGGAACCATATTAAATACCTTTTTTATATCTGCCATATTCATATTAATTTTTTTGTTGGTAAGAATAGACTTGTAAACAAATACAAACTCATCTCTATTCGGTGTTATATTATTTATTATACTATTCAAATACAATAAATTTACTGATGTATAATACTTTATTAGCAAAGTTTCTTCTCTTTTATAATTGTTTATATGATAATATTCGTCTTTATTGTACAAATAATCATAAAGAATAATATTATTATATCTTTTTAAGTCTATTTTATCAATATTAGGAGAAAATATAAGTTGTACTTTGTCAATATTTTGTTCTGCATCCTCAATAATATTATAGTCTACTGAAAAATCGTATTCTGTAAGCGATATATCCGATATAGCTTTATAAAATCCATTTACCGAGTTTGCTATCACTAAAGTATCTGAATTTATGTATTCAAAGATATTTATATCTGTACTGCCTCCTAAAACATCATTCGGCATAAAACTATCTATATTATTATTTTGTCCATCTATAGAAGATAAATTGTATAAAGTTTCTATGTTTGATGGAATTATTTTTGACATTAACTGTAATGATAATGTATCGCTACTTGAATCTTTTGGGTAGGCTAGCCTTATATCCTTGAGTAAAAACTGAACCTTTCTATTTCCCATATATACATTTTCGTCTAGCTGAAATAAAACATCTATCTTATCCCCTACCTGATACTTTTCTCTTAGGTAACCCATATTAAAACCTATACATTCATATGTATTTTCTTTTTGTATATTAAGTTTAAGATGTTGCTGCTTTTTTCCTATTGTCCTTATTTCACTTAGTTCACAGTTTCTAATTATAAATCTAGGATTAGGGTTTTTAAGTCCAAAAGGTTCTAATTTATGAAGTTCATTAACTAAATCTAGGTTTACAACATCCTCAGATAATTCAAACTCTACACTTATATTTTCTATCATGTCTTCTTCAGTTAAGTTGTATTCTGCAAACTTATTTATCTGATTTGACAATTCTTCTACTTTGTCTGAGTCTAGTGCCAACCCTGCTGCCTGGTCATGCCCACCAAATTTGTTCATTAAATGTTTACATTTTGTAAGAGCATCAAATATACTAAAGCCTTTTATAGATCTAGCTGAACCTGTTGCCTCTTTACCTTCTATAGTTAGTAGTATAGTCGGTTTATAGTACTTTTCTGTAAGTTTGGATGCAACTATTCCTATTATTCCGTGCTGCCATCCTTCTTTTGCTATTACTAGTACTTTATCATTTTCGTATCTTTCATTAGCTTTTATTATTTCCTCAGCCTCGTGATACATTTTCGCCTCTATCATCTGTCTTTCATTGTTTTTTTCTTCTAATAACCCTGCAATTTCTATAGCTTCTTCTTGGCTAGTAGTTGTGAAAAGTTCAACACCTAGATAAGAATAGCCTAGCCTTCCTGACGCATTTATTCTAGGTCCTATTGCAAATCCTATGTGTGATGAACCTATTTTATCACTTTCAACTCCGCATACCTTTATAAGCTCTTTTAATCCTATATTCTTGCCATCTCTCATCAATTTTAGTCCATTTTTAACTATTATTCTATTTTCATCAACCAAAGGCACTATATCACAAATCGTAGCTATTGTTACAATTTCTAGATAATCGTACATAGTAGTTTTAAATTCTTCTTTTGGAGTTAGTGCTTGTATAATTTTAAATGCTACTCCACATCCACAAAGCATATCAAAAGGATAATTACAATCATTTTGCTTAGGATTTATCACTGCAAATGCATTTGGTATTTTTTCTTGACACTCGTGGTGGTCTGTAATTATTACATCTATACCTAACTTGTTTGCTAGTTCTACCTCATTTACAGATGTTATTCCACAATCAACACTTATAATTAAGTCGCATCCATTTGAATGTATTTTTTTTATAGCTTCTTCGTTTATTCCATACCCTTCTTCTAGCCTATTTGGAATATAGTAGTTTACTGGATAATTTATAGATTTAAAATATATACACAGTATAGATGTTGACGATACTCCGTCGACATCATAGTCTCCATAAATCCATATTCTCTGATTATTTTCTACTGCAAATTTTATTCTATCTACAGCCTTATCCATATCTTTCATTAAAAATGGATCCCTCAAATAATCTAGTGATGGATTCATAAATATTTCGGCATCTTTTTCATTATCTATTCCTCTATTTTTCAATATTTGACTAATTTCCGGGGAAATATTGATTTTTTGGCTTAGATTGTCCTTTTCTATTTTGGATTTGTGTTTTAAAGTCCACTTCTTATTAAATTTCATATTCTCCCCTCCTAGTTCTTTTTATATTTTGATTTAATCATCTTTATAACAAGCAATAAACCGATAATAAATGATGTGAAAAAACCAGCCATCGCTACTAATTTTATCCAAATTATTTGCTCTATATTAGGCGATGCAATGATTAAAGAAGATCCTACTATTATTGCCGCCAACACTAAACTAAGTGATGTTTGAGTAGCTAGGTCTGTTATTCTTTCTTCTAGTTTTGTTACTTTTACTTCTTCTATATTTATCTTTAAGTTGTTTTTTTCTATATTTCTTAAAATAACTCTAAGTTGTTTAGGGATAGTTTTTAAGTCTAAAAGCACTTCTTCAATACTATTTTTGGAGTTTAAAAGTAAATTCTGCGGTTTAAATTTATTTGTATAGTAATGTTTCATGAAGTTTTCTCCAGCTGACCCTATTGAAAATTTTGGATAAAGCTCTCTACCTGTTCCCTCTAGAGTTATTATTGTTTTTGCGAGTATCGCCAATTGAGACGGCATAATCAGCTTATATTTTCTAAAAAACCTAAAAACTTCATTTAATATTCCTGTTATACTTATCTTTTCTATAGGAGCATCATAGTAATAATGTATCATATACAATAAATCCTGTTTTAAACCTGGTATATCTGCATCTGTTCCTATAGCATCTATCTCCATTAATAAATATATTACCCTATCTACGTTCTTTTCTATCGCCGCTAATACGATTTCATTGAGTAATTTCAGTGTTTTTTTATCTATGATTCCTATCATTCCAAAATCTATATATGATATACACTCTGAACCCAGTACAAATATATTACCAGGATGAGGGTCAGCATGGAAAAATCCCGCTTCAAAAATCTGTTTGAACATGGACTCTACCCCTACTTCACTTATTCTTTTTGTATCCCATCCTAAGCTATTTATTTTTTGTATGTCACTTAATTTTACCCCTACTATCTTCTCCATAACCAATACTCTCTTTGTCGTGTACTGGGAATATACTTCTGGGATATATACTTTTTTGCTATCCTTAAACATTTTCTTGAATTTTATAGCATTTATAGCCTCAAAGTTATAATCAAGTTCTTTTATTAACTGTGTCTGGAATTCCTCTATAACTTGATATAAATCTATATCTATATCTTTTTTCAAGTCTTTTAGTGTGGATGCTACCGTTCTCATTATTTCTAAGTCAGACTTTATTGTTTCTTCTATATTAGGTCTTTGTATCTTTACTATTACATCTTCTCCTGTTTTTAACTTAGCCTCATAGACCTGACCGATCGATGCTGCTGCAATTGGTTTTAGATTAAATTCCTTGAATACCTCATCTACACTTAATCCTAGTTCTTTTATAAATATTTCTTTTGCAAGTTCTGTACTAAATGACTCTACATTATCCCTAAGCTTTGATAATTCATCTATTATTTCTTGATCTATTAAATCTTTTCTAGTACTCAATATCTGACCTAACTTTACATATGTAGGTCCTAGTTCTTCAAATGCAGTCCTTATTCTCTCACCTGTTGTCATCATTTTAATTGTGTCTGAAGGATTTGTTAGTGGTATTTTATACGCTACCCCTTCTATATTTAGTTTTTCTACTATAAAACTAAATCCATACTTAATTAATATGTGTGCTATCTCTTTGTATCTTCTTAAGTTTTTGTAGCTTATTCTCAAATTCACCAACTCCTTGAATCAGTATATAATTTTCATCTTAAAATTTAAAAGGAGGTATCCCTTTAATGACTCTTAATCATTTAGAGACCCTCCTTAGAGATTACCTTATTTGAGATAGCCTCTTTAATTTTTATTATCGTCTATGTTTATCTGCTGTTTTTATATAATTTGTAGCAGAATCTATTAAACTTTGTTTTTCTTCTTCTGATAATTCTCTTATTACCTTGGCTGGAGATCCTAGTGCCAATACTCCTGATGGTATTTTTTTGCCAGGAGGAACCAAACTACCAGCCCCTATTAAACTGTATTCTCCTATTTCGGCACCATCTAATATTATAGACCCCATTCCTATTAGAGTGTTGTCTCCTATTTTGCATCCATGTATCAATGCTTTGTGTCCTATAGTTACATTTTTACCTATTTCTGTCTTTAGATTATGGCCAATATGGACAACTGTTCCATCTTGAATATTCGTATTCTCTCCTATAATTATGTCCTCTTCATCAGCTCTTATAACTACGTTATACCATATATTCGCATTTTTTTCTATTTTCACTTTGCCGATTATATCTGCAGACTCTGCTACAAATACTGATTCATGTATCTTAGGTTCTATACCTTCGTAACTTTTTATCATAAAATTATTCTTCTCCTTCCATCATTAGTTTTGCTTGTATCATAAGTGCACATTCAGTACGTTTTCTTTGCATTTCACACCCAAGTTCATATGGTTTGTTTATGTCATCATTGAAATTAGTCGCATTGGCATGACACCCACCTGAACAGTAGAATTTATTCCAACAATTTTTACATTCTTCTTTATTGTATACATGGGCATTTCTAAATTTATCTTTTAATTCTTTTGGAAGTGATATTTCTTCATCTAATATGTTAGCCATTTTATATTCTTCATTTCCTACAAATTGGTGGCATGGGTATATATCTCCATTTGGAGTTATAGAAAGATATTCATTTCCTGCCCCACATCCTGTTATTCTCTTTATTACACATGGACCTTGGTTTAGGTCAATCATAAAGTGGAAGAACTTGAACTCTTGTCCTTGTAACTTTCTATTGGCATACTCTATTGCTAAGTTTTCGTATTCCTCAAATATTTTTGGTAAGTCCTCTTCTCTAAGAGCATATGGATTTGATTCATCTCCAACAACCGGTTCTACTGATGTAAGTTCAAATCCTAAATCAGAAAAGTGTAAGACATCTTTTGAAAAATCTAAATTATCTCTTGTAAATGTACCTCTAACATAGTAATACTTGTCTTTTGGTCTTTTATCTACTAATTTTTTAAACTTAGGTAGTATTATATCATAACTTCCTTTGTCGTTTATGGTAGGTCTCATATTGTCGTTTATATCTTTTCTACCATCTAAACTCAACACTACATTGTGCATATTTTCATTTATGTAATCTATTATCTCATCATTTAATAATATCCCATTTGTAGTTATTGTATATCTTATGTTTTTATTATGTTGTTTTTCTATACTTCTGCCGTACTCAACCAATTGTTTTACTACTTCAAAATTCATTAGAGGCTCTCCACCAAAGAAGTCTATTTCTAGATTTTTTCTATTTCCTGAATTGGCTATCAAATAGTCTATAGCAGCTTTACCGACTTCAAAGCTCATCATTTCCTTTTCTCCACCGAAATCTCCTTGGGCTGCAAAACAGTATTTGCATTTTAAATTGCAATCATGGGCAACATGAAGACATAAAGCCTTTACAACAGGCTTTCTATTCACAAAACTTGGATGAAATTGATATGTATCTTCTGTATATAAAAGTCCGTCACTCTCTAAATTTTTTATTTCTTCATACGCTTCTTTTACTTCTTGTTCGCTATATTCAAATTTTAACTCATCTACTATTTCTTCTTTTGTCTTGTCCTTATAAAAGTCTAAGACTCTATACGCTGTATCGTCTAAAACATGCACAGCCCCTCCATTTACGTCTAAAACTATATTATATCCGTTCATTGAAAATTTATGTATCATACTCATACTACCACTCCTAAAGTTTAAATTTTGTCGTATACCCAGTTGTCGTATACACAGTTAAAGTTTTTAAAACTCTATTTTTCATTATATATCCTATGTAAAATGTAGGCAATATGATTTCTATAGCGATATTAACCTAATACTTTAATCTATATATTACCATATATACTTGTGATATCTTTAATAATTATTTCAAGCACAAAAAAATGACCTTTGAATTAGGTCATTTTATCGTAACTACATATCCCCCATAATAATTAAAATACCCCTTTTAGGTAAAATAAATTTTAACATATTCATAATAATACTTTTTTTTATTAATTTCAATACTTTATGCATAACTGGTCAGTTTTCGAGCATAACTGGACACTTTTATTATATTTTCATTATACTTTCATTTGAAAAGTTACTATATTTTTAAAATTAAAAGGCCCGCATCAAAATTAAAAATTTTAACACAGACCTCACACTTTATAATTTTACTATCTTTCACACTCTTGATTTGCAACTGTGCAAGAAGTTTTACAAGCTGACTGGCAAGAAGTTTGACACTCCCCACATCCACCTTTTTCTGCACTTCTCTTTAGAGTAGCCTTAGATAAAGTTTTTATATGCTTTTTTTCCATTTCTGTTGCCTCCCATAAATTAATCTTTGTTAATTATATCATAATTTTTCCACAACAGTAAACTATTTAAAGTTAACTCCTAAAACTCCACCTATACCCCCAGATATAACTGAGAATCCAATCTTATATAAAGTATCTATTTCATATGTAAAGTTATCTTGTGCCAAAAATACTATTAATATAAGACAAATTATGTATAAAAATCCAACTAGGACTCCATATATTAGTCCCTTTTCTTTTATATTTTTTGACGCATAAAACCCACCAAATGCAGATGATAATGTTGTTATAAAGGATGATGCCATGGCTATTGTATTTCCACCTAAGTCTGTAAACGTTATCAATAGGTTATATATCAGTAAAATTGCTAAGGTTATTATATAAGAGTAGCCAAGCCCCTTTAACACGTAATTAGTTTTTTCCATTAAAAAAACCTCCTCTCTAAACAATATATTCAAGAGGAGGTCTTTAAATTACAAATTATTCTACTACTTCTTTCTTTTCTTTTACAGTTCCTATAGCCCATTTTTCAAACGGAACTTTAGTTCTATTTGGTCCTAATTCTAGTATTACACTATCTTCTTCTACCTTAGCAACTCTAGCTATCATACCAGCTATAGTGACAACTTCATCTCCTACTGATAAGTTTGCTCTCATTTCTTTTAATTGCTTATCTTTTTTCTTTTGTGGTCTTATTAAAAAGAAATAAAATACTCCCATTATAACTACCCACATAAGTAAACTTGTTATAAACGTTGTTTGTTGCATCTTTACCACCCCTTTTTCAATTACTTAACTTTATTTTATAAAATTATATCTCATATCCATATTTAGCAAAGAATTCAGCTCTAAAATCAAGTAATCTATCTTCCATTATAGCTTCTCTTATTTGTTCCATTAGTTTTAATAAGAAATTCAAATTATGAATAGTTATAAGTCTAGCACCCAAGATTTCATTTGCCTTTACTAAGTGTCTTATGTATGCCCTTGTATAGTTTTTACAACAATAACAATCGCACTCAGGATCTAGTGGTGTAAAGTCTTTTGCGTATTTTGCATTTCTTACAACTACTTTTCCTTGGCTAGTCATAGCTGTACCATTTCTAGCTATACGAGTTGGAAGTACGCAGTCAAACATATCCACTCCTCTTATAACCCCTTCAACTAAATCATCTGGGCTACCAACACCCATTAAGTATCTAGGTTTATCAACTGGCATAAGCGGTGTTGTATACTCTAGCACTTCATACATTAATTGTTTAGGTTCTCCAACGCTCAGACCACCTATTGCATATCCAGGTAAATCTATTGATAATACCTCTTTGGCTGATTGTTCTCTTAGATCTTTATACATTCCACCCTGTATTATTCCAAATAATGCTTGGTTTTCTGTATTTTTATGAGCTTCTTTGCATCTTTCTAACCATCTAGTAGTTCTCTCTAGAGAGTTTTTAACATAGTCTCTATCGGCTGGATAAGGCGCACATTCATCAAATGCCATCATTATATCTGAACCTAAAGCATTTTGTATTTCCATAGCCTTCTCTGGGCTTATAAAATGTTTTGATCCATCTATATGTGACCTAAAGTGCACGCCTTCCTCAGTTATTTTTCTAAGTGGACCTAGACTAAATACCTGAAATCCTCCACTATCTGTAAGTATAGGTTTATCCCAGTTCATAAATTTATGAAGACCTCCAGCCTCCTTGACAAGTTCATGTCCTGGTCTCATATATAAATGATAAGTATTACTTAGGATTATTTGAGATCCAATTTCTTTTAATTCTTCTGGCGTCATCGCCTTTACTGTAGCTTGTGTTCCGACTGGCATAAATATAGGTGTTTCTATTACTCCATGAGGAGTGTGCAATCTACCTAACCTAGCCCCACTTTGCTTACAAGTTTTTATAAGTTCGTATCTAACTGCATACATGGCTTCTTCTCCTTGTGATCACTTTTTCGTTATTCTACTCTATTATCTTCTGCAATTTCTTTTTCACCGACACATCCTATTTTCATAGGTAAGGGATTTTTGTCTACTAAGTATTTTTTTATACAAAGCAAGCCTCCTATTGCTATTACACCAATTAGTATGTCAAACATACCATGAGTTTTTGGAATAAGTAACATCTTTCTTGCTATTGCATATAAAAGTGCCTCTATTAGAGCCCCCGGTATATGAAGACTTAACATTACTACAAGTTCCACACCTATTACTAAAATCAAAATTTGACCTAGTATATCATTGAGTTGGTTGTATTCAATGGGGTGTTGGAAATCTATTATGTAGACATTTAATATTACCCTTAAAACATCTACCATTCCTAGTAACACTACTATCAATACTACTACTGCTAATATTTTCTCAAAAATAAACGCTATTTTTAGAATTAAACCTTTTGTCTCTGAAGCATTCATACGGGGGACAACCTCCTTTATTTTATAATCATTGCATCTCCAAAACTAAAAAATCTGTATTTCTCTTCAACTGCAACATTATAGGCATTTAAAACATTATCTTTTCCACAAAGGGCACTTACAAGCATAATTAAAGTAGATTCTGGAAGATGAAAATTTGTTATAAGTTTATCTACTAATTTGAATTTATACCCTGGATAAATAAATATATTCGTCCATCCACTACTTTCTTTGATATTTCCGTTTTCATCTGCAGCTGACTCTATAGTTCTGCAGCTAGTTGTTCCAACACATATTACATTTTTACCATTTGATTTTGCCAAATTTATTTTTTGTGCCGCTTCCTCTGTCACCATATAGTATTCCGAATGCATTTCATGATTTAATACATCATCTACCTTTACTGGTCTAAAAGTTCCAAGACCAACGTGTAAAGTTACAAATGCTATTTCTACACCCTTGTCTTTTATCTTTTGTAGAAGTTCATCTGTAAAATGAAGACCTGCTGTAGGAGCTGCTGCTGAACCGTTGTGTTTAGAATAAACAGTTTGGTATCTTTCTTTTTCTTCTAACCTCTCTGTTATATATGGAGGCAAAGGCATATTACCTAATTCATCTAGAACCTCTTCAAAAATTCCTTCATAATAAAATTTTACTATTCTAGACCCTTCCTCTGCAAGACCTATTACTTCTCCAATTAATTTTCCATCTCCAAAGGAGAATTTAGTACCAACTTTTGCTCTTTTTCCTGGCTTAACTAATGTCTGCCAAGTATCTTCTTCTGTTCTTTTTAGAAGTAAAAATTCTATCTTTCCACCAGTATCTACCTTTTCTCCTATTAATCTAGCTGGTATAACTCTAGTATTATTAAGAACTAAGCAATCTCCTGGATTTAGATAGTCTAATATATCTTTGAATATCTTATGCTCAATCTGCCCGCTTTTTTTGTCTAAAACCATTAATCTGGAGCTAGATCTATCTTTTATTGGAACCTGAGCTATTAACTCCTCTGGTAAGTCAAAATAAAAGTCACTTGTCTTCAATGTAAAACTTCCTCTCCGCAAATTTGTACAAACATAATAACAAAATTTTACATTATTTATTTTTGTTACTGTTTTATATTATTTATTTTTTCTATTATAAAAATTTTATTTTATATAATTTCTTATGAATTATAACAAAAAAACTATGAACTTTCCATATAATTAGAGTAATTTAGTTATTTTTGCTGATATGGGATATTTAGATGTTCATAAGCTCTTGGCATTGCTATTCTACCTCTAGGACCCCTATTTATAAATCCCAACTGAAGCAAATACGGCTCATAGACATCCTCTATAGTATTTCTGTCCTCTCCTATTGATGCCGCCAATGTATCTAAGCCTACTGGACCGCCTCTAAATTTCTCAATTATCGTTAAAAGTAATTTTTCATCTACATAGTCAAGACCTAGATCATCTACCCCAAGCAATTCTAGTGCTTTGTCTGCAACATCATCCGTTATATTTCCATCTGCCCTTACTTGAGCATAATCTCTTACTCTTTTTAGTAGTCTATTTGCTATTCTTGGAGTTCCTCTTGAACGCTTTGCTATTTGCATAGCACCACCTACCTGTATCTGTGCTCCTAAAATTTCCGCAGACCTAGTCACTATTTTAGTTAGTTCATCAACTGTATAGTAATCCAATTTGCATATAACTCCAAATCTATCTCTAAGAGGGTTTGTAAGCATACCTGCCCTTGTAGTCGCACCTATCAATGTGAATTTTGGTAAATCTAATCTTATACTTCTAGCTGACGGCCCTTTACCTATTATTATATCCAAACAATAGTCTTCCATAGCAGGATATAAAACTTCTTCTACACTTCTATTTATACGATGTATCTCATCTATAAATAATACATCATTTTCATTTAGGTTTGTAAGTATCGCTGCCAAGTCTCCTGCTCTCTCTATAGCAGGCCCTGAAGTAATTCTTAAGTTTACACCCATCTCATTTGCTATTATACTCGCTAAGGTAGTTTTTCCAAGACCTGGTGGTCCATATAAAAGAACATGGTCTAATTGTTCACTTCTAGATTTTGCCGCTTCTATAAATATACTCAACTGTTCCTTAGCTTTTTCTTGACCTAAGTAGTCTTGAAGTGTCTTAGGTCTTAAACTATTTTCTATATCTACATCTTCATTTTTCATTGTAGAGGTTATTATCCTATTTTCATCTTCATATTCGTACATCTAAATCCCCCTATCATGCTAATTTATATATTATTAATCGCTACTAATTATCATTAATACTGGTTTATCATAAGTACTTATTTACCATGAGTATTGCTTAATCACGAAGTTATTGTATGTTAAGTTTATCTTAACGATTTACTCATTATGTAAGTCAAAGATTTTTTTATTATATCTTCTGTATTCATACCGGCTTTTTTACATTTTTCAACTGCCTCTTTAGACTCTTGTTGAGAATACCCTAATGCTACAAGAGCATCTACCGCTTCATCTTGAGATATTCCAATAGGTGTCTTTGATAATAATGTAGGTTCAAACTCAACACTATTTTTATCTATCTTATCTTTTAATTCTAAAATTATTCTCTCAGCTGTCTTCTTTCCTACTCCCGGAGCCTTTGATAACTTAGCTGTATCCTCACTTAATATAAATGCACCTAGTTGACCTGGAGAGGCAAATGATAATATAGAAAGTCCAACCTTAGGCCCTATTTTAGATACTGATGTCAATAAATTAAACATATTTTGTTCTTCTCTAGTCGCAAACCCACAAAGGCTTATATCATCTTCTCTAACTATCATCTTTGTATATATCTTGGCTTCTTTCCCTAACTCAACATTCTTTATAGTGTTTGATGATACATTTATCTTATATCCTATGCTATTATTCTCAATCACTATACTATCTAAATGAATTTCTTCTACTATTCCTTTTATATAACTATACATATCTTCCCCCTATATTCTTGAGAGTTTTCTCTAGTTTATTTGAATGAGCATGGCAAATCGCTACTGCAAGGGCATCCGCAACATCATCAGGCTTGGGTACTTCTCTAAGATTTAAAAATGATGTAACCATTTGCTGTACCTGAGATTTTTGAGCACGCCCATACCCTACAACCCCTTGTTTGACTTGAAGTGGAGTGTATTCATATAATGGTTTGCCATTATGAGCGCAAGCAAGCATTGTTACACCTCTTGCCTGTGCCACGGTTATAGCAGTTTTTACATTTTTATTAAAAAACAGTTCTTCTATACCAACTTCATCTATATTATTATTTTTTATTAGAATATCAATTCCTTTGTATACCAGCTCCAACCTTTTCAATGTATCCATATGAGCAGGTGTAGTTACTGCACCATAATCTATGACTTTAAATTTATTGTTTTTATATTCTACTATTCCATAGCCTACTATCGCTATTCCTGGATCTATTCCTAATATTATCATCCGTAAAAGAAAACCTCCTAATATTACATAAAACTTATGTTCTATATTATTATATCATAAGATTATCATTAGAATTTTTTTTAAATTCCAATGGACTTTTACAAAAAACAAAAGTTACTCCTTATATATGAATTCCAATTATTTATGAACTACATATATAAAGAGTAACTTTTATGTTTTTTTGTTCCTAGCTTCCGAAGTCTTCTAATCTAGAATATGCCTCATCTTCACTATTCATATATATACCTTGTTTTATATCATTTTGAACAGCCTTAGGAAGAGAATCCACCTTTACATGAGTTTTCTCTATTAATTTTCTTTTTCCTTTATTATCGTATTTATAAAGTCCTATATATCCATTATCATCTTCTATTGTATATTTGTTAGCTTTAGATATATCATCTTTGTTGGATTTGTCTTGTTCAGAATTACCATCTTTATTAGAATCTGATAGTACTATTTCGTACTCTCCTATGCTCTCTATATTTTTATCTGGGTATTTATCTTTGAGATAAGATACTATTTCACCTTGTGTTTTATTAAGAAGTCCTTTTGGAACTGTTCCTAACATAACACTTGATTGTTCTGCGTCGGTTTCATCTTCTATATCTTTATGAAGCCATATTTCACAACTATTACTCAGTTTAAAAGCTTCATTTGTCTTCTCTTTGGATTGTTCATGTTTTACAGGATTTTGTACTGTTTTTTTATCTTGAGTTTTTGATCCTATGTAAATGCCACTCACCAATACAACTACTCCTACTAAAACTAATGTTATTCCTTTCCAAGCTGGTTGATCTTTTTTTTCGAACATATTGCATAACCTCCTTCTACCTCTATTTTGTCCTTCATTCGTGTTTTTATACAGTTATGGTAAAATTTAGTTATATTTTATTTCTCTCTTTTTATATCATTTTCCTCACTTCATACATAGTATAAATTATCATTTGAATTTAATCTTAGGAGGGATTTTTTTGAGCGAGTATATTCAATTAATTTACGATAGAAT
Organism: Asaccharospora irregularis DSM 2635; assembly: GCF_900129815.1. Lineage (GTDB taxonomy): Bacteria > Bacillota > Clostridia > Peptostreptococcales > Peptostreptococcaceae > Asaccharospora > Asaccharospora irregularis. Next base: position 41,839 of record NZ_FQWX01000001.1, read on the forward strand.
TGAATTTTTAGAATTTAAGCAAGATATTCTTTTCTTAAAACAGCCTCAGCACAAAGCATCAGAGTTTTACGACCTAACATTTAACAATTTCCTAGACATGAAAAATTTTACGAAATCATTTGAAGAAAGAATTTATAACGGAGAGATACTGAGTATTGATAACTACGAAAAAGAATTATTCGACATTTGTCCAAGTATAAAATCTTACCCTTCGTCTTCTATTCTTATTGCAAAAGCTCTAATGAACGAGAATACTTTTAATTCTTTATTTGCAAATTATAACTAATATCTACATTTTCAATTGCACATAAAAAGCTGATTTATTTTCAGCTTTTTTAAGTGCCTTAATTTTTTAATTCTATAAATGGCTATATTTTTTCTAAAAGATGGACATAATCCTTAATGATAAAAAGTCTCCCTTTAAAATACAACCGGGCCGATTTTTTTATTAATATATGTTTGATAAATATATAAGGATTACAAAAGATATTATTAGGAGGTAATGTTATGTCAAGAATTAGTTGTAGTGTAATGAATTGTTCTCACAATGATGGAGGTACTTGCTATGCAAATAGAATATCTATAAATGGTAAGAAGGCCAGAACTAGCAATCATACTTGTTGTAGCTCATTTTTAGATAAATCTACTTATAGTACTTTAACTAATAATACAAACGATGATGGTCCATGTGCGATTATTGGCTGTAATGTCAAGACTTGTTCTTACAATGCAAGCGGTACTGTATGTTCACTTAATGACATCAATGTAAATTCAGATGTTGGTAATGCAAACCTTTATTCTGAGACACATTGTTCTAGTTTTAAATGCAAATAATTTTTTTAGTTTAAAGGTCAATGTAATATAAACAGCAAATAAACACCTCTGATTATTAGATATATACTATCTATACATCATAATCAGAGGTGTTTATTATTTTTTAAATTATTCAGCTATTTCCCAGTTGTGTGCTACATTTTGAACATCATCATCGTCTTCTAACATATCTATAAGTCTGTTCATAAACTTTAATTGTTCTTCATCAGTTAACTCTGTTGTAGTTTGAGGTATTAATTTTACATCAGCAGATATAAATTCATACCCTTTGGCAGCTAACTCATCTCTAACAGTTTGGAAATCTTCTGGAGTAGTAACTACTTCATATCCATCTTCCTCAACTATGAAGTCTTCCGCTCCTGCTTCTAAAGCAATCTCCATTAGTTCATCTTCTGAAACTCCATCTTCTGCTCCCACTAATATTTGACCTTTTCTATCAAACATAAATGATACACAGCCACTTGTTCCTAGGTTTCCACCGTTTTTATCAAAGTAGTATCTTACATTACCTGCAGTTCTATTTTTGTTGTCAGTTAATGTTTCAACTATAACAGCAACTCCACCTGGTCCATATCCTTCGTAAACTATAGTCTCATAGTTTTCATTGGCTCCAGCTCCAGCTCCTTTGGCTACTGCTCTGTCTATATTATCATTTGGCATATTGTCTGCCTTTGCTTTATCTATAGCTGCTTTTAATGCTGCATTGTACTCTGGATCTGCTCCACCATCTTTGGCCGCAACAGCTATTGCTCTAGCATGCTTAGTAAATATTTTTGCTTTTTTGGCATCTTGTTTGCCTTTTCTATTTATTATATTCCCTATACGTCCCATAGTTCCACTCCTTAATACGTATAATTGTTTTGATAATTATGTAATTTGATATCACTCGTAAATTTTAGCACAAATTTTGTAATTAGTAAATTAGAACTTCGGAGGCTTTGCTGGTACTTCTCTTTTGTGTTGGCTAACCCTATGAAGTCTCGCTATTATATCTTGATCTTTTTGAGGAACTTCGTCTATTTTCCCCTCTACTACAGCATCTATCATGTTGTAAGTAGTTCCCATTTCATTTTCATCAGTTTGACCTTCCCAAAGCCCAGCTGAAGGTGCCTTATTTATTACATCTTCATGTACTCCTAATTCCTTTGCCCACTCATAAACTTCTCTTTTAGTAAGATTTGCAAGAGGTACAAGATCTACTCCTCCATCACCATATTTAGTAAAGTAACCAGTGTGTATTTCAGCTGCATTGTCTGTTCCTACAACTAAATATCCTAAATTATTTGCAACTGCATAAATAGAGCTCATTCTTATTCTGGCTCTTAAATTTGCATCAGTCATTTTTTTGTATTCTTCTTTATATAAATCTTTTTGCTTTAATTTTTCTGTAACTAAATCTAATATAGATTCTTGAGGCTCAGTAAGTTCTAAATCAATATGCTCAATTTGACATCCGTTTATAACTTTAAGTGCATCTTCTTTATCGTTTGGATTGCTTTTGATGCTCATTATAACTCCCATAGAGTTTTGAGGAAAAGCTTTTTTTATCAAGTACGCCACCACTGCTGAATCAATTCCTCCAGACACACCTACTATTAACCCCTTAGCATTTGCCTCTTTCACTTTTTCTTGAAGCCATTCTACAGTTTTGTCTATACGTGCTATTCTATCCATAATTTCTCTCCTATTCTATTAATTACATTTTTCATAAATTTATTATATCATATATCATATCCATTCTACATTCAAACAGACATAAGCGTAGTTTTATTATGCCCGTATAATCATTTTTGATTAACTTTAAAAGTTTTATAAATATTATTTTCTATTTATGTCAAAACTAGGTTTAAAGGGTGATTTAATGAATAAAAAATATTTTGAATTTAATATTAAAAATACGATAACAGGTTCATTCACTGGTTTTATCAATGGTGTTTTTGGATCTGGTGGAGGAACTCTTTTAGTTCCTATTTTAAACGACATCCTAAAACTAGAAGAACATAAATCCCATGCTACGGCTCTTAGTATAATAGTTTTTTTAACTACTGCTAGTTCAGTGGTTTATATATCAAAGGGGACATATGATGTTTCCCTAACAACTAAGGTGGCTATTGGCAGCATTTTGGGAGGATTTGTTGGCGCTAAATTACTTAGCAAGGTTACAGGTAAATTTCTTAGGATTTCTTTTGGACTAATAATGATTATAGCAGCTCTAAGGATGGTGTTTTAATGTTTTACGGGTTAATTGGATTTTTTGCAGGTATAATAGGAGGTATGGGTATGGGTGGAGGAACTATACTAATCCCTGCTTTAGTTTTGTTTGCAAATATAGATCCTAAAATAGCTCAAAGTATCAATCTAATTTCATCTATACCCATGACTTTAATGGCACTTGTGATACATATAAAAAATAAAAATGTAGTATTTAAGTTGGTAGTTCCTATAGCATTATTTGGAGTTATTGGAGCTATATTTGGTTCATTCGTTGCCAATTATCTATCTTCCGAAATTCTAAGAAAAATATTCGGTGCTTTTTTACTTTTAGTAGGTATTTTTGAGGTAAAAAAAGGGTTCTGCCAACCTTCCAAAAAAAACTCCTCACAGAGTACTAGGGAAGAATAAAAAGATTACAATCAAAAGCCTGCGCTAAATCTTAATAATTTGCACAGGCTTTCTATTTTTCTAAAACTTCAACTATAAATATATTATCTTCTAATTTATTATTGAATCTATTATTATTTATAGTTTGTCCAGAATATTTTTATATCTATCAATATTTTTTAATGGTTCATATGCTGGATTTTCCTCTAAACTCTTCTATATAATCACATGCCATTTCATAGTCTCCATTTTCTGTACACATTTAGTTAAATTTTATAATAATTACAATCTCTATAATATAACTTGTCCATCTTTTTCAGACAGATAAAACTCTTCTCCTAAAGCTATTTGTGCTGTTGCACTAGTTATATCAGTCATTTTAGATGTAAGTGTTTCTATCTCCTCTATTCTAGAGTATACTATTATTTCAACATTATCCTCATATATTGTGTCCTTTACAAAATACCCCATGTTCATTATTTCATTTTGAACTCTTCCAAGTAGTGTGTAATCTATCTTTATTTTAACTTCTTGATACATTACCTTTTCAATTATTTTCCCGGCCTCTAAGCCTATTTTTGCACCTTTTGTATATGCCCTAACTAGGCCTCCTGCTCCTAATTTCACACCTCCAAAGTACCTCGTGACTACCACTACAACATCCCTTAAATCTTCTTTTTTTATAACCTCTAAGGTTGGTATCCCGGCAGTCCCCTGTGGTTCTCCATCATCACTATACCTCTGTATGTTCATATTGTTTCCTACCGTGTATGCCCATACGTTATGTGTTGCATCCTTGTGCTTTTTCTTTATTTCATTTATAAATTCTACAGCTTCTTCCTCAGTTTTTATAGGTTTCGCATATCCAATAAATGTAGATTTCTCTATTATAATTTCATCCATCCCAAATTCGTGTAGCGTTTTATAGCTGCCCATAACCAACCTCCTTGTATAACTTATATTATATATTTAATTTTGAAATATATAAATTTCACCTTAAAACTTAAAAGCTGTCTTTAATTAGAAAGTGTTTCTAATCAAAGGCAGCTTTTTTAACAATTTAACTTTTAGTTATTTATAATTATAATCTTTTAACCTTCAACTGCAGGCGTTCTTTCCGGAACTGCTTTTTTTAATTCTTTGTACTTTTTATAAGAAATATCAACCAAAGATTTTTCTTTGCTATGAGTTAACATTTCAATAGCCTGCTTAACTTTAAAAAATCCGCCTTCGCTAAAGTCCTCTCTTAGTATGTAGTCGGTACTATCTGTCTCCATTATATACCATGCAATTGCATTGCAAACCTGTTGTTGTCTACTTCTTGAGAAAAACTCATACATGGTATTACCTGCTACATCCATTATCCTACAATCTACACCTGTTTCTGCTTTCACTCTCTGAATAGCACTATCATAAGCTAACTCCCCCTCATCGATTCTTCCCTTTGGCAGTGTCCACTCACCTCTGTCATTTTTTAATATCAATACCTTATTTGCATAAAATACAACTCCACCTGCACAATGTCTTACTATCATTTTAAACCCTCCTATTAACTCATTATTTTTTTAATGTTAACTTCTGGAGATACATCATAGGTAAATAATTAGATTTGTAAATTATATGTTAAGTCAAAAATCATTATGTTAATTACCTGATTTTTCTAATGCATCAATAGCCTCATCATATGCCCTCAATACATATTCCTTTTCAAAGGATTTATTCTTTTTTAACTGTCTTAACATTTTTAAACTATTTTTATTTCCTATTTTTGCAAGAGCTTTTGCACAATATTGTCTTGTCTGTGGATTTGTGTCATATAGACCTCTTTGAAGATATTCTCTACTACTATCTGAGCCTATTTTCCTAAGCGCTGAATAGGTTATTCTCCTTACGTCAGAATTTCTATACTCTGTAAATGCATGAAGTAATCTTAAAAATCTTTCATCTTTGAGTTCACCAGTTGCCCAAATTAGAATTACAAGGTCTTCATTATTCTTTTCAGTTATTATTCTTTTATATATCTTTTTCTTAAAGTATAGCATCTTTTCTTCATCTAAGCTATTCATAAAATCAAGTCTTTGATTTTTATTTAACTCTAAGAATGTTTCTAGCATATCCTTAGATGACTCACTTTGGCTTTTTAGAGCCTCTCTTATTTGTAACTTTGCCTCTATTAACTGTTCCTTAACTTCTGAAACCGATATATTTCTTATTTTGCTTATTTGAGATACTGTCTTTGATTCTTTATATAGAAGATAAGTTATAAAATAATCTGGTAATTCATCTATATTATCCCAAGTTATATTCATATTTTTTACCTACTTACATAAAATATACTCTTTATATATATTATAATCCTCTTCGTCTAAATTTACATCAACTGTCGTTCCATTTTCTACATATTCGAAGTTCTCTATATTGTATTTGTCCTTTAACTTACTAAATACTTGTCCCTTATCATAAGGAAGTAGCAGTGTAACTGGATAAGTATTTCCCATCAAGTTTTTCTCTATCATATTTAGTAGCTTATCCATATTTATACCTTGTTTTGCCGATATATATACTACATTATCAGTATTTTTTGGATATATATCTAATTCTAATCTATCTATTTTATTATATACAAGAATAGTCTTCTTATCTTCTACCCCTAGTTCTTTAAGAACAGATTCAGTAGTATTTTTTTGTAATTCATAACTATCATTTGTAGCATCAATTACATGTAAAATTAAGTCTGCATATTGAACCTCTTCTAGGGTTGCCTTAAATGCTTCTACTAAGTCATGAGGTAATTTACTGACAAATCCAACTGTATCTACTGCTAAAAATTCTTTTTTATTTGGTAAAAGTGCTTTTCTTAAAGTAACATCTAATGTTGCAAATAACATATCTTTTGCAAAAACTTCTTTTTCTTTTTCATAGTCTTTATGAGTCTTTATTAACTCATTAAGAAGTGTAGATTTTCCTGCATTAGTATACCCAACAAGTGCAACTATAGGTATATTAGATTTTATACGTTGAACCCTCTGAGTTTCTCTGTTTTTCTTTACTTCTTTAAGTTCTCTTCTAATGTCTGCTGCCTTATTTAAGATATTTCTTTTATCTACTTCCAGTTTTTGCTCTCCTGGACCTCTTGTTCCTATTCCTGCACCAGTTCTACTCATTTCTCCTCCCATCCCATAAAGTCTTGGAAGTCTATATTTCAACTGTGCAAGTTCTACCTGAAGTTTACCTTCTTTGCTTTTTGCCCTCTGTGCAAATATATCAAGAACTAAAGTAGTTCTATCTATAACTTTTTTTCCTACAATTTCTTCAATATTTCTTATCTGTGCCCCCGATAATTCATCATTGAAAACTATCATTGTAGCCCCCAATGACTCTGAATATGCTTTTATCTCTTCTACTTTACCTTTACCGATGTAGCTTGCTGCTTCTTTAGATTGCCTGTTTTGAACTACACTCCCGACAACCTCTGCCCCTGCAGCTTTTGCCAGTTCTTTTAATTCCTCCATAGAGTCATTTATATCTATATCATCACTTCTTCTCGCTGTAGATGTTATATTTAGTCCTACAAGTAATGCCTTTTCTTGTAATTCCTTATTTTCCTGCATATTAGCACCTCTCTTTTAAATTTTATTTATTTAATTAATAATAATTCACGCATTAAGGTAATTTTACTTCTAAAAATATACAATTTATGTATAAGTATTATACCATGTATAAAAAACTCTAGTATAATTATATTATTACCAAAGGTTGATCTATTAGAACACAATATTATTTGGAGGTAATTATAATGAGTGAAAATTATAAGTTTTTTAATCATAAAGACTGCGAATTCTTTCCCTGTCATAAAACTAATAAACCTGATGAGTTTAACTGTTTGTTCTGCTATTGCCCACTTTATGCACTAGGAGAAAACTGTGGTGGAAACTTTAAATATACACAAAACGGGATTAAAGACTGTTCTTCGTGTATGCTCCCTCACAACAAAAATAACTATGACTATATAATGAGTAAATTTAAAGATATATTAGAGGTATCCTCTAAATCGGGTAAGTAAAATAAAATAGAGTAATATATATAAATAGGGATAAATTATAAAACAGGCTACCTAAACGATGTCTAATTAAGTACACATTTGAGGTAACCCGCCCTTTTATCTTACCAATGATAGTTTGTCCTATGAAAAATAGAACGCCTACTATTATATTTTTTATTTAATTTTTTATATAATATTCTAGTTACTAGACTAAATATTAATACAAGAATTATAATCATAACCCCTGCATGAAAAAAGAATTCCTGAGGAAGAATATTTATAACAGGATCCATACTAGGGTCAAATATCCAATAATCATTGTCAAAAAACAACTTATGAAAAATAATAAATGTCTTATCAAAACTTATCAACATTGGTACCAAAACTATTATAGGCAATATTAATAATAGTTTTGAAGTTTTATTTAAGAAGTCTATCTGTTTATTTTTTATTTTTATAAATACACCTACTATACACACAGCTAATAATCCTAAAGTAATTTTATTTATACCTTGAAAAATATCTCTGACTTCTTCAAAGTGTATTTTACCTTGTGGTGAAAATTGTATAGTTGGTAATTTGAACTCTTCTTCTTTGATATTTAAATTGTAATCAATTAAATAGTCATAATTGGCTTTTATCTCATCTTCAGACAACGAAGATATTTTAGGTATATCTAAGTAGTTTATATCAAAATAGTATAGTTGTCTAAATCCTACAGTAAACCTTATTATTCCCAATATTATGAATAAACTAAAACATATCGAAAACAGCATATTAAAAAACTTCTTCATATGTGACCCCCTAGGCTATCCATTATAAATAGTAGTGAACATAAACAGCATCAATATATTAATAATGATAAATTTAAGTACTAGCTTTCTTTATTTTAATATCAATCACTTTACTCTAATACTATCATGTTTTTACATTATTTTATACCATATTTTCCCAATAAATTATACTATTTTGGTAGTGAAGTCCTCTATATTCCAAACATCATCTACTATATCCATATAAAATTCAGGTTCATGGCACACTAAAAGTACTGTCCCTTTAAATTCTCTTATAGCTTTTTTTAATTCTTCTTTTGCTTCTACATCTAAATGGTTTGTGGGCTCATCTAGTACCAGGAAATTTATGTCTTTAAGCATAATTTTGCACAGTCTAACCTTTGCCGCTTCTCCTCCACTTAAAACTCTCATTTGACTAGTTATATGTTCATTAGTCAATCCACATTTCGCTAAAGACTGTCTAACTTCAAAATTTGAAAGTCCAGGAAACTCAGACCAAACCTCATCCATTGGAGTATTATAATTATCTTTTGAACTTTCTTGTTCAAAGTATCCTATTTCTAAATAATCTCCATTTTGAAGTTTTCCACCAAAAGGTTTAACTATGCCTAATAGAGTTTTTAATAGAGTTGATTTCCCAATACCATTCATACCCTTAAGAGCTATTTTTTGACCTCTCTCTAATTGGAAATTAAGTGGTTTTGTTAAGGCCTCATCATATCCTAAAATTAAATCTTCTGTCTCAAATATTATTCTACTAGCAGCTCTAGCTTCCTTAAATCCAAATATAGGCTTTATTTTTTCCTTTGGTCTTTCTAAAATTTCCATCTTGTCTAACTGCTTTTGTCTACTGTTTGCCATACCACGAGTAGCAACTCTAGCTTTGTTTCTAGCAACAAAATCTTCTAACTTTTTTCTTTCCTCAACTTGTCTATCGTATGCTTGTTCCTCTTGGCGTTTCTTTATATCGTTAAGTCTTACGAACTCATCATAGTTTCCTTTGTATCTGTTTAATTCTCCGTTTTCCATATGATATATTACATTACATGTGTTATTTATAAATGGTATATCATGTGATACTAGTACAAAACTATTTTCATATTCTTGTAGATATCTTGTAAGCCAATTTATATGTTCCTCATCTAAATAGTTTGTAGGCTCATCCAGTATAAGTATTGTAGGATTTTCAAGTAATAGCTTAGTAAGAAGTACTTTTGTTCTCTGTCCTCCACTTAAATCAGCTACATCTTTATCTAAACCTATTTCTCCTAATCCCAGTCCATTGGCAACTTCTTGTATTTTTGCATCTATCATGTAAAAACCACTATTTTCTAATATGGTTTGTATTTCAGCTGTTTCATTAAGTAATTTAGCCATTTCTTCGTCGTCAGCTTCACCCATTCTATCATACATAGCTATCATTTCTTGTTCTAATTCAAACATATTCTTAAATGCATCTCTTAGCACTTCTATTATTGTCTTTCCTTTAGTCAGTACTGTGTGTTGATCTAGGTAACCTACAGTCGCTCTAGATGACCATTTTATATCACCTGCATCAGGCATAAGTTTTTTTGTTATTATATTTAAAAAAGTTGATTTTCCTTCTCCGTTAGCTCCTACTAATGCTATATGTTCACCTTTTCTCAGTCTAAAAGAAACATTTTCTAGTATAGTTCTAGCCCCGAATCCATGACTTACATTTTCTACTACCAGCATCTTAACACCTCTTCATAAAATTTTGTCTATATTCTATACTATAATATATTCTTTTTGTACTTAAATCAAGTGTTACCAATGGTATTATAATTTTTTTAGGAGTTTATTATATCCCTATAAAACATAAGCATGCACCCTGCTGTGCTTCTTTGTGCTAGAGTTATGCTTTTTGTTGCTATAAGATAAAATTTAGTACTTAAGCTTTCTATGTTTTTATACATATAATCCAACTTCAAAGCATTTTGGGCATTAAAATTAATGTATTCTTCTATACTATATAAATAAATTGGTTTTTCATGAGACTTAAATCTTTTTATATTTTTATAATTTGATTTTACATATACCTCAAATTGTCTATGATTATCTAATAACTTTCCTTTTGCATGTTGTGGAATAGTCAAATCTTGTACTATATGGCATGCAGCTCCAAAATAAAACATAGATCTTTCATAGTTGCCCATTGCAAAAAACTTTAGCGCTTTATTGTAATAACTTCTAGTAACAGTCAAAGCATTATCCTCATATCCGAATCTACCTCTTTCAACTCTTGGGTTGTAAAAATGATGATAAGATTTAAAGTCTAAATCTGCCCATACTAATCCCTTATTAATTTGAGGTATAAATGCCTGAAATAGTTCAAACTCCCTATGATACCCTTCTGATTTTAGGATATCTAGTGCACTTTGTTGTATAAATAAATGTACTTCGCAATCTGTTTTTATTACTGTTTTCTTTATAGGATTTATAGCCCTAAGTGTTTGTGATAGAGCCGTTCCATATACATTTTCTAATCTTTTTCTCATCAACATCACCTAATATTATTTAGTCATAAAATATTCCTCTAATCCATCCGCTATAGTCTGCATTAGTTTTCGTTGGTACTCTGGACTTGACATTAGTCTGTCTTCGTTATAGTTGCTCATAAACCCCATTTCAACTAGTACTACAGGAACCTTGGACCAATTAAATCCAGTCAAATCATCTCTTTGAAAAATACCATTTACCTGAACCCCGCCTTCTCTCATTTTTCCTTCTACTATCTGAGCACATACACTACTTTCCTCATAAATAGATTTAGTATATTTGCCATCTTTTTGAGGTATTAAAATAGATGCTCCAGTTTTTGAAGGATTATTTAAGCTGTCGGCATGAATTCTAACTACCATATCTGCTTTTTTATCGTTTGCAAAAATAGCCCTTTCAGAGTTGCTTATATTTACATCGTGGCTATCCCTTGTCATAACCACCTTAAATCCCTTACCTTCTAATATATGTTTTAAAACTGTAGATGCTTCTAAATTAAGAACATATTCAGGTTTTTTTGTAGCTACTCCGGCAGCACCTGATGATACCCTAGGTTTTTTAGAAGGAGAACCTGGGGCTATAGGTTCCAAATTGCTATCTCCTTTTTCTTGATGACCAGGATCTATACAAATCAAAAATTTCTCATTTATTTGTGAATTTTTTTGTACATTTCCATCTTTTTTATTGTCATCTGTCTGTAAATTAGCTTTATATCCTTTATTTATAAATCCTGTTGATTTTCGTATGTTTCTTATAGGGTCCGAAGTGCCTATAAGCAACAGTCCTATTGCAATTATAGATGTAACTAAAATCTTATATCTTTTCATAACTGTACCCCTCTCATATGTTAAGTTTTTTATTTTATCTATCTGATTATTATTTCCAAATATGCTATTTTTATAATTAGTAGAAAAGCATATTCTTTTTTAATGTAGCTTGATTTATTTTAATTTGATTTTAACTAGTCTTTTATTTTCGTGAGTACTCATATATATTTATATACTGTTTATTTAAGGAGGGTGCTATGAAGAGAGATAAGGATTGTTCTAAAAAACCTACCGAGTCTAAACTTTGTTGTTTTGGATATGTTGACTATATAGTACTTGCTTCTACATTGGCAATTGCACTTGGAGAAGAGTTATCTAACCAGGATGTTGAAATATTGTCTACTTTTTTTGCGGTTTTATCTGATGAATTAGCTCTTATATCTACAGTAAACGGTTGTTCCTCTAGCGATACAGAAGAGACATTCGTATCTCCTGTTCCAGATGTTGCTATAACATCTAATCGGCATGGTCAAAAAAACACTGATGAAAATCCCTCAAAAAAAATAATTCGAAAAAAGATCAAAAAATATAAAAGGTATTAGATTATGAAAATATTTCTATACTTGTCTTTCTATTTTATTTATACATATTATTTATTGCCAAATATTAAAGGAACATAATTCCCCTTTATGTAATTAAACACATAATCGTAGTTTTTCATTTATATGAACTATTTTTTAAGCACTTGAATTCGCTTAGCTTAGCTATGGTTTTAATTTATACCTAAAAAAACTAGGTTTTATTGTGTTCGTTTTCCAAGCATCAAAAAGTAATTCTTGTACAACATAATATTAAAGCACCGATTAGACAACAAACTATTATCATTAGAAAGAAGGTGTTTTATGAATTCTCAAAAATATCATTTTAAAAAACAAAGCTTCTTTAAATTTAAAGTAATATGTTTTATATCTTTCTTACTATATTTTTTCTCAAATAATTTAACATATGCACAAAATTTACAAAAAAATGAACCTAATTATTTGATACCTATTGGTAATGTACTACAAATCGATGCTGAACTTAAAAATATTATTGTAAGAGAGATATCAGGAAAATCACCTTTTAACTTAGGAGATGCAATAGTAGAAGTAGGTGGTAAACCTATAGATGGATATGCAGACTTTGCAAAGAATTTATGCTCATTAAACCCTGATGATAAAGTTGATGTAGTAGTTAACAGAAATGGCTCTCTTATAAACATCAATACTACTAAAGATATACTTGAGAAAATCCATTTTAATAATTTACTGTCGGGATTTGCAACGCTGACTTATATAAATCCTGATAGTAAGGAATTCGGAGCTGTAGGACATGCAATCAGTCTGGGTTCTTCTAAAAAAATACCTATTAAAACTGGGTCTGTATCTACAACATCAGATTTAAACATTGAAAAATCTGAAAAAGGTAGTGTTGGTTATATAAATGCAAAAAGAAACAATACTATAGGTAGTTTTACAAGTAATACTAACTTTGGTATAAAAGGTAAAGTTTCAAATTTTGATACTTCAAATTTAAAAAGATATAAAATAGCTTCATTAGATGAAGTAAAACATGGTAAAGCCCAAATAATATTACAAACTAATACTAATTATTATAAAAAATACGATATTGAAATTTTAAGTGTTGAAAAACAAAAGTATCCTGAATCTAAAAGTTTTAAAATAAAAATTACCGATAAAGAACTTTTATCTCAAACAGGAGGGATTGTCCAAGGTATGAGTGGTACTCCAATAGTTCAAGGAAATAAAATCATAGGAGCTATCTCTCATGCTGTAGAAAATGATCCTTCTGTTGGATATGGTATATTTATAGGTTGGATGCTAAATAACTAACAAATAAATTAATATAAATAAATTAATATATAAATGTACTTTTTATATTTTAGTTTTTATATTTTAATTTTTATATTTATAACTTATAAGTAGCTATGATTTTATATACTCTATTGTGTATTATTGACATCGCTACTTATAAGTTATTATTTGTTATTTTTTATATATTATGCTTAAATTTTATTTATTTTTTAGGTTTTGAATTTGTAGAGTTCATATTAGGTAGAATATTTTCTATATTATGCTCTGGTACGTTTACATAGCTTTGAGGTACATCTCCAACTATTATAGTTTCACATATAGGTATTTGAGCTTTTACTTCTTTTGTTGCTGTTGTCAGCGGTATAACAACTTTTACTTGAGTTTTAGCTTGAAGATATATTCTATGTCTGGTTTGATTTATACCCGAGGACTCAAATTCCGTTTTAAAATCTACGGAAACTGTTCCTATTGGTTCTATAGATACTTTTAACTGGGGTCCATATTTAGCTAGTATCGGACTACCCAAAGCTGTTCCTATTGGTATGTATGCACTCGTATTTTTTACTTTCTTAAGTTCATCCTGTATTTCTAATGCTATGTCAGATGCTATCTCATTCATCATAACTGTATTTGCTTGTATCATGGATATATTTCCATTGCTGTCTAATTGAGCATTCATTAAGTCCTCATAATCAATCCGACCTTCAACTATCTCGGCTACTGATTTGTTTATTGATCTATTTGCCAATTCCAAGGCTTTTGTTTCCGCTAAAACAGTTATAGTTGGTCTTAATGTCTTATCTATATATATAAAACTTCCTATAAAAACAGATGCTATAAAAATCATTACAAAAATTACTACTGTTTTTTTAAGACTGTTTCTTCTTCTTTCTAACATTATCTTTTTCAAAAAAACACCCCCTTCTGTATTATATGTATCTATAGCATATTTTTTCTGTGATTGATCAAAAATAATTATTAATATAATTAATATTATAAATATCTATATTGAATTCATTTTTTTCTATAATTTACACTTAAGGTCTTATATATGTTATAATATTACATTAAGTAAGGAGGTTAATCTTATGAGCTATGATAATAATGATAGAAATAAAATAAGAAGAAAAAAAGTTAGCTCCTCTACTAGTAAGAGTAGTTCAACTTCTAGTAAAACCCAAAACAAAAAGAAATCTAAGTCAAAATCTAAAAAAGATAAATTTAGGTACTTTAGATCTGCTGGAGTAATATTTTTAATACTTTTAGTTGTTGGGTCAGCTGGTTTTTGTGGGTTAGTCTTTGCTTCTCTTAGAGATGTAGAACCTGTAACAGAAGCTCTGCTAAACGAAAAAACGCATCAGACAACTACTATTAACTATGCTACTGGAGATAAACTATCAAATGCACCAAGTATAAATAAAAAAACGCCAGTGCCACTAGATAAGATATCAAAAGATTTGCAAAATGCAGTCATCTCTATAGAAGATGAGCGTTTTTATGAGCATAATGGTGTAGATATCAAGGGACTACTTAGATCTGTTGTAAAAACATTGACTGGTACCAAACAAGGTGGGAGTACTGTGCCTATGCAGGTATCTAAGATGTTGTTGACAACTGAGCAACAAACTTTGCCTCGTAAAATCAAAGATATATATTATGCCTATGAAATGAGCAAAAACGTAAGCAAAGAAAAGATTTTAGAGACTTATCTGAATAATTTCTTCGTAGGTAAAGGACTTGCAGGTGCAGAAGCTGGTGCCCGTGGTTACTTCGACAAATCAGCATCAGACCTTACTTTAAGTGAGGCGGCTCTATTAGCTGGTTCTACAAAAAATCCATCTAAGTTCTCTGCATATACTACAGCGAAGTTAGACGGTTCGGAAACCAAAGAGCAATTAGAGAATAAGCTCTTGTTCTTTACTAATACCACTGACGATAGTCTTGATGATCCAACAGAAGTGGACTTTAATATGATAGATAAAATAAACTCTTGGGGACTAATATCTGATCGTGATATTTATAAACAGCTTAAAGACGGAACTCTTGTAGTTAGAAAAGCTATAAATAACCCAAAAGCTAAAGAAAGACAAGAAGTTGTTCTTAAAAAGATGTTAGAATTAGGTCATATAAACGACCAAGAATACAGCAAGGCTATGACAGATGAGATAAACATAAAACTTCCTAAGTCTGCTGAAAAAGTATCTTCATCAGTTGAGGACTATATAGAATCAGAAGTTATAGATGCTCTTATTGAGCAAGGACATACTGTAGACGAAGCTAGAAATATGTTCTACAACGGCGGTCTAATAATTAATACTACTATAGACCCTAAAATGCAAGATGCCCTAGAAACTGAGTATGAAAACAATGACAACTTCCCTGGTCACACTATTGGTGCAGATGGAATAAGTCAACCTCAGTCATCTATGGTTATACTAGACTACAAAAATGGAAATATAAAAGCCTTAGTTGGTGGAAGAAACATAAAAGGTAGAAAAACTTTAAATAGAGCTATTACACCTAAACAACCCGGTTCTACTATAAAACCTCTATCTGTTTATACACCGGCTATAGATACATTAAAAATTACTCAAGCAGATGCTGTTAGCGATGTTAGGGGTGGATATAAATTTAAGGATAACATTAGATGGAATCCTAAAACTACTACTCCAGGTAAAGGAACTATGAGCCTTCGCAAGGCTTTAGCAAAATCTTCAAACACAATAGCTGCTAAAACAGCTGAAATGCTTGGAGGAACTTATGACGAGTGTGTAGATGTAATGATTGATTATTTGAAAAACTTCGGTATAACAACATTAAATAATAGTCCTGGAGCCAACACTGACAGAAACTTCTCTGCACTGACATTAGGTGGTATGGCTGAAGGTGTATCGCCTCTACAAATGGCTGTAGCTTATGGTACTCTAGCCAATCAGGGTACTTATGTTGAACCAAGTATATTTACTACTATAACTACTTATGACGGTCAGTTAATAGTAAAAAATACTCCTGAGGAACACAAAGTTGTAGATCCTGAGGTTGCTTATGTACTTACAGATATGTTGTGCTCTGTTGTCACTGAAGGTACAGGTGGAGCTGCATCATTGCCAAATGGAATGCCTGTAGCTGGTAAAACTGGTACAACTAACAACTCCAAAGATGCTTGGTTTGTAGGATACACTCCTTATTATGTAGGAGCCACTTATCTAGGAGATGATGCAGGAACAAAGGATGCTAATGGTAACAATGTTGCACGTAGAAAAGTAAAGGGTGGAAGTGGTTCAACTGCTAGACTATGGGCTAAGGTTATGGCCAAAGTTCACCAAAACTTAACTGTTACTAAATTCCCTATACCTAAGAATGTATACTTTACAAAAATAAACCTAATAGATGGTGGAAGATCACCTTCAGGTTCTAAGGCAGCATTTATAAAGGGTACTTACCCTGGAAGAATAAGTTCCTACAGAGATGTAGAAGAAACTGATAAGCCTGAAGAAACTGAGCAAAACAATGATCCTAGTCAACCTAATAATAATGAAAATCCAAATCCTGGGCAACCGACAAACCCAAATCCTACTCAACCAAATCCAGGTGGCGGGTCAGAATCACCTGCTCCTCCTCCAGTTGATAACAATAATCCTGGGGGCGGTAATAGCGGTGGTAACAACGGCGGATCGACTCCTCCTCCAGCTCCAAACGAGCCTGAGGGCGGTAATAATCCTTAGTTGAAATATTGAATAATAAGATAAATAAAAAGAGAGTCGCATTTAACAAAATAGCGATTCTCTTTTTTTAAATTCTAGTTTTTATTTACATTCTATCTTTTACTTATATAATTCATATTTATATATTTTATGGATTTGTTATAAAATTCTTCTTAAGGCTTCGCTTTAGGTGTAAATACAACTGCCATTATATATCCAAAAAATACTGCAGCAGCTATTCCTCCAGCTGTAGCTGTTGTACCACCTAAAAATACACCGAGAAGTCCATCAGTTTCTATAGACCTTATAACTCCTTTTGCAAGAGAATATCCAAACCCTATTATAGGTACTGTTGCCCCTGAACCTCCAAATTTTACAATTGGCTCATATAGTCCTAAAAATGTAAGAATAACTCCACTAGTTACGTAGGTAACCATTACATAAGGAGTTTGCATCTTAAAATAATCCATCATTATCTGTGCGATTAAACATATAATACCACCTACTAAAAAGACTTTTAAATATTCAATTAGCAAATTACCGCCTCCTAATTATTTACAATTACTACTGCATGGGCAATGCAAGGTATAGTCTGTTTTTGTAGTGTACTTGTAGGGGATAATAAAGCTCCTGTTGAAACTAGCATTACTTTTTTAAATTCATTTTTTACTAATTTATCATAGATATAGCCTGCGAACACAGTCGCTGAACATCCACATCCACTTCCTCCACAATGTACATCCTGTTTTTCTAGGTCAAACATTTCTATACCGCAGTCTACATATACATTTGATATATCTATTCCTCTTTCCTTTAGAAGATCCTCTGTTATTTTCTTTCCTACTACGCCCAAATCTCCTGTAGCAATTAAATCAAAACTATTTGGATCATCTTTTGTATCTTCAAAGTAAGAGTATATTGTGTCTATGGCTGCTGGAGCCATAGCTGCTCCCATATTATTTCCATCGTCAATTCCTTTGTCTATTACCTTACCTGTTGTTATATACTTTACCTTTGGACCATTACCTTCTGATGCAATCAATACAGATCCAGCACCTGTAACTGTCCACTGAGCTGTCATAGGCTTTTGATTTCCTAGTTCTAGTGGAAATCTAAACTGTCTCTCTGCCGTACAATAATGACTTGATGTTCCAGCTAAAGCCAAGTCGGCAAATCCTCCATCTACAATCATAGATGCTAAACTTATTCCTTCTGACATAGTTGAACATGCTCCATATATTCCAAAGAATGGTATCTCTAGTTCTCTAGCTGCAAACGATGCAGGGAATAACTGGTTGATTAAATCTCCTGCAAATAGATAGTTTACATCAGTTAATTTCTTTCCTGCCTTATTGACAGCCTTTTTCATAGCAGTTTCTACCATCTTGCTCTCAGCCAATTCCCAAGTTTTTTGTCCATATAAATCATCTGTTAAAACTAGATCAAAATACTGGTTTAGAGGTCCTTCTCCTTCTTTTGGCCCTACAACTGAGCCAGTTGATATTATGGTTGGCTTGTTCTCTAATTTCACCGTCATTTTACCAATTCGTTTACTTTTCATAGTGTCACTTCCTTACTTTAGAATATAATATATTAGTCCACATAAAATGGAAGATCCTATTCCATAAACTAAAACTGGACCTGCTATTTTAAATAAATTTGCTCCAACTCCTAAAACATAACCTTCTCTTTTGTACTCCATAGCTGGTGAAACTATCGAGTTTGCAAACCCAGTAATAGGGATTATTGACCCTGCTCCTGCCCTTTTCCCAATAATATCGTAAATTCCTACACCTGTTAAAAATGCCCCTATAAAAATTAATGTGATTGATGTTGCAGTAGCAGCTCCCATCTTGTCTAACCCGGCAAATTTAATATAGGAATTATTTATTATTTGTCCTATTACAGATATAATTCCACCTACAACGAAAGCCAAAGTATAGTTTTTTATATAAGTTGGCTTAGGACTTATATCATCTACATACTTTTTATAATTATTATCCAAATTAAACACCTCCAGATTACTTTAAATTATTATCCAACCTAAAAAAGAACCTAGTACTTTACCTATTAATAAGGAAAGTATTACATACTTTAAGTATTCACTCGGCAATCTCAATCTCCTCGATACAACTGGTATATAATCCATTATTTCGGTCAAACCAGAACTTAAAAAACCTATGAAGATGCCATAGGCTAAACCTGAGATTATAGTCTTTAATTTTACTATAGTAGGTATATTTAAGACTAAGGAGTGCAGGTCATATAAATATATAATTCCTCCCATAAAAGCACCTACTACAAGAAGAGTCTCATATAATCTTATAAAGCTTGTTGTTTTGCTTACATGTGCCATTCTAGGAACTACTCCTACTAAAATAAATATCGCTATAACTCCAGATCCAACTATAATCCCTGCCGACAATCCAAATATAACTAAAAATACTCTCACTCTATTTCCTCTTGTTCATCAACTGATTTTTTATTTCTTTGTCTAATGAGACCATCCTTAGATCTAAAGGACTAGGCTCATACCTTGAGTATGTCGGTATAAACTTATTGAAAAATAAAGCCACTCCTATCCCTATTCCCAGTGAATATGGTATTTGAAAATAGGGAAGATAGGTTTTACTGTCATTAGTTATAAAGTCTACTAGCCTAGATTGAGACTGCATCATATTGACATCTGAATGGAAATTCATTATTCCCATTATAGATCCCATCAACACCACTATAGACACTATTAAAACTCTTATAAGTTTTGTACTATCTCTCTTATTTCTTTCAAATAAGATAACTACATCATCCAGTTTTGTAAAATTTATGCGAACTAGAGGAAGTTTCTTATTTATAGCTTCTATCACCTCCCCTAAATGTATTACATCATATTTAAGATTATTGTCATCATAACATCTCAAACAGATGTCGTTGATTTCAGTTCGATAATTTTCAGGATAAACTTCGTATACATCCTTTAGATAAACTTCCTTTTTGTTGATATCAAATGATTTTGTCTTTATTGGTATTAAATAAATATCTTTCATAATCTATAACACTTCCTCTTTGTTATTATTTGTTAAATAGCAAAAAAATAAACCCCTAATTTTTATATAGTTTATTAATTTATAAATATATAAATTAATAAACTATATTTAGAAGGTTTATTTTTTAGTTTTATTATTTCTTTATTTTTGTATTTAACTTATGTACGATTTTAACTTTGATAAAACTTTCTTTTCTATTCTTGATACTTGAACCTGAGATATGTCTAGCATTTCACCTATCTCACTTTGAGTTTTATCTTCAAAGTATCTAAGCATAATTATCTGTCTTTCCCTTTTTTCTAATTTTCCTAGTACTTCTTTGAGTAATAAATTATCTATTAACTTCTCCTCTTCACTTTCTCCTTTCTGACTAATTTTATCTATTAGACATATAGGAGCGCCTTCTTCTTCATGTATAACTCCGTGAAGATACTCAACATTAAAATTAGACTCCATAGCCATTACTAGCTCTTCTTTTTCTACTCCAAGTTCATCTGCAATCTCTTCTATACTTGGATCCCTACCTAACTTTTTTGTTAAAGTTTCTTTTTGTGTTTTAGCTTTTATAGCTATTTGTTTTAGGGATCTAGATACTTTTATCATGCCATCATCCCTTAGGTATCTCTTTATTTCACCTAAAATCATTGGCACTGCATATGTTGAAAATCTTACATTAAATTTTGGATCAAATTTATATATTGACTTCATAAGTCCTATAGAGCCCAGTTGGAATAAGTCATCTCTATCGTATCCTATATTTAAAAACTTTGTGACAACACTTCTAACTAGCCCTAAGTTGCTAGAAATAAGTATTTCCTTTGCCTCCTCATCTCCATATTGAACTCTTTGAATTAAATCTAAAGTTTCCTCATGAGTTAGGAGTGCTTTTTTCTCTTCTTTACTTGCAGTTATCCCCATAATAAAACCTCTATTCTATTTGGTCTTTATTTAGGCAAGTTTATCTTTTTTGTCATTACTATTTTAGTCCCATCACCCTTTATTGAACTTACCTTTACATCATCCATAAAACTTTCCATAACAGTAAATCCCATACCGGATCTCTCAAGCTCTGGTTTTGATGTATAAAGCGGTTGCATAGCCATCTGTATATCTTCTATTCCATTTCCTCTATCCTCTACTACGATTTTTATTGTATTTTTTTGTATTGTACATCTTAAGTATACAAATTTAGATTCATCTTCTTCATATCCATGTATAATAGCATTTGTAACAGCTTCTGATACAGCTGTTTTTATATCAGCTATTTCATCTAATGTCGGGTCTAGTTTTGCAGCAAAAGATGCAACTATCACTCTTGCTAAACTTTCATTTTCGGATTTAGCAGAAAACTTAACTTCTATAGTATTACTCATTATACATTCCCCCCTTACAAAGAACTTTCGGCTTCTTCATATGTGTCATAAATAAAAATTATTTTATTTAGGCCAGATAAATCAAATATCTTTCTAACTCTTGGACTCACATTCACTATAGCTACCCTGCCATTTTCATTAGAAATTTTCTTATATCTGCCTATTATGACCCCTATGCCTGAAGAGTCCATAAAACTAATGTTTCTAAAATCAAACACTATATTCTTAATTTGTCTAGCGGATAATAACTCATCTAGAGTTTCTCTAATTTCAGTTGAAACATGATGATCTAACTCTGATATCGTGAATTCAACTAACAAATTACTCTCGTCTAAAGAATACTTTATCATCTACATGCCCCCCTACAGTTTATAAAACTTACTCCCTTTCTATCAATTCTATAAGCAAATTTCTTATCCTTCGATGAAATATAACTAGTTTTGTTTTATTATGTCTATTATTAGTTTATTTCTATTTTTGTGCGCCGTTTAACCATAGATATGCTCCTGTTTGTAAACTATATTTGTATTATGTATTATATTCAGATGCAACCTATCTTTTCCTACATTATTATTTATTTCCAATTTATGAATAATATATTCATTAAAAACATAAAAAATCAAAAAAATAGCCCTGTTTTTACTACCATATCTAAAATAGCGGTAAAAACAGGGTGTTTATATGATTTTATACTTACTTCTTATTTTTCTTATTTGCTTTTTCTATATTTATCTTATTACCTTTTATTTTTATATCTTTCATTTTTTCTAATACTTTTTTAGCATCTTTTTTAGGAACTTCTACAAAAGTATACTTATCATATATATCTATCGTACCTACTAACTTACCTGAAATTCCAACTTCTCCAGCTATAGCTCCAACTATATCTTTGGCTTGAACTCTTTGATTTCTACCTATGTTTATAAATAGTCTAATCATTCCTTCTTTAGCACCAGTGTCCCCATCTCTATTTCTAGATTTATTTCTTTCTCTTCTTGATGGTTCTTCTATTATTTCTTCTTTTAATTCTTCTCCTAATGCTAGCTTTAAAAGAGCTGAAGCTACATCTATAGTTCCATAGTCTTCTTCGTTGCAGAAAGTTTCTAACCATTGTAATTGTTTAGTTAAATGACCTTCTTCTATAACTTCTTTTACTTGATTAAAGAAAGCACTTATTTTCTTTTCTTCGACGTCCGATATTGATGGTATGCTGTGTTTTACTAACTTAGATTTTGTATATCTTTCTATATCTTTCATTTTTCTAAGTTCTTTTCCGAATACGAAACTAAAAGATATTCCTTCTCTACCAGCACGACCTGTTCTACCTATTCTATGAACATAGTACTCCTCATCTTGTGGTAAGTCATAGTTGAATACACACTCAACATCATCTACATCTATTCCTCTAGCTGCAACATCTGTGGCAACCAATATATCTATAGTACCATTTCTGAATTTATCCATTACTATATCTCTTTGAGTTTGCTTTAAATCCCCATGTAGGGCATCTGCAAAATATCCTCTAGCCTGTAAATCACTTACTAATTCATCTGCCCCTCTTTTTGTATTACAGAATACAACAGATAATTTAGGGTTGTATACATCTACTAATCTGCATAAAACTTCTAATTTATTGGCAGATTTAGTTTCTATATAATATTGTTTTATATTTGGAACTGTAAGTTCTTTTCTAACTACTTTAATATGTTCCGGATCTTTTTGGTACTTTTTAGTTAAATCTAATATCCCTTTTGGCATAGTTGCTGAGAAGAAAGTAGTTTGTCTATCCTCTGGAGTCTTGCTTAAAATCATCTCTATATCTTCCCTAAATCCCATATCTAGCATTTCATCTGCTTCGTCTAATATAACCATTCTTACATTATCCATTTTAATAGTTTTTCTATTAATATGATCTATTGTACGCCCTGGTGTTCCTATTACAACCTGTACCCCCGACTTTAATGACTTTATCTGTCTATCTATAGGTTGACCTCCATAAATAGGAAGTGTTTTTATCCCGTGCATATATTTAGCTAATTTTCTTATTTCCTTTGAAACTTGTATTGCAAGTTCTCTAGTCGGACAAAGTACAACAGCCTGTAAAGATCTGTTGTTTGGATCTATCGATTCTAATATCGGTATACTAAATGCAGCTGTTTTTCCCGTTCCTGTTTGAGCTTGTCCTATTACATCCTTTCCTGATAAAATCACAGGTATTGATTGTGATTGTATCGGAGATGGCTCCTCAAACCCCATTTCAGCTATTGCTTTCTTTATATTTTCGTTTATTTGTAAATCATCAAACTTTGTTATATTCATATATTATTCCTTTCCGTTATCAATTAATCTTAACCTATCCATTATACACTTTAAAAATTTATTATGCAATTAATATTTACCAATTCATCATTTTTCAATTATTATTTTGAACAATTCAATTATTATTTTGAACAATATGTATAGATCTTATTCTAGTTTTGTGGTACTTAATATATAATTTTTATGTTTATTATGTCTTATATATATGTTTATTATGCCTTATATAATGGATAGATTTTGATTATACTATGTACATAGTATATAAAACGGATATATATGCAATATATAATGTAAGCAATAATATACCTTGTAATCTATAAAGCTTATCTTTTTTAATTGTAGGTATAATTAAAACAACTAATAATAATATCATAAATGGAAAATCTACTTTTATATTTTGCGTTAATATAGGTATATTGTTTGGTATCGCTGAAAAAGATATAACTGACACTATATTTAATATATTTGCTCCTAAAACATTTCCTACAGAAATTGCGTGGTGATTCTTTCTTATAGCGGTCAATGAAGATACTAATTCTGGAAGAGATGTTCCAAGTGCTATAACTGTCAAACTTACTATTCCCTGAGGTATTCCTATGATTTGGGCTATTTTGACCCCATTATCTATAAGAAGTTTAGATCCCACTACCATCATTACCAACCCTAAAATAAAAAATATAAATATCTTTATTACTTCAAATCCTTTTAATGATGCATTTTTTTTACAGCCCGTAGTTTTATTTCTACTTTTTAAATTTTTATTACTACCTACCACGCTTTTGTAATTACTTACCATATATATAGTAAGAATTAACATTAGAACTACAGAATCCATTTTTTCTATGCTTCCATCTAATCCTAAAATAACGAGTGCTATTACTGAGATTATCAAAAGGACAGATTTTGAAAAAAACATATCTTTATCTACTTTAAATGGACTAATAACAGATACTAATCCCAATACTAATCCTGTGTTACATATTATAGATCCTACTGCATTTCCCAAACTCATTGTAGTGTGACCATCTACAGATGCAAAAAACGAAACTGTAAGTTCTGGAAGTGTAGTCGCAAAACTTACTATAGTTGCTCCCAAAACAAGTTCTGATATATTTGTTCTCTTTCCTATTTCAACAGTATTATTAATAAATATATCTGCTCCTTTACTTATTAGTATAAGACCTATCATAAATAGTAATAATATAATAAACATTAAATCCCCTCCTATATAAATAAATATTCTTTTGGGATCTAAATATTCAAGTTTATTTTTGTATATTACATTTTGCTTTGTTGCAAAATCTCTTGCAATTTAGGCTGTATAAATGTATATTTTTTAACTAATTGTTAGAAAATTTAAAATAATTTTAAAAATCTATTTTACTTATTATTATGTTTTAGGTTTTAATTTCACGGGTATCAAATAAATATCACCATAAGTATAATAAATACGACATATAATGCTTAATCAAAAAAACAATAAAGGTAAATTTAATTATTGTATACAAAATACCCTTTTTATGATATTATAATCTTGTTTAAAAGATATCTAGCTAGATTTTAAATATATTTAAATATATATATAATTAAAATATTAAATTTACCTAACTTAAGGAGGCTATCAAAATGAATGCATGGCAAGGATTCAAAACTGGTAGATGGACTAAAGAAATAGATGTTAGAGAGTTCATCCAATTAAACTACACTCCATACGAAGGAGATGACTCTTTCTTAGTTGGTGCTACAGAAAACACTAAGAAATTATGGGACGAAGCTATGGTTTTATTCCAAAAAGAAAGAGAAAATGGTGGTACTTTAGACGTTGATACAAAAACTGTATCTGGAATAGCTGCATATGCTCCAGGTTACTTAGATAAAGAGTTAGAAACTGTTGTTGGTTTCCAAACTGATGCTCCTTTAAAAAGAGCTATTATGCCATACGGTGGTATAAGAATGGTTGAAACTTCTTGTAAAGCTTATGGATATGAATTAGATCCAGAAGTAAGTGAAATATTCACTAAATACAGAAAAACTCATAACCAAGGTGTATTCGATGCTTACACAGGAGAAATGAGAGCTGCTAGAAAATCTGGTATAATAACAGGACTTCCAGATGCTTACGGAAGAGGTAGAATCATAGGTGACTATAGAAGAGTTGCTTTATACGGTGTTGACGCTTTAATAGAAGAAAAACAAAATCAAAAACTTTCTTTAGAAGTTAATTGCATAGACGAAGAAATAATAAGAGCTAGAGAAGAAATATCTGAGCAAATAGTTGCATTAAATGAACTTAAGAAAATGGCTGAATCTTATGGATTCGATATATCTAAACCAGCTACTAACTCTAGAGAAGCTGTTCAATGGTTATACTTTGCATACTTAGGTGCTATAAAAGACCAAAACGGTGCTGCAATGTCTTTAGGTAGAACTTCTACTTTCTTAGATATATACTTTGAAAGAGATTTAGCTGCTGGAACAATAACTGAAGAAGAAGTTCAAGAATTAATGGACCATTTCGTAATGAAACTAAGAATGGTTAAATTCTTAAGAACTCCTGAATACAATGATTTATTCTCTGGTGACCCAACTTGGGTAACTGAAGCAATCGGTGGTATGGGAATAGATGGTAGAACATTAGTAACTAAAAACTCATTCAGAGTTTTAAATACTCTTTATACTCTTGGACCATCTCCAGAACCAAACTTAACAGTATTATGGTCTAATAGATTACCTCAAGGATTCAAAGATTTCTGCTCTAAAGTATCTATAGATACTAGTTCAGTTCAATATGAAAATGATGACTTAATGAGAGAATACTGGGGAGATGACTACGGTATAGCTTGTTGTGTATCTGCAATGAGAATAGGTAAACAAATGCAGTTCTTCGGAGCTAGAGTAAACTTAGCTAAAACATTATTATACGCTATAAACGGTGGTGTTGACGAAAAATCAGGTGCTCAAGTAGGACCAAGATTTGAACCAATAACTTCTGAATACTTAGACTTCGACGAAGTTATGGCTAAATTCGAACTATTCACTGACTGGTTAGCAAACTTATATGTAAATACATTAAACATAATACACTATATGCATGACAAATATTCTTATGAAGCATTAGAAATGGCTCTTCATGATAGAGACGTATTCAGAACTATGGCTTGTGGTATAGCTGGTTTATCAGTATGTGCGGACTCTTTATCAGCTATAAAATATGCTAAAGTTAAAACTATAAGAAACGAACAAGGTGTAGCTGTTGACTTCGAAATAGAAGGAGACTTCCCTAAATACGGAAACAACGATGATAGAGCTGATGAT
Organism: Asaccharospora irregularis DSM 2635; assembly: GCF_900129815.1. Classification (GTDB taxonomy): domain Bacteria; phylum Bacillota; class Clostridia; order Peptostreptococcales; family Peptostreptococcaceae; genus Asaccharospora; species Asaccharospora irregularis. The sequence goes on from NZ_FQWX01000001.1 coordinate 69,026, forward strand.
TTAGCTGTATACTTAGTTGAAAGCTTCATGAACAAAATAAGACAAAACAAAACTTACAGAAATGCTTACCACACTCAATCTGTACTTACTATAACTTCAAACGTTGTTTATGGTAAGAAAACTGGTAACACTCCATGTGGTAGAAAAGCTGGACAACCATTCGCTCCAGGTGCTAACCCAATGCACGGAAGAGATACTAACGGTGCATTAGCTTCATTAGCTTCTGTTGCTAAGTTACCATACGAGCATTCTCAAGATGGTATATCTAACACATTCTCTATAGTACCAGGTGCTTTAGGAAAAGATATGTCTGAAAGAGTTACAAACTTATCTTCTATGTTAGACGGATACTTCGGAGACGGAGCTCATCACTTAAACGTAAACGTATTTGATAAAGCAACTTTAGAAGATGCTATGGAACATCCAGAAAAATATCCTCAATTAACTATAAGAGTTTCAGGATATGCAGTAAACTTTATAAAATTAACAAGAGAACAACAATTAGATGTTATAAATAGAACATTCCATGCAAAAATGGCTTAATTCTAATATTTAATCATCAAAAGTATATATTTTTTTAGGGTGTAAGATTCATCAGCTTGCACCCTTTTTTTGTAAGTTTTAACCAAATAATTTTTGGGTATAATTATAAATACATATAACTAATTATTTTATAATATTTTATAGACAACATCTATAAAATATCCTATAATCTATTTGTGTTAGTACTTTGTATACAATATATGTTGATTTAGACATATCTCAAAATAAATTTAAGAGGTGTAGAAATGGTTAAAGGAAGAATTCATTCAATAGAAACATTTGGTACAGTAGATGGCCCTGGTATAAGATATGTATTATTTTTACAAGGTTGCCCTTTGAGATGTAAATACTGTCACAATAGAGATACTTGGGATCCTAAATGTGGCGAAGAATATACTACAGACGAAATAATCAATCAAGCTCTTAAGTATTATTCATATATGAAATTTTCTGGAGGTGGTATAACAGCTTCAGGTGGTGAGGCTACATTACAACCAGAATTCCTAACAGAATTATTTGCTAAAGCTAAGAAAAATAAAATCCATACTTGTCTAGATACTTCTGGATTTGTAGATATAGACACTATAGATCCAATTCTTGATAATACAGACCTTGTTCTTCTTGATTTAAAGCATATGATTGAAGAAAAGGCTAAAGATTTAACTGGTGTTGGAATTGAAAAAACACTAAAATTAGCTAAGCACTTAGATGAAAGAAATATACCTGTTTGGATAAGACACGTTCTTATTCCTGGTATCACAGATGACGTTGAAAACCTTGAGAAACTAGGTGAATTCGTTTCTACACTTAATAATGTAGAAAGATTTGAGTTGCTACCATACCACACTATGGGTATCCATAAATGGGAGAACATGGGAGTAGATTATGAACTAAAAGATGTCCCAGATGCAACTCAAGCAGATGTAGATAAAGCTAGTGAAGTAATATCTAAGTTTGGTGTTACTGTATTTAATAAAACGGCCTAAAAAATAAAGTAAGAGACTATAAACTCATAATCTCTTACTTTATTTTTTATTATATAAAATTAAAATTCTATGTCTTCTACTTCTATGTTATCTATAGCATCTTGTATAAGTTTCTCAACATCTAATTCAGTTTCTGATTTTTCTATTCTCTCTAATCTAGGCTTAGTAACCGGTTTTTTAGGAGAAAATACACTACAACAGTCTTCCTCTGGTATTATAGATGTTTCAAATGTACCTATCTTCTCTGCTAAACTTACTATATCAGACTTATCCATAGCTATAAGCGGTCTAAATACAGGAAGTGTTACTGAAGCATTTGTACAAGTTAATCCCTGTATTGTCTGAGAAGCAACTTGTCCTATACTTTCCCCTGTAACTAAAGCATCACAAAATCTCTTTTCTGCGACTCTTTGAGCTATCCTCATCATAAATCTTCTAGATATTATAGTTGTCTCCTCTTCTCTACAATTAAGACCTATAGCTTTTTGTATCTCAACTATATTAACTTTATGAAGTTTAATTCTTCCACAATATTTAGATAGTATTTTAGCTAAATCTCTAACCTTTTCTTGAGACTTTTCACTAGTGAAAGGATAACTATGAAAATGTATAGCCTCTATTTCCATCCCTCTCTTTGCAACCATCCATGTGGCTACAGGAGAATCTATCCCACCTGATAAAAGAGACATTGCTTTTCCGTTAGTACCCAAAGGTAATCCTCCATAACCAGGTACTGTATCACTGTATACCATTATATGACTTTCTCTCAACTCACACTTAATCTTGATTTCTGGATTTCTTACATCTACTTTTATTCTATCCTTGACCTGAGATACTAGGTATCCTCCTATATCTAAGCTCATCTCTTGTGATGTTAAACGGAAAGATTTATCTCCCCTTCTACTCTCAACCTTGAAACTTTTAGCACCTTCTTCTATCTTCTCTTCTAACATTTTAAGTGCTAATTCTTTTAATTTATCATAATCTTTTTCTGCTCTTACTCCTGGACAAACACCTACTATACCAAATACTTTTTTTACTTCTTCTATTACCTCTTCGTATTCATAATCCTCTAAATCAACATAAATTCTTCCATATTCTTTGTATACTTTAAAAGTACCTATTGGCTTTAACATATTCTTTATATTTTTTATAAGTTTATTTTCAAATATATATCTATTTTTTCCCTTTACTCCTATTTCTCCATACTTAACTATTAATACATTATACAAAATATCACCTCTTAATTTATCTTCTTATTATCATCCTTAAGTCATTTACTGATTCTTTAAGTACATTTACTACTTCTTTTATTTGATCTTCGCTATTTGTATCTGATAGACTAAATCTTATCGCTCCCTCTATTTCATCAGGTTTAAGTCCTATTGCATTTAATACATGACTCCCTTTTTTCTTAGATGAGCAAGCAGATCCTGTTGATACATAAATTCCTTTTTGCTCTAAGTAATGTAGTAAAACTTCTCCTTTTACTCCTCTAAATGAAATATTTAGTATATGACATACGCCATCCTCTGGAGAATTTACTTTTATATCATCTATATTATTTACTATCTCTCTCTTTAACATATCTTTTAATTTAGATATTTTTTCTATTACTGCATTTAAATCCTGGTTTATTATTTTAACAGCTTCCCCTAGACCATATATCCCTGGCACATTTTCTGTTCCTGATCTTATTCCTATTTCCTGGCCTCCACCAGTTAACAATGGTTTTAGTCTATTATTTTCCTTTATATACATAAATCCTATACCCTTTGGCCCATGGAATTTATGACCACTTACACTCATAAAATCTATATTATATTTTGATGGTCTAAAATTAATTTTACCGTAAGATTGGATAGCATCTACATGTAAATATACCTTTTCATCTAGTGTTTTTAAGTATTTACCTATCTCAGCTATAGGTTGTATGCTGCCTATCTCATTATTTACATGCATTATTGTTATTAAACACGTACTAGGTTTAATAGACTCTTTTAATTCATTTAAATCTATTTTACCATTTTCATCAACCTTTAAGTAAGTTATCTCAAATCCCTCTAATTCTAAGTCTTTAAGAGTATTTAGTACAGATGGATGTTCTATAACAGTAGATATTATATGATTTTTTCTTTTTTTATTTAAATTCGCTATCCCTCTTATTATGGTGTTATTAGATTCCGTTCCACCAGATGTAAAGTATATCTCCTTATCTTTAGCTCCAATGCTTTTTGCAATGTTTTGTCTTATTAGTTTTATGTTTTTTTCTACTTCTATTCCTTTTCTATGCAAAGAAGAAGGATTCGCGTAGTCCTCTGTAAGTGCTTGTAGCATTTTATCAACTACTTCCTTATAAGGTTTAGTAGTAGCACTATTATCTAAGTATATTTCCATTTTCAACCCTACCTTCTATATCAAATTTATTTGTATATTATTTAATATCACGTTCTTAACCCCATCATTACATTATACCACTAAATTAAATATTTTTTAACTTGTTAAACTTAATTTATAATTATCAAGACTAAATCCCTCTATAATTTTTCTGACTTATTTTTAGATAAATCAAGGTGTATTAAACGTTTTTGTCGATTTTTTTATTTTTTTTTCATTTTTTTAAAAAAATGTATTGATTTACTTGTCGAACATTGCTATAATAATTTTATGGTTATCCCCCTGATAACCTTGATTAAAATCTCTATTCCCAATACCCCTTTTGAACGGATAGATTTTATATCCATTATCATTAAATTGACTACGGAAATCAATTTAATACATGAAAAAAAAGAGCTTCCCCAAGCTCTTTTTTTTATGTACATCATAGACCTATAACAATTCTTTCTGGTATAATTTTATTATGAAAACTAATTATGTAAGATATATTTTATATGTTTGAATATAGGAGGATGTTATGACAAACAAGAAAAAAGTAGCTATAGTATTCACTGGTGGAACTATATCTATGACTGTAGACGAAAATATAGGTGCTGCAATTCCCACATTATCTGGTGAACAAATACTATCTATGGTAACTAATATTGATAAAGTTGCTAGTGTTGAAGCTTTTAACTTCGATGAAATACCAGGTCCTCACATGACACCTGAAAGAATGATGGAACTAAGAGATTATGTAAATAATTTACTAAAAAGAGAAGATATATGTGGTGTTGTAATAACCCATGGTACGGATAGCTTAGAAGAAACTGCATACTTCCTTGATCTAACTATTGACAACAAAAAACCAGTTGTAGTTACTGGAGCTATGAGAAGTAGTTCTGAACTTGGATATGATGGATCAAGCAATCTTTCTGCCTCTGTTTGTACAGCCGTATCAGAAAAAGCAGTTGGAAAAGGTGTTTTAGTTGTACTAAATAACGAGGTAATGCTTGCATCTGAAGCTACAAAAACTAATACACTAGCTTTGAATACATTCAAATCTATAAGCTGTGGGCCTTTAGGTGTAATAGATTGCAACGAACTTGTTCTATCTAGAGATATAGTCCATAGAACAGTTATAGAAACTGACAATGTAGAATCCAAGGTCGCATTGTTTAAAGCATGTGTTGGGATGGATGAAGAATTCATTAAACTAGCTGTTGATAACGGCTATAAGGGAATTGTCATAGAAGGTATGGGTAGAGGAAATATACCTCCAAGAATGCTTGATGGTGTTAGATATGCCAGAGAAAGAGGCATCCCTGTAGTTATAGTATCTAGATGTCACTCAGGCAGAGTGTTCGATAGTTATGGATACTTAGGTTCTGGTAGAGATTTGAGAAACCTAGGATGTATATTTGGCGGTGACCTTCCTGGTCAGAAAGCTAGAATAAAGCTAATGTTAGCTCTAGGAAAAGCTAATACACTAAATGAAATAAAAGATTTATTTGAAAAAGGTATCTACTACTAAAATCTATAATCTATTAATTTATATAAGGGCTATCACAATAAAATTTGTGGTAGCCCTTTTTAACTAAAGCTTATAGTTGTTTATAAGCCTCTCTAATTCCTTAATTTGAATTTTTACAGAATAACTTGATGGTCCTCCAATTACCTTCCTTTGATTTACACAGTTTTCAAGGGAAATTTCGTTGTATACATCTTCTTTAAACACCTTTGAAAATTTATGAAGTTCACACATAGACATATCAGAGATACATATACCTTTTTCTATACAATAAAGAACAATCTCACCCACTATCTCGTGGCATTTTCTAAAAGGAATTCCACTTTTTACTAAGTAATCTGCAAGGTCTGTTGCATTTGTAAATCCTCCATGCGCAGATTTTTCCATTACGTCCTTGTTTACTTTTAGAGTTTTAATCATTCCCGTAAATGTTATCAGTGAAAGTTTTGTTGTATCTAGGGCATCAAATAAAGCCTCCTTATCTTCTTGCATATCTTTGTTGTATGCTAAAGGTATACCCTTCATTACAGTGAGTAAAGTCACTAAATCTCCATAAACTCTACCAGTCTTTCCTCTAACCAACTCTGCAACATCGGGATTTTTCTTTTGAGGCATTATACTACTTCCAGTACTATATTCATCAGATAATTCTATAAAATTAAATTCATTTGTACACCAAATTATAATTTCCTCTGACCATCTCGAAAGATGCATCATTATAATAGAAAGAATAGATAAAAATTCAATAACATAATCTCTATCAGACACAGAGTCTAGACTATTTAATGTTATCTTTGAAAAATTGAGCTCTCTAGCAACAAACTCCCTATCAAGAGGATAAGTTGTTGTTGCTAGTGCCCCACTTCCTAGAGGCATTTCATCCAGTCTCTTAAAAAAATCCTCTATTCTAGATATATCACGCTTAAACATCTCAGCATAGGCTAAAAAATAATGAGCTAATGTAATAGGTTGGGCCTTTTGCATATGAGTGTAACCAGGCATTATAGTATCTATGTTTTTTGATGCTTTTTCATGAATTGCTTTTAAAAGGTCTAAAATATCCTTAATTAATAATTTGGAATTATCTTTTAAGCAAAGTTTTAAATCTAAGGCAACTTGATCGTTTCTACTTCTACCAGTATGAAGCATTTTTCCTGCCTCTCCTATATGCTCGGTTAGTGCATATTCAACAAAACTATGGATATCTTCAAAATCATCATCAATTTGAATATTATTATTTTCTATATTTTCAAGTAAATACAAAAGCCCTTCTTCGATTTTTTTACAAGAATCTATTGGAAGTATGTTTTGTGCTTTTAACATCTTAATATGTGCAATACTTCCTAAAATATCTTCTTTGTACATTCGTTTATCGACTCTTATCGAAGAATTAAAGTCATTTACATCTTTATTTGTATTCTCATTAAATCTTCCTCCCCAAAGTTTCACTAGATCACATCCTTTTTTAGGGATTCTTTTTTTATAGAATTTTTAAGTTTGGAATGAATAGTTATAGGTAAACCAAAAAGATTTATAAATCCTTCAGCATCGTTTTGGTCATAAACATTGTCTTCTCCGAAAGTGGCAAACTCTTCATTATACAGTGAATACGGAGATGAAATCTTTGCTGTAACTATATTCCCTTTATATAATTTAAGCTTTACTTCTCCAGTTACATTTTCTTGTGTTTTAGATACAAATGATGATAAAGCTTCTCTAAGAGGCGTATACCATTGACCATTGTATACTATATCTGCAAACTTCAATGAAATAACTTCCTTATAATGCATAGTTTCTCTATCTAAACATAAGGATTCAAGAGCTTTATGGGCATAATAAAGTATAGTTCCTCCTGGAGTTTCATATACACCACGAGATTTCATACCTACAAGTCTATTTTCAACCAAATCAATTATACCAATTGCATTTTCCCCACCAATTTTATTTAATGTTTCTATTAATTTTACTCCACCTATCTTTTCGCCATTTAAAAAGGTAGGTATTCCATTTTCAAATCCCAGTGTAATATAAGTCGCCTCATTAGGAGCATCTTCTAATGTTTTTGACATTTCTAAAATTTCCTTATAATTTGGTTCATTTTTAGGATCCTCTAAATCAAGGCCTTCGTGGCTTAGATGCTATAGATTTTTATCCTTACTATAATTAGTTTCAGGTGTGATATTTAAAGGTATTCCTTTGTTTAGTGCATACTCTATTTCTTCTTCACGAGATTTTATATCCCAAATTCTCCAAGGTGCAATTATCGGCATATCAGGTGCAAATGATTTTATAGCGAGTTCAAATCTTACTTGATCATTACCCTTGCCAGTACAGCCATGACATATAGCATCGGCATTTTCACTTTGAGCTATTTCGACTAATCTCTTCGCAATAATAGGTCTTGCAAAAGCCGTTCCAAGTAGATACTTTCCTTCATAAACTGCCCCAGCTTGAAGTGTTTTAAATATATACTCATTTACAAATTCTTCTCTTATATCTTCAATATAAATTTTTGATGCACCTGTATTTATTGCTTTTTCTTCTAACCCATTAAGTTCTTCATTTTGACCGACATTACCCACAACAGCTATTACTTCTTCACATCCATAGGTCTCTTTTAGCCAAGGAATTATTATAGAAGTATCAAGTCCACCAGAGTAAGCTAAAACTACTTTATTATATTTTTTATTATGTTTTGACATACTAAGTCCCCCTATTTATAATATAATCTATATTTTTGTATCTAATCCCGCCAACTAATCTTATAAATGTAAGAAAGTATTAGTTAGCAGGTTTTTAATTTTCATATGAATTTAAATAAGTATTTTATCAAAGAATTCAATTGCTCTTTTGTTACTAGGATTTATAAATACATCTTCTGGGGAACCATCCTCTAGAATAACTCCCTCATCCATAAATATAACTCTGTCTGCTATTTCCTTTGCAAATCCCATTTCATGAGTTACTATAACCATAGTCATACCATCTTTGGCCAGTTCTTTTATAACATCTAAAACCTCTTTTACCATTTCTGGATCAAGCGCAGAAGTCGGTTCATCAAATAGCATCATATCTGGTTGTAGTGCAAGTGCTCTAGCTATTGCCACTCTCTGCTTTTGTCCACCCGATAATTGCGATGGATATGAGTCTTTTTTATCAAGTAAGCCTACTCTCTCAAGTAAATACTTAGCTTTTTTATTAGCCTCTTCTTTGTTCATTTTTTTTAATTTTACTGGTGCCAAAGTTATATTTTCTACAATTGTCTTATGTGGAAATAGGTTGAAGTTCTGAAAAACCATTCCTATCTTTTGTCTGACACTATCTATATTAGTTTTTTTGTCTACTAAATTATATCCTTCAAATATTACCTCTCCAGATGTAGGAACTTCTAATAAATTCATACATCTAAGAAGCGTGCTTTTACCTGAACCACTCGGCCCTAGTATAACTGTTATCTGTCCTTTATCTATTTCTAGGTTTATATTTTTTAGTACTTCTACCGTACCGAAAGATTTACCTAAATTTTTTATAGTAATCATAATATCACTTTCCTTTTATATACTTCATTTCATCTATATATATTTCATTTCGCCCTTATATATTTTATTAATTTGATGCAGCCATTTTCTTTTCTAATATACCTACTAATTTTGACAGTGTGAATGTCAATACAAAATATATTAAAGCCGCCACTATCAATGGTTCAAGTGGTCTGTATATAACATTTTTCACTCTACTTGAAATAAACATTATATCTATTACTCCTATAACAGATATTATCGCTGATTCTTTTACAAGAGTGATAAACTCATTTGCCAAAGCAGGCAGTACGTTTTTTATAGCTTGAGGTATAATCACATATGTCATCGTAGCCCAATATCCGAGTCCCAATGATCTACTTGCCTCAGTCTGACCCTTATCTATTGACTGTATACCTGATCTAAATATTTCAGCTACATATGCCCCAGAATTTATAGATAGAGAAAATACCCCTGCAATAAATTCGCTCGGTATATTAAATATACTTGGAAATTCAATACCTATCTGAGGTAAACCAAAATAAATTATATATATCTGAACAAATAGTGGAGTCCCTCTCAAAACTTCTATATATACACTTGCTATAATTCTAAATACCTTATGTTTGGATATTTTTAGTAAACATATAAATATCCCTATAATAAACCCGAAAAATAATGATGCTAATGAAATCGATACTGTTACTGATGTTCCCTCTAAGAACATCTTATAATACTCACCTAAAAAGCTAAAATCCATAATCCCATCTCCAAACTTATTTATACTACTTAGAAGCAGCTTGAGTTGTCGCTTCTTCTAAAAATTCTTTCATTTTCTCAGAATCTTTTAATTCTTTTATTTTTTTGTTTATTAAGTCTATAAGCTCTTTATTGTTTTCTCCTTTTTTAATTGCAACTGCCATACCTTCTTCTAAATCTTCACCTATTGAACTTTTAGACATTTTTATTCCATCATATTGCTTTACATTTATCATACAAACTGACTCATTTGAAACTATTGCATCTATATTTTTATTTTTTAATTCTAATATAAGATCTGGAGTAGCCGTCAAAGACTTAGCATTATCTAATCCCAAAGTGTTAATAACATAATTTTCTTGGATACTTCCCTTTTGAACTCCCACTTTTAATTTTTTAAGGTCATCTTCTGTTTTTATCTTATCTTCATCACCATCTCTAACTATAACTGCATTTTTGCTTATATAATATAAGTCTGAAAAATCAACACTTTTTTCTCTCTCTTCAGTTGGAGACATACCTGCAAGTACAACGTCAACCTTATCAGCATTTAATGCTCCTATTAAACCATCAAAATCTATTTCTTTGTACTCAACTTCTACTCCGATTTCCTTAGCTATCTCTTGTGCCAGTAAATCATCAAAACCTACTATCTTATCTTCACCATCTACCATTTTATGAAATTCAAACGGTGGAAAATCTGCACTTGTTCCTATAACTATTTTTGAATTTTTCTTTATTTCCTCTAACTTATTTGCTTCTTGATTATCCGTAGATTTACCACTACATCCTACTAGTGACACTGCCAACCCCAATACTACTCCATAGCTTAATAATTTTTTTAATACCTTCATATAAATCTCCCTCTCTTTTTTTATTTTTTAATTTTTATTCATAATATTTTGAAAACCAAAAATATTCTTGAAATTATTTAAAGCATTATTCCATTTATCGCCCTAAGGCAATTAAAAAAGTCCCTTAGTCTAGACGACTAAGAGACGAATTTTCCGCGTTACCACTCTTATTGATAAATATAAACATAAATCAAATCAAATAGTTTTATCGTCAAATATTCAGATATATAAATCTCTCTAGATATCTACATATCCGGATATTTATATATTAAAAAAGTCCCTTAGTCTAAACGACTAAGAGACGAATATTTTCCGCGTTACCACTCTTTTTGATAAGTAAATACTTATCCTCTTAACACCTTAAGGCGGCATACCTATTATCATACTAAAATTTCCGATAATCTCCTCCGAAGCTCTCTTCACTCCAAATCTCAATACTAGGCTCACACCAACCCTAGCTCGCTGAAAATCAATTTAGGTTACTCTCTTCCTCAATAGATTTATTTATCAAATTGTTAATATAATTATAATTATATATTTTTTATATGTCAATAACTTTTTTATTTTTTTATTATTTTTTTATTTTATATCTTGTTCACTAAACCACTAAGTACACAAGTTGCAAAGTCTAGTTCTACTTCTTTATCCTTAAATTTAACCTTAATTTTCTGTCCATTTTTTTCTATAATTTCACCTATTTTAAATTTTTTGTGGTAAATTTTATCACCTATTACTATGCTATTTAATTCTTTTTCTGTAGGTCTTTTTATATCATCTATAAACGTAGATTTTTGTACCTTTTTACCATACTTATTTAAAGTTGATGATATACATAATCTCTCCTGAGCTCTAGTTATTCCAACATAGAAAAGTCTTCGTTCTTCTTCAATTTGATCATTTTTTATTTTTTCATCCTCTACATAATAAGACTTCTCATGTGGAACTGTACCTTCATTTACCCCTATTATGTATACATTCTTAAATTCCAATCCTTTGGAACTATGCATAGTTGTAAAAATAACTCCATCTGAATGAGTACTTTTTTTATTTTCTGATAGCTCAGCCTTTACTCTGTCAATATGACTCAAATACTCATCTATAGTCGTAAAATTACTAGCTGAACTCTCCAACTCATTTAGTATCTCTATAATTCCATTAGTCTTTATCTTTCTATTTGCACAGTAGTCTAATATGTATCTGTCGTAATCTAAACTTGTCCTTATATAAGATATTGCATTTTTAGGATTTAAAGTTTTTAAATAGCTTAAATCTATTTCTAAATCATTTATAGTTTTGATTTGTTTTGGGTGAAGATCGCATTTATTTATAAGTGCATTTATAAAATCTTCTTCGTCCTTTACCATATTTATATTTTCTCTAGATATATACCTAAAAGGTTTGTTTATTATTCTGGCCCAGTCCTTATTTGATTTTAAGTTCATTCCTATTCTTAGGTAAGCCAATATATCTTGAGATGTCCAGTGATCATATATAGTTATTACAGAATCCTTTACTATAAACGGTATTCTCATATCCATAAAAACATCTACAAGTGCTCTAGATTGTATATTTGTTCTATATATAACCGCAAAATCGCTATACTCAACATAATCTTTTTTTATCTCTTCAAGTATTTCTTTTCCTATAAACACAGCCTCCTCTTCAGAGTCATGAGGGGATATATAATTTACAGAACCCCCTTCTCCTTGAGTGCATTTTATTACTTTTTCATGTCTATTTGTATTTTTTTCTATAAGTCTATTTGCTGTGTCAATTATCTCACTTTTTGACCTATAATTTATATCTAAGACTATTTTTTTAGCCCCTTTGAAGTAAGTTTGAAATTCTAATAAAAAGTCAGGTCTAGCCCCTCTAAACCCATATATACTTTGGTCTTCATCTCCGACAACAAATATATTATTCTCCGGGTTAGATATTAATTTTAGTACCTCGAATTGAGCTTTATTTATATCTTGAAACTCATCCACAAGTATGTATTTATATGCTTTTCTAACTGCATCTAATACAGTTTTATTGTTTTGTAATAAGTAGTAAGTCTTTATTAACATATCATCAAAATCTATCTTATTAATTTGTCCCTTGTACTCTTCATATAAATTGTATACTTTTGTAAATTCATCCTTAGTTAGAATTTCTGAAGTAAAATCTATATTATCCATAAGTTCATTTTTTACATAAGAGATTTCATTAATTACCTGATTGACGATTTCATCATCTTCTCCATTTTCTACATTCAATCCCTTCATTATTCCCTTTATAGCTATTCTCTTAGACTTTTCGTCAAGTATACTTTCAGAACTATATCCTCCAAAATACCTCAGTATTCTAAAAAATAATGAGTGAAATGTTCCATATGTAACTTTAGCCATTCTTGGGTCATTATTTAAAGATAATGCTCTATTTTTCATTTCTATTGAAGATGCCTTTGTAAAACTTACCGCAAGTATCCTTCTTGGATTTATGTTATTATTTAAAACCATATTCTCTATTCTATAGGTTATCACCCTAGTTTTTCCTGAACCTGGCCCTGCAAGAACCATACAAGGTCCCTCTATGTGTCTAACAGCCTCCATCTGGCTTTCATTTAATTTATTTATAATAGTATTCACCACCTTAATCTATCCTGTCATATATACTAATTGTCTGTATTTACATTTATGTTCTCTGTATTATTACAATTATGAGTATACCCTATAAATAGAATCTATTACACCAAAATCCACCTTAAATTAAAATAAAGAGCATAAAGTTTGCATTTTCCTTTTGAAAAATACCCTTTATGCCCTAAGTAGTTTCTATTTATTTAAAAATACTTTGTAAGCTAGATATGCAAATGCCAATATGACTATTACAGCAATCGCTATTTTTGACTTACTCTTTTCTTTATATGCACCATATATTATCAATACTTGCTGTGTTAGTAGTGTTACAAATAATACTATCATCCCAATATCATTTATAACAGGTACCTTTACAACTGTAATCAATAGTGCACATACCACTAAAACTAAAGATAATATAACGTTTATATCCTTGATTTGCTTTTGTAAAGTCTTGCCACTGCTCTTTACATTTTTCTCGGTTGTCCTATTTAAATTTCCTTTATAATTGCTGTTTTTTCTTTTCTTTTTCTTACTGTTTTTTTTGTTTTGCTTTTTACTCATATGTTCACCAATAATTCAGCACTAAATAGCTAAATTCCCTTTCCAATTTAAAAATAACATCCCTTACTTAATTTAATCATTTGCTATTTCTATTAAACTTGATAAAATGTCGGGAGAAGTTTCTTGGTCTGTCATAACTGTCAGGTAATCTCCCCCAATTATTTCTGTCTTTCCTTTTGGAATTATTTCTGAGTGTCCCCTTGTAATCGCAACAACTAGACAATTCTTTGGCCACTTAACATCCTTTATTTTCTTTCCGTCAATATCACTTCCCATAGGTACTACTACTTCTAGCAATGTTTTTTTATTTGGAGCCCCTTCGTATTTATCTACTCCTTTTTCTAAAACTCTATCTAGTAAACTTTCATATATAGGCTTAGAATTTAGTAAATCTGATGTCACCTGTGCAACCAATACAACTATAGAAAGAGCCAACAAGTGTTCTAGTGAACCTGTCATCTCTGATATTAAAATTATTCCTGTTATAGGTGCTTTTACTATCGCTGCAAAGTGACCTGCCATAGCTAGTACCACAAAATTCATCATATATATCGAAGGGATTCCTAAGTAATTTACTGATATTAATGCTACTACATTTCCAACCAATGCCCCAAGGACCAATAGCGGGAAAAATATCCCCCCTGGGACTCCTGATCCAAAGCTTATAAATGTAAACATAAATTTAACAAAAATAAATACTAATAAAAGACTAATTGTAAAGTTCTGATCTTTTAAACTCATTATAAGATCATGTCCTCCACCTAGTAATATAGGAGATATTATACCAATTATTCCAGTTATTATAAATGGTATTATGATTTTTATTTCTAAACTCAGCTTACTTTTTTTAAATACACTCTGAGTTCCTAGTATTCCTTTATTAAAAATCACTCCACTTATTCCTATAACTATTCCTAAAATCATCAATACCCAATAGTATTTTAGCGGCATAACATCTAATTTTTGAAACTCTAGTGCTGGTACTATACCAAAAAACTGCTTAGATATGAAATCTGCTGTTAATGAAGCTATCATGGCTGATAGTAAAACTAACGGTGAGAAATTTTTATGTGTTTCTTCTAGTGCAAACATTACTCCTGATAACGGTGCATTGAATGCAGCCGATAAACCAGCACTTGCTCCACTAGTTATCAAGTATTTTTCTTCGTTGTCTAACTTTTTCGTTTTTTTTGCTATTCCTTCTCCTACACAGGCTCCCATTTGAACTGATGGTCCCTCTCTACCTATAGATAGTCCTGCACCTAAACAAATAAGACCCCCGATAAATTTATAAATTAATACTTTAAACCATTTTATATTAATTCTTCTGGTTAGTATACCTTCTACCTGTGGTATACCACTCCCTGATATCATAGGTTCCCATTTAACAAATTTAGATACAATATATCCTAAGGCAATCAATACTATAAACACTATAGGAACTATGGTAATATTTTTACTTCCTTTAGAGTAAAAACTTATAAACCACTCACTAAGACTTGCCGCTATAATTCTATGTACAACTATTACTATACCAACTAGAATTCCAACCAGAAGACCGTCCAGTATGAGCCTATGTTTTAATTCATGAAACCTCTTTAAAATATTAAATGTTCTGTCCTTGCTATCCTTCATTTTATGACTCCTTTTTAATAATACTTCTTTTTTACATACATTTTAATTCTATATGAAAATCGTTCATTTTACAACATCACCTCTAATTACATAACTTGTATCAACACAAAAATCCCAAGCTCATTTAAACTTGGGATTTATTTATTCTATACTTTTTTAAAGTTCAGCCAATTTTTCTAGTACATGATTATAAAGTTCTTCTTGACTTTCATCTTTTTTGCATTCACCGTGGATACTCCCATCCTTTAAAAATATAACCCTACTACACTGGCTAGCTATTGACGGATCATGAGTAACCATTATAATTGTCTTTTTAAACTTCTCATTTATTTCTTTTATTATTTCCATAACTACCTTTGACGATTTGGAGTCTAAGTTTCCCGTTGGTTCATCTGCGAGTATAAGATCCGGATCATTAATAATGGCTCTAGATATTGCCACCCTTTGTTTTTCTCCTCCAGATAACTGATATGGATTTTTGTCTAATAACTTTTCTATATTAAATAATTTTGCATAGTAATCACATTTTTCCATCATTTTATCGCCTTCTTCATTATTTAATATCATCGGTAAAATAATGTTTTCTCTAACTGATATACTATCCATTAAATTATAATCTTGAAAAATAAATCCCATTTTATTTCTTCTTATATACGCAAGAACATTACCAGATAATGTTTTTGTATCCTCTCCTTCAAATAATATCTTACCTTTATTAGGGTTATCTACCATACCTAAAGATTTTAAAAGTGTCGTTTTGCCACAACCTGATTTTCCCATTATAGCTACAAACTCTCCTGGTTTTACAGAAAAATTTATTCCTTTTAAAACTTCAAAAATCCTAGCTTTTTCGCCTTTATCTATAGCATCTGTTTTGTAACTACGCTCTAAATCTATAACTTCTATTATATTTTCCATATATAACCCCCCTTATCTGTCAGTATTTTTAATATACTTGTACAAAATATTTATTCCTACAAAAGAGACAACTGATAAAACCATAAGTAATATAAACAATAGTAAACTATAGTTTATTAAGTATTTGCTTAAAAGAGCACCAGACATATTTCTAAGACATAGCTCTTCTATTAGTAGAATACTTCCTATCGCTATCCCGGTTATAGACGGAGCCCATATTTCTCTCAAATACTCTCTTTTAATATTAGTTTTTTCGTCTAATGGCGACACACCTATAACTTTAAATAATTTACTTCTATTTCTTATATCTGTTAACTCAGACACACATTTAAGAATAATCATAAATAATGAACTTATTAAAATAATCAAACTTATTACTATATATATAACACTACTTAAAAGTCTTTCAACCTTGTCCTTTATAACCAACTCATCCTTGTCATATAAGGAAAGAGTTCCATCTACAAAATTTCTCTCTGAATGTTCTTTGGCATACTCTTTAATTTCTTTTTTCGCCACTTCCTTTGACTCATTAGGAATATTCATTGTAACAAGATAATTAGCACCATCTGCCTTATTTTTTATCTTTTCATAATCTTCATCAGAGAATATTATAATGTTTTCATTTCTATAATCTCTAAAGCTACCAATAATATTATTAGTATATGTCTTTTCAACGCTGTATTCTTTGGTAAAGTTCTCTGTCATAAGAGTAGAAAGATCTGATCCAAATTTAATCCAATAAGTTTTTTCTCCTTTTCCTATATGCATATACGGCTTCTTGTGATCCCAACTAATTCCTAATTGATTTCTCTCTTTTTCTTCACATTGATATACAATATTTATTTCTTTACTCTTAACATCTAAATTTTCCCCACTCCATCTATTGTACTCACTTTCACTCATTCCTAAATTCTGTGCATACTCTCCAGTAGTAATCCTTATAAAGGGTACAGTTTTATAATCTATACTATAAGACTTAGATACTTTTTCTAGAAAATCATCGTCTTCCTTATTGGCCATCCAAACCAAATCATAAGGGTATTTTTCATCTGCTGATGAAATTGTTATTTGGTCTAACAACCTAGCTGAGTATACAAATACTAAAATAAAAATAAACACTACAGTACAAAACTGCATATTTATATGGCTAGAGAATCTGTGACTATACTTACTAACATAAAAAATCTTCTTATAATACTTACTTGATTTTTTCTTTAAATTTTCAATTCCTATTGCATTTATTGAAAAATATAAAAAATAAATAGAAAGTACTGATAATACTATAGGTACAGATAGTGATTTTTGTCCAGTAGGTGTACCCATTATACTTATTACCAATAAAAGTATTGCTAACCCAGCAATGAAAAATTTATTTTGGTGTTTTGGCCATTTAGTCTTTTGTACATTCTTCATTAGTACTGCATCAGCTCCTAAACAGAAAACAAGCTGGTTAAAAATAATATATACCGCTATCCATATAGCTAATGTGTCTCTCGCTACATTAAAATAAATAGTCCATTGCATAATATTTAAAGCTATTAACCCTGACATATAAATGTTTAGTATACTTGTAGTAACTCTTGCAATTACCTCTCCTAGAATAAATCCCATCACTAACGATAAAACAAGTACCATTATGTATTCTTTTAATTGTAATAAATCAAGAGTGTTATCTTCAATACCTAGCATAGATAATAAGCCATATTCTCTTGATCTAGATCTAAAGTAGTTCATCATCGATAGAACTAAAAAGAATATTAATAAAATTGTAATTATATTCATAGATCCTACTATTACTTTTCCTACAGTCATATCAATAATTTCTGAATTTCCTATACCAGAAAATAATGCCTTCATATAATAAACTTGAAAAATAACTGCAACTATAAGGGAACTACTCAAAACAAAGACTGCAAGATTTTTAAAATTCTTAAAAACTCCCTTTTTATAAACTTTATTTAACTCTCTACTTATTTGAAAACGTTTTCTCTTTTTGTATTTGGAAAATAGTTTTTGAAAATTGCTTTCTAACTTAGACTGATTACTTTTTTTATTTTTCTTTTCTTCTTCATCTGCGACCCACTCAAAATATTTACTTATCATTAAATCTATACAAACAAGAAACAACATAATAGGCCCTGTGAGTTTATTTCCAAACATATCTGCAACTGCTAAAATTACGCATACAATACCACTAGAAGTCACTAACAGCAGATTCTTTATAAATAAACTTTTCTTTTTCAGTATAGTTAATACTAGATTTATTATTTCTAGTACTGCAATGCCCAATAACATTTTCATTAGTTTTTCAATAACAAATAAATATATAGATATCTCTCCACCCATACTTGAGATATCAAAAATATTATTAACTTTTATATATGATTCCAGACCTCCTGCCGCGCTAACATCTTTTAGCATATCTAAAACTGTAAATTCTTTTTCCCCTATTTGTACCCATGGAAATAAAAATGTTCCTAGAATCAATATAATTATTGAAATATTTATAATCCTAAAAATACCTTTTCTATCTTTCATAACTCTCCCTCCTTAAATTCCCAGTATATTCTAAAAAATTAATATTCTTATTATTATATAATAACAGCTTGAATGTATGTTTGTGACATATTTTTTTAATATTATACTTTTCTATCAAATCTATGTCAAAAAAATTCCCCAGACTTATAGCCTGAGGAATTTTTTTTCAGTATACACTACCTTTATTGTATAAATAATTATTTACTTATCAATTTTTCATTATTATATTTTAAATCTTCATCTTTCATCACTACTGAATCAGGATCTTTGATATAAGATTTTGTAAGGTTAAATACTATACCAGAAAGGAAGAATAGTGCAATTATATTTGGTATTATCATAAGGCCATTAAATGTATCTGATATACTCCAGATAAATTCAAGGTTACCAACAGATCCAACAAATACTGTAGGTATCCATAAAATTCTTAATACCTTAGATACCTTTTCTTCTTTTCCTTTAAAAATATATCTCCAGCTACATTCTCCATAGTATTCCCATCCAAGTATTGAAGAAAACGCAAAGAATAAAATAGATACAGATACGAACGCTCCACCTAAAGATCCAAATACCTTACTAAATGCTGCAGATGTAAGAACTGCTCCTGTTAAACCAGTATCTAAAACATCAGCTGTAAGAATAACTAGAGCTGTCATACTACATATACAAATAGTTGTAACGAACACTTCAAATATACCCCACATACCTTGCTTAACAGGGTTATCTGTGTTAGCAGTTGCATGAAGCATAGGTGCAGATCCAAGACCCGCTTCGTTTGAGAATATACCTCTTGCTACACCAAATCTCATAGCTCTCATAACAGCATATCCCATTATACCTCCACCAGCAGATTTTAAACTAAACGCACTACTGAAAATAGAACTCATTACAGAAGGTATCTTATCTGCATTTACAAATATAACAACAAAAGATCCTAAAATATAGAATATAGCCATAAGTGGTACTAACTTTTCAGCTGTTTTTGTAATACGGGATACTCCCCCGAATATTACCATACCTGTAAGTACTGCAAGAACAATTCCAGTAACATATGTTGGAACTGAGAATGTACTTTGAAGAGCTGTTGCAATTGAATTCGCTTGTGTCATATTTCCTGTTCCAAAACAAGCTATACCACTGAATACTGCGAATATAACTGCAAGCCATTTACATTTAAGCCCTTTTTCTATATAGTACATAGGGCCTCCGTAGTTAACACCATTTTCGTCCTTAGATCTAAAATAAACAGAAAGGACAACTTCAGAATATTTTGTCATCATACCAAGTAAAGCTGATATCCACATCCAGAAAACTGCACCTGGTCCTCCTGATACTATCGCAGTAGCAACCCCCGCAATACTACCTACACCAACACTACTTGCAACTGCAGCTGTCATAGCCTGGTATGGCGATACCCCACCATCATCATCTTGTTGTTGCTTCTTATCACTATTTATAACAGTTCCTATAGTATTTTTCATTATGTTGTTAAATTTTCTAAATTGGAAAAATCCGGTCCCTAATGTCATGAACAAACCGAATCCAACAAGTAATGCAAGCATTACTGGTCCCCATACGAAATTGTTTACTGCACCATTAATGTTATTAATAAATTCAATCATCCTTTTCCTCCTTGATAACTATAATATTTTATCGATTATACTTTTATTCCTTTGTTCCATAATTTTCAAAGATGTTATACGCCTTATTTAACCGTATATCCAAAATTGTATTCAGCCAAACCCTTCATATTGCGAGTTAGAAAATATTAATTGCATTTTTATATGCCTATTTCATAAATTTCATAGTATTGTGAATATTTTCAATAGACTTTTACATATAAGAATATCGGTTTTTAGTTATTATTTACTTACCTTAAAATTAAATATATATTGCTACATTTTGAAATATTACTTTTTTTATTAGTCAGATTTGCGTTGTATATGTCTGGAACTTCATAAAATGGCATAATTATATCCATTTCAATTAAAAGGGTGTCCCTATTTATAGGCCTCTGTAAACATCCTTTAGTCACAACAATATACTCATTTACTAAATTTACATGAAACAAAGATCCATGAGAACAATGTTGATTAATAATATGGAAATATCCAATCCCGAAATTAACTTTTAAGATTAGATTAATATAGGTAAACTACTGAGTGCTTTTAAGATACAGCGTATGCAAAGCTTAAATGTGCATTTAAATAATTTATAATTTTTGTATTAAAGTAAAATTAAAAAATTAGATTCACTCTTATAAATATACCCAGATTTCTTTTCTATCCCCCTTATAAGTTAGATAGCCGCATCTCAAATCATTATAATTTCTATACTTATTCTTACTGTTTCCCTGTGTATATTTACTTGTAAATCACCCATCTACATTACCCTTTTACATAAAAAATAATTATTTTAAGTCATATTATAGCATAATAATTTTTCTTAATCAATTAATCACTCTCACATCTAAGTTTAAAACCATATCAAAGTTAACTTGAAATCCTGTTAAAATCAACTGAAAAAGCGTCTTTAAATTTTTTTAAAAATATATAAAAATTTTTTTATTTAAAATTTTCTGAATCGATATTATAGTCTATAAATATTAGAATTTAACAACCTGTAAAAATTAGAATTTAACTATAAATCATAATTTTTTATATATGAAAACTTTTAGATACGCAAAAAGCGAACTCAATTGAGTTCGCTTTTTTATTGGCGGAGAAGGAGGGATTCGAACCCTCGCACCGGTTACCCAGCCTAATCCCTTAGCAGGGGATCCTCTTGAGCCACTTGAGTACTTCTCCGTATTTTTGCTACGTTTTAATTATATAACAAAATAAGAATATAGTCAACATTTATTATTTTGTTTTATCTAAGAATTAAAAAAGGAGAGTATTTATTTGATCTATTATCATAATAAAGAGTTCCCCTTTTTTAATTAATATAAAATCTTTTTTGATTATTATACAATACCGTATTGATTATTTATATTATTATAAACTAGCCTCATAGTCAGTAGCGCTTAATAAATCATCTAGTTCACTAACATCTGACATTTTTATTTTTACTATCCAACTTCCATACGGGTCTTCGTTTATAGATTCTGGTGCGTCTTCTAAGTTTTCATTTATTTGTACTACTTCTCCAGATATAGGTGATACTAAATCAGATGCAACCTTAGAAGATTCAACTACTCCAAAGTCAGATCCTTTTTCTATTTCATCTTCAACCTCTGGCATTTCAACAAATAATACTTCCCCTAATTGATCTTGTGCAAAATCTGTTATACCAATAAATGCAAATTCCCCTTCAACTTTTACCCACTCATGATCACTAGAGTATTTTAAATTTTCCAAAACCTTCATCCTTAATTCCTCCCTTTTATATTTTTATTTAAATTATTATAGTTTTAATTTTATTTTCTTCATGCATACATTTTACATCTAAATACCAATTTATTCAATATTAAGAATATTTCTCATAAAATAATTTGTTGCTAATTTATCTATAATTTAACTCTATATATTTGAAGCAGTGTGAATACATTCACCGTGAACATCATGAAGTGCTTCCATCAGTCCTTCTGATAATGTTGGATGAGCATGTATTACATCCCCTACCTCATCTACTGTTAATCCTAGGTGAACAGCTAGAGATAGTTCTGTTAATAAATCTGTCGCATGAGGTCCGACAATTGCAGCTCCTATAATTTTATCGTCATTATCTACAATAACTTTTATAAACCCTTGGAAATATCCAATAGCCTGAGCTTTTCCAAGTGCTCTAAAATCAAATTGACCTATACTATATTCTACTCCCTCTTCTTGAAGTTGTTTTTCAGTTTTTCCAACTCCAGCCACCTCTGGTACAGTATACACACATCTTGGAACTGCTGTGTAATCTACTTTTTTGGATTTTCCAAATGCATTTTCCGAAGCCACAACCCCCTCTTTAGATGCAACATGAGCTAAAAAAGGAGTGTTTATTAAATCACCAACTGCATATATACCCTCTATATTAGTTTCAAGATTTTCATTAACCACTATTTTCCCTCTATTCATTTCTATGCCTAGTTCCTCTAATCCACAGTTTGAACTATTAGGTCTTCTTCCAACACATACTAAGGCGTATTCAGCTATAATTTGCTTGCCATTTGAAAGTGTCGCAACAGCTTTGTTATCAACAATTTCGCAACTTTGTACACCAATACCAGTTATTACTTTTATTTTGTCTTTTTTAAATTGTCTAGCTAGCTGTTTAGCTACATCTTTATCTTCATTTATCAATAATTGATCTGCCATTTCTACTATAGTTACATCTGTCCCCAAACTTCTGAAGAATTGACCTATCTCGCAACCTATTACCCCTCCACCAACTATGAGTATAGATTTGGGTAGCTCTTTTAGCCTTAGAACCTCATCACTAGTGATTACAACTTTTCCATCATACGGAAAGATTTCAGGTACTACAGGAACGGATCCATTTGCTAGTATTATTTTATCTGCATTGATAATTTCCTTCGTTCCATCTTCTTTAGTAACCTCAACAGTATTTTTATCCAATAATTTTCCAAAGCCATTAACTAAGTTAACTCCTCTTTTTTGGAATAAAAATTCTATCCCATTTATCAACTGATTGACAATTTTATCTTTCCTCTTCATTATTGCTGTGAAATCTGGTGAAATCTCTCCGTCTACATTTATACCGAAATCTTTTGCCTCTTTTAGTGACATTAACATAGATGAAGATGCAAGCAATGATTTGGTTGGTATACAACCAAAATTCAAGCAGGTTCCTCCTAATCTCCTTTTTTCTACAACTGTTACCTCAGCTCCAAGCATAGCCGCCTTTATAGCTGCCACATAACCTCCAGGTCCGCCTCCAATAATAACTATCTTCATTTTTGTCATCCCCCAAAACCAATAATTTTCTCTAAAGCAAATACATAAGTAAAAAACTATCTATTATTTTGTAGTTTACAAGCTTTGACTACATGTTTTGCAAGTATAGATGTAGTAACTGAACCTACCCCTGCTGGAACCGGAGTTATCATAGATACTTTATCGATTACCCCATCAGTATCAACATCTCCACATAGATTGCCATCTTCCGTAATATTTATACCAACATCTACAACTACTGCACCTTCTTTTACAAAATCTGCTGTAGCCATTTTCGCCTTGCCTACTGCTGCTACTAATATATCTGCATCCGATGCTACTTTTGGTAAATCTATGGTCCTAGAGTGACAAATAGTCACTGTTGCATGTTCTGCTAATAAAAGCATCGCAGCTGGTTTTCCAACTACATTTGACCTACCTAATACAGTTACCTTTTTGCCTTTTAATTCAACCTCGTAAAATTTTAATATTTCTAATACTGCTTGTGCTGTACATGGAGGAAATCCACTCTTATCCCCTTCTACAACTTTTGCAAAATTTATTGGGTTGAAGCAATCAATGTCTTTTTCAGGACATATTGCATATTTTATAACTTTTTCATCCAATTGTTTCGGAAGAGGTCTAAAACATAAGACTCCATGTATATTTTTATCATTATTGATCTTTTTAAGAAGATCTATATACTCCTCTTGGGCTATATCCTCGGGTAATTCAAAGACTTCTGTATCTATTCCTATATTTTGGCATCTTTTTAGAGCTCCTCTTTCATATGCCAAATCATCCCCTCTTGATCCAGCTCTTACTATTGCCAACTTAGGAGTTATTCCTTCATTAACTAACTCATCTACTTCTTTTATTAAACTTTCGCTGATTTTATCTGCGACTGGTTTTCCTTTTATTATATTTCCCCTATTAGATGTTAGGTTCATATCTTATCGCTCCTCTACACAACTTATTTAAATTTATTTTTTAAGAGCTTTTTCTACTTTAGAATAGACTTCATCACAAATTCTAACACCATCTTTAACTAATTCATCTAATTCTGCTCTAACTTTTTCAACATACTCTTCGTCTTTTATTGAGTTTATATTTATAACTACATTCAGCTCCGCGCTAAGAATAGCTGCCCTTAGGCATTGTACTCCTACTCCTACATCGCTTATAACAAGTCTTGAACCCTTGTCAACTAAACCTTCATGTAGTTTTATAGCCTTATGACATACTCTTACTATATTTAGTGGTACTTCACAAGCTACTTTTAAAGCTTTTTCCATTGTCTCTTCTTTTATCTTTTTTTCTTCCTCTGTGTCTTTAGGAAGTCCGTAAGCCTTAGATAACGGCAAGAAGCATTCTGCATCCTTATCTATCATTTCCAATAATTCTTTTTCTATGTTTCCCGCTTCATCTAATATAACTTTTAAATCTTCTTCGTACTCTTTGTACTTTTTCTTTCCTATTGTCAAATTACATACCATGCTACCTAGAGCCATACCTATAGAACCGACCAAGGCTGAAACGCCTCCTCCTCCTGGGACTGGTTCTTTGGATGCTAAACATTCAACAAAATCTACGCAACTTTTTTCTGATATTTTCATAATCTATTCCTCCCAAAACACTAAATGGATGTATTTATTATTTAAGTAGTAGCAACCAGTACAACCCGGTTGCTACTACTTATATATAAACTCCTAGAATAATCCAGATATTACACCATTTTCATCAACATCTATTCTTTCTGCTGATGGAACTTTTGGAAGTCCTGGCATCTTCATTATTTCACCTGTAAGAGCAACTATAAATCCAGCTCCTGCTGAAGCAGTTACTTGTCTTACAGTTATTCTAAATCCTGTTGGTCTTCCTAGTCTAGTCTGATCGTCAGTTAAAGAATACTGAGTTTTCGCCATACATATTGGCAATTTTGTAAGTCCTAATTTTTCTATAGTAGCTATTTCTTTTTCTGCTTCTTTAGTGAAGTCAACACCATCTGCACCATATATCTTAGTTACTATAGCATTTATTTTTTCTTTTATAGATAATTCTTCTTCATAGCAGAATTGTAATTCTTCTTCTTTTTCTTGTTCAGCTAATCTTACTACTTCTTTAGCTAGCTCTAATCCACCTTCTCCACCTTTTGCCCAAACTTCTGATATGGCAACATTAACTCCTAATTCTTCACATTTTTCTTTTATAAGGTTAAGTTCTGCCTGAGTATCAAGTGGGAATTGGTTTATAGCAACAACTGCTGGCAATTTAAATACTTGAGTTATGTTTTCCACATGTTTTAATAAGTTTGGAAGGCCTTTTTCTAAAGCCTCTAAGTTTTCTGTATTTAATTGATCTTTAGGAACTCCTCCGTTGTATTTTAATGCTCTTACAGTTGCTACTATTATAACTGCGTCTGGTCTTAATCCAGACATTCTACATTTTATATCTAAGAATTTTTCTGCCCCTAAATCCGCTCCAAATCCTGCTTCTGTCACTACATAATCAGCAAAGTGCATAGCCATTTTTGTAGCTATAACAGAGTTACATCCATGAGCTATGTTTGCAAATGGTCCACCATGAACAAATGCAGGTGTTCCTTCTAAAGTTTGAACTAAGTTTGGTTTTAGAGCATCCTTTAGTAAAACGGCCATAGCTCCATTTGCCTTTAATTGTTCTGCCGTTACAGCCTCTCCTTGGTAGTTATATGCAACTATTATACGACCTAGTCTAGCTTTCAAATCCGCTATATCACTAGCTAAACAAAATGCAGCCATTACTTCAGATGCAACTGTTATATCAAACCCATCCTGTCTAGTTACACCATCAGTCTTTTTCCCCATACCATTTACGATATTTCTTAGTTGCCTATCGTTCATGTCTACACATCTTCTCCAAGTTATCTTCTTAGGGTCTATTCCTAACTGATTTCCTTGGTGAATATGGTTATCAAGCATAGCAGCTAAAAGGTTGTTTGCAGCCCCTATAGCATGAAAGTCCCCAGTAAAGTGTAAATTTATATCTTCCATTGGAACAACCTGTGCATATCCTCCACCAGCAGCTCCACCTTTTATTCCAAATACAGGCCCTAAAGATGGTTCTCTTAATGCAACTAATGAATTTTTCCCTAGTTTACTTAATGCGTCTGCAACACCAATAGTAGTTGTTGTTTTACCTTCCCCTGCTGGAGTTGGGTTTATAGCTGTAGTAAGTATTAACTTAGGATTTCTGCTAACTCTTTCTTGCTTAAGCAAATTATAGTCGACTTTAGCTTTATATTTTCCATATAACTCTATATCATCTTCCGTTAAACCTAATTTACCCGCAACTTCTCTTATGTCTTGAGGTTTAGCCTCTTGAGCTATTTCAATATCTGATTTAAATCCCATCTTTATTTCTCCTCCCAATAATTTATATTTTATTTAAAATACTATGTAAAATTAACTTCACTCTATTTGATCTAAATAAAATAAATCTTCCAACTTTACAACTTAAGAGTATTATATCTGTGCGAATTTTTATTCATATGCATAATTTTTTATACCTTGAATTAATTTATATAGATTTAGATGCTTTTAAAAGATATTTTTACATGATTTTGAAATAAATTTATTATTAAAAATCATTTTTCTATTTTCACCACTAATTATAACTATAAAATTTTTATTTGTATACAGTATTTTTCGTTATATTTTTATTTAATATTTCTTGCTATTAGAGCCCCATATGCTATTGAATACAACTTAGATTCATGCGAATCTGCCCTAGAAACCAATACTATCGGAGCTTTAGCCCCCATAATTATACCAGCGGATTTTGCATTAGCCATATATGTAAAAGATTTTCCTATACCATTTCCAACTTCTATAGTAGGAACTAATAAAATATCAGCATCTCCTGAAACATCGCTATTAAATCCTTTTACCTCACTTGCCTTTTTAGATACTGCTATATCAAACGCCAATGGTCCCTCAACTATTACCCCTTCTCCAAACGCACCTTCTTCACATTTTTTTGATAGCATGTCAGCATCCACAGTTGCCTGCATTTTAGGATTTACTTTTTCTTTAGCTGCTAGACAAGCCACCTTTACAGTTTCTAAACCTAAAGATTTTGAAGCTGTTATAGCATTTTTTAATATTTTTTCTTTTTGAAGATAGTCTGGAGATATATTCATCCCGCCATCAGTAAGCATTAGTAACTTGTGATAACTCTCCATCTCATATATCATAACATGGCTTAGAAGACTATCAGTTCTTAGACCGTATTCCTTGTTTAAAACTTCCTTCAAAAGAACTGATGTATCTAGTATTCCCTTCATCACAAAGTCAGCTTCTTTGCTAGATACTAACTTTACTGCTATTTTTGCGCACTCTTCTACCCCACACCCTTCAATAACCCTAATGTTATCTAAGTTAAGTCCTATTTCTTTAGATATCTCGTTTATTTTATCTAATTCTCCCACAAGTATAGGATCTATAATACCTCTATCAAGTGCACTTTTTATAGATGTTAAGACTTCTTTATCATGTGCTGCTGCTACAGAAAGTACCACCCTTTCTCCATCTTTAAGCTCATCTAGAATATCCTCTAACTTTTTTATCAAGAAAATTCCCCCTCTATATTAAAATACCTTTTCTCTTACATAATATCATATTTAATATATCTTGATATATTATATTAATACTACATTTTAACAGAATTTTCAAACTATTTTTAAAAGTTAAAAAAAAGATTTTTATAATCATAAAAATCTTTATCATAATTTTAATCAAGAGATATTCATTGTAATTATAAAAATATTAAAATCTAGAAACTTTAAAAGATAATTTTTGAAATATATATTAATGAATATAATTTCCTATGCATTATAAAAAGTTACTTACAAAATAATTAATTATCTTGCAAGTAACCCTTAGTTTATACTTATCTATATTTATTTAGTTCTTTTAAGCAAATTATTGTAACTTCATCTTGTGGATCTAGTTCATATGCTCTCTCTATATAATAGGTAGCATCATCTATGTTTCCGTTGTTTAAATAGGCCATTCCTAAATTACATAATATTTCTGGGTCTTCCTTTAATTTTGCTGCACTTTCAAAATACTCTATAGACTTATCCAGATTTAAAGTTGCCGCTTCGCAAAGACCCAATTCTACAATAGTATCTACCTGACTAGGCTTTAGTATTAATATTTTATTAAAATAATTTTTTGCCTCTTCAAATTCTCTCATATTCTTATAGGCTAGTCCAATCATAAACAATAGGTTCCACCAATCAGAATGTTGTTCTTCTAATGGCAGTAACTTCTCTAAACCTTCCTCGCTCTTCCCTTGAAGAACTAGAGTATACCCTTGTTCATATTGTACCTTAAAGTCCATCTTTCCTATATTCTCTTGGATTTCTGCTACTAAATCGTCATCTAAACCTAATCTTAGAGATTCTTCCCACGTTGCCAATGATTTTATATATTGCCCTTGGTTATAGTAGTGATAACCTAAGTGGTAGTATGCCAAAGCAAAGTTTTCATCTAACTGCGTTATAAGTTCTAGCTTGTTTAATGCCTCAACTAAGAATTTGTTCATACTTTCTTCATCAGATCCTTTTTGGTATCCTTGGGCTATTTCTTGGCAAACTATAGCATAGTGATACAGTCCGTCTATATCTTCTGGATAAATCGTTATAAGAGCCTTTAAATATATTAAAGACGAAGTATGTTCTCCAATATCAAAATATTTTCTAGACATATAACCCATATATTCTTTTAAATTTAAGTCAAATTTAGATTGAAATACCTTTAAAAACTTTATGTACTCGCAATTGTTCTTAAATTTACTATCTATCCCTATCATATACATCATAGCATCTACTATAGACATCAGACTTATATTTTCCTGGGCTGTCTTTTCCTTTATTCCCTTTACAAGAACCTCGTTTTTTATAGGAACATCCAATCCACCTCTAGGAATTTCATATCCATCTATATGAAATTCTCCTCTATCTTTAATGGTTATAAATGCTAGTTCATCTGTTTTTCTAAGTAAGTATTTTTCTATCTTAAAGTCCATTGTTACCTCCTATATTTCTACTCTGTAGGTTTTTGATTTTTCAAATACCTTTTTGATTTCATATGCAAATAAGACCACATTTTCATCTTGTTTTAAGTCGGCAAATATATCTTTCTTTAAATCTATTACATTATACTTAAAAGGCTCAAAATGAACATATTTTATTATATGTTTTGCTGGCTTATCAATGAAATTAGGTAAATACTTTCTTAAATTATCTTCGTTTTGTAAAAATACATGACTTCTATTTTTTAGGTCGTCCAAATCCAATTTATTGAAGAATACTGGGACATTCGATGTTTTGCCTAATGATATATAATCATATTTTACTATATCATTAAATATTTCGTTATCTTTATTTATTTTTTCATTGTAAAAATCTAACAGTATTTTGTATAGTTGATTTTTTCCTTGAGAAGCATCAAAATATCCATTTGCATCAAAATAAGTAGCAAACTCTTCAAAAAACTTAAATGGGCTTTCCTTATAAAACCTATGTATAATATATCTCATAGATAAAGTGAAATTCTTAGAATTATAATATTTCTCTAAAATATCCTCGATATCCTTTAATTTTAAAATTTCTCCATAACTTATATAATCATTATATAATACCTCATATGGTGGATAATCTTTATATTTAAAGCCATGCTTGTTTGCATTGTTTCTTATACCAGTTCCTTTGATCATCTTCAAAAATCCTAATTGTAGATGTTCTATACCTAAATTAAACACATCATTAAAAGAATTCTCAAAGCTACTATAATCTTCATACGGCAGACCAGCTATTAAATCTAAATGTTGGTGTATATTTCTATAAGAGGCTACTTTCTTTACAACATAAGATAATTTTGAAAAATCATCTCTTCTTCCAACCTCTTCTAATACTTTTAGATTTGTGGATTGAACACCTATTTCAAATTGGAACAAACCTTCCTTGCAATCAGCTAGAAAATCTAGCATTTCATCATCTAACAAATGAGCTGTGACTTCAAAGTGGTATGTAGTATAATTATTATCATTTTCCATAAGAAAGTTCATAATTTCTTTGGCAAATTTCTTGTTTGCATTGAAAGTTCTATCTATAAACTTTATTTGTGACACCCTAGCTTCTATTAGAGCTTTTAGGTCCTTTTTTACTCTTTCTATACTAAAATATCTCAATCCCTCTATAGTCGATGATAAACAGTATTGGCAGTTAAATGGGCAACCTCTAGATGATTCATAGTATACTATTCTATTTTCATATTCTTTAGGATTTATATTTTCATAAGGGCTTGGAATATCATCCAAGTTTTGTAGTAATTCCATAGGCCTATTGATTATTACCTCGTTTTCCTGTCTGTAAACCAGTCCATTTACCTCTTCTACTTTTTTGTGACCTTGAAGATGTAATACTAAGTCTCTAAATACTAATTCTCCCTCTCCATAAAGTATATAGTCTATAAATGGATATTTTTCCATAGCAGTCTTGCTATCATAACTAACCTCTGGACCTCCTAGGGCTATCTTTATTCCTGGTTTGAATTTTTTTATACAATCACAAAGTTTTTCTATATCATTTATATTCCATATGTATGTAGAAAATAATATTATATCGTAGTCATTTTTGTATATGTCTTTTAAAATATAATCCAATTCATTGTTTATAGTATATTCTTTTAAATCAACTTCTACTAAATCCTTTACAAATTCTTTTAGATATCTTATTGCCAAATTAGTATGTATAAACTTTGAATTCAAAGTTGTCAGTAATATCTTCAAATATTTCACCTCTTTTGAAATTGTTGTGTATTTTTTTTGCTACTTTTAGGTTAAAATAGTAGATACAGTAGTAAATTTTACTATTTATATATTTTAAGAAGGTTTTTACCTATTTTTTGTAGAAATATAAACCTTAATTACTCTTATTAGAAAGGAAGTTATTTATGGAATTAATTGACACAGTATCTATCGACTCTCTATCAAAAAGAGACCTACTACTTATTATCAAGTCATTAGAATATGCCAATAAAGATACCAATATTCAAGACTTTATCGATCTTAGAAATAGTATAGTAAAAGAACTATGTTTTTTAACTAATACTAGCGAAGAAACTTTTTTAAACTATTTAGAAACTAATAGTTAGTATTTATGATTTTTTAAATTTTAGTACGTGAGTACCTGATTTCGATTTAATCTTTATACTAAGTATATTATTTATAAAATTCTTAGATATAACAGTCACCTTATTAAATATAGGGTCTACTATGTTGTCACCTTCATTAAGATTTATAAATAATCTAGGATTCGCATTGTTTTCATATAGTTTTTTATTTATCTTATAAATTCTTAACTTGATAATGTACTCGGCCATAGATAAAATGAAGTCTATATTATCTGTATTTAAATTAGGTTCTTCTCCTAATACAGATAGTATAGATTTTTTTATGCTTAGCATTCCGTCGTTCTTTACTTGTCTATCCTCTATGTATATATCATAAAGTATATTTAATACTGTAGATATAATCTCATTGTCATCATAATCATCAACCTTCAAATCTATATAATTGTCTATTTTCTGAATTACCTTTATCCTAACCATCTGAAATTTTATAGTATCCTGTTTATCAAGTTCCATAGAAAAACAGATTATTTTTTCCTTTATTTTCTGAAGTAGCTCTTCATACCCAATGTTTTTATCATCTATAATATTGTGCATTATACCATTATATAATACACTAGCTAATATATATTCAAATAATTGCCCGTCTTTCTTAAAATACTTAACATACTTTTCTATCAGTGCTATACTCTCTTCTTCACCTTTTTGGATGCTAGTATTTGATAGTATAACAGGTAGTATAATATTCAACATAAAATTATATTTAGGAGTCTCTCCATAACATCTATAATAAATTAATTCATCCTTTAATCTATTGCTATCTACAAATACAAAACGCTGTTTATAATTATCTACCAGACACTTAGTATTTATTATAATTAAATCCTTAAGTGACTTATCTTCTATATCAAACGATGCAATGTATGCTTTTTTTATTATATCATCCTTCATAAAGCCTACCTTCCTCATTTACTATTTTACTTATAAAATATACCCTGTCTTTATTGTAAACATATTTTTAAGTTATTAGAATATATTTTATAAATTAATATGCATACTAAAAAAAAGAGACAGCCTTTTAAGCTGTCATATATAGGGGGATAGTAGTGTACAAAAATCGAATGTATTCTACTATCTACCTTTATTATACGATACTATTTTTTTATATGTAAAGCATCAGTTTTCGACATTTCACATTTTTTTTGATTTACATTCTTGTCGGAGCGTGCATTCCCAATAGTTTAAGGCCATTTTCTAAACTTTGTCTTGTAGCTTCAACTAGTGCTAATCTTGCATTTTTTAATTCGACATCATCCACTAATATTGGATTATCATGATAGAATTTGTTGAATGCTTGTGCTAAATCTAATATGAATCTTGTCACTATATGAGGCTCATTTTTATTTAATGCTAAAACTATATTTTTGTTGAAAGAAGCTATTACCTTTAGTACTTCTGTACTATCCTCATTTGTCAATAAATCATAGTTTATATCTGTAGTAACCTCTTGTTCTGCTTTTCTAAGTACTGCACAACATCTAGCATGAGTATACTGAACATATGGACCTGTTTCACCATCAAAGCTTAAAGTCTTGTCCCAAGAGAATGTATAGTCCTTTATTCTACTATTTGATAACTCTTGGAATACTACAGCTCCAACCCCTACTTGTTTAGCTATCTCTTCTACATTCTTAGCATTAGGGTTTTTAGATAATATTATATCCTTTGTTTTTTCTATTGCTTGATTTAAAGCATCTTCTAAGAAAACAACTCTTCCCTTTCTTGTAGACATAGTTCCTTCTTCTAGCGCAACCATACCAAATCCAACATGAACTAAATCCTTTGCCCATTCAAATCCCATTAGTTCTATAACTTTGAACCACTGTTGGAAGTGTAGGTTTTGTTGTGATCCAACTACATATACACATTTGTCAAAATCATAAGTTTCTTTTCTATATATAGCTGCAGCTAAATCTCTTGTCATATATAAAGTCGAACCATCATTCTTAGTTATAAGAGCTGGTGGCATTTTATATTCTTCTAAATCTACTATTCTTGCTCCTTTAGATTCTTGTAATAGATTTTTTTCTTCTAGCATTTCTATAACTCTACCCATTTTATCAGAGTAGAAACTTTCTCCTGCTAAAGAATCAAATTCTATGTCTAGTAAATCATAAACTCTACTAAATTCTTTTAGACTTTCATCTCTGAACCATTGCCATAATTCAGTAGCTTCCTCGTCTTTATTTTCTAACTTAGTAAACCACGCTCTAGCTTCGTCCTCCATTTCTGGATATTTTTCTGCCTCATCATGGAATTTTATGTATAGTTTTAATAGTTCTGGTATTGGGTTAGCTTCTACCAAAGCTTTATCTCCCCATTTTTTGAAAGCTACTATTAGCTTACCAAATTGAGTTCCGTAATCTCCTAAATGGTTTATTCTTATTGTTTTGTATCCTTGAGATTCGTATATTTTATATAGTGAGTTTCCTATAACTGTAGTTCTTATATGACCTATATGGAAAGGCTTTGCTATATTTGGAGATGAGTACTCTACTATAACAGTTTGATCTTTTCCCATTTCACTACGACCGTAGTTTTCTTTTTGTGTTAATACATTCCTTATTACAGATTCAGCTAACTGAGATTTGTTTACAAAAAAGTTAACATATCCACCTAATGGTGCTACCTTTGTTATCTCTCCTTTAGCCTCTATACTTTCTGATAATTCATTGGCTATCATGTTCGGTGCTTTTCTAAATACCTTGGCTAACCTAAAACATGGAAAGGCATAGTCACCCATCTCTTTATTTGGTGGAACTTCCAAAAGTGCTTTTATTTCTTCTACAGATAAGTCCTCTATCTTTTCCTTTAGGCAATTTGCTATTACTTGCTTGAAATCTTGCATTATGTTGCTCCTCTCTCTATTTCTTATTCCTTTATGTTAAATCAAATTTCGAGTTTTTTCAAGTTATTTGAAACATTTATAATCTATAGTTCTTTCTCGCTTACAACCTCTATCTGATTGTTTTTTAGTAAGCTTGCAGTAACTCCCATTTTTTCTACTTTAGTACCTGAAAAAGTACCATCATATATAAAGTTGGAACCACACGATGGACTTCCTTCTTTTAAAATTGCCTTTTTACAACCTTGAAGTTTTGCAATTTTTAGTGTTTCCTCTGCACCTTTTATAAAATTTGTTGTTACATCCTTATTGTCCTTTGTGATAACTTTATCCCCGTTTATTTCTGCAGGGGGTCTTGGCGTTGATAGCCCCCCTAATTGTTCTGGACAAACGGGAATAAACACTTTACCTTCAAGATATTTTTTTACCCTATCATTATCGTTATTATCACCATTATATTTGCAATTTATTCCAAGTAAACACGCTGATACTAATATCATATTTACTATCCCTTCTAAAAACATATTTTTATTTTTGTTTTAATGCTTATGTTAATATCTACTTTAATTTAACTATTGTAACTCCGGCTCCACCTTCTCCGTACTGTCCACCTCTTTGTGATTTTACATGATGGTTTCTCTTTAAAAGATCTTTTATACCTGTTTTTAAAACTCCTGTACCTATACCATGTATAACTGTAACTTGTTCTAATCCTGCTACATATGCATCATCTAAGTACTTTTCAACTTCCATTATAGCTTCTTCTAGATTCATTCCTCTTAAATCTACTTCACTCTTTACTGCCCCAGATTTGGACCTAATTATACTTCTTGTAGACTTAGTAACTGTATTCTTTGTATCTTTTTTAGTTTTTTGCAATGACTTAAATGGTAGGGTCATTTTCATTATTCCAATTTGAACTACAGCTTCCTTTTTGTTCTTGTCAACTGATACCACACTACCTTTTTGATTTAAGGTTATAACTTTAACTTCTTCACCTGGTTTTAGATCTTTTATTTCCTTTGTAGATACCTTAGGAACTATCATACTTTTAACTGTAGGTTGAAGACTTCCCATAGAACTACTCAGTTCTTTTCTAAGTTCTTCAATTTTGCGGTTCTTTTCTTTGGATGCCCTCTCTTCTTCCAACACTCTCAGTTCTTTTATTATAGTTTCCACTTCTTCTTTTGCCTGTCTTACTATAGAAAAGGCCTCTGATTTAGCTTTTTCTATCATTTTATCTTTTTGAGAAGAGAATTTTTCTATTTTCTCATTGTATTCCTCTTTTAATCTTTCTATTTCTTTTCTTAGCTTTTCTGCTTCTTCTCTTTCCTCAATTGCCTTAATTCTATTTTTTTCAACGTTTTGAAGCACGTCTTCTATTTGTATATTATCTGTATTTATAAACTCTTTGGCTCTTGATATTACATAGTCACTAAGGCCAAGTTTTTTTGATATCTCAAAGGCATTTGATTTTCCCGGAACTCCTATAAGAAGTCTATACGTTGGGCTTAGTGTTTCTAAATCAAATTCAACAGCCGCATTTTCTACGCCTTCTTTTGTAAGAGCATAGTTTTTAAGTTCACTGTAGTGAGTTGTAGCTATACATTTAGCCCCAGCCATATTTACATCTTCAAGTACCGCTATTGCAAGTGCAGCCCCTTCTATAGGATCAGTACCAGCACCCAACTCATCAAATAAAACAAGCGAATCTTCTGTTACATCCCTTAGTATAGAAATTATATTTGTCATATGCGATGAAAATGTTGATAGACTCTGCTCTATACTCTGCTCATCTCCTATATCTGCAAACACATTGTCATACACACACATACTACTTCCAAAATCTGCTGGTATATGAAGTCCACTTTGTGTCATAAGTGCAAACAGTCCAACTGTTTTTATTGTGACAGTTTTTCCTCCTGTATTCGGTCCAGTTATAAGTAAAGTATGAAAATCTCTTCCCAAATAAATAGTACTCGGTACAACTTTATCAGTTTCTAAAAGTGGATGTCTTCCATTTTTTATATTTATATATTTATCTTCATTTAATTTAGGTTCTATCCCTCTCATTTTTATAGATAGCTTTCCTTTAGCAAATGCAAAATCCAATCTTCCTAGTACCTCTTGATTTGAAAGAAGTTCACTACTTATCTCCCCAACCATAGAGGATAGTTCTGCTAGTATTCTTTCTATTTCCTCTTCTTCCTTTATTTTTAGCTGTCTTAACTCATTATTCATATCCACTATACTCATAGGCTCTATAAACAAAGTTGCTCCTGATGAAGACTGGTCATGTACTATACCTGAGACTACGGATCTATATTCGGCCTTGACAGGAACAACAAATCTATCTCCTCTGACAGATATTATTGCGTCTTGCAGATATTTTTGATATGTAGTAGAAGAGATTATCGAGTTTAACTTAGATCTTATCGATTGATTTTTTTGCACTATCCTTCTTCTAATACTTCTAAGTTCAGTTGATGCATTATCTGATATTTCTATATCGCTGATTATTGCATTAAATATTGCATCCTCTATGTCTCTAAATGTATATAATGAGCTTGATAAAGACTGTATTATAGGGTAATTAAAATCCTCTTCTTCATTAGATGATAGGTTGTTCTTTAAAATCCTAGCTACTCTTAGCGTGTCTGCCACCATTATTAAACTACCTGGATCTAAAGATGCTCCTACACTAGCTCTCTTGGCTTTATCCTCTATATCATGTATTCCCTGTAGTCCAATTGAACCTCTTTTTATGATTATTGCCTGTGCTTCACTAGTTTCCGCAAGCATAGATTCAACTTCAGCAAAATCTGAACTTGGGGCTAGTTTTTCTATATGTCTTTTTCCTAATATAGATGAAGCTTTTTCCTTCAATAAATCTACTATTTTATTAAATTCTAAAACTCTTATTGCTTTTGAATTCATATTTCCTCCTAAATTTTTTATATTGTTACGGTATTTTGTGTATATTCACACTTTACTATTTATCTAATTATAGTCACTATAAATATATTTTTTATAGTAAATAGTAAAATATATTATTATTATTTTAATTTTTAATGATTTCACACGATATATTATACACTATATATTTCCTATAGATTATAGAAAATTCATTATAACATTTTTTAAACTTCTATCCTAATCTAGTTTGGTTAAAAAAACCCTTAATATACAGGCTATATGTTGCTTTTTTTAGATAAAGCAATACTTACAAATACAATACTTTTTAAATATATTTATAATACATTTTTTTGTTTAATTGTTTTTGAATAAATAACCGTGAGTGATATAATAATATTAGTGTTAATACACAAAATTAAACTAATTATTATTGGTTGAAAAAGGAGATTAAATTTATGGAGAATGTATTAAAAGGATTAAAACCAGAACTTGTTTTCAAATATTTTCACGAAATCTCACAAATACCTCGTGGATCTGGAAATGAAAAAGAAATAAGTGACTACCTTAAATCTTTTGGTGAAAACTTAGGTCTTGAAACTATACAAGATGATGCTTTAAATATAATAATAAGAAAACCTGCTACAGAAGGATACGAAAACTGCAAAGGTGTAATACTTCAAGGTCATATGGATATGGTTTGTGAAAAAAACAAGGATACTCAACATGACTTTACTAAAGATCCTATAAAATTAAGAGTAGATGGAGATATGATTTATGCTACTGGAACTACTCTTGGTGCTGACAATGGTATAGCTGTTGCTATGGGCTTAGCAGTTTTAGCTTCTGATAATCTAAAACACCCTGCCTTAGAAGTACTAATAACTTCTAATGAAGAAGCTGGTATGACTGGTGCTATGGCACTTGACGGTTCTTTACTTAAAGGTGAGTACATACTGAACCTAGACTCAGAAGAAGAAGGATTTTTACTAGTTAGCTGTGCCGGTGGTGTTACTGCCCTATCTGAATTAAATATAGAAAAAAAACCAGTTGCCGCTGACAAACAAGCCCTATCAATAGATGTAAAAGGTTTACTTGGTGGACACTCTGGCATGGACATAATAAAACAAAGAGCAAACTCAAACGTATTAATTGGGAGAATCTTAAATTCATTATGTGTAAAATTTGATTTAGCTAAAATAGATGGTGGTTCTAAAAACAATGCTATACCTCGTGAATCTGAGGCTATAATAGTTGTTGATAAAGCAGACGTAGAAAATACTAAGCAATGTATAGAAAAAATGGCAGCTACACTTAAAAATGAATTTTCTACATCAGATCCTGGCTTAATTGTTGAATGTGTAGAGACTACTGTTGACTCTACTTTTGACTGTGATAGCACTGCTAGAGTAATCAAAATGTTAAACCTAATACCTAATGGAATCCAAACTATGAGTATGGATATAAAAGGATTAGTTCAAAGTTCAACTAATATAGGTGTTGTTAAAACTAATGATAACAGTGTATTGTTTGAGTCTGCTGTTAGAAGTTCTGTTAAGAGCTTAAAAACTGATATAACTAATAAGATTTCTTTATTAACTGAATCTTTAAATGGTGATTTTAAACTTAAGAGTGATTATCCAGCTTGGGAATATTCTAAAGGTTCTAAATTGGAAGAAATATGCATAGAAGCTTATGAAAATCTAACTGGTAAAAAACCTACTATAATGGCTCTACATGCTGGTCTTGAATGTGGACTTTTACTTGATAAGATGCCTCATGCACAAGCTATATCTCTTGGACCTGATATGTTTGAAGTCCATACACCAAATGAACATTTAAGTATTTCTTCTACTGAAAATGTATGGAATTTCTTGGTTGCTATATTAGAGTCTATGAACAAACATTAATTTAATAGATATTTAATTAAATAGGTAAAAGTCAATCTTTACTTACTAAAAGTTTAAAGATTGGCTTTTTCTTTATTTTAGCAATTTATCTATTTTTTTATTTAGTTTTTTTATTTTACCTTTTATCTTTATTAAAAATTTATATAGATTTAAGTTTATAAATAGATTTATCGCTAAGTTTTTGTAAATATACTCAATATACCTTTATTTATAAATTTCAAACATATATAATCTATTATGTATGTTGAGTTTTTATTTTAAGGTAAATTAACTCTAAAAAAACTTAATATTTTAAATTTATGGAGGTATGTTATGGAAAGTGTATTAAAAGGATTAAAACCAGAATGTGTATTTAAAAACTTCGAAAAAATTTGCCAAGTTCCTAGAGAATCTGAGCACGAAGAAAAAATAAGCGCTTTTTTACTTGATTTCGGTAAAAGTTTAGGTCTTGAAACTATTCAAGATGAAAACTTAAATATCATAATCAGAAAACCTGCTACAAAAGGATATGAAAATTGTCCTGGTGTAGTACTTCAAGGTCATATGGATATGGTCTGCGAAAAAGATAGTGGTGTAGAACATGATTTTACTAAAGATCCTATAAAATTAAAAATAGATGGAGACATGATATCTGCTCAAGGAACTACTCTTGGTGCTGATAATGGTATCGCTGTTGCTATGGCAATGTCTATTTTAGAATCTAATGACATAGATCATCCTAGTTTAGAGGTTCTAATTACATCTAACGAGGAAAACGGTATGACTGGTGCATTTGCTTTAGACGGTAGCTTAATTAAAGGTAAATACATATTAAACCTTGATTCTGACGTAGAAGGTGAATTATTAGTTAGTTGTGCTGGCGGAAGAGCAGCTGTTTCTAAATTCCCAGTTGAATATGTTGATGCTTGCTCTGAAAAACAAGCTTTAGTTTTAGAAATATCAGGTCTTGCTGGAGGACACTCTGGTGTTGAAATCGGCGAACAAAAAGGTAATGCTAACAAATTGATGGGTAGACTACTAAGTCTATTAAATGTAGATTATGATTTAGCTAAAATCGAAGGTGGAACTAAACATAACGCTATACCTAACAACGCTAAAGCTACTATTCTAGTTGCAAAAGAAAACGTTGCCAAACTTAGTAAGTGTGTGTCTGAAGTTGAATCTATATTCCAAGGTGAATTTAGTACTTCTGATCCTAACGTGAAAATATCTTGTACAGAAACTACTGCTAATAAAGTTTTCACTAACGATTTAAAAGATAAGGTTATGCAAATGTTAACTTTATTACCTAATGGTGTACAAACTATGAGTATGGACATAAAAGGACTTGTTGAATCTTCAGCTAACATAGGTGTTGTTGAAACTACTGAATCTGAGGTTACTTTTTTAACATCTGTTAGAAGTTCTGTTGCTTCTTTAAAAGATGAAGTAATCAATAGAATAGTAATATTAACTGAAGCTTTAGCTGGAACTGCTCAAACTGAAGGAGATTATCCTGCTTGGGAATACGTTAAAGACTCTAAATTAGAGAAAATATGCGTTGAAAATTACTCTAAGGTGTTTAATAAAGATGTTAAGGTAAGTGCTTTACATGCAGGTCTTGAGTGCGGTGTGTTATTAAGTAAGATAGCTAATGCTGAGGCAATTTCTTTTGGACCTAACTTATATGATATACATTCTCCTAGAGAACGTATGAGTATATCTTCTACTCAAAATATCTGGGAATATTTAGTGGCTGTATTAAAATCTATGAATCAATACTAGGGATTTCCTTGATAAATTGGTGTATTGACCGCTCCGGTCTGGCTATATATAAACCTTGCTCCAGACAGGCAAGCTGCTATGTCGCTAAGGTTTATATATACGCCATCCCTTCGCTAGATAATACTAACCATTCTTATCAGCGTCAATAAGGGGAAAAATATGAGGCTTATATCTTCGCCACCCCTTCGCTGGATGATAGTTTAACCTAATTTGTATTGATTAATCGATTTTTAATACTTAAAAATTATTTAAGGAGCTATTTTTATAGCTCCTTGTTGTTATTTATTTAAATTTTTTATAGAATTTCAACATTTGCTTCGTTTCTATTTACTGTTCTTTTGTAGTTTACGTCTGGGTATCCTAATGTAAATGTTGCTAGTATTTTTTCATTTGGATTTATTCCTAGTATTTCGTTTATTTTTGGTACGTACTTTGATGCAGATACAAAAAATCCTATATAGCAAATTCCTAAGCCTTGTGCATTAGCCATTAGCTCCATATTAGATGCAGCTAGACCAGCATCTATTTGTACTGTGGATCCTTTTGATACATCACCTATTATAGCTATTACAGTAGGAGCGCCAAAAAATAGTGTATCATTTTGATTGTTTTTATAGTCGTCATACATCTGGATAAATCTTTCTTTGTATTTAGGAACAGATTTTAGTGGTTCCATGTCGTCATGATTTATCGCTAGATCATATAGTCCATTTATAGCAAGTTCCTTTATTTCCTCTAGTTTATCTTTTATTACTATATATCTAAGTGGCTGTCTATTCCCTCCCGTTGGGGTATATCTGGCTGCTTCGATTAAATTGTTTATTTTTTCTTTTTCTACATTTTGCGTTTTATATTTTCTAATACTTCTTCTAAATTTTATGAAGTTTAATAAGTTTTCATGATCCACTTCAAATTTTTCCTTATTGTACTCTATTATTTCTTCCTCTTTTACTCCTATCATTTTTATTGCTCCCTGTGGGCATATAGCTACACAATGTCCACACATAAAGCATTTTTCATTATAAAAATCGACTTCTTCGCTTCCTACTTTTATTGCATGTGCTGGACAGTCATATTCACATAATCCACATAAAACACACTTATCTAATCCTATATTTATCATTTTATTATCCCCCGTTTATTTATTAATAATAGAGTGAATCCAATTTTTCTTATTAATTATTACTTTATGTGTGGAATACTACATTATAATCTTTTAATTTTTTACCTTCATAGGTCATTTTTGCACTGAAGATTCTGTTTGTTTCAACCCATTTTAAGAATAGTTTGTCCCCTTCCCACATATTCAAATCGAGTAATTTATCATTATCCACCCAAACTAATTTTCCCTCTGGACAATTTTTCATGTCCTCTTTAGTTAAATCTCCCTCAAATTCGTCTGATGAGTAAATAAACATATACCAATCCTCATTATTTTTAAATTTAGGGAATGTTATTAATCCACTGTATTTTGTGGATTTTAGTGTTAATCCAGTTTCTTCTTTTACTTCTCTAAGTATACATTCTTCTGGTGTTTCGCCTTCTTCAAACTTTCCACCAACTCCTACATATTTACCTTCATGCATGTCATTTTCTTTTTTATTTCTGTAAAGCATTAGTGTTTTATTGTCTTTTTTTATGTAACATATTGTTGTTAACTTCATAAGTCCTCCTTGATAAATTAAATATATCGACGCTTCGGGATGGCTTGATATTAGTCTTCCTCCAGGCAGTCAAGCTGCAATGTCGGGGCGACTTATATCTTCACCATCCCTTCGCTATAAATATATGCTATCGTTAGCGGCGTCGGTTAAGTTAAAACCCTTTTTAATTATCAAATACCTCTTTCTTATCAGGTATTTTACCCTTTTAACAGCTTATATCATTGATAAATTGGATGTATCAACGCTCCGAGAGTTATTGATATAAGTTATACTTAACACGATTATAAACCTATCTATATTTGATATCAAGTAACATATCCGTTACGTTAAGCAGAAGTTTAGATTACAATATTATAATTATTTTATTTTTATTTTCATCTCTGGATATTTTGTAATTGTGATGTTTATTTATAAATTATATATAACTTAATATATGTTATATATAATTTATAAACTGTAATCTATTAAACGTTTACATAAAATATTATATATATTATAATCATATAAACATAAAATTCAAATGAGGTGAATAAATGAAGCTAAACTTAGATAATATAATTTTTATATTATTATATCTAGCATTCTTTCTATCAGCAGTTGGATGTCTAGTTTGCTTTTTAAAAAATAAATTCTCTCATAAAATTGAATTCTTTAAAAAAATATTTCTAAACTTGTTTAGGTATTCTGAGATACGCCATCCTAAACAGTATTTTAGTTATTTAAAATACGATATTTGGAGATATTGTAGCTTATTTTAATTTGAATGAACCATTTATAAACAAAACTTAAATTTAAAGGAGAATAAAAATGGATTTCATTTCAAATATATTACAAGAGTTACTAAATTTATTGTTCAATTTTACAGGAGACTTTGGAATTGCTATCGTGATTGTCACATTATCAGTAAAAATAATTTTAATGCCTTTTTCAATAAAACAAAAATTATCTATGAAAAAGCAACAAGATCTAGCTACAAAAATAGATTTAATAAAAGATAAGTATAAAGATAGTCCTAAAGAACTTGAAGAACATTTACAAAAACATTCGCTTGAAAGTATGAAAAGTATGTTGGGTTGCTCGACTATTATACTTCAGATGCCAATTATTTATGCTTTGTATAATACTTTTTCAAATATGAAATATACTTCTTCGAGTATAATTCTTCCATGGATTAGCAATTTAAGCGTCTCTGATAATTTATTTATAATTCCTTGTATATATGCAATAACTATGTTGGCTCCAAATTTTATAAATTCAATTCCTTATTTTAAAGCCAATACACAGGTTAAATTTAATAAACAAATAGCAGTATCTACAGTTATAATGAGCTTTTTATTTACAGCCAAAACTCCTGTTGCAATAGGGCTATACTTTATAACTAGTAGTATCTACTCTTTAATAGA
The DNA here is from genome assembly GCF_900129815.1 of Asaccharospora irregularis DSM 2635. GTDB lineage: Bacteria > Bacillota > Clostridia > Peptostreptococcales > Peptostreptococcaceae > Asaccharospora > Asaccharospora irregularis. The sequence continues at coordinate 113,491 of NZ_FQWX01000001.1, forward strand.
AGATATCTGTTTTAGAATATATATAAAACAAAATACTAATCCTATTCAAAGTTAATAAAACAATTTTCTATCTAAAACTTTAAATAATAATTTTTTTGAAATGCATATACAGAAATTATTAAAAAATAAACTTAGTGTAATAAAACGGGAGTGTACTTAGATTTGTATAAAACAATCTTATGTACACTCCCGTTAAAATATAACTATGCTAACACTTAATAATACATTAATTACCAATTTTTCTTATTTCTTTTTAGATTTAAAATTCACTTTTGTTACGTTACTTCCTTTAGTTTTTTTATCTTCAGACAATTTTCCTTCTTTAAATCCCAGTAAATCTTCTACGTCATCTGGGTAGATATATAATCCCCACTTTTCTAAGTTTAGGATTAAACTTGCTTTGCTCATTATATTATTTTCTAATAACATTTCAACTGCTTTTTTTAGTAGTATTGGGCTTGTTGCTTTTATATTGTCATCTAATGGTTCTTTTTTTAACCAACCCTTTTTGTCCATTTCATTCATTAGATGCATGTATTTCTTATAGCTTATCTCTCCTAATTGATATGCTCTTAGTATCATTGCTGATATTGGAACTATCCATTTTTTCTTTAGTTCTATATAGTCTTCTAAGTCATTTACTAATTTCAAATCTTTAGTAAATGTTTCTTTTGGTAGTAAAAATGCACATGCGAATTCATCTTTTGAGAATTTTTTGGCTTGTATATTAGCTTCTGCTGATACGATATATGCCAGTTCATATGCTAGGTCATAGTTTCTTATACATGCTGATTTTTTATCATTCCCAAGCGATATAAAGTATCTTGTACTATCTTGGATAGTTTGTTTTTGTGAAAATGATAGTGCTCCTTTTTTGTTTACGTTAAAATCGGATACTACTATTCCGTTTATTTCAAGTAAAGTTAGCATATTTCCTATTATCCCATCACCTAACTCCCAGTATCTTCTTACTTTTGTTGCCAGGTCTTCTATTTCATCATTTTTGTTTAGATTATCAGGTAAGTTTGTTTCAGGAAATTGTATATATCCTTCTATAAATGACATTAGTTTATGAGCCATAACCAGTTTTTCTCTATACGATATTTGCTCTACTTTTGGGATTGTACACTCCGGTCTTATATGTGTATTTTCTATAGTTATTTTTGTATTATCTGCTTGTTTAAAAAATTCCTTTGGAAAGTTCAATGCGTTTGATAATTTCATTTCATTTTCTAGTGTAGGCTTGTACTTTTCTTCTTCAAATGCTATTATATCTTTTTTATTTATATTGGTTTCCTTTGCTAAAACATCTATTGTCTTTCCTCTATACATTCTAGCTTCTTTTAGCTTTCTTCCTATAAATACTTTTTTATTCATAAATATATCTCTCTTTCTTTATTTATCTAAATCTATTTTAAATTAATAATGCTCTGGATACATCTAATACCCAAAGCATTGTTAATAAAACAATCTATTACACAGTTGTCTATATTTTATAAATTTATCATATTTATTTAGTATAGTCAATTTTAGTATTTTTATAATCCTAATTTATCGCTTATCTCTTGCATCGCTTCTAATGATATTTGGGCAAACTCAGCAAATGGTATACCTATCTCTTCTATACTCATCATTGCCTCTCTATTTGCACCTGCTGCAAATCTTTTTTCCTTCATACGCTTAGTTATTGATTTTACTTTTACACTTGATATTTTCTTGTCCGGGTATACAAGAGTTATTGCATTTATAAAACCTGTTATCGGATCTGCTGCATATATTGCTGTGTCTATTACATTAATTCTTTTTGTTCCATTTGATTCATTGTGTGCCTTTATTGCTTGGTACATATATTCATTTCCAAAACCTTCTTCTTTAAGAAGTTCTACCCCCTTAAGGGCATGTAGCTTTTCCTCTTCTGGGTCTTCCTTATAATTTAGCATATCTGCATCTAGGTCGTGAAGTAGACCTGTTATTGCCCATTCCTCTTCTTTTTCTGGCTCTAGTTTTCTGGCTAAAGCCCTCATGACAGCTTCAACTGCATAAGAATGTGTAATTAAATATTCTGACTTTAGGTATTTCTTAAGTATTTCTTCTGCTCTGTCTCTCATAAATATACCTCCAAATGTAATATAGTTTAATTATTCGACACCTTTATAAAAATGTCCTGCCCCTACTCCAATTTGTTCTAGCTTTGAGTATAATTTTTGCGCTTTGCTTCCCAATCTATAATTATTTTTTAATACTTCTATATATGCTTGTACAACTTCTTTGGTAATTTCGGCATCCTCTAGTGTAAAATCTAATCTAAATATATTTACACCTATATCGTTTAATTCGTATAGATTATCTAACATACTTGTAACTTTAGAGTTATATATTGTACTTCTACAAAACATATCTTGAGATATCCTGTATTCTTCTCCTCTGAAATCTTTTAGTAAATACTGACTTTCTTTGCATTTTGCTACTTTTTTATCCTTTTTACAATCTCTAACTATTACTCCCATTGGACAATATTCAGTTATCATCATAGGGGTATATCCATATACAACCGATTCAACCTCTACATCTGTATATAACAGAGTTTCTTTTATCTCATTTAGATTTAACTCCTGAGATATGCACACAGTCCCGGCTCCTATACTTTTAAAGTAATTTATACTCTCACTATTAAAAGCATTTAAGTAGTAATCTATATTTAAATTTATATCTTGGTTTTTAAAGTACTCTATTGCTCCCCAGCTTCCAACTTGAATCTTATCTAACTTTGTATTGTCTAGCTTTTCTAATTGAGTGTACTCTTTATTTCTAATTATTCTTGGAGCGGAGTATATTATTTTTTTATTGTATTTTATTCCTAGTTCTATAGCCCTATCTATGCTGTTTATATCTTCATAATAAATTGAATCTATCTCTAAATCTAAGATGGCCTCCAATTGTTCTATATTCTTTACTTTAGCTCTAAGTTTTGAAGTGGTACCTATTCTAACTTTTTTAGGATTATATTCTAATTTATTTTGTTTATAGCCTCTATCTTTTATTTTTACTCTTTCTTCACTTAGTTTGTCTATTGCATCTCTTCTCATTTGATTTAAAATGCTTATAGGTAAACTTACATTATCGTCTAGTTCTATTTTTATATTTCTTAATTCATACGGAGTGTTGCCAAACTTTTGTAGTTGTTGTTTAACTTTTTCCTCTGATAGGGCCACCTTTAACGCCTTTTCTACCTCTTTTTCTCCCTCAACTATTACTCTATTTCCATGTTCATCTTTTAGTTGAAGAATTGGATTTTTGCCTAATTTTATCTTTATATCTGCATCTATACCTGCTTTTATAAATTCTTTGTCATTTTTAAATGTCGATTGAACTCTATTCATTAACTCAGAATCCGATGTTTTAAATACAATTTGATTTCTTCTAGCCTCTCCTATAAAATCTAATTCTATTAAATCACCTTTGTGTGCAATTGTAGTTATTTCTCCGCCTTTTATAATTCTTCCTATAGTACCTCCGCCTAGATTTATCCCGTCTCCTTTTTTAAGGGTATTCTCTAATTGGATTTTTAATCTCTTAGCTTTTTTGTTATAATCTAATACTCTTCCCACATAAAGGCCTTGGTTGTTTGGAATCTCAGAGTTCATTAAATCTTTTCCAACTTCACCTAATATATATCCTTTAGTGAACTTTCTATTAAAAATAGTATATAAATCATTTTTAGTTTCATCTGATACATAGAGTTTATTTGTGTTTAAATAATCATTAATAGCCTCTCTATAGCTTCCTATAACTGTAGCTACATACTCTGGCTTTTTCATTCTACCTTCTATTTTTAGAGATAAAACTCCTGCGTCTATTATCTTATCAATATCATCTATTGTGCATAAGTCTCTAGGGCTTAACAAGTAGTCCCCATTATTGTTTATTATTTCACCTGTATTTACATCTACAAGTTGATACTTTTGTCTACATGGTTGGGCGCATCTTCCTCTATTTCCCGATCTGTTTCCTATCATACTACTCATCAAACACTGACCTGAGTAGCACACACATAATGCCCCATGCACAAATACTTCTATATCTACATCTGTGTTATCGCAAATATATTTAATCTCTCCTACATTTAGTTCTCTAGCTAATACTACTCTGTCAAATCCTAATTTTTGAAGGTATTTTACATCTTCTAGAGAATGGGCTACCATCTGCGTACTTGCATGTATTTCAAAGTCTGGAAGCAAGTTTTTTACTAGTTTAGCCATACCTACATCCTGAAGTATTATGGCATCTATATCTATATCGTATAAAAATTTTACATACTCTATAAAATCTTTTATTTCATTTTGTTTTATTAGTGTATTTGCCGTTACAAATACCTCTACATCTCTTATATGTGCGTAGGCAACTGCCTGCTTTAATTCTTCTCTGTCAAAATTATTCGCTGATGCCCTTGCGCTAAAATCCTTTCCTCCTAAATATACTGCGTTAGCCCCATTTTGAACTGCTGCTTTTAGTGCTTCAAATGAACCAACTGGAGCTAATAATTCTATATTTTTCATCTACATCCTCCTTCAAGGTTTTATCTATTTTTATCTACTCTTATCTACTCTACATTATTTATGTTATCCATTATTAATGTCTATAAGTCCTTGTAACTATACTAATAAAGTATTACATACTATAACTAATTTTACTATATATAAACATTGTTTGGTGCAATTTAATATTATTTGTAGATAAATAAATCTAATAAAACTATGTCAAAAATAAAATTATTCAAAGCTATTTAGTTCTTAAAGAACATGTCGATATATTAATTATAGACATGCGGTCTATGATTAAAAATAAATTATTATCTCTTTATAAGGAGGCCTACCAATGAAAAAGGCAATAAAGCAGTCAACACTTATGTCAATTCTAAATTTGACAGCCGTTATACTTACAGTTTTTCTAGCAATTTTCTTTTTTATCGTAACATCTTATAACAACAAAATAGTTGTTATGCAACAAGATAAGTATAACCTTACAGAAAATGCAAAACGTTTTATAGACGGATCAGCTTATTTGACAGATGAAGTTAGAAGCTATGCTGCAACTGGTGATAAAGAGCACTATGACAATTACTACAACGAAATTAATAATTTGAAAAATCGAGAAACTGGAGTAAAAAATATGAAAGAAATAGGTATTACTCCAAGCGAAGCCAACAAAATTGAAGAAATGTCACAGTTATCCAATAACCTTGTTCCATTAGAACAAAATGCAATGAAAATGGTGGAAGATGGCAAAAACTCAGATGCTATATCATATGTTTTTGGAAAAGATTATCAAGGAAATTTAATCAAAATTAGAGAATTACAAAATGACTTTTTAAATGAGATTGAGTCAAGGATGCAAAATACCATTAATAAACAAAAAATGTTAATAAATATACTAGAAGTAATTTCATATACGTTTGTTTTATTAGTAATTTTATCTCAAGTTTTAACTGCAATCATAACAAAGAAAAAAATAATTATACCTATTAAACAAGTTCAAAATGAAATGGAAGAGCTTTCTAAGGGGAACTTATCCTCTGACTCAGACCTAGAACCTGATACATCTGAACTTGGTATGCTAGTATTCTCATTAATGGAAACAAAGGGTCAATTAAAAAAATATATTAACGATATAAAAGAAAAACTGGCTCAAGTGGCCTCTGGAAATATGGACTTAAAAATAGATTTAGAATATATTGGCGAGTTCTCTGAAATAAAAGATGCAATGGAAACTATTATAGATTCTCTTAATGTAACATTAGCTCAAATTAACCAAGCATCTGATCAAGTATCTGCTGGAGCCGATCAAATGTCAGAGGGAGCCCAAGCTCTATCTCAAGGTGCAACAGAACAGGCATCTTCTATAGAGGAATTATCTGCTACAATATCAGATATATCTACTGAAATAAAAGAAACTGCCAGCAATGCCCAAACTGCTAGCCTAATTTCAAGGGGTATGAGCGAAGGAATGATTACTAGCAACGAACAAATGGTAGCATTAACTCGTGCTATGAACGAAATTACTACTACATCAAATGAAATTGAAAAAATAATTAAAACTATAGATGACATAGCATTCCAAACTAATATCCTAGCTCTGAATGCCGCAGTAGAAGCTGCACGAGCTGGAGATGCTGGAAAAGGATTTGCAGTTGTAGCTGATGAAGTGAGAAATTTAGCCCAAAAATCCTCAGAGGCTGTAAAAAATACAACACTACTTATTGAAAATACTATGAAGGCAATAGACTCTGGAACAAAAATTGCTGATGAAACTGCCCTATCTCTAAATGATGTGGTCGAAAAAGTTGAAGCTGTATCTAAAAAAGTTCAAGAAATTTCAGATGCTACAGATAGAGAAGCTGCTGCGATTACTCAGGTAACAATAGGAATAGACCAAATATCATCTGTAATTCAAACAAATTCAGCAACTTCAGAAGAAAGTGCAGCCTCTTCAGAAGAATTAAGTGGACAGGCTCAAATATTAAAACAGTTAGTAAATGAATTTAAACTTAAAGAAGAACCATTTTTTAATTAAATTATTTAATTAGTTCCTTTAATTATACTTTATAATTATACAAAAGCAAGACTCTAGTTTATTTTGTAAATATTATTAATAAGTTTTTAGCTATTATAATAATTTGATATACAAGGACAAAAAGCGGATAGGCTAATTTACTTAGGCCTACCCGTTTTTTATTTTAATTTAGTTATTCCTTTAGATTGTCTACTTTGTTTTTAAGTTCTGTATACTTTAACTGTAGGTCATAAGCCTTATTTTGGAATTCAGATGACAAACTTTCCGCTATAGATGCTCTCTCGTTTGCCTCTTCTATCTTAGATAATAGTTCTTCTACCTCAAGTTTATGCTTGTCAACTTCTTCTTGAAATTTCTCTGCTGTATCGCTTAACCCAAATATTTCATTTTTCTGTTTATCTATTATTTGAGTTAATTCATTTATCTTTGCCTTACTATCAGATAGTTCCTTTTCTTTCATTTCTAATGATTTTTTTAATTCTTCTAGTTGTAGCTTCAATTCTTCATCTGGAGTCACAGTGTTGTTTTTTAAAGCCTCATTTTCCTTAGTCAGTTGATCATTAGCTTCTGAACATTCAAACAAGAGATCTGTTATGTTTAATGCAGTCAGTATTGCAGAAACAGACAAACTAAGTCTTGGATTACTTTCTGTTACCTTGGTCATCTCTTTGTCAACAAAAGAAGCCACCTTTATCATAAGCTCTTCTGGCTTATCGCCAACCATTGGATACTCTGATCCATGGATTTTTACCATTACTCTGTTCATACTAACCCCCCCTTATCAGTTTAGTTAGTTTGATCTTAAGTTAGCGTTTAGTTTTTCACTTAACTCACTTAATATCTTTTCATGTACTTTTGCTACATCTTCATCTGTTAGAGTCTTGTCTTTACTTCTATATGTTATAGAGTAAGCTATTGACTTATACCCCTCTTCTATTTGAGAACCTTTATATACATCAAATAATTTGTATCCTTCCACAAGACCAGCCCCGTTTAGTTCTATTATATCTTCTATTTGTTTAACGAAAACTTCATCTTTAACTATCAGCGCTATATCTCTTGATGTAGATGGATATTTTGGCAATGGATTGTATACTACAGTTCTATTACAATTTTCAAATACTAAGTCCAAGTTTATCTCAGAAACATAAACTCTCTGACCCAAGTCATAATTTTCTATCACACTTGGATGTAGTTCTCCCAAAGTACCTATATATATATCATTATACATTATTTTTGCACATCTGCCAGGATGAAATGTTGAATTACTGTTTTCTGGTAGTATTTCATATCCCTTAAATCCTACATTATCAAGTATAGTTTCTAAAGCCCCTTTAAGCACAAAGAAATCTACATCTTTACCATACATTCCTACACATAGATGAGTCTCCTCTACTGGAATACCTGACTTTGTAGCAAAAGTATGTCCACACTCAAATGCTAATGCCTCATCCACCTTACGAGAGATGTTAGTTGATAAAACTTCTAACATATTTGGCATCATAGTAGTTCTCATTACTGATGTCTCTTCACCTAATGGGTTTATTAATTTAATAAATTCTCTCTTTGGGTCCCCTTCAGGTAATCTTATTTTATCTACTCCTTTTGGACTTACAAATGAATATGTTAATATTTCATTTAGTCCTATGGAAGTTGCATTGTTTTTTATACTATCCATAAATTTTTGCTTTGAAGTCTTAGCACCTGCTGTTGCATTACCTTCTAATTGGGCAGATGGTATATTTTCAAATCCATATATTCTAGCTATCTCTTCAAGTATATCTGCTTCTTGCTCTATATCTAATCTAAAGCTAGGGACCTCTATTTCCAATCTATCACTAGATTTTAAGTCACACTTAAATTCTAAAGACTCTAATATCTGTATAAATTGTTCCATAGAAACATCTACACCTAATAGTTTGTTTATTCTTTGTGGATTTACAGACATCTTCTTAACTTCAGACTTAACTGGATACTCATCTACTACACCTTTAAGAACAGTTCCCGCCCCTAACATTTCTATTAACTGAGCAGCTCTATTTACTGCTTCTTCTACAAGATTTTTGTCTATACCTTTTTCATATCTTGATGACGCTTCAGTTCTAAGACCTAATTTTTTAGATGTCGCTCTTATATTTTCCTGCTTAAAGTTTGCACTCTCTATAAGTATTGATGTTGTATTACCCTTTATTTCAGAATTAGCACCACCCATTACACCAGCTATAGCAAGTGATTTTTCTCCATTTGTTATAACTAGCATATCCTTATCAAGTGTTCTTTCAACTTCATCTAAAGTAGTAAATTTTTCACCTTCTGATGCATTTTTTACTACTATCTTCCCTGTTTTTATATCATTTAGATCAAAAGCATGAAGCGGTTGACCTAGTTCTAGCATAACATAGTTAGTTATATCAACTATATTGTTTATAGGTCTAATACCAGCTTCCATAAGCTTTCTTCTCATCCAATAAGGAGACTCCTCTATTTTTATATCTTTTACTACCCTAGCTGCATATCTTTCGCAAAGGTCTGTGTTTTCTATTTTTATATTGAAATCTATTGGTTCTTGACTTTCTTTTACTGTTATTTCAGGGTATTTTAATTTTGCACCTATAGTTACAGCTGCTTCTCTAGCTATACCTACCATAGATTTACAATCAGGTCTATTTGAAGTCAATTCAAATTCTATTAGTGCATCATTTATTCCTAAAACTTCTTTTACATCTTTTCCTAGTTCAAAAGTATCTTCATGGTCAAGAATATATATTCCATCTCTTTTGTATTCTTCTACATATTGAGATTCTATTCCTAACTCCTCAGAAGAACACATCATTCCCTCAGAAGTTTCTCCTCTTAGCTTACCTTTTTTAATTTTTATTCCACCAGGTAACTTAGCTCCTACTCTTGCTACTGGTATATAATCTCCCTCAGATACATTTTTTGCACCTGTAACAACTTGTATAACTTCACTACCTACATCAACTTTAGTTACTATAAGTTTGTCCGCATTTGGATGTGCTGTTATTTCTAATATTTTTCCAACAACAACATTCTCTATTTCTTCACCATAAAAATCTACCTTTTCAACTTTAGTCCCTGTCATTGTCATCTTGTCAGCGAACTCTTTTGTATCCATATCTATATCAACATAATCTCTAAGCCATTTTAAAGATACTAACATTTAAATCCCTCCTAATTAAAATTGATCCAAAAATCTCATATCATTTTCAAATAATAATCTTATATCATCTATTTCATATTTCAGCATAGCAAGTCTTTCAACCCCCATACCAAAAGCAAATCCACTATAAACCTCTGGATCTATTCCACAGTTTCTAAGTACATTTGGATGAACCATACCTGAGCCTAATATTTCTATCCATCCTTCTTGCTTACACATTTGACATCCTTCGCCACCGCACTTAAAGCAAGTAACATCAACCTCTGCACTTGGCTCTGTAAATGGGAAGTTATGAGGTCTAAATTTAGTTTTAGTTTTGTCCCCAAATAGTTTTTGGACAAAATTGTCTAATGTTCCTTTAAGTTGTGCCATTGTAACGTCTTTTCCTACAACTAATCCCTCTATTTGATGGAACATTGGTGAGTGAGTTGCATCAGGAGAGTCGTATCTAAAACATCTTCCTGGAGATATTACCTTGATTGGTAACTCTTCATTTTTCATAGTTCTTACTTGAACTGGAGATGTTTGAGTTCTAAGTAATAATTCACTATTTACATAGAATGTATCACTCATATCTCTTGATGGATGGTCCTTAGGAGCATTTAGTGCATCAAAGTTATTTTCTATAGTCTCAACTTCTGGACCCTCTGCAACAGAGAACCCTAGTCCCATAAATATTTCTGTAACCTCATCTATTATTTGAGTTATGGGATGTTTTTTCCCTACTGTAAATACTTTTCCTGGCATAGTTACATCTATAATCTCGCTTGCTAACTTTCTTTCCTGTTCTAAAGCCTTTAATTCTTCTTTTTTATTGCTTATCCCTGTTTCCAGTGCCTCTCTTACCTCATTTGCCACCTTACCTATTATAGGTCTTTCCTCACTAGATAACTTCCCCATTTCTTTAAGTATAGAAGTTAATTCACCTTTTTTGCCTAGATATTTAACTCTCAAGTTTTCTATCTGTTCTATGCTTTGTGCATCTTTTATTTCACTTAAAGCTACTTCTTGTAAATTAAGTAATTTTTCTTGCACTACTAATCACCCTTTCACGTTTTATTAAAAAAATATAAAAAAAGCCCTTCATCCCTATCTAGGGACGAAAGACTATATTCGCGGTACCACCCTAGTAGTTTAATAAAAATATATTAAACCACCTCGTACAAACTTAACGCGTTTTGACGTTAAAGCCTACTGTAATTTCAGCTTTAATACTCCAGAGCGAACTTCTTTTGAATAATTAGAAAGTACTTACAGCCTAGGTACTTCTCTCTGAACTAAATTTGTCCAAAATACTTTTCTCCTTCATTGTATATTTACTATGAATTTTTAACATTATTTTTATAAAATGTCAAATAATTATAACATATAATGCCCTTATACTACAAGGCATTAAGTTAAATTATATGCTTTTTTATCTCATACATTAATATAGCTGAGCTTATTGCAGCATTTAGTGATTCTGCTTTTCCGTAAATAGGTATCTTTACTAGAATATCCGATTTAGATATTAATTCATCATTTATTCCATTAGCTTCATTCCCTATTACTAAAGCCACTTTATTGTTATAATCTACAGTATTGTAGAAGTTATCTGTGTCTAAATAGCTAGATACTATACTAAAACTATTAGCTTTAAGATTTTCTATCGCTTCTTCTTGTGTACACTGAATTATATTCATGTCAAATATTGAACCCATTGTCGATCTTATAACCTTTGGATTATATATATCTACACATCCCTTTAGCACTATTATAGCATCTACTCCAGCTGCATCTGCAGTTCTTATTATTGTACCCATGTTTCCTGGGTCTTGAATTCTATCCAGTACAAGAACAAATTTTTGACTACTGTCTATGCTTTGTTCTATATTTTTTTCCTTAAAGTTTATAACACCTATAATACCCTGGGTATTTTCAGTGTCTACCAATTCTTTAAAGTTTTTATTTGTTGTTTTATATACTTTTACTTCATTATTTTCCAACATTCTCAAAAGTTTTAAATGTTCATTTTTCATTTCAAAATCTTCATTTATAAATACATAATCAATATCTGCATTACACTCTAAAGCTAATGTAAGTATTCTATAACCTTCTATTATAAACTTAGACTCTTTCATTCTATTTTTAGATTTTAATAAGGATTTTGTGTATTTAATTTTCTCGTTATCCTTACTTGTTATCATTATACTCATTATTTTCTCCTACTTACATCTTTATTTTCTGATGTTATAGCACTTATACTAGTATTTTCTCCAATCACAACTAATATACTACCAGCTCTAAGTTCTTCTGTTGGAGAAGGTGTTACATCTATTGATTTTCCTGATTTTATTGCAAGTACAGTAATACCATATCTCGCTCTTAAATCTAAGTCTATCAATGTTTTGCCTGCCCATCTACTCGGTGTAACTACCTCCACTATAGAGTACTCAGGATCCAATTCTATATGATCTAATATATTATCAGATACCAAGTTGTGTGCAACCCTTACACCCATATCTCTCTCTGGGAATACTACTCTATCCGCGCCTATCTTGTACAGAACTTTGGCCTGTAGTTCATCTTTAGCCTTGCAAACTATTTGAGATACTCCCATTTCTTTGGCTATAAGAGTAGCCATTATAGAGGCTCTTATATCTGAACCAATCGCTATTATAGCTACATCAAAATTTCCTAGACCTAATGATCTAAGGGCCTGCTCATCAGTCACATCTACTATTGCTGCATGAGTTACCTTATATGATAAGCTTTGAATTATTTCCTCACTTTTATCTATAGCCATAACTTGATGACCTAAAAGGTGCATAGTTGTAGCTACAGAACCACCAAATCTTCCACACCCAATAACTATATACTGCTTCATAATATTTCTTCCTCTCTATACCTATTAATTCTTTTAATAAAATCTCAAAAATATTAGAAATCTATCCAAATATATTGTATATTACCCTACAATTATTCTACCCTCTGGATATCTAACTGGTTGATTTTTCTTAGTGCTTCTAGATAATAGCGCCATAAATATTGTTAAGGAACCTACTCTTCCCATAAACATGAACATCATTATTAAAATCTTGCCTATACCGCTTAATGTTGCGCTTCCTCCTATACTTAATCCTACAGTAGCAAAAGCAGATGCTACCTCAAATCCTGATTCTAGTAGGGTAAATTGAGGTTGAGTTAAAGATATAAGCAAAGTTCCTAAAACAGCAACTGATATTCCTATAAAAAATATACCCAATGCCTTTCTGGCAATAGTAGTCCCTATTCTTCTTTCAAAAACCTCTATATCAGGTCTTCCAAGTATAAAACATCTTACAGTAAGTATAATTGTAGCTAAGCTAGTTGTTTTTATACCTCCACCTGTGGATGCTGGTGAGGCCCCGATAAGCATCAGGTTAATCATTACAAACAATGTACTTTCTTTCATCATAGTCAAATCTATTGTATTAAATCCAGCTGTTCTTGTTGTAACTGATTGGAATAAAGATGCCAGTAACTTTCCTCCGAACCCTAATGATCCCAAGGTCTTTTTATTATTATACTCTACAACCAATATAAATACCATCCCGATAGCTATAAGGATAGCCGTCGTAAATAGTACCAACTTAGAATGTATATTTAATTTAGATAATTTTTTGTTTTTTATTATATCGAGTATAACTGGAAATCCTAATCCACCTAAAATTATCAACAATGATATTGTAATTGTTATCGTAAAATTGTTTACATAAGATGTTAGTGAAGAAAACGGTCCACTAACAGAACCCATTAAATCAAACCCCGCATTACAAAAAGCTGATATAGCATGAAATATACTATACCAAGAACCTTTCAAAAATCCAAATTGAGGTATAAATACAGTAGACAACATAAGTGCACCTGTACCTTCAATTAAAAATGTAGTCAATAAAACATACCTAGTAAGTTTTACCAAACCAGATAAATCCATTTGATTTAGAGATTCTTGAATCAAGAGTCTTTCTTTTAAATTTATCCTTTTCTTAGTTATGAGTGCAAATAATGTAGTTATAGTCATGAAACCCAACCCACCAATTTGTATCAACGTTATTATGACAATCTGCCCAAATAAACTCCAATATGTTGCTGTATCTGCAACTATCAATCCTGTAACACAAACCGCAGATGTGGATGTAAATAAGGCATCCAAAAGGCCTATACTTTCTCCGCTTCTTGTAGATATAGGTAAGTTTAATAAAAGAGCCCCGATTATAATCACACTAGCAAAACCTATCACCATAATTTGCGTTGACTGCATATTATTTACTACCTTGATAAGTTTTTTGGTTATTTTACCCAAATTAATACAGACCTCCTTCGGTGATTATAGCTGTAAATATTTGCTATTAAATTCTCTATCAGCAATAATCATTTATAATCATTTCTATATTATATCCCAAATTCTATATAAAAAACAATATTATACGCCTTATATATAATCTTTAACATCGATTTTACATTTAGTAAAATAGACTATATTTTCAGTAAAATTAACTGTACTTTTTCATAATCTTATATAGAGTATTATGCTATTATATCAATTTTTTAACCATATGTATTTATAAAGTAATAAGTATTTGTTTTATAATTTTCTATGCATTATAAAAAAAGCTATAGCCCTCGATAAGAACTATAACTTTTAAATCTCAATTATATTAAGCTAATTTTGCTTTAGCAGCTTCTACTAATTTAGCAAATCCTTCTGGATCATGTATAGCCATTTCAGATAACATCTTTCTGTTTACTTCAATTCCTGCTAATTTTAATCCATTCATTAATCTAGAATAAGATATTCCATTCATTCTAGCAGCTGCATTTATTCTTTGTATCCAAAGTTTTCTGAAGTCTCTCTTCTTTAACTTTCTACCTATATATGCATTGTTTAATGCCTTCATTACGAATGTATTTGCTGGTCTATATAATTTGCTTCTAGATCCTATGAATCCTTTTGCAAGTTTTAATACTTTTTTGTGCTTCTTACGAGCATTCATAGCTTTTTTTACTCTTGCCATCGGTATGACCTCCTTTGTTTTCCTCTATAATTATTTATCTATTTTTATCCGATTCTTAGTATGGTAGTAATTGTGCTATTCTCTTAGCATCGCCTTCACTAACCAATCCTGATTTTCTTAATTGCATTTTAGTCTTAGCAGATTTTTTAGTTAATATATGTCTTTTATATGCTTTAGATCTCTTTAACTTTCCACTTCCAGTTTTCTTTAATCTCTTTGCTGCTCCTCTATGAGTTTTCATTTTAGGCATGACAAATTCCTCCTCTCAGTTAATCATCTATTTTTTTGGATCTATTATTACAACCATATTATTACCCTCAAATGCAGGGGCTTTTGCTGGTTCTCCAAACTCTTTTACGATATCTAAAAACTTAAGCATTACTTCTTTTCCTATATCTTTATGTCCTAATTCTCTTCCTCTAAATCTAAGTTCAACTTTTACTTTATCTCCTTTTTTAAGGAACTTAATAGCATTGTTAGCTTTAGTATTTAAATCATTTTGTTCAATTCCTGGTCTAAGTCTTACTTCTTTTACTGTTATAATTTTTTGCTTTTTCTTAGATTCTTTCTCTTTTCTCGCCTGCTCATATTTATACTTTCCAAAGTCCATTATTTTACATACTGGCGGATTAGCGTTAGGCGATATTTGAACTAAATCTAAACTCTTGCTACTTGCCATTAATTGTGCTTCCTTAGTAGGCATTACTCCAAGCTGTTCTCCACTGTCGGAAATAACTCTAACTTCTTTATCTCTTATTTTTTCATTTATTACTAATTCTTTGCTAATAGTAGGACACCTCCAAAAATTTTTCAATAATTTTATACAATAAAAAGGCGAATGATACAATCATCCGCCATATAAGTTACCAAATTTAAATACGCTTATAAAAATAAGCTTAACTTATATTTACCTTACTAACTTTCGTCGTAAGGTGAGAAGCGGACTTCTTCTTTGTTTCTCAGTACTCTATATACTATATCACTACTAGTTTATTTTTGCAACCTAATTTTAATTTTTTTTAAAAATAATTTTAAATTTATAACTCAGGAAAATCTAGCCCTTCTGTGATATAACCTATCATGTAATTTAATAAAAACTAGCAATATTATAATTTTATTTCTAAAATTTATCATATTAGTAATTATTTATCTGTTTTATGGTTATACTTAAAAATGTTAGATATTTATTCATAGTACAAAGTCATTATTATTTGTGAAACATGTAGCCCCTTTAAGGATAACGCAGAATACTCTAAACAATAAATATTGAATTTTTGAATAATAAATATTAGCAAAATTGGAAAATATAAAGTAAAAGATTAATTTTATTATCCGAGGTGTATGACTATGAAAATGTTAGATAACTTATTTAAAAAATTAAATAAACCTGTCCCTGTATTTGCACAGACAAAACTTGAGAAAGATACTCCAAGCGATGACTCCCCTTGTTCAAAGCCTAAAACTACTTTTGACGATGTAGCTGGTCTTGAAGAAGTTAAGGAAGAATTGTTTGAAATAGTAGATTTCCTGAAATCTCCTGACAAATACAAAAAGATGGGTGCCAAAATTCCTAAAGGAGTTCTGTTTTATGGACCTCCTGGGACCGGTAAAACTCTTCTTGCATCAGCAGTTGCTGGAGAGAGTAATTCTTCATTTTTCAATGTAACGGGATCTGAGTTCGTTGAAAAATACGTTGGTGTAGGAGCCAAAAGAGTTAGAACCCTTTTTGAAAAAGCCAGAAAAGAAGCCCCTAGTATCATATTTATAGATGAAATAGATGCTATAGGTGCAAAAAGACATCTTGAAAGCAACAACGAAAAGGATCAAACTCTAAATCAACTTTTAGTTGAAATGGATGGTTTTAATAAAGACTCTAATGTAATAATCATAGGTGCTACAAATAGGCTTGATTTACTTGATGAAGCTTTATTAAGGCCAGGAAGATTTGATAGACATATCCGTATAGGTTCTCCCAATTACCACACTAGGTATGAAATACTTAAAGTACATACTAACAATAAACCTTTAGATAAGTCTGTTGATTTACAGCTTTTAGCGAAAAAAACTCATGGATTTAATGGTGCTTATTTATCAAATATAGCAAATGAAGCTGCTATATTCGCTGTTAGAAACAACAGTAATGTTATTACATCAGAGCATTTTGATAAAGCATTAGAGAGAGTTATAGCAGGACTGGAGTCTAAAAACTCTGTGTTGATAGAAAAAGAGAAAAATATCGTAGCCTATCATGAATCAGGTCATGCTATTGTTAGTAATATTCTAGGGGTTTGCCCTATACAAAAAATATCCATAGTTCCTAGAGGTGAAGCTTTAGGATATGTACTTCAGCTTCCTGATGAGGACAGATATATTTACACAAAAGAAGAACTTATTTCTAAAATAAAAGTACTTCTTGCTGGAAAGGCTGCTGAGGAACTTATTTTTAATCACAAATCTACTGGAGCTAAAGACGACCTTAAAAAGGTGACAGAAATAGCTAATCAAATGGTTTGTGAGTACGGTATGAGTAATTTAGGATTTATGACTATCGATGATAAATCAAAAACTATTCTTTCAGATAAAATCCAAAAAGAAGCAAATAGTATAGTGGAAAATTGCTACAAAGAAACACTATCTCTTTTAGAGGAAAACATCAATGACCTACATATAGTTTCTAAGCATCTTTTCACTAATGAAACTATGTCACACGAAGAACTAAAAGATCTTATAAGAAAAGAGGCTGCTAATTAAAAGCCTGTCTTTAATCTTAAAAAGGTGAACCTAAGATATTTTTATCTTAGGTTCACCTTCTTTTGTTAAGTTTTACTTATTAAGCTTGTATTACATTAACTCTTTCTTCTACTTCTTTTGATATAATATCTATAAATTCATTTAATTCAAGACTTCCTAACTCACCTTTGTCTCTTGATC
This sequence comes from Asaccharospora irregularis DSM 2635, assembly GCF_900129815.1. Classification (GTDB taxonomy): domain Bacteria; phylum Bacillota; class Clostridia; order Peptostreptococcales; family Peptostreptococcaceae; genus Asaccharospora; species Asaccharospora irregularis. The sequence continues at coordinate 131,209 of NZ_FQWX01000001.1, forward strand.
TTACAGATACTTTATTTTCTCCAGCTTCTTTTTCACCAACAACTATCATGTATGGTATTTTTTGAAGTTGAGCTTCTCTTATCTTAAATCCTGTTTTTTCTGCTCTATCATCAATCTCAACTCTTATTCCTTTTTGGAATAACACTTTTTTAACTTCATTAGCATAATCATTGTATTTATCAGATATAGGAAGTATTCTTACTTGAGTTGGAGCCAACCAAACTGGGAATTTACCAGCATAATGCTCTATTAATATTCCTATAAATCTCTCTATACTTCCAAATGCAACCCTATGAATCATAACTGGTCTATGCTTTTCACCATCTTGACCTACATAAGTAATATCAAATCTTTGAGGAAGTTGCATATCTAATTGTATAGTTCCGCATTGCCATGTTCTTCCTATACAGTCTCTTAAGTGGAAGTCTATCTTAGGTCCGTAGAATGCACCGTCACCTTCATTTAATATATATGGAAGATTTAATTCTTCTAATGCTTCTCTTAGTCCATTTTCTGCTGCTTCCCAATCTTCATCTGACCCCATTGATTTTTCTGGTCTAGTCGATAATTCTAGATGATATTCAAATCCGAAAGTTTTATAAACTCTATCTATTAAGTCAACTACTCCCTTTATTTGGTCTTTGATTTGTTCTTGCAACATGAATATATGTGCATCATCTTGAGTAAATGCTCTAACTCTCATAAGTCCATGTAATGCTCCTGATAATTCATGTCTATGAACTCTACCCAGTTCAGCCGCCTTTATAGGGAATTCTTTATATGAATGTGGTTTAGAATTATAATAAATTAAAGACCCTGGACAGTTCATTGGTTTTATTGCAAATAATTCATCATCTATATTTACAGTATACATATTTTCTTTGTAATTGTACCAGTGACCTGAAGTTTCCCATAATTTTTGATTTAATATTATAGGTGTTTCTATCTCAACATATCCATCTTCTCTGTGTATTTCTCTCCAGAATTTTAATAATTCATTTTTTAATTCCATTCCTTTTGGTAAGAATAATGGGAACCCTGGGCCTTCCTCTGGTATAAAGAATAAATCTAATTCCTTACCTAATTTTCTATGGTCTCTTTTTTTAGCTTCTTCTAACATGTGTAGGTACTCTTCTAAATCCTTGTTCTTTTCAAAAGTTATACCGTATATTCTTTGAAGCATTTTATTTTTTTCATCTCCACGCCAGTAAGCACCTGCTACGCTTAATAACTTAACCGCCTTAACCTTTTTAGTTGAAGGAAGGTGTGGCCCTCTACATAAATCTGTGAAGTCCCCTTGCTTATAAAAAGATATTATTTCTCCTTCTGGTAATTCTTCTATAAGTTCTACTTTGTATATTTCATCATTTTCTTTAGCCCAAGCTAAAGCTTCTTCTCTTGGCAATTCGTATCTTTCAACAGGTAAGTCTTCTTTAGCTATCTTCTTCATTTCTTTTTCTAATTTTTCTAAATCTTCACTTGTTAATCTATGCTCTAAATCTATATCATAGTAAAATCCATTGTCTACAGTTGGCCCTATAGCAAATTTAGCCTCCGGGTACAGTCTCTTTATAGCCTGAGCCAATATGTGAGCTGATGTATGTCTAAATACATCCTTACCTTCTGCATCATCAAATTTAAATAAATTTAACTCACAGTCTTCTTTTACTATATGATTTAAACCTACTACTTTACCATCTATTGATGCTGCAACTACTGCTCTAGCCAAACCTTCACTGATAGATTTCGCTATATCAAGAACAGAAATTTCTTCATCAAATTCTCTTACTGATCCATCTTTTAAAGTAACTTTTATCATGATTTTTCCTCCTAAGTATAATATATTTTTTATTCCCTTAAAATTAAAAACTCGCCCCAAATAAAAATATTTGGGACGAGTATTAATTCGTGGTTCCACCCAAGTTGGTGTATAAAATATCACCCTCTTGAAGACTATACGGTAGTCAACCGAACACTTTCACATAGTATGCTACTAAGTTCTGCTCAAAGGTAGTTTTCAAATAGTCCTATTTAAATGGGCTCTCAGCCTAAGACCCATAATCTCTTATAAACGGCTGCTAATCTACTCTTCCTTTTTCATAGCAATTTAATATAATTTATGTTTATATAATAATTTATTACCATTATACCAGACAATTATACATCAATCAATAATATTATTTACTATATAAATATAGTAATTAATCCTTGAATTATACCTATTCCAAATCCTAGTATTAATCCAAATATCTCTATTTGCTTTAGCTCATTTTTTGAAATCTTAATTATTATTTCTTCTAGTTTGTATAAGTCAAGTTCATTGATTTTTTCTTCTATAATTTGTTGTATATTTATACGGTCACTAGCCTTTTCAACCATTTTTTCAGATAATTCATCTATACTCTTTCTTACTTCTTCCTCTATTATATCTCCCATATAACCATCAATTATATTTTTTATTGCACTAGGTATAAATGGTACCTTCTCGCCTATTATGATCTTCATTCTTGCTTTTATATATGTAACAATGTTTTCTTTATCTTCTTCTGTTATTACATTTTCTAGTATCTCATCTATAGATATTAATTCTTCTTCAATTACCTCACCTATATTTTTGGCTATATCTTTTTTTCTCTTTGGTATAAGTCCTAATATCTCTATATTTAAAATAGGTATCTTTACTGGTACTATAGGTCTAAATATTAACTTTATCGCAACTACGTTAGTTATGTATCCAATAGCCCCTCCAATAATAGCCAAAATTAATATTCTTATTACGTTGTCCATCTCAGTATCTCCTTATATCTTCTCTCAATTATTTTAATTATAATGTATTTTCACTATAACTAATTATAAGGCTTAAATACTAATTTAAAAAGGACTTTTTTATAATAAATTAATTTGGCAAGATAATTTTTACCCTATCACCAAATATAGACTTAATTGTTTCTATTATTTCTTTAGAGCAATTGTCATTTAGTAAATTAACTATTTCTATTTTTTTGGGACATAGGGTTAGTAGCGTGCTTATTAAAAAATCTTCATAATTTAAATTTTCTTTTATAACCATATTTATGATATCTTCATCGTCTATATTTTCTATTTTATTGCCATCTTTATCATACAAAATAAACGAATTATCATCTAATATATGCACTCTTAACAACTCTATTTTTTCTTGTTGTATATCGACAAAATATTTTAATACTTTTATAAATTCCTCATGGTCTTTTTCCATCAAGTACTCTTCCAGAGCTATGTCACCTATAGTTGATATATACCCCATAAACTCTTTCATTCTAAACTTGACAAATCCATCTACATTTATATAATTGTTGTTCAATATGTAATTGTATACTCTATTCACTATAGTATCTCTTATAAAAACTTCCTTTTGCTCAAATATTTTTAAGGAGTAAATATAGATGTTATCTTTATCGTCTTTATATGCATTTCCATACTGCTTTAAAATATATTCTTTTAATAGTTTGTCCTTCATTATATTTATTATTAAATCTGTTATATCCTTTGATATTTCATCTATACTTAGTAATTTAGCTCCATCTTCATCTTTATTGATTACCTTGGTCCCTAAGCACTCATTTTGATCTGCATTTATCATTACTTCTATCATATCATCATTACATACCAATTTTTTGTTGAATTTATTATTATTTAAAAACTTCATTGCAGGAATTTTGTACTGCGGTAATAAACCTACACAAATATCTTTTTTCGTCAATTTTATCGCTCCTTTCTAGTCATAAGAGGAACTATGGAACCTAAATCCAATAACTTCTCACTGCTAAGTATAACTATCTCTTTCCCTCTACTCTGTATAAATCCTTTTATTTTTTCATAATCTGGATGGTTCTTTATATCGCCATAAAAGGCTATTTGATTTTTTGAAATCATTCCTGTACAACCACCTATAAATCCATAGCTCATATCAAATAATTCTATATGTCCCTCTTCTATTAAAAGACATTCAATGTCAGTATCTTTTACGCTATTAAAAATACCTACATCAGATGTTATTATAGAATTATCATCAACTATACATATAGAACACTTAGAGTAACCTTGTTGTACATTTATTTTATTTAGATTGTTTTTATCTATGTAACTCAGTATACTTTCATCCGTATATTTAAAGTTATGTATTGCATGTTTGCCCAATATAGCTACATTGTACTGTATATTATATGGATACTTATTCTGTATAGCGCTCCTACCCTTTATTACATTAAAATTGTACGGACTCAGTATTTTTTTATATTCACTATATACATTCGGTGCAACAACAATATCTCCCTTCCCTAAATTACATACACATATATCCGGATGATATCTTATGCTTTTATATACTTCATCACACGCTATAGTCTTTATTATTTCAATATTCCTTTTTTTTAATTCATTTTCTGCTTGGTAAGTAATTCTTCTGTCCACTAATGCTAATGCAAGATCATCTGTTAATATAAATGGTTCTTCTGTGAAATTCACTTCTGCACCTCCCCCAAAAAAATTATGGCCACTAAATATTAATATTATCAAAACTCAAAAATTTTATTCTACTATAATTATAAATTCCCTATACTTTATATTATTAACATATATCCAACTATTAGTATTATTATTTTATATATTCTCACTAAATTTTTATGTATTAATTTTTAACTCAGTTAAATTCAAGAATACTCTAGTTATTTTATATGTCACTCATCCTTATTTTTACTTGATAATTCTCTATACATTTTAATCCCCCACATATTTTTTATTATAATATTATATGCGTTCCTCTATATAAGGTTCTAAACAAAAAGGGTATGAATTTTAGTAAATCCATACCCTTTTTACTTTATTTATTTTATTTTAATCTAATTGTATTTAGGTCTTATATACTAACTTTAAATACAAATTTATCTTTCACCTTTTTTGTAAGTATTTCCAAGAGCCGCTGGAGCTTTAGAACTTTTTACAAACAGTACAAGTACTATTAATGTTACTATATATGGAATCATAGATAGTAGGTTTTCATTTATAGAAAATGGTAACTGTGGATTTCCAAAGTATACCGATAATGACGTAGAAAAACCGAATAATAAACAAGCTACCATAGCCCATTGAGGTCTCCACTTACCAAATATTACAGCTGCCATTGCTATATATCCTTGTCCAGATATAAGAGTAGGTCTGAATGATGATACAACTGCTAAACTTAAAGATGCTCCACCAAAACCAGCTAGTAGTCCTGATATAATAACAGCTGCATATCTTATTTTTGAAACATTAACACCTAATGTGTCTGCTGCACCTGGATGCTCTCCTACCGCTCTTACTCTAAGACCAAATTTAGTTTTGTATAGTACATACCATACTATAGCCACCAATATAAATGCTATATACACTGTGGCATAAGTATTAAATATAGTATCAAGTATTCCTCCACCTTCAAATACACCAGCTAATGGTCTTGGAATCTTATTTTCCATAGATATTGTAGGAGTCATAGTTGCCCCATCAAATATTATTTTTGAGGCAAATAACGCCACCCCAGGTGCTAATAAGTTTAGTGCAACACCTGATATAGTATGATCTGCATTAAAGCTTACCGTTGCAATCGCATGTATCAAAGCAAATAATGCTCCTGCTAATCCTCCTATTAAAAATGAAAGCCAAGGATTTCCTAACATATATCCTGCTGTTGCCCCCGCAAACGCACCCATAGTCATCATACCTTCTATTCCTATGTTAACTATTCCTGAGTTTTCTGAAAATACTCCTCCTAGCGCTGCGAATATAAGGGGAGTAGAATACATCAATGTTGTACTAAGTATTAACGCTAAATCTTCCATTATTCATTCCCCCCTTTAGCTCTTTTTTGCTGCATTTTTGTATATACAATTCTTAAAACACTGCTTAGTGCTATAAAATAAACTATCGAACCTATAACTATATTTATTACTTCAGATGGAGCTCCCATGGCTTGCATTTTAGTTCCGCCGTATTTAAATGCTCCAAATAATAATCCTGAGAATACTACACCAATAGGGTTACTATTTGCTATTAAGGCTACAGCTATCCCGTCAAATCCATACCCTTCTTGTGCTGCTAGTATAGTTATATTATGAGATACACCCATTACTTGTATTGCACCAGCAATCCCTGCAAGTAATCCAGCTATTGCCATAGATTGAAGTATAGATCTTTTAACATTTATTCCGCCATATTCCGCTGCATCTTTATTGTGTCCTACTCCTCTTAATTCAAATCCTAGAGTTGTTTTAACTAATATAAAAGCAATTATAAGAACAAGTATTATAGATATAATTATACCCCAGTTTACCTTAGTTGCTGGACCTACTAGTCCCTTCATCCAGTCAATACCTATACTTGCTGATTCATGTATATCAAGGGAAGCTTCACTATTTGGTTTAGCTAACCATGTAGTCTTTACCATAAAGTTGCTTAAATAGAATGCTATCCAGTTAAGCATTATAGTAGCTATTACCTCATTTATTCCAAATTTAGATTTAAGCCATCCTGCAAATCCACCCCATATTGCTCCTCCTAATGCTGCCATTATAAGAGTTAATGGTACATGTATTATTGCTGGTAAATCCAATCCTGCTCCAACCATAGTTGCAACAAGAGCACCTATTATAAATTGTCCCTCTGCACCTATATTAAATAGTCCCGTCTTAAATGCAAAGGCAATTGAAAGACCCGTTAGTATTAATGGTGTAGACATTATAATAGTCCACGCTATAAACTTAGGCTTGCCAAATATACCCTTTAACATCGCTCCATAAGCTTCAAAAGGACTAAATCCTGCCATAGTTAGTGCTATCGCTCCAACTACTAGTCCTAATATTATTGATATAACTGAAAATAATATAGTGCTGCCAGCTGAGGATTTTTTCTTTGATTTTTCTATTTTATTGCTCATCCTTTTTACCTCCTGCCATCATGAAACCTAATGTATTTTCATCTGCATCCTTAGCATCAACTATTCCTACTATTTCACCTTCATATATAACAGCTATTCTATCAGATACATTCATAACTTCATCTAGTTCTAAAGATACTAATAAAACTGCATTTCCTTCATCTCTTTGTTTTATCAATGCTTTGTGTACAAATTCAATTGCCCCAACATCTAGACCTCTTGTCGGTTGTGTTGCAATTAATACCTGAGGTTCGTTTTCTCTATTTTTTGATGTTTCTATATTGTCAACTTCTCTACCTATTATAATCTTTTGTTGATTACCACCAGATAGAGCTCTTGCTTGAACTGTATAATCAGTAGGTCTTATATCAAATCTTTCAACTATAGTTTTTGCATGTTCAGATATTGCATCATGATTTAATATTCCATTTTTAGAGAATTTCTCATTTTTATAATTTTGTAATATCATATTTTCCGAAACACTAAAGTCTAGTACTAGACCCCTTTTTTGTCTATCTTCTGGAATATTTTTTATCCCAGTTTTGAATATTTCTATAGGTGTTTTGTTTATAACTTCCTTACCATTTACCTTTATACTTCCTGACTCAGCTTTTCTAAGGCCCGTTAAAACTTCTACTAGTTCAGATTGACCGTTTCCATCAATACCTGCAACTCCTAATATTTCTCCTGCCCTAACTTCTAATGATAAATTGTTTATAACATCTATCTTTCTATTGTCTTTAGCTAATAAATTTTGTATTTCTAAAACGGTTTCTTTAGGTGATGCCTCAGCTTTATCTACCTTAAAGCTTACTTCTCTACCTACCATCATAGCCGCTAGATCGTCCTCGCTAGTCTCGCAAACTTTAACTGTATCTATATATTTACCTCTTCTTATTATCGTACAATTATCAGCCACCGCTTTTATTTCTTTTAGTTTATGAGTTATTATAATTACTGATTTTCCTTCTTTTGTTAAATTTCTTATAATTTGTATAAGTTCTTGAATTTCCTGTGGTGTAAGAACCGCCGTAGGCTCATCAAGTATTAATATCTCCGCACCTCTATATAAAGCCTTTAATATTTCTACTCTTTGTTGCATCCCAACAGTTATATCTTCAACCTTAGACATAGGGTCTACATATAATCCGTATCTATCCGACAATTCTTTTACATCATCAATAGCTTTTTTCATATCTATAGTTCCCCCAACCTTCGTAGGTTCTATTCCAAGAACTATGTTTTGAGCTACTGTAAATGGTTGAACAAGCATAAAGTGCTGATGCACCATTCCTATTCCCTTTGATATAGCTATATTAGGATTGTCTACTTTTACTAATTCATTATTTATATATATTTCTCCATCAGTTGGATGATATAATCCATATAATATATTCATAAGCGTAGACTTTCCTGCCCCATTTTCACCTAAAAGGGCATGTACTTCACCTTTATGTACAGTTAAGTCTATATTTTCATTAGCAACAAAATCTCCGAACTTCTTAGTTATTTTTTTCATCTCTACAACTTTTTTGCTGTAATCGATGTTACTATTATTCATTGATCTTCATCACCCTCCTCATTTATATTTATTCAGTATTTCTATTATACTAAAATATACTCAATATAACAATTTTTTTCGACATTTTCGTTTTTCACCTTATTATACCAAATTATTTAGGCAATTATAATTATAAATTTAGTTTTCTAAATAGAACAATAACTTTTTTATTTATCAAATATTATTATTTCCAAAACAAATAGAAATATCGATTATATTATAAAAGGCATAGAGTTTAATAGACCTATAAAAAGGATTAATCTCTATGCCCATACTTATTTATATATATAAATATCTATTTGCTAATTTCATTAAATTCTTTTTCACTTCCAGGTACTTTTATTTCACCCTTTACAATCTTTTCTTTTGTAGCATTTACTTCATCTAATATTTTAGAATCTACTAATTTATCAGTTGTAGAAGCTATTCCTACACCATCGTCTTTTAGACCATATACTACAGTATCTCCTGCTTTAAATTTACCATTGATTACTTCTTCAGTTATTGAATATATTGCATTGTCTACTCTTTTCATTGAAGAAGTGATAACATTTTTTGGAGCTAAATTACTTTGGTCTCTATCCACACCTATTGCATATTTATTACTTTCCTTAGCTGCTTCTATAGCTCCTGTTCCTACATCTCCTGCAGCTGTGAATATTACATCTACTCCATTTTTGTGCATTTGATTAGCTATTGCTTTACCTTTTGCTGAATCTGTAAATGAATCTGCATATTGAGCCATTACCTGTATATCCTTATTTACAGATTGAACGCCAGCCTTGTATCCATATTCAAATCTACTTATAACGTCTCCTTTTTTTCCACCTATAAACCCTACTTTGTTGGATTTCGTCATTTTACCTGCTACAACCCCAACAAGGTAAGCGGCCTCTTGATCGTTGAATAGTATAGATTTTACATTTTTAGGTTGTTCTTTTCCATAAGAATAATCTACTATTGCAAAATTTTGTTTTGGATAATTCTCAGCAGATTCCTTTATTGCATTAGCTAAGTTATATCCTACTCCTACAATCAAATCATTTCCTTCATCATATAGTGTTTCTATGTTAGCTATATAATCTGCATCTTGTTTTGACTCTAAGTATTTAACTTGTACTTTATCTTTGCCATATTTATCTTGGATTTTCTTTAGACCTTCCCAAGCTGATTGATTAAAAGATTGGTCATTTACGCCACCTGTATCAGTTACCATAGCTATTTTTATTTTTTTATCTTTATTGGATGTTGGTGCCTCATTTTCTTTATTCTTATTAGCACACCCAGCAATCATAGATGTAGCCATTGCAAAAATCATAGCAACTGTAATGATTTTTTTAAATCCTAGTTTTGATCTCATAATCATAATCCTCCTCTAATTTAATTTATGTATATATATAATATTTCTCAATTAATTAATTTTTATCCATTAAAATTAATCGTTTTTTAATCTATTTATATTATTTATTAAATAGGGAGTATTATTTTATTTATAATGCTATGAAACTATACCTATGCATAAGTAAAAAACCTCCATTTGGAAGTTTTAAACTTAAATCAAATGGAGGTTTTTATCTATTTTTCTGGTACAGCAATCTCTTCATCTTTTACTTTTTCTAGTATTGACTTTATACTTTCTAATACATCTGGTGGTATATTTTTATCACTACTTGAAGATATTCCAACAGCGTTCATATCTAATGTGTTCTCTATGACTTGTCCACCTTTAAATTCTCCAGTTACCAAAGAATTTACCAAATTGTATATTGGTATATCTACATTTTTAATTGTTGAACTCAAAACTCTATCAGCATCTAATGAACTTTGATCACCATTAAACCCTATGGCTTTTTTACCAGTTTCCTTAGCTACTTCTATAGCTCCTTTTCCATCGTCCTCTGTTGCTGAAAATATTACATCTACACCGTCATTTTCAATCATATCTCTTGCTGCATCTTTAGCAGACTCTGGATTTGAAAATACATCTACATATTTAGTAACAACTGGTCTAGCATTTTCTCCTGCCTCTAAAACACCGGCTTTAAATCCAGCCTCATTTTTCAATCTTACTTCGCCCTCTAATCCACCGATAAAACCTACAGTACCTGTTTCTGTCATTTTTTGTGCTATAAATCCAGCTAAATAAGCTGAAATATTATCATCAAATACAATAGAAGTTACATTTGATGGTTGTTCTTCATATTTATAGTCTACAATAGCGAATTGTTGCTTTGGATACTTTGAAGCAAAAGATTTTATATCATTGGCAAACCTACTCCCAACACCTATTATAAGTTGTGGTTTTTCTTCACACAAAGACTCTAGCTCTTTAGAGATTTCATCTGATTTTTTTACATCTAATGTTTGTACATCTACATCCAATTCATTTTTAGCCTTATTTAATCCTGATAAAGCCCCTTTATTAATAAAGGTATTATTACCTTCTTCACTATCTGTAATCATTGCAACCTTTATATTTGAAGAACTATCTTTTTCTTTTGTCGATTCATTTTTTTCATTGCTTTTGCCTGTACTACATCCAACTAATGTCAATGTAGTCATAACTGTAACTAGGCCTAAAACCAATATCTTGTTTAGTTTCATATATTATCTCCTTTTTTAAATTATTGTAGGTTATATAATCTTATTACCTGGTCTTTTTTATAATACATCATTTTTGCCATTTTTTCTACACAGAACGCAATTCTTAATGTATTTTAAAAAAGGGCTATTAAGCCCTTTTAATTATTTTCTTAAACACATAATCCCCGTTACTCCCGGACCTCCATGAGTACCTATACATGCTCCTATTTGGAAAAATACTATTTCCTTAGGATTTAATTGTTCTTTAGCTGCTTTAGCTAACTGTTCTTTTTCTTTGAAATCATCACTATAGCCTACGTATACAACTTGATCAGATAAATCTTCTCCACAATTTGCCTTTAGTAGTTCTATTATTTTTGATACAACATTTTTCTTTCCTCTTACTTGAGATATCTGAGAAACTAATCCATCTTTTATTTCAAGTATCGGTTTTATATTTAATATACTACCTATAGCCGCCTTTGTAGAAGATATCCTTCCGCCTTTTTGTAAATATTCTAGCGTATCAACCGAAAATAATACGAATACATCTTCTTTCATTTTATCTAAAACAGCTATTATTTCATCTATAGTTTTTCCTTCTCTTGAAAGCTCTGCTGCTTTTATGACCATCATACCTATCCCAAAACAAAGCATATTAGAGTCATATACATATATTTCTCCGTCTATATCATTTTTTGCCATAACAGCACTTTGGTATGTCCCAGTTGCAACTGCAGAACCTGCTATGTAAAGTATTTTTTTTCCCTGATTTGTATACTTTTCAAATATATCCTTAAATTGAGTATAAGTAGCTTGAGATGTTTTCGGGTATACTTTTCCCTCTCTAAGTATTCTATAAAACTCATCATTGGATATATCTACACCGTCCCTGTACTCTTTTCCTTCTAATATAACAGTTAGTGGCACTATATCTAAATCATATTTATCAATAAAACTCTGTGGTATATCTGACAAACTATCGCATATTATTTTTAAGTCATCCATTTGTTAATACGCCCCTCCTTAAATCTTATTTATATTCACTAAGATTATCTCATATTAGGATACCCTAATTGTCTTAATGCTTCATAAACAACTATGGCAACTGAATTGGATAGATTTAAAGATCTAGCCTTCTCTATATCTATCATAGGTATTCTTATACACGTTTCTAAATTTTTTTCTATTAATTCCTTTGGTAATCCTTTGGTTTCTTTTCCAAACACTATAAAAGAGTTATCCTCAAATTCCACATCTGAATGTGATTGATTAACTTTAGTTGTAGAATAAAAAAACTTACTATCTGGATATTTTTCTTTTACCTCTTCGAAACTATCATAATATTGTATATTAGCTATATCCCAATAGTCAAGCCCGCATCTCTTCAAGTGCTTATCATCTAAAGAAAATCCTAACGGCCTAACTAAGTGCAAAGTCGCTCCTGTAGCTGCACAAGTTCTTATTATATTACCTGTATTTTGAGGTATCTCTGGTTCTACTAAAACTACATTTAAAGACATAATATCCTCCTTAGTCCTGCTCTTACCTATATGTACTTATATATTATATTGTATGATTTCTTTTAACCATTTTTGAATATACCTATAATTATAACAGAAATTCATTACACTACAAAACGTTCTTTATTAAACTTCATAATAAATTCATATAAGGCTGTAGGAAAACTTTTTCTATGCTAATAATATTAATATATTAATTCTATTTTTTACTTTCTTTTCCTTCTTGGTAATAATTACAATCATTTTTTATAGGACATTGATCACACTCTGGTTTTCTAGCTTTACACATTCTTCTTCCATGAAAAATCAAAAGATGATGAGAATGTGACCATCTCTCCTTAGGTATAACTTCCATAAGGGCAAACTCAGTTTTTTCAGGCGTCTTAGTGTCAACTATACCGATTCTATTTGAAACTCTAAATACATGAGTATCTACAGCTATAAATGGCTGTTTATAGGCATTGCTAAGAACTACACCTGCAGTCTTCCTACCTACCCCTGGAAGCTCTATAAGTTCTTCTAGTTTATCTGGAACTTCACCATTATAAAGAGTGCTCAATTTTTCTGATGTTTCTCTTATTTTTTTTGCCTTGCTTCTATAAAGTCCACAAGTTTTTATTTCCTCTCCAATTTCTTCTTCTGTTAACCTTGCAAATTGATGAGCTGTATTATATTTTTTAAACAACTCTGCTGTTACCTTATTTACCCTAACATCAGTACATTGTGCTGACAATATTGTAGCTATTAAAAGTTCGAATGGAGTTGTATAGTTTAACTCACATTTTGCATCTGGGTAAAGTTTTTCTAAACTATCAAGTATTTCATTTATTTTTTTCATTAGAATCTCCTCAAATTTTATTTTTTACATAAAAAGCTACCTCAAATTTTCCTTTAAGATGCTGATTAATTTCTGACTTTGAGATAGCTTTTGGTTAAGTTAGCAAATCTTTATTTATTTTTTGTATTTTGAATTTCACTAAAACTAAATAACTTGTATTCAGCTAATTTCTTAACCTCATCAAAAGGTTTATCAGTTAGAATCTCAATTGCTTCCTCTACTCTTTCTATCTCATAGATTTTAAATTTTCCAGCCTCAATAGCTTCATTTACTTCATCATTTAAAACCAAGTTTCTTTTATTATTTTTTGGTATTATAACTCCGTAATCATTTTCCAAGCCTCTTTTATTGCATAGAGAGTAAAATCCCTCTACTTTTTCATTAATTCCACCTACTACTTGTATATCTCCTTTTTGATTTATAGACCCTGTTACTGCTATGTTTTGTTTTAAAGGGACCTCGCTAAGTGATGATATTAGTGCGTACAACTCTGCTCCAGAAGCACTATCTCCATCAACACCACCATAATTTTGTTCAAAACATATATACGCATTTAAGGATAGAGGAAACTTCTGAGCAAAGTTTTCTGCCAAGTATCCACCTAATATCATAACTCCTTTGCTGTGTATGGAACCACTCATATCTACTTCTCTCTCTATATTAACTATCCCTTTATTTCCATGACTTGTAGTCACAGTTATCCTAGATGGCTTACCAAACGAATACTCTCCTACATTTAAAACTGATAATCCATTTATAACTCCTACTTTGCTTCCTTCTGTCTCTATAAGAGTAAAACCTTTTTTTATCGATTCCTCCATTTTATCTTCTATCTTGCTCAATCTTTTTCTTCTCTGTGATATAGCCTTCTTTACATCTTCCCTGTCTACATACTTATTATCCCTAAGTTTACTATAGGCATCAGCCTCTATTAATATTTCCATTATCTTGTTAAACTCAGTAGATAATTTATACTTATCGCCAGCCAATCTGGTGCTATATTTAACTATTTCTTGAACTGCATCATAAGTGAAATGTTTAAGGTTATTTTTGTCACACTGATATGACACAAATTGGGCTACTCCATATTCATTTTCTTCTGTTTTATCCATTATGTTATCAAAATCCACAAATATTTTAAAGTACTTAGCAAATTCATTATCATATTTATATAGCAAATTATAAATATAATTACTTCCTATAAGTACAACTTTAAAATCAACTGCCATATGTTCTGGTTTTATACAAGTTTGAGTCTCTACACTTATTTTTTTAGATTTAATAACTCTTTTTAGCATATCCCATGATGTTGCGTATCTCAATATTTGATCCATGTATATTACTAAGCAGCCACCATTTGCTTTATGGACAGACCCTGGCATTATTTTTGTAAAGTCAGTTTTTATGCTTCCGTTATAGTAATCATACTCAGCTTTGCCAAACAAGTTTGATGGTGTAGGGTTAGTTTCTACAACAACAGGTGCTTTATCTTTATATTCTTCAGCACCATTATCCACAAACAAGTTTACCCTATATCTAATAAAGTGTTCTTTATCATACTTTTCCTTTAATTCATCTTCTTCCATATAAAACAGATAAATATACTCCAATATATCTATCTCTATTTTTTTTAAATACTCTATAACTTTTGGATAGTCTTTATACTTTTCAGTCAGTATTTCTATATGTGGCTCTAGAACTAATTTAGCTATCTCGTCTTCTAGCCTTATAACTTCTTTTTTTGCAGCTTCTTCTAAATCCTTAATCTTATAGATTAATTGAATAGCCATACTTTCTAACTCTCTCTTTGACTTATAGAATTCTATTTCTGATGGTTCACTTTCCTCTTGTTCCTCATCCATCGGTACGAACACTATCCCAACTTTGCTGCTTTTTAACTTGAAGCCCTTTTCT
The DNA here is from genome assembly GCF_900129815.1 of Asaccharospora irregularis DSM 2635. Taxonomy (GTDB): domain Bacteria; phylum Bacillota; class Clostridia; order Peptostreptococcales; family Peptostreptococcaceae; genus Asaccharospora; species Asaccharospora irregularis. The sequence continues at coordinate 146,580 of NZ_FQWX01000001.1, forward strand.
TCCCCATATTTTTTTATTCTTTTTAATAGTTCTTCTTTCTCAATTTCATAATCTTCAATAAGCTGATTTTTGGCTAACTCAAAATCTTCACTTTCAAATGCATCCTTTATCTCATCCAAAAGATTTTCTATTAATTTTTCTATATCATTTTTAAATTCTCTTCCCAATCCTCTTTTCAGCCCTATTATTATGGGCTCTCTCTGATCTACAAAATTATATACATAGCACCAGTCCTTATGTGTATTTTTATTTTTTGCATTTTTACCTAAAGTTTCTAGTACATATGTGCCTTTCCCTGTACCAGCATCTCCAGCTACATATATATTGTAGGCTGGATTATCTATACTCAACCCTATTTCCATAGCTTCCACTGCTCTTTGCTGACCTAGCGTCTTTTTTAGCGGCTCTATCTCAGATGTATTATTGTACTTCAACATAATATACGCCCCCTATCTACTATATCTCAACTTCATAGTAATTCTATTTCGGAAATAACAACACATATTAAAGTATATGAAACGGGGTCGTTTTATTTTACTTTTACTCAAACTCTTTTGATATTATTTCTAAATTTCTTTTTATTATATTTTTACCTCTCCAGCTAAATGCCCTATCCTTATACCTTCTTTTAAACTCTTTATTTGATATATTATTTATTTCTTCATGATCTATGACTTTTATTAAGTCTTCTTTAAATTCATCTATGTCAGTTGTTTTTATACCTATATTATGAGGACAAACTTCTTGACATATATCACACCCAAATACTTTTTTATTTTTATTTAATTTTTTCTCCTCATCTTTTGATAAATCTCCCTTTTTCTGCGATATATATGATAAGCATTTTCTAGGATCCATATTATAATTTCCCAAAAGAGCATTTCCCGGACAATATTTTACACATTTTCCACACTTTAGACAGGTTTTGTCTGTAGGTTTATCCAAAACAAATTCATAATTATTTATAATATATCCTATAAAAACATATGAACCATATTGATCTGTTATTATGTTGTTATTTATCCCAAAATATCCTATCCCCGATAAATATGCCATATATCTATCCACTAGTGGCCCATTGTCTGAAAATATCTTGTAGTTAAAGCCCTCTACTTCTTTATCTATATAGTCACATATTTGTTGAAGCTTATCTTTCACCACGATATGATAGTCCTTGCCATAGCAATATTTAGATATATTTGAATTTCCACACTCTCCTATATAATATGGAAATGCTATTACAATTACTGAATTGGCATCTTCAAGTGTGAGTTTTGGATTTATTCTTTTCTCCAATGCCTCTTCTTCCATTCCAGTAATATAGTTTTTTTCTATTCTATCAATTAATTTTTTTTCTAAATCGTAGTATGGACCTACTCCAGCTATGCCCATACATTTAAGTCCTATTGAGTTGCAAAACTCTCTTAATTTTAATTTATCCATAAAATTTCCTTCCATTAATGATATATTATGATTATAATAACTAGAGTGAAAGATGGTGATAATTTGATTAAAATTGTAATACCAGGTAGACCTATTAGTAAATCTAACTTTAAGCTTCATAATGTCCACGGTCAAGCATGGATGCCTTCAAAAGGCAAACATTCTAAATACTTAGCATATGAAAATATGGTTGCTGGTCACATAAATAGACAGTACCAGGGTGAAGCTATAGAGGAAAATTTAATAACTATTTTAAAGTTATACTTCCCAGATAAACGAATAGGTGATCTGCACAATTATCCTAAAAGTATCTGTGATGGTATAGAAAAAAGCGGAATTATAAAAAATGACAAACAGCTTAAACCTGTTTTGTTATTTGATTTTATAGATAAAGAAAATCCCCGTGTAGAAATAGAACTTTATCCTATATCAGAATACGATATTAAATACGACGTTTTCAAAAAGGGCTGTTGAATATTCAACCAGCCCTTTTTAATGTACTTATATACTCTATCCAAGTTTTTCAACTACATTTTTTAACATTTTTCTTATTGGTAATTCATATGGGCATCTAGTTTCACACAGGCCACAGTCTTCACATTCACTAGGTTTTGCTGCATTTGCATCATATCTTTCCCCACCCAATTTATATGTTTTTATTATAATTATACATCCTATCTGCCGTTAAGTGCTTTTTTTATCATTTTTATTTCTTCTTTATGGCCTTGATCGTCAAAAGGCGTTTCCAAGAAAAACGGTAAATCCTTTATAGCAGGATTAGTCATAAAATTAAGAATAGCTTCTAACCCTATTTCTCCTTCGCCTATTGCAGCGTGTCTATCTTTATTGCTTCCAAAAGGCATCATACTATCATTTAGGTGTATCGTCTTTAGTTTATCTATCCCGATAGTTTTGTCAAATTCCTCTAATACAGCATCTAAATTGTTAACTATATCATACCCAGCTGAAAATATATGGCAGGTATCTAGACATACCCCTACTCTATCCTTATACTGCACATTATCTATTATCCTTTTTAATTCTTCAAAACCTCTTCCTATTTCAGTTCCCTTACCTGACATAGTTTCCAAAAGAACTGTTATATTTTCATTTCCAGTTATTCCTTCATTTAATCCGTCTATTATTCTATCTATACCAAAGTCAACTCCACCACCAACATGGCTACCTGGGTGAAAACACAGATACTCTATACCTAGATTGTCCATTCTCTCTATATCCTCTTTTATTACCCTTCTTGCAAACTCATATACCTCATCTTTGTTTCCTCCCAAGTTCATAGTATATGGTGCATGGGCTAAAAGGGGACCAAAGTTGCTTTCCCTTCTGATTTTTTCAAAGCCTACTATGTCCTTTTCATCATATACTTTAGCATTTCCACCTCTTGGGTTTCTACTAAAAAATTGAAAAGTATTTGCTCCTATTTCTACAGCAGTTTCAGCCGCCTTTTTAAATCCTTTTGCTATTGATATATGTGGTCCTATTACAAGCATATTTATCTCCTTATTCTTCCTTATTTATGTTGTACTTTTGATAACAAATTTTACTTTTTATGATCTATTGTTTCTCCATTTTTTATAGCCTGTCTTTCCTCTATTAGATTCTTTAATATGTTATCAATAGTCCAATCCACTGATGTTTCTGTAACTACTGCCGATAGTACATTCTTTATTTTTACTTTTTTAAGGTTTTGTAGTAGGGAATTTATCATAGTATGGTGTAGGTTATTAAATAAAATAGCCTTGTTTCTTAAACCATCTTCACTTATATCCTCTTTATTTCCATCTAATATATCTCTCACTACATTGTTACTATTTTTATAGTCTAATACTATTAGGTCCTTTAACCCAAAAAGATTACATATATTTTTTACAAGCAGTTGTTCTTTTTTATTGAAATTTACAATTATAGCACAACTTCTGTCGTGTGTATTTTTAAATTTAGTTTCCTTCATATTTTCAAATGACATCTCTATAAACTCCTTTTTCTTTTTATATTTATATACCCAATAACGATTATAATAACCCTAAACTTACTCCACTATCAATATTATACATAATAACAGGTAAAAAATTCATCTATGTCTATGTAAAGTTGTTTATAATTTATTTTCTCAATTAAAATAAGTATCAACAAATGTCGATACTTATTATTATTTATAGCTAAATTATTATTCTGCCAAAGACTCACTCTTTTTTTCTGTAGGAATACTAAGCAACACTACTTTATGTCTATCGTTATCCATGTCGCTATCTTCTATATCAAAATTTCTTTTATTTATAATTTCATCTAACTTAGATTTTAATACACGATTCAACTCTAATAATTCCTCACTTGTAATGCAAACATCACGGTACTCTACTATGTTTTGATTAGTTATATTTTCCTGTTCTGCCGCCTTATAAAATAATTCACTTATGTTTTCGAACTTAGATATATTTAACCTTTCCTCCTCAGACTCACCCTCCACAGAAAAATCCAATATTTTTTTGCTTATAATTATATTTTTTGCACTTGGGTAATAATATTTTTCCACAATACCCGATTTAATTTTTTCCTCAACAAGTTCCAAAATACCTACCCTGTATAAAGTTTTTATGTGATAGTTTACTTTAGCATGAGGTTCATCTAATAACTGCGATAACTGCTTTGCCGACAACGGTAAATCACCAAATGTTTTTAGAATATCAATTCTACGGGGATGTACTATAGCCTTTATACACTCCAAATCTCTTAATACTAATACCTCTCTCATTACCCCCACCCCTAAAAAGATTATTTCACTTCAATACTATTATATATTAAAGAATATACTATTGTCAAAAAATTCGGTATTTTAAAAAATATTTAATTTAAGCATCCTAGATAGGTCTTCTAATACCCTAAGACCTGCTATACTATTTCCTTTTTTATCTAGTGAGGGTCCATATACCCCTATACCCATACGATTCGGAACAGATGCTAAAATGCCTCCTCCAACTCCGGACTTTGCAGGAATTCCAACCCTTATAGCAAATTCTCCAGATGCATCGTACATACCACAAGTTACCATAAATGTTTTTACCATCCTAGAAACACTTTCGCTCAGTACTCTCTCTCCAGTCTCTATATCTACACCATAAGTAGCAAGGTTTGTCCCTATCCTAGCTAAATCAACCGTATCTATCTCTATAGAACATTGTTTAAAATAAAGATCTAATACTTCTTCTACATCTCCTTCTATAAATCCGTCATTTTTAAGCAGATATGCCATCGCCCTATTTCTATCTCCCGTCCTTTTTTCCGAATTATAGACATCATAATTTATTGAAAGCTTATCATTCTTGGCAATCTTTCTAAAAAAATTCAACATTCTTTCCTCTTTTTCTTCAACACTATCGCCCTTTATAAGAGAGGTAGTAACTATAGCCCCAGCATTTATCATGGGATTGCATGGTTTTTTTGTATCATTCATCTCTAATTTCATTATAGAATTAAATGGGTCTCCGCTTGGTTCCATACCAACCTTCGAAAAAACGTGTGACCAGTCATTATCCATAAGAGCCATAGCTAAAACTATTGGTTTTGATACACTTTGTATAGTAAATTTAGTATCGTATTCTCCGGCTGTATATATCTTATTATCTTTATCTATTATGCAAATTCCTAAATCTTCTTTACAGGCCTTGCCTAAATCCGGTATATAGCTAGCTACATTTCCATTACTTGTATGTCTTCTATTTATTTCCACGATTTCATTTAACATATTGTTCATAGTACTCTGTTGCCAATAATTTATAAATGCACTTTCTTACTGCAACAGTCCATCACCTCCTAAAATTCAATTGTTATTCTTTTTTCAATTAAGAATATAATACAGAAAAACCTGATATTATGCAACATCAGGTTTTTAACAATAGATTCATTTAAGTTATTCTACTATCTTGCTTCCACCTATAAACTCTCTTATTATAGATGTATTTGGTATATCGGATGTATCCTCTAATTCAACAAAATACTGAAGAAACTTTAACAATCTATTAGCCTCTATATAAGCAGGACTATCTATACCTATATCCTCCAACAATGACGTGGCATATTTCTTTAAAACTGCAATTTCATATACACAAGCTGAATTAAATATAACATCAGCCTGACCTTGGTATGGGAATATATTTTTATCTTCTCCCCTTCTTACTGAAGGCCACTGCATTATTGTCTTCTCTGCATCATACCCTCTAAAATTGCTGTCTCTAACCATTCTCCTTATTAATCTTAAGTCTGTGGTTGGAATTCTATTATGATTATCTAAATTTATTTGAGTTAGTGCACTTATATATATTTTAAACTTATCTTTATCAGGTATTGATGATGTCAAAATAGGGTTCAATCCGTGTATACCTTCTAATATAACAGGTTGATTCTTTTCGATTTTAAGCTTTTCACCTGTATACTCTCTTTTTCCTGTTTTAAAGTTAAACTTTATAATATCTATCTCATCACCGTTAAACAAACTTGTAAGGTCCTTATTGAATTTATCCAAATCAATAGCATATATAGATTCAAAGTCATACTTACCAAACTCATCTTTGGGAGTGTGTTCTCTATCTACAAAATAATCATCCAAAGATATTGATATAGGGTTTAGGTGATTAACCCTTAAATGTATGCATAGTTTATGAGCAAAACTAGTCTTACCAGATGAAGAAGGTGCTGCTATTAATATAAGCTTACTTTTTCTTTCATTTATCATATCAGCTATTTGAGATATCTTCTTTTCCTGAAGGGCCTCAACTGTTCTGATCATGTCTCCATATTTTTTGTTTTCTATTATTTTGTTAAGAGATAAAACCTTGTCTACACCCATAAGTTTTGACCACTGCTCAGCCTCATAGTATATATTGGCCAACTTCTCATCTGGCATAAACTTTCTAGGAACATTCTTGTCTTCCTTACTCGGTCCTAAAACTACAACACCTTTGTTATACAATTTTAAGTCAAATGTTTTTATATAGCCAGTTGATGGGACCATATACCCATAAAAATGGTCTATATAATCATTACATTTATAAACCTTAGTATCATCATACTCTTTATACTTTAATAATTCTGCCTTTTCATATCTTCCCTCTTGCTCAAATAATTCTATGGCTTTTTGTCTTGTAGTCTCTATCTTTTCTATAGTATAGTCATTTTCAACTATTTCAACCATTCTTTTCTTAATATTATCTATATCTTCTTCATTTAAAGTTCTCTCTCCATGAACTTCGCAGTACAACCCTCCTGATAAAGAGTGTTCTATAACTACATCACACTCGTTAAACAACTCTTTACATGCCATTATAAATATAAGTGATATTCCCCTAAAATATACCCTAAGACCATCTGGGTTATTGGTATCTAAAAACTTTATATCACACTCTTCTTCAACCTCATAATTTAACTCTCTAATTTTTCTATCTACAATTGCAAGAGTTATAAATCCCTTATAATCGTTATAAATATCTTTAGAAATCTCTTCTAATTTTATACCTGTAGAGTTATCTTTTAGTTCATATTGCTTTTGCTTTCCATTAACATTTAAATTTAACTTTTTCATAGCATTTTCCTTTCCCCTTATATAGGAAAAAGAGGTGACTAAACCTCTTCCTTGATAAAATTTAATTTGTTTATAGAATCCTCAATATATTCATAACCAACTTCTAATACTAGGTATTCTGGTCCAAGGTTTAATACATCATATATATGACTTTCTGGCAGAATCCCCATACCTACTCCAAGATGACTATCCTCAAATCCATTATTATCACTAAGGTGAACTATATTTATTCTTTTTTTTAACTTAGAAATATAGTCGTCTTTACTTATTAAATAATGACCTGTATCATAACAAAAACACACCTTGGAGTTATCTATATTTTTAAATATGTATTCAAAATCAGATACTTTATTCCCAACATTAGAGATATCCCCACCTTTAGAATATGTATTCTCTATTGAAATAGTTATATCTCCATCTAAATAAATCTGATTTAAAAAATCGATACTATTTTTTAGGTATTTGTATCTGTTCATTGTCAACCTATCTGTTATAGCATAACCTAGATGAATGTTGAAATACTTAATATCAAATCCTAAAAGTTTGCTGTGTACCTCAACTATAAATTGAACCCAGTTATGTCTTATATACTTTATATTATCACAAGTATTTAGTTCCATGGGTAAATGAATTCCAACAGATAGTCCAAGCTTAGAAATTATATCTTTGTATTTGTATAATTCTTCGCAGTCCTCTATATTGTCTATTCCTATTTCTATATGGATTATAGTCCTTGATTTTTTACATACTTCTAAGACATCATCTATATTAAATAAAAGTGCTGATACCCCAATTTTCATAAGGATACCTACTTAACTACTCCTATTTTTGAAAATGGAAATAATCTAACTACAACTTCTCCCATTATATCTTTTTCATCTATCAACCCAACTTGATCATATCTGCTATCCAAGCTATCTTCTCTATTATCCCCCATAGCAAATACCTTTCCTTCTGGTACAGTTATATCAATATTTCCATCTGTGTAATTATCATGTATATAAGGCTCCTCTATTAATTTATCATTTACATAAACTTTAGAGTCCTGTATTTTTATATGATCTCCCTCTACTGCTATAACTCTCTTTACTAAGTCTTTTTTCTTACCGTCATCTTGTTCTAAATTTGTACCAAATACTATTATATCTCCATGTTCTGGCTCTCCAATTTTGTATGCTGTTCTATTTATTACTAAATAATCATTTTCGTCTAAAGTAGGAAACATCGATTCCCCTCTTACCAACGTAGGTCTTACAAATCTAGTAATTACAAAAGCTGCTACAAGTGCTATTGCAATTACCTTTATCCACTCCAGTATCTCATTTTTTATTTTTTCACTCACGAATACCATCTCCTTTACAACAAGCCTTACCTAATAAGTATAATTAAACTGTGTAGTTTCCTATAAGCTGAGTAGCTATTTCATTGATATTGTCATATTTATTTTTAGAAATTCCTAGGTCTAACAATTCACAGACCTTTATTAAATCCTGAACTACCTCCATAGGATCTCCATATATTTCTTCAATATCTTCTTTGCTTACACCTCTAAAACCATGCCCTACTGGACATTCATTTCTAAGTCTAATTAAATTTTCTAGTCTTTCACCATTTAAAATTTCTATTACCTTTTCCATTCTCTTTGTCTTATTTAAGTATTTATTAATATAGTGGGTAACACCATGTATTAAATTTCCATTATATATATTATACTTCTTTTTCAATACATATAATATGTTTTTCTTTGACACCATGTGACCATACATACACACCCTGTATTTTTTAGACTCTTTCGTACTGACAAAAATATACTTAAACAAAGCTTCCTTTAACCTATATAGCCTCCCTAAGAAATCTATATACTCTTCGTTTACAATCTGTATTTTGATATTTTCTATTAATTCAGATAGTATATCCTCTGGTTCCCCTGAATTTAAATGCACTAGATTTTGAGTTAATTTTTTTATTTCATTTGTAGATAACAAATCCCTGCTTGTTTGGTTTATAAATTCCTCAGCTCTTTTAAAATCGAAATTGATAGCGTATTTACAAGACTTTATAAGGAAGTATAAATCACCTTCCAATATATCTGCATCCTCTAATATATCCAAAACTGTACAATAATCGTATTTCTGCAAAAATTTAAAAATTATATACTCTTGTTGCTTATTTAAATTTCCCACAATACACCTCCTAAAACATTTCATGTTTTAGTATTATACAGTATCATGAATTTTATTACTTAATAAGTTATTCTACGACCTTTTGGGTAATGATTTTTTAAAACGCCATTTGATTCTTTGCCCCAGCCTAGTGGTATTCCTTCTACAGTTACAAGTACCCATCCTCTACTTTGATTAGTGTTTATAGTGTTTCCTCTAAGGTACTGATATACCTCCTGACTATCTACACTAAAATCTTCTGTATATTTTGCATCACATTTCTTTATATAATGAGACAAAGCATGAGATGGCTCAAATCTATTCTTTTTTAATATACCTACATGAAGACCACATCTTAACACTTTCAATCCATTAGTGTCAGGTGCATTATTAGGAATTAAATATAAGTTTTCTCCCCTTAAATTAAATCTATCTTCTAGTTTTATATTTAAGAACTTACTTTCAAATTCTCTATAATATTTCAACTCTTTTCCCATTTTCCTAATATTAATAGTATTAACTTTACTTTTTTCTTCATCTAATTTATGTATTTTAGCTACAAAGTGGCCTTCTCCTTTTATTTTGTGAGGCCATAGTCTCTTTATATCTATTAGTTTAGCATTTGGATACTCTTTTATAAACTCCTCTATTACCATTTCATTTTCTTCTCTAGAAAAAGTACATGTAGAGTACACTAAGGTTCCTCCCTTTTTTAGCATATCATATCCATCTCTTATAAGCTGTCTTTGAATACTTTGACATTCTATAACCTTTGTATAACTCCAATCTTTAATTGCAACCTCGTCCTTTCTAAACATCCCTTGTCCAGAACAAGGTGCATCTATTAAAACCTTATCAAAATAACCTCGAAATACCTTATTTAGTCTTTCTGAATCTGTGTTAGTTATTATACAATTTTTTGCCCCAAATCTCTCTAAATTCTCTCCCAAAGCTCGTACTCTTGTAGAATTTATTTCATTTGATACAAGGAGTCCTGTATTGTTCAATCTTGATAATATGTATGTGGACTTTCCTCCAGGAGCGGCACACATATCAAGTACAATGTCGCCCTCCTCTATATCTAATTTGGGTACAACACTCATAGCTGAGGGCTCTTGTATATAATAAGCTCCTGCCTCATGCAATGGATTTTTACCAGGTTTGGAATTACTTTCATGATAATAAAAACCATCTTCTGTCCACTCTATAGGAGATAATTCAAATAAATTCAAATCTAACATTTCTTTTTTTCCTATTTTTAAAGTGTTAAGTCTTAGTCCAGTTGTTTTTGGGCTTTTATAACTTTCTATAAAATCGTCATACTCTTCTCTAAGTAATTCTTTCATATCGTCTAAAAATTTTTCTGGTAAGTCGATCAAATTCCATCTTCCCTTCTGTCTTATGTCTCTTTTTAATGTCTACATTTTTTTAGTTTTTCTAAGTTTAAACCTTTTTCTCTTAAAAAATCTTACTTTTGAAATATTTGTATAGTACTCTAACTTATCTAAGTTATTTTTCCATAAAAATACTATATAAATTACAAATAATATAATAGCCCATCTATATTCTATTATCAATATAAAATCGAAAATGCCATGAAGTAAAATAGGTAATATTATTGACATTATAAAGTACTCTCTTTTTTTTATTTTATCATCTGAAAACTTGTATTTTGATATATAATATCCCATAGTAATTGCAAACATTATATGACCAGGTATAGATATTATCGCCCTACTTAGACCTAATTCAAATACAAAGTCTCTACTCTCAGACATTATATATATTAAATTTTCTATACTTGCAAATCCAAGAGATAAAAATATAGAGTATATAACTCCATCTAACTTTTCATTGAAGTGTTTTTCTTTGAATAGTATAGGTATCAAAATCAAAGCCTTCAAACCTTCCTCTGTAAGACCAGCAACTATAAATGCTATATATATATAGTTGTACCATCCATCTAAAATATTTATTTTAACTAAAAATCTTTCTATAATTATTGCAAATACACTTAAAATTGCACCTAAAACAAAGTACTTAACCAGTATTACTATCGGTTCCTTTTCATATTTATCTTTTAGATATATCCAAAATACAAATGCCACCACTGGAGCTAACGCTAATACTAATAAATCTATCGCCATAAAATAAAATTCCTCTCTTTTATATTTTCAATATATATTATTTCCATTTTTCTTAACAAAATAATAGTTATATTCATACAATAGAATAGTTATATTCATACAATAGAATATACTAGCATTTTAAAGTTATTTATAGAAAGGGTGATTTTATGCAAGATGGTTTTTTAACGGTTAGCGTAATTGACTCTGCTACCAACAGACCTATAAAAGATGCCACTGTAAACGTGTATTCTGTTCCGGAGAATGGAGAAAGTTCTTCTGCTTTATATCAAAATTTAAAGAGTAATGAGTCCGGTCAAGTCGTAGATTTAAAACTTCCAGCTCCGGATATATCATATTCTCAGGAGCCTTCTGATGTCAGACCGTATAGTCAGTATATTGTAGAGGCTATTATAGACGGATATGAGACGGTCGTTGTAGAAGGTACTCAGCTTTTCCCAACTATAGAAGCTAGACAAAATATGCCCCTACCACCCAAGACGAGAAGCAGAATGTCATACTCTAGACAAAATGAGGTTGTTTTTAGAATTGAGGAAAATACATTATACGGAACATATCCTCCAAAGATACCCGAAAGCAGTTTGAAACCACTGCCTCCTCCTACAGGATTTGTAGTTCTTGATAATGCTGTGGTACCTGAGTTTATAGTTGTACATGACGGTCTTCCAGAAGATACTTCTGCAAAAAACTACTGGATTCCTTTTAAGGATTATATTAAAAATGTAGCTTCTTCTGAAATATATTCAACTTGGCCCCAACAAACTATTTACTCAAATATAGTAGCTATTATCTCATTTACTCTAAACAGAGTTTTTACTGAATGGTACAGAAATAAAGGGTACAATTTTACAATAACTTCATCAACTGCTTATGATCATAAATTTATATATAATAGAAATATATTCAACACTATATCTGTAGCGGTAGATGATATTTTTAATACGTATATAAAAAGACCTCCTACAGCTAGACAGCCACTTCTAGCACAGTACTGCGATGGCATAAAATCACAGTGTCCTGGTCAAATGACTCAGTGGGGTAGCAAAGATTTAGGAGATGAAGGATATGATTTCAAAGCTATACTAAGACACTTCTATGGAAATGAAATCGTTTTTGAAAAAGCACCTATTGTAAGCGGTGTACCTGTTTCATACCCTGGGTATCCACTACAGGCTAGTTTATATAATAAATATGTTAAGACTATACAAAATCAACTTAATGCTATATCAAATTCATACCCTGCTATACCTAAAGTTAAAGAAGATGGTATATATGGTGAGAATACTTCTGCAGCTGTAAAAACATTCCAGCAAATATTTGGATTACCTCAAAGTGGCATAGTTGATTTTAAAACTTGGTATGAGATATCTAGGGTGTATGTGGCAACTACAAAAATTGCTTCTTTAAACCCTGTTATATAAACCCTATACAATACTAACATATAAATTAGTTTAATATATACAAAAGAGTCAACCATCACATTTTCTTGAAGTTGACTCTTTTTGTATATACTAAAATTTTAAAATGAGTTTTCTATTTATTTAATAATTTTTCTATTTATTTAAATATATCTAAATACTTTTCCTTTAGTATATGATCTATAACGTCCACTTTTATTGGAAACTCGGGTATACCTGCTGCATACGGTGCTATATCATACAAATCAAAATAGATAACAAGGCTATCATCTCGTACATAATACTTTTGACCTTTCTTTACTCCAGAAAATTGATATATACCTTCATTTTCTTTGTTTTCCTTAACTAATTCTTCTATCTGTTTTCTTATCTCTTTATCTATGACTATTTTATAATCTGAACCATCCTTAAAAAAATCATCTAAATTTAGAAACTTTCCATCTCTCATGTCTATGTTGTAAGATATATCCTCATACATTCCATGAGCTCCACCACTATATTGATAATATCTAACCTTTATACTCAACATATTATTGCTATTTTTCTCAACATCAAAGTTTATGTTTACTACGAATTTATTTTTATTTTCTTTATTATCTCCTAAATATTTTTTAGCCTCTTCCTGGGCATTGTTATAAAAGCTCATAATATCATTTCTAATCTTATCATTTATTGATTTTTCAATGGTCTTATTTGATGTGGTTATTATAGGTATATTTATCACACTGTTTATATACTCATTATTTTCTGTTATTGTTTGTGTGTCTATATTCGCTTCTATAGAATCTGTATCCGCCACACTTATTTTATTTTTAAATATAGAGTGCGGTATTTTAAATTCATATGCTATATTTTTCCCACTTTCTTTGTATGGATTAAAATAAACACTTATCCCTCCATCTATTATCGAATAATTTGTGTATTTATCTATGTTAATTCTGGACATATCTAGTCCTTCTTTATTATCTTTTTTGGTTTTAATTATATGATTCTTAATTACCTCTTTATAGTCTTCATTATTTTTTAAAAAATTATCTAAAAATATTCTTTGTCCTGTCTTGAGGTCAAAAATGTAACTATCTTTTTCAAACTTAGTATTGTTTTTACTGGATTTTGTATCTCTAGTTATAACTATGTTCAGTAAGTTGCTATCCTCAAATGCAACATAGTAATTTATATCTATAACTGACTTGTCCTTTTTCTCTAAAGTATCTTTAATCTGTCTTTGATTGTTTATAAATTGATTTATATTCTTTCTTATATATGAATTCATATATCTCTCTATTTCTTTATTGTAATAGTGAATCTGAGGCATTTTTATATTTATAGATATGTTTTTATCATTTATATTATACTTCTCCTCAGTTATCTTTATAACCCTTAAACCTCCAGATATGTTTGTTTGTAATGAGCTTCGCACTTTTAAAATATCAGTCTTTGTAACCACTAATGCCAGCGATCCCAATAAAATCCCCAGCATTAGTATATTTGAAAATAATCTTTTTTTCATTTTATATATTCCTCCTAAACAAACAAGCTTATTATTTAATCTTCTTATTATGTTTAGGAATCTTTTATTTATTTATGCAGAAAGTTTTTCATTTACTTCCTCTTTTGATTTTAAAGCTGATTTTAACATCTGAATAGAAGTATAAGCAATAACCAATATAACTAAATATTTTAATAAGTTCATAGGCATATTACCAACTAAAAATGCTGCTATAAAAACACCTATTGACCCACCTATTGTTATACCCATGGCAGTTTTTCTAGAATAAGCTTCCTCTTTTATAAACTTAATACTTGCAACTGGCATTAATAATGCGCAAGATCCCATCATTATAGGAAAGGCAACCTTAGATGACATTCCTAAGAAATAAACCATGGCCATACAAGGTGCATATAAGCCTATACCTGCTGTCATTAATGCTCCTAATATAAAGTTTCCAATTATACCTGCAATTAGCTTTATACCTGTTAGACCTGTTTCTTCTCCTCCACCAGGCATTAAGTTTATTGATGGATGTGATAAAAGCATCAGTACAGCTGTTATAGCTAATGCTATTCCCATAACCAACTGAATTTTTCTTTCGTCCATTTTTGATATTATACCTGCTCCTATATAAGAACCCAATACCGCTGCTCCCAATAGACTAAGTAGTGTAACAGGGTCAACCTTTATAACAGTAGTAAATATTAATGCTTCTATAATAACAGGAATCGTGTGAGCCACATTTAATGTTCCTGGAATTAATCTATCATCTACATTTTGTTTGAAAACCTTTAAGCAGGCTATAGTTGGTGCAAACGCTCCTATACCTAAGGTATCAAAAAAATCGGTTCCAAGTCCAATTCCAATCGCCTTGAAAATGTTTTCTTCTCCTAATTTGTTTTGTTTTCTAGACTTTGCATAGTCCTTTACATACGCTCCTCCAAAAAGAGCTCCAAATGCTATAAGTAATCCTCTTAATATTGTTACCATCTTTCTTCCCCCGCAATTTTCTTGTGATTTTAAATAATGTCCTTAAACTAGCTTAGATTAAATATAATGTCTTTCATCACCTCTCTAGTACTTTTGAATGATAATTTATATATGCTAAATAATACACTACATCTCAAAAGTATATATTGTAAAAGGGAATAAGTAAATACATATATAAATTATCTATTAAGATCTTTCTGTATATTGTAAAATGTCTATATATTACAATAATATTAAACTTTCAAACTCCGGAATTTGTATTGGTTTTGAATATAAATATCCCTGTGCCATGTCACATCCTATATCACATAAAAACTCCTCTTGTTTACTGGTTTCAACCCCTTCACAGACAACCTTCATATCTAATTCATGTGCTAACTGAACCACTTTTTTTATTACCTTATTCTTAACCTCGGATTCTTCACTATAAACGAGGAATGCCCTATCTATTTTTAGAATATCAGCCGGTATCTCAGTAATAAGATTAAGTGATGAGTATCCACTTCCAAAGTCATCAATAGATAACTTTATTCCTCTTTCGTGCAACTTTTCTATAGCTTTTAACAATATATCTTTATTTTCTATATAAAGTGTCTCGGTAATCTCTATTTCAATCAATGAACTATCTATCTCGTACTTATCTAATATTTCAAAAATCAAATTTATATAGTTAGGATTAGTTAGAAGTTGTCTAGACTGATTTATTGCAATTGAACAAAGACTTTCCCGATTTTCCTTTCTACAACATAAATACTTACATACCTCCTCTAATACAAACAAATCTATCTTCTCTATAAATCCATTGGTTTCAAATATAGGTATAAACTGATTTGGGTAGACTATAGTCCCATCCTTCTTTACCCAACGTATTAGAGCTTCTGCACCAAGTATCTTAAGTGTACTTAGATCAACCTTTGGCTGTAAATATACCTGAAACTCTTTATTTTGTAGTGCAGATTCCATTTCAACTTCTATTTTACTTTCAAGTAAAACTTTTTTCTCTATTTTATCATTATAAATAGCATAATTTAACTTATGGTTTCCTTTTATACTTCTATGGGCCATAGATGCCTTATCAATCATTATAGAAATAGGCTCGTCCTTGTCTTCTACCTTATAAAGCCCAGCTTTAAACTTTAGCTGCAAGCCCAAATTAACTCCAAATTTTATTCCTTCTAATCCTTTTAAGAATTCACTTAAATCAGATAAATCTTCTCCAAGTTTTGCAAGCACGATGAAATTATCCTCAGATATTCTAGCGAAAATCTCTCCGTCCTTTGTCTTCTTCCGTCCTTCTGATGCAATCTTTTTAAGTACATCATCTCCAATATTTACTCCATAATAATGATTTATACTTTTGAACCTACTTATATCAAACTTAATAAAATAATATCCATCTATTCCATACTTTTTTAGTATCTTGGGTCCTTCTTCTTCTAAATAATTTAAATTGTAACTGTCTGTCAACGTGTCATAGTGTCTAGCTTTAATAACTTTTCTTCTATTAATTTCCCATAGACGAACTACCAAAGCTACAATTATAAATAAAATTATTGTTATTATAAAAATATATTCCTCAAAAAACAGACTCCAATTAAATTTTTGTTCAACACTATCGACTGATTCAATTATACTTATTGAATCATATTTTCTATATAATTCAGATTCAAAGTAAGGATTGTCAATTTTAATCTTATCAATTGCCAAATCAATATTTTTCATTATCGCATTATTTTTTTCAGATGTTATAAAATAGAAAGGATCTACCCCGAACTTGGCGACTACTTTTAAGTCATCGTGCCATGATAAATTGCCAACTGCAATTGCATCTACTTCCCCCTTATTTAATGCTTTTGTCACTTCACTATCTGATTTGTACATTACAGCATCATAAGTAAACGAATTCTCCTTTGCATACTTTTCAAATAGTTTATTTTGAAAACTGCCATCTATCATTCCGACTCTCATCCCATTGAATGCTTCTTTATCATCATAATAGATATTTTTATTGTCTTTTGATACATATAGAATGCTTAATTCATATCCAATTGGATACTTTGAAAATTTATATAATTTATCTCTTTCCTCAGTGTACTGGGATGTACATATAAGATCAATTTCTCCTGTCTTTAGCTTTTCAAGGCAGTTTGTCCATGTATCATATACATATTCATATCTCCACCCTGTATATTTTGATATTTCATTTAAGTACTTTACGCCGTACCCATCAAATTTTTTATTTTTGTCCTTTTCGATGAATCCATTATAATTTATATAACCAACTCTAATAACATCATCTGCAAACACTACTTTTGTAAACCCACCTGATATTAGAACAAAACTAAGCAGTACTAATATAACTTTGCATTTTTTCATAAGCTTCCCCCACATTAACTTTGTATATTATTTGTTATAGTTTTTATTTCTAGATTCAAAACCCCTATATCAGTACTCTATTTTTTTAGACAGTATAAATTTAATACATTTAAAGCATATATAATTACTAGTATATCAATTGACAAATAAATATTTCCTCTGACCTAAGTATAATTATACAATTAAATAATTACACCAGCAACAAAATCAAATCCCCCATATCCTATATTTTTAGTTACTTATAATAAATTATAAATTCATATAAAAAAATAGCCCTGTATCAGAAGATACCAAGCTATTTTTCTAAATATTATAACTTACAAACATCCACCCATTCTGTAAATTTAGATGCAACTTCTAATTCATCTAATGTCAGTTCTACACAACTATTGCTACTCCCTGCTGCTGGTAGTACTGTTTCAAATCTTTTCATAGATATGTCAAGGTATACCTTAGTAGATTCATCTTTTATATCAAATGGACAAACCCCACCAACAGCATGTCCAGTATATTTAATTACATCATCAGGTGAAAGCATTTTAGCTCTAGTTTTAAACTTTTCTTTGTACTTCTTATTGTCTATTTTCGTATCACCTGCTGCCACTACTAATATACACTTATCATCTACCTTGAATGATAGAGTTTTTGCAATTTTACCAGGTACAACCCCCGCTACCTTCGCAGCTAGCTCCACTGTAGCACTAGATCCTTGAAATTCTCTTACCCTTTCATCAAATCCCACTGTTTCAAGTAATTCTTAACGTTTTCCAATGCCATTTAATACCCTCCTGTGTTCAGGTTTTTTTACTTTTCAGGCCCTTTTATAAATACCTTTTTTTGGCGATTACTATCTTGTTTTATACTAAGACAATCTATTTCCTCTATATATTTTGAGAATTTTGAATACCCATAATCTCTTACATTAAAGTTCTTATACTTATTATGAATTCTATTTCCAAGTTCACCTAAGAATATTCCATCTCTTCCTTGTGATTTCACTATATTGATTGTATAAGTATCGATTTCATTTTTATTAATCCTGTTATCATTTCTTTCTACACTAATAGATTTGCCTCTCTTAATCATCTTTAACCTTGGCAATTCTACTAAAAACTTAGATAGTAAACTGTATCCGTAATTTCTAACATCAAAATCAGGGTACTTTTTTAATAGTGTACTGCCTATTTCTCCTAACCCAACTACGCCATTTTCCTTTGATGAGATTATTTTTATAATTTCCTCTTCAATCGTCTCCTTTGTTATTATAGTTCCTACAGATAAATTGTTATTCTTTTCTTCTTTATTACAATTTGATAATCCTAATTCTTTTGGAGAAATACCCTCTTCACCTATATCAGAGTCCATCAATAAATTTAGTGATATAAATCTATCGCAAGCCACTCTAAATGGTTTAGGTGTTTTCTCTTCTCCCATTCCTATTACTAACATGCCGTCTTCTCTTAACCTACTAGCCAACTTTGTAAAATCACTATCACTAGATACTATACAAAATCCCTCAACGCTTTTAGTGTAAAGTATATCCATTGCATCAATAATCATCGCCGAATCTGTTGAATTTTTCCCTCTAGTATAACTAAACTGTTGAACTGGGTTTATGGAATTTTCAAGTAACGCGTCTTTCCAACTAGACGAAGTCGTCTCAGTCCAATCACCATATATCCTTTTATAAGTGGCTACACCATACTGTGAAATCTCATCCAAAATATACTTGACATATTTTACTGAAATATTATCCGCATCAATTAATAATGCAAACCTTTTTTCCTCCATATTTTATACCTCTCTACTTTATATATATTATTTAAGTTGCTTTAATTTAATCTAAAATAATTTCTTATACCAAAACTTCCAAAAATTTATTTTATTCTGCCTACTTTTATCTTAGCATATTAAAGACTTTTTCTCATTAAAAAATCAATTTACACAAGTTAAAATAGATAAAAAAGGCTGTAACCAGTAATTTAAATCATTGGTTACAGCCTCTTTTATCTATTCCCATACTCTTTTTATTCCCACCAATTCCTGAACATATCCATATAGCGATACAGGAGACATAATCATCTGATAAGCTAATATAAATATAATAAATCCGATGTGGTTTTTTCTAACTCTTAAGTTTAAATTTTTAAATACTACTTTAGATTGAAAACGATACAAAATCCAAAAACTAGCTAAGGTCAATGGTAGTACTAATAACATCATAGGTCCTACTATATAATACTTTTTGAAAAATAAGGCTAAAATTAATCCTGGTATCCAAAAGAATGTATAGCTAAAATCCATGTATAGTATAATTAAATCTATCCCTGTCAAGAATTTATAAAATACAAGCGGTTGTTGCCAAGGCTTTACTTCTCTTAGAGCTTCTATCATTCCTCTTGCCCACCTCGATCGCTGTTTTACAAAGTGTGATAATTTTATCGGTACATCAGTAAAAGCTACAGCCATTGGTTCAAAGTAAACCCTATTTCCTTCTTTTAACATTTTCCATGTCAAAACTATATCCTCTCAGACCAACCTCCTAATCTCTTTACAGTATCGGTCTTGTAAAGAGAAAAAGCTCCCTGAGCAACCAAAGTTCCCTGATATAAACCTTGCATTCTTTTTATCGATGCTATACTTAGGAAATAATCCCACTCTTGTACCTTTGCTAATAAATTGTCCCTACTATTTCTAACAAGCATAGAACCCGCAACAGCGACAACATCTTCGGGAGAACTATTCATTCTTGAAACCAGAAAATTTATTGCATCTTTGTGAATAAGTGTATCCGCATCCAAGGTTATAACATATTTTGTATCTACAAAGTTTAGACCATGATTAAGAGCATTGAACTTACCTGGTGTAGGTTCATGTAACAAAAGTATGTCCATATTCAATTCATCAATCGCGCGCCCTACCTCTTTAGCTGTATTATCTGTAGAATTATTATCTATTACAATAGTTTTTATATATCCATTATATTTCTGCTTTTTTATATAATTCAATGTATCAAATATACCCGCCTCTTCATTGTAAGCGGCTATTAATAAAGTTACGCTATCCGTTGGATTTTGATTCTTAACCTTGGGCTGCCTATCTAAGATTAAACTACTTACTAGAAAAGCATTCATAAACCCAGGCACATATGCAACTCCTGCAATTACAATATATGCAATCATAGGTGATGTGATTTTACTTAAATCTTCTATCCAATTTCTGGATACCTCAAATGATATAAGTACCCATAGTAATGCAATTAATATACTTATATAAAACTTAGCATGAACTGAAATATACAGTCCTTTAGATTTTTTTGTCGTTTCTAATGAATTTTCCATCTCCTCCATTAGACTCTCATTTTTTAATATCCACCCCCATCTTGTTAAGTTTTGTATAGTTGACTTATACCCAGACTTAATATATTTAAATATATAATATCATATTTATTATTAAATTAATTTTACACATATTTGAATTAAAGTTAATTTTTTCATAGTATTCATAAATTTTGTATGAATATTCCTCTTGATAAATAAAAATAATCTATTAAATGACAAAATGACCTATCAAAATCAATATTGATTTTAATTAGGTCATTTTGTCATTCATTATTTAATTGTTATTTAATATAGTCTAAACTGTATCCTTTGCTCTCTTTAATCCACCTTCTGGTTGAGGTAAGTTTTCTATATCTATTTTTTTTATATCACAATAGTGTTCAAAAAATTCTCTTGCTAGGTCCTCTTCATTAGTACCCTTTTTGAGTTCACAAATATCTCTTAGAATTTGTGCAGATTGAGTGTTACTTAGATATCTATGTAATCCACTGCCAAAAACTATTTTCTCTGGTCTATTAGGGTTAAAATAATAATTCCAGAATTTAAGTTTCTTAGCCTCTAATGGAGATAGTTTTATCCTATACTTAGGGTTGGCTCCGACACATCCTTCTGAATCTCTATCTCCTCTATAATCTTCATCAATTAGAAATACTGCAAAAATAAATCTATCCTTATCTTTTGCATGTGGAAGTCGCGTTGTAAGCAGAGCTAAACTATTCCCTCTGGCATTTCTTAGTGTCATTGGGCTGCCTTTTCTTTTTCCTGTTTGTACTATCCCAGCATAGGCACGCCACTCATTTAGTACTTTGCTCTCATAACATACAAATCCATCGTCTTCGTAAGCATTTACAAGCTCTTCCCTTGTTAAATCTCCATTTAAATAACGATAGCATGGTGAATCTTCTCCACCGCACCATACATGCTTTGCCTTGTAAATATTGTATTCTATGGTTTCCTTTGTACATGGACTTGTAAAACCTACTCTGTCCTCACCTGCTCCACCATCACAATAATTACATTTAAAAGCTATGTTGCTTAATCCATCCGTTTTCCTTGGTGTAGAGCTCTTTCTCGTTCTGCTATTTTTCTTAGCTTCTACTATATCCTCTATTCGTTGTTTTTCAGCTTTTTTAAGTTCATTTTCCTTTTTAACTTCATCTTCTTTGTCTACTTCTATTTGATCTATAAAAGCTCTATTTTCTATTTCTAAAAACTTACCAAATGAAGAAGGATACTGGAATGTTTTTTCTTCATCATAGTTGTCAAATAGTACTGTGATGCGGTTATCTTCAAACTTTACTATCTTTCCTCTTCCAAATGTCCTATGTCTTACTATTTCTCCACAAAATCCCAAATTTACACCCCCATTATGATAGTACAGCATTTCCATCTATATATATGGTAACACAGTTGGAAGATATTTTCATGCTTTAAGATACATTATAAGCTTTTATAGTACTTTGCTTTAAACAAAGCCCCATAAACTAAATAAAAAACACTACTTTTATTTATAAAATTCTTTAATTTCTATATTTATAAATTTGGATATCATTTCACGGTATACCGCTTCTACAATATCTGGATTTGCACCATACATTTCCGATTTTTCACGAACTTTACTGATTACCTCTTCTACTCGCTTTGGAGCCTTTGCACCTTCTTCATCTTTCTTAAAAGATGATGCTTGTAATACATAATCTCCTCTTTCAGCAATAAGTTTAATAATTTCACTATCAATCTTATCAATATTTTCTCTAACTTCTTCTAAATTTTTACATTTCATAATAACTCTCCTCTACAAATTTCAATTTGATTTATCATAAAGATCACATATCCTAATTTATTTTTACAACGGTAAATCTTTTTTTATAAACCATATAGCCCCAGATACATAAAGTACAAAAGCTATTATAAGCATAGCTATATTTGCTAAAATAACATCTCCTGAACCACTGACAATAGACTCCCCTGGCAGCATCGTATAAATAGTTAGGTATTTTAACTTTTCTAAATCTCCTCCCATATTAGAAAGCATCTCAATCAAATAAAAACCTATCGGTAAACCAACACCAACTGATACATACCCCTTTGATTCATTGAAAAAACAAGCTGAAAATACTGCAATTCCGCTAACCATTAAGTGTAATAATACAGTGCTGAAATTTAACGATATATATTTATCTATATCTAGTTTTCCGGGAAACATTATCTCACTGCAAGCTAAGCCTATTAATGTTACAAGTACAATCAAAACTACTACACTAATCGCAATAGATACTAACTGAGTAAATATAATCTTTTTTCTCGAGTTCGGTGTTGATAAAAGGCATGCCATAGATCCATTATCCACATATTTCATAATTAGCTTATTTACCAACATAACTTCAAAAATCATCGGCACTATTATCATCAAGAATCCATATAGGTAAGTGTTAATAAACTCTATTAAAGTTCCAACACCTCCAGACATTCCCATTGCCGACATAAATCCTGGCATCATTTCAGAGTACTGATTAAGTAAATCAGCCATTTCTGGATCAAACATCCAAATAATTATAGATGTATACATCGCAAGAACAGCCAAAAATATTAACATAAATTTTATCGATGCTATCATATTACGTTTGAAAAGCGGTAAAGAAATCATTAGTTCTCACCTCCATAAAAATGTAGAAAAATTTCCTCTAAGGACTGTGTTCTAACATCTAAATCTTTTATATAGTACTGAGTAAGTTCATTTAAAAATTCATTGACCTCTCCTCTAACAGCAACTATAACCTTTTGCGAATTTTGTTCAATGACATCATTTCTAGACTTAGTAAAATCTATAGCTTTTTTTTCATCCGAGAATGTAATAATATACGATTTTTGCTTTTTCTGTTGCAAACTTTTCATATCTTCAACATCAACTATTTTACCATTTTTAATAATCGCCGTTCTGTCACAAGTACGTTCTATTTCCTCAAATATATGAGAAGACATAAATATAGTTTTTCCTCTCTTCTTTTCTTCTAGTATAAGATCAATAAATCTGTTTTGCATAAGGGGATCTAATCCACTAGTTGGCTCGTCAAGAATAATAACATCGGGGTCATCCATAAATGCACATATAATTCCTATTTTTTGTTTCATACCCTTAGACATTTTTTTAATTTTACCCTTTGGATCCAATTCAAAACGATTCATAAGCTCAAGCATTCTTGACTTATCTTTTTGTCCTTTCATTGAGGCTATAAATTCAAGCATTTGTTCTCCATTTAAGTCATCTAAAAATGTAATCTCTCCTGCCAAATACCCAAGATTTTTTTGTATATTTTCTGCATCCCTATAGCAATCCATCCCCATAACTTTACACTCTCCGCTAGATGGCCTTATAAAGCCCATTAGATTACGAATAGTTGTAGTTTTTCCCGCTCCATTTGGTCCTAAAAATCCAAACACTTCACCCTGCTTTACTTCTAGATTTATATCAAAAATTCCTTTACCACTCCCATAGTCTTTGGTAAGATTTTTTATTTGAATTATATCCTTCATAGATATTCCTCCTTGTAATAACTTTTTCTCCAAAACTCAATCAACCTTATAAACTTATCTTCTAGAATATCAATATTTAAGCTATCTCTTGCATAGGTGATTTTTTATATGAGTTTTTAGAAAACACCTCAAACCCAGCGTTAATTATCACATCCCTTTTTTCCCTTGGCATTTTGTAAAACTTGTTATTCATTTAATACCCCCTTTATAGACCATACCAGTCAATTTATATTAATATTAAACCTATTGACCGTTTTTGAGAAGAGTAAAAAGGAGCGAAAATCATTATAATTTTCACTCCTTTTTTAAAATAAGCATTATGCATAGCTTTCCTGTATTAATTCTCCTAAATTATTGATTATTTTAATATAAGGAAAATCCTTAAAATCATCGAATGTTGTAGTCCCTGTTGTCACACCAACAAAATCAACATTTGCATTTAGTGCTGTCTTAGCATCCACCAAACTATCTCCAATATACAAGACTCTTGTTTTATCCTCATTAAGTTTTTCAATTGCATATAAAAGTCCTTCTGGATCTGGTTTGGCAACTTTAACATCGCCACCACCAATAATAATATCAACCATAGAAGTTATATTGTACATTTCTAAGGTTTCCATTATTCTATATCTATATTTCGTAGATATAATTCCTATCTTCTTCCCTTGTTCCTTTAATTTTTTTATCATAGGGATAGTTTCTGGATATAGCTTTGTATTTGCTGTCATTACTTCATTGGCTTTATCTACGTATTCTTTTCTATATCTCTCGATAACCCCACTATCTTCTATACCTGTCATTTCAATAAATGCCTGTTCTAATGTCAGTCCTATTGTTTTTTTTATTACTTCATCAGATATATTTTTAAAACCATTGTTGTTTAATACAAATTGAAAACAAGTTACTATTCCCACTTCCGAATCAGCTAACGTATAATCAAAGTCAAATAAATAAGTACTATATTCTATATTTTTCAAAACACTATTCCCCCTTTTCAGTGATAAATTATCAATCGTGATAACTTTATTTCAGTATATTTCATAAATAGAAATATTATTTTATATTTTACCATACATATGTTTAATAAACACAACCCATCAATACAAAACTCTTTCTATATACTATACAAATTTCCTAATTATTATAAAAAAAACACCTTATAGTAAAGGTATAGTTATTTAAACTATTAAAACCCTCTACTATAAGGCATATTCTTATACTTATAAACTATTACTTAAGTATATCTTTTATTGCTTTATCATTTATTGTAAACTGTGGGCATCCCATAGATCCTGGCGCTACTTCATACTCATCAAACACAATTACTAGTTTCCCATTTTTATCCATGTAGAAATTTTGATCTTTTTTAATAGATTCGAAATTGGCACTATTATCAACCGGATCATTTATAAAGTAAGACACACTAGAATTATCATTCATTTGCTCATTCATCTGATTTTTTATGTCTTTAGTTATTATATCTATATAATTAGTATCCTTCTTAAATATATCCTTAAGTTCTACAATATCACCAGTTCTCTTATCTATATTATAGTATTTAGAATACTGATTTCCACTAGCTTCTGTTTCAGATACATTGATACAAAGTGTAAACCAATTTTCATTATCCGTAACAACATCATAAGATACATCAAGTCCTTGCTTTCCACCTTTTGTTTCTATGTCTTTATCAAATTTATTAATAAGCATTGATGTATACTCTTTAGCTTTTTCATTAGTGATTTTTATGCCTTCTGTCATAGATTTGTCGTCTTCTACTTTAATCTGTGGTGTGACTACACTTGCATGGTGATTTTCATCATTAAAATCAAATCTTCCAAATGTAATTACATTCACTGTCTTTCCTATAACAGGTATTCTTTCCATAGCTCTTGCAACATTCTCACTACTATTAGATAAAAATACAAAGAATGCAAACGTAGCTGCTATACCCAAACCAGTATTCTTTATATTTCTTAAAAATTTATATTTTCTCTTATCTCTCTTTGCGTTCTCAATCGATTTTTTCATTCTCTTAATCCCCTCTTCTGGAACTATATGATTTCTATACTCTTCTCTTAATTTATCTAAGCCTAATTCATCTATTTTCTTATTTTCTTTCATATTTAGCTCCTCCATTTATTTTAAAAGTTTTAACTGCAACTTTTTTAATGTTCTATAAAGCTTTGTCTTAACTGTATTCATATTTTCATCTACTATTTCTGCAATCTGACTAATTTCCAAATCCTCAAAGTACCTAAGTGTTATAATTGCTCTTTCTGTTGGAGGTAACATGTCTATAGATTTTCTCAAGTCGACGTCTTGATAAGTATCTTTTGAGATAAGGTCTTCTTCCTGAATCTCTCTAGACTCTCTTTTATTTTTCCTCAAGAACCCTAGGGCTTCATTGATCATTATTCTATAGATCCATGTGTCGATGTATTCTACACTTTTTAAGGATTCACTTTTCAAAATTGCTTTATAAGCACCTTCTTGCACAATATCCATCGCATCTGATTCATTATGAACATAACTATATGCAAGTCGGTAATACTTGTTATAATTTTTTATGAGATTTTCATTTATAAGATTTTCCATAACGTTATTCATCTTTACCCTCCTTTGTAGCTACAACTATTAGATGCTGCTCCTCTATATAAAGTTTCAATTTTTATAATATAATCTATAATAATTTTTTATTAAGACACAATTATCATCTTTTTTAGGATATATATAATTTTTATATTTTCAATACTTTTTTTAGTAATTTTATAATATTTTTTCTATACTAAACTATATTTCTATATATAAATTCTATATGCTCTCTATATAATTGACATTTATTTCTATAAAATGCTATATTTTATGTGTTGTTGTAAGTTAAAAATCTTTTTATACTAATTATTAGGAGGAATTTATTTATGAAAGATGTAAGAGCTATGTCTAAAGCCATGGGACAAGGTATGGGTAATTTAGGAAAAGAAAATCCTGAAGCAATGGGTGCTTTAAATGGATTTATAGGAGCAGCACTTTCTGAAGGAAAAGTATCTTTAAAAACAAAAGAATTAATAGCTGTTGGAATAGCTGCATACAGTCGTTGTGAATATTGCATAGTTAGCCATGTTGCTAATGCATTCAAAGCTGGATGTACTAGAGAAGAAATAATAGAAGCCGCTACAGTAGCTATTGCTTTTGGTGGAGGTCCTACTGCTGCATACACTGCAACAACTTTAATGGATGCTGTCAATGAATTTGAAAAGGATTTCAAATAAATATAACTACATAAAAATATAAATGCTTGAATAATTAAAAACCCTGTAAGTATTATCAATATCTACTTCACAGGGTTTATATATTATATAATTTAAACTTTTACTCTAATACAATTCTATATTTTTAAGTTTACTTGAATTAATAGCATTATAGCACTAAATATAGCTATATATCCCATAAGTGGCATTATAAACTTCAACCATTTATCATAGGTTATATCAACCATAGAAAGTGTTGCCAAAATCAAACCTGTAGGTGTTATAAATGCTATCAAGCCTATACCATAAAGATAAGCAGATATTATAACATCCCTTGGCAAACCAACAGCATCTGCAAGTGGTGCCATTATAGGTATGGATAGAACTGCCAATCCAGAAGATGACGGTATAAAGAATCCTAACACTATAAAAACCAAAAGCATTAAAACTATAAATATATTTGGATTCATTCCAGCAATTGATCTAGAGAAAAACTCTAATATAGTGTCTGAAATCAAACCATTCTCTAGTACTAAGTTTATACTTCTAGCAACTCCTATAACAAGTGCAACACTTATTAATTCACTTGCACCTGTTAAAAACTGGTTTACAAATTCCTTTTCACCTAATCCTGATAAGAAACCAATTAATATAGCTGATACTAGGAATAATCCTGTCATTTCAGGGAACCACCAACCTAAATTAGGGTTAGATACTCCATATATCATGACAATAAAAGTCACTAAAAATAAAAGTAATATTATCTTAAATCTTAGGGTTAAAGGTGGAGCTTCACCTTGACTTGCAAATTTCTTTTCTATCTGCTCCTTGTCCTCATAGACTATAGATTTTGTAGGGTCTTCTTTTACTTTCTTAGCATATTTTAATATATACACTACTGTAATCAATGTCCCTATAATAAGTGCAGCTACTCTAAAATAAAGTCCATTTGTAAAACTTATACCTGCTGCGTTAGAACCTATAACGGCTGAAAAAGGGTTTACCGTTGAAAACATAGTACCAATCGATGATCCCATGTAAATTGCAGCTATACATACGAGAACATCATAGTTTGCAGCTAAGAATACTGGCACTAATATAGGATAAAGTGCTATGGTTTCCTCCGCTAATCCAAAGGTAGTCCCACCAAGAGCTATTAGGAAAGTTATAAACACTATTAGTAGATACTCCCTTCCCTTTGTTATTCTTGAAAGAGATGCTATTCCTGCATTAAATGCGCCAATGTTATTTAAGACTCCAATAATTCCTCCTATTATGAATACGAATAATATAATGTCTATAGTGTCATAAACTCCATTTACTGGTGATAAAATTATGTCGACTATCCCCTGAGGTTGCTGTTCAACTTTTTCATAAGTTCCTGGAATTGCGATAGGTTTATTAATATCGCCATCAGTAAACTTAGATATTTCATTAACAATTTTAAGTTTGTCTAAAGTCTCCTGAGTCGCCGGCATCTCCTTTACTTCCCCAGAAGGAGATGTAACCTCAAACATTGAAGAAGATGCGTTATAAGAAAGTTTAGAGTAAGATCCAGCCGGTATTATGTAGGTTAATGCCGAAGCTAGAATAAGAACAATAAACAATACTGTAAACGCTGTTGGAAACGAAAACTTCCTTTTCTTTTTTTCCATGTTAATACCCCCTAATATAATTTTCATAAAACATAAATTCAGCACCCTTTTCTAACTATATAATACTATAGTTTTTTGCAAAAAAGAAGCTATTTTACAGTATTCTTGATATTATTTTAATAATTCTAAATGTTTTTATAGCCCCGAAAACTCCTTTTCTGACTTTTATGTCTTATACCCTCCAACTAAAAATAGTAGCAGTGAAAATAGTAATGAGAGAGATTATTACTTTTTGATTTATTAAATAGGTTTACTTTATTATCTTCCAAGCCTCGATTAATTTCTCTAATGTATAGGCTGCATTTGCAGGACTCGTTGAGGGAAGTTCTATTATAGGTCTACCTATTTTTTGTTCACTAAACTTACTATATAGCTTACCTGCAGCCTTGCCATTTGCAAATATATGCTCGATATCACAATTATCTAAAACCCTCCCCAAATCGGTTACCTCTACATTTTTTATACTGCTATCACTTGATCCTATTATGTCACAACTATCAATGACATCCCAAACTGCAATATTAGATTCAATAAGCATTTTTTTCTTTTCTTCTACAGTTTTAGGCTCATCATATCCGTATATAGATGATATTACCTTCCAAAATCTATTTCTTGGATGTCCATAATAAAATCCTTCTTCTCTAGATTTTACAGATGGAAGACTTCCTAGTATTAATATTCTGGAATTACTATCAAATACAGGATCAAATGTGTGTTTTATTCTTTTGTACTCTCCCTTAGATTTTATATTTTTCATATTTAAGCTCCTTTTGATAAAATTTTAAACATTAAAATTTCCCCTTAGCTATAAACTATTATAACCAAAGGGATCATTTTTTTATCCTATATTATTAACTTCTAGCAGCTCCATCTACCGATAGTACAACTCCTGTAACATAACTTGCCATATCACTTGCTAAGTATAGGAAGGCATTAGCAATGTCCTCAGGTTCCCCAACTCTTCCCAAAGGAATTGTTGATATTAATGGTTTTATAATCTCATCAGGTAGGTTTTTCACCATATCTGTATTTGTAACACCTGGGGCAACTGCATTTACACGTATATTATCTTTTCCAAGCTCTCTTGCAAGAGATTTTGTAAGTCCATTAACTGCAAATTTAGATGTTGGGTATCCACATCCAGATGGTTGCCCGTAAATACTTACCATAGAACTTGTATTTAGGATAACTCCACCTTGTTGCTTTTTCATAATTAATGCAACTACTTGAGAACAATTAAATACTGCATTTACATTTAAGTCCATGATTTTAGAAAAGTCTTCAGCTTTATAATCATATATTGAATCCCTTGCTGATATTCCAGCATTATTTACAAGTATATCAATTTTGCCATATGTTTTCTTAACATTTTCAAAAGCCTCTTTTACCTCTTCTATAGAGCTTAGATTCGGCCATATGCCCTCAACATTATATTCTGGATTCTCACCTCTAAGTGTCTCTACAGCCTTATCAACAGTTTCTTTTCTTGAACCACATAAAACTACTGTTGCTCCATTATCTAGGTATTTTCTTACAATTGCAATTCCTATACCTCTTGTTCCTCCTGTAACTATAGCTACTTTACCTTTTAACATAACAATTTCCCCCTTATAAGTTGTATTTTAAATTCTGAATCTATAAGATTAAATTTAATAAAACGTACTCATATATTAGGTGTAAAGGCTTATAACTATATTATACCACTAATAAATGCAATCTTATAGAGAGCTTTCACCTAATTTCAGCCCTATTTTATATTACATATTTTTCTCTTATAGTTTACAAAACACTAAATATAATCCTCAAAAACAATCCCCATTTTTAAAAAATAAAATCCACTTTCCTATAATACATAACCACTAAGTATTTTTCACCTAGCAAATTAAAGTATAAAGGAAAGTGGACTATTTATTGTTCTAGATTCTAGAATCTAGTTAACTTTAAATTTATTTTTCTTCATCTACAACTAATCCGTTTAATTTACCATCTAACGCCCAAAGTATAACACCAGATGCTATAGCTATACCAGCTATTACGAATTGTACAGTTGAGAAATTGAATTTTAATGTAAATTCATATAACCATCCATAAGATTTTCCTGCAAAGAATACAGCAAGTACCCAAACACTCATCATGCTTGTTAGTAATTTTGGTGGTGCGAATTTACTTATAAATGAGTTTCCAAGTGGTGAGAATACCATTTCACCAAGAGATAATACCATACCGAACGCTATTATCCATCCAAGAGGTGCAAGATTTCCTCCTCTTGTAACATCAGCCATACCGAATATTACATAAGATAATCCTAATAATAACATACCTAAAGCAGTTTTCTTGAACATACTTAAGTCACCTTGAGGTCTCTTAGCTAATGTAGACCATACTTTACCAAGAATTGGTCCTAGTGCTATACACATAAATGCGTTTAATGAGTCAAACCAAGCTGTTGGAACTTCGAAGTTACCTATCATCCAGTTAGCAGCTGCGTTTTCCCCACCCCAGTAGTAGTAAACTGGCATATATGCTAGGTACCAGAATACCCAGAATATTACAGAGAATATAGATACTAGTATTATAGCTCCTACTCTCTTCTTTTCTAATGTTGTAAGAGGTTTAGCTTCTTCTTTTTTATCTTCTTTAGATTCTTCATGCTCATCAATTTTGAATGGTCTTTTTCCTGCTTCACCTAAGAATCTCCATCCAAATACAAACCAAGCAGCATTAACAAACATCATAAGTCCACAAACCAAGAAACAGAAAGCATATCCTTGAGTTCCAGCTAATACACCTAATATTGTTGTTCCTATGAAAGAACCTATATTAACGAAAGAGTATTGAGTAGAGAATGCACTATCCAGTTGTCTAGGGTCATCAAAAAGTCTACCTGTGATAGCACTTGTTTGACTCTTGAATAAACCTGTACCTATAGAAACTAATAAAATCATTAAGTTTACCATAGTAGCACTAGTAGCTTGCCATCCTACTAAGTAACCTGCACCCATTAAAGCCATCCCAACAGGAACAAGATATCTAGCACCTATATAACGGTCAGATATATATGCACCGATTAATGGAGCAAGATAAGTAAATGCAACTAAGTTTGCAGTCATCTTAGCACCATCTGCAGCTGTAAGACCAAGTCCTCCATCTGCTACTGAAGCAGCTACGAATACTGCTATTAACCATTTTGATCCATAGAATGCAAATCTTTCCATTGTGAAAGCAAGTGAGCATACATAAAAACCAAAAGGTCTTTTGTTTGTGTTTTCCATTTTTTTTCCCCCTTATTTAAGTATATTTTGAATTATTGCGTCCCTGAAATCTAATGATTTCTGAGTTATATATCAAAGAATATCCCATAATAAAATTGGTAATTCTTATGATAACTTTACTTGATACAGATTTTGAAATCCTTTTCCTATAAAATAAATATTTTATTTTTCAGGCTCATGATATTTATCTAATAAAAATATAATAATTATACTTATATTTTAAGTATATCTTTTTAATGCTTTTTTTGTCTGTTTTCTCGATACAAGTTTTGAATGTGCTGCATATATAATGGTATGTATTAATTAAGTAAAATTTATGTAGAAAAAAATATTATATTGGCTTTTTCTTAAATATATTATCATAAAATTATAATATCACAAAAAATGCCTCTAGTACAGAACAAAAATAAAAAATTCACAAAAATGAAAACATTTCTGAAACTATAGTTAATCTACTGAAATTTTTTCTATAATTTTCTATAATATTAATGATAAGAGTGTTAAAATTTTTCCAATGTCTCATTGACATTTTCACTCAAGAATAATATTATCATAGTAGTATTTAAATAATTAAAAATAGGGGGAATACATAATGGATACAAAGAAACTGAGCAGAGTTCTAGAGTCAATGAAGGACCATGAGATTCCACAAATGATTATCTCTGATCCCACAGCTATTTTTTATTTAACAGGAAAATGGATTATCCCTGGTGAAAGATTATTGGCATTATACTTAAATGTTAATGGAAACCACAAAATTATTATCAACGAATTATTTCCACAAGAAGAAGATCTTGGCGTAGAAATTGTATGGTACAACGATATCCAAGACGGTGTTGAAATCTTATCTAGATATGTGGAAAAAGATAAAGTTATAGGTATTGATAAAGTATGGCCTGCTAAATTCTTATTAAGATTACAAGAACTTGGTGCAGGAAGTAAGTTTGTAAACGGGTCATTAATAGTTGACTACGTAAGAATGATTAAAAATGAAGAGGAAATAGAAATTTTAAGAGAATCTTCAAGATTAAACGACATAGCAATGGGTGAATTAATTCCTTGGGTAGGAAAAGGTTTATCTGAAAAAGAATTAAATGCTAAAATACGTGAAATCTATAAGGGTCTTGGTATAAATGATGTATCTTTCGATCCTATAACTGCATATGCAAAAGGTGCAGCAGACCCTCACCATGTAACTGATGATACAAAAGGTAAACATGGGGACTGTGTTATCCTTGATATAGGAGGATTCTACAAAAACTATGCATCTGATATGACAAGAACTGTATTCCTTGGTGAAATTTCTGAAAGACAAAGAGAAATCTACGATATAGTTGTGGAGGCTAACCTAAGAGGTATAGCTGCTGCAAAACCAGGAAACAGAATGTGTGATGTTGACTTAGCTGCAAGAAATTATATCGAAGAAAAAGGATATGGAAAATACTTCACACATAGAACTGGTCACTCTTGTGGTCTAGAAGATCATGAGTTTGGTGATGTTTCTTCTGTAAATGAAGACATAATCAAAGTAGGACAATGCTTCTCTGTTGAACCAGGAATCTATCTTCCAGAAGAAGGTATCGGTGTTCGTATAGAAGACCTTGTTATAATCACTGAAGATGGTTGTGAAGTATTAAATAAATTTACAAAAGACGTTATTGTAGTTCCTGAAGAAAAATAATCTAAACTAAATATAAAATTTAATATCAAAATACAATCAACAGGAAATTATATTTGTTAAATAGACTTACTACAATTATAATTTCCTAATATTTGTACATGAAAATAAGGAGATTTATTATGAAAATTACTGAAGGATACATGCCTTTTGAAGGTTTTAAAACTTATTATCGTATAGTTGGCGAATCTACTGGAAATAAAAAGCCATTAGTTTTATTACATGGTGGACCAGGTTCAACACATAACTATTTTGAAGTACTAGATAAAATAGCAGAAAGCGGTAGACAAGTAATAATGTATGACCAAATCGGTTGTGGTAACTCATTTGTAGAAGGCCACCCTGAATTATTTAATGCTGATACTTGGATAAAGGAGCTTGCAGAATTAAGAAAACATCTAGGTCTTGATGAGATCCATTTATTAGGACAATCCTGGGGAGGTATGCAAGCTATTTGGTATGCTATAGAATACCAACCAAAAGGTATAAAATCATATATTCTTTCATCTACTCTTCCATCTGCAAAACTTTGGGAAGAAGAACAAAAAAGAAGAATATCATACATGAGCGAAGAAGATCAAAAAGCTTTACTTGATGCAGAAAAAACTGGAGATTACTCTAGCAAAGAATACGCTAATGCATTAGATAAATTTATGGAAATGTACTGTGCTGGTCAGGTAACTGAAGATTCTCCAGAATGCTTAAGAAGACCTAAAAAAGCTGGTTCTGAAGCATACGTTGTTGGATGGGGGCACAATGAATTCTCTCCTTCAGGAACTTTAGCTGGATATGAGTTTACTGATAGATTACATGAAATAAAAGAGCCTTGCTTAATAACTAACGGTGCAATAGACTTATGTTCTCCATACATTGCAAAAATAATGTATGATAGAATCCCTAATTCTGAGTGGGAATTATTCCAATACAGCCGTCATATGCCATTCGTAGAAGAAAACGAAAAATATATCGAAGTTCTTAATAAATGGTTAGATAAAAACGACTAATATAAATATCAATATCTAGAGGTAGCCACTATTTTAGTGGCTATCTTTTTGTTTTAATTTACCTCTACACTCAACTTATTATTTATTATGTCATTTGAATCATTCTATGCATATACTGAATTATATGCACTATAATATAAAATTTGGAGGTAAATCAAATGCAATTTTGCTATGGAGAAAAAAATCACATAAGAATACTAGAGGAAGCAGAGTTCTGGAAGAGACAAGAGTCAGAGCATACAGTGGTAATCAGAGAGATTGTTACAGATTTAGAAGATGAATTTGTAAATATACTAAAGGATTATCAAAGAGTCCTTAGTGCGACAGAAGCCTCTATATTACAATATATTGAAAGGTTAAATAGAAGTTGCTTTACAATAACTCCGGAAATAGCTGAAAATATCACATATATGATTGAAATCACATTAAAGCAAAGTCAAACATTTATAGAGTTTTTAAATAGTATGATGAAAAATAGTAATGCAGTTAAAAATAACTTTGCAGCTCCTATAGTAATTAGTCATATTATTAGAGAATCAGAGTACTATGTCGGTATTGCTAAGGCATATCTTAACCAGGTAGACTGTAAGTAAACTTAAGATAACCCTTGAATAATAATGCTAACAAAAATCATTATTTTCAAGGGTTAAACTTTTTATATGCTTATGTTTCCTATATTGATTATATCATTATTTACCTTACCATCTTTTATTTCGATAATTCTATCCGCTTTCTCAGCAACCCTTTTATTATGGGTAATTACAATAAAAGTAGATTTAAACTCCTTATTTATTTTCTTTAATAGATCATAAACTGTTTCTGTTGTTTCTGAATCCAGGTTTCCAGTGGGTTCATCGCCCAATATTATTCTAGGATTATTAATCAAAGATCTAGCAATAGCTGCCCTTTGCTGTTGACCACCTGATATATCTGTGGCTTTATTATTTCTAACCTTGCCTAATCCAACTATCTCAATCAAATCATTTGCTCTATTTAAAGCTTCTTTAGTTACTTTATTATGTTTTATTTTATAGGGCATCAATATGTTTTCTAAAACAGTAAACTCAGGCAATAAATAGTGAAATTGAAATATAAATCCTATAGTTTCGTTTCTTAAACTTGCCAGCTGATTTTTATTCATATTTGAGATATTTTTTCCATCAATTATAACTTCTCCGTTTGTTGCCTTATCTAAAGTTCCCATTATATTCATCAAGGTAGATTTACCACTCCCCGAAGCCCCAATAATAGAGTTAAAAGAGCTTTCCTCAAAACCTAAATTTATATCAAAGAGAACCTGCGTTTTTATTTTTTCTCCGTAAATCTTATTTATATTTTTTAATTCTAAAATATTAGCCATTTTTAATCACCTCTATAGGATTTAATTTAGAAGATTTTCTAGCTGGTATAAGTGCAGCGATAGTGGCAGATAAAATAGCTATCAATACCGAAATCGCTATAAATCTATAGTCTAGGTAAAAGGAAACTAAAGGTGTCCCGTCGGCATTTGTTACGAAATTAGAGAAGACGTACGTTAGTGAAATTCCTAAAACAGTACCTAATACAGACCCTATAATTCCTAGTAAAAGACCTTGGAATAAAAATATAAGGCTTGCTGTTTTATCCTTTATTCCCATTGCCTTTAATATACCAATTTGCTTAGACTTTTGAACTACAGATACAGCCAAAACAGATGATATCCCAAGTAAAACTGACAATAATACAAATACCTGTATCATATAACTAGATGCAGATTGTCCCGCCAAACCTGAAAGCAATTCCTCATTTTGTTCCTTCCAGTTTATAGCTTTTAAATTTTCTTTTTTCAAATCTTCTTTAAATTCCTTAGATATAGTATCTGCACTAAATACATCTTTTACTTGAGTTTCTATAGATGACAACTCCTCATCTTTTTCAAATATGCTTCTACTACTATTTAATGTGCTCATCACCCAGGATTTATTTAAACTCGCAACCTTTAAATCATAAACGCCAACTATTTTTATCTCTTTATTTTTTCCTTCTGGTGTAATTATATCTACTTTATCTCCTACTTCTATACCCGTTTCTTCTACAAGATTTTTTCCTATTAGTACTTCTAAATTATCTTTTGGCATTCTTCCTTCGATTAATTTATCGTCAAACTTATAAATTTTATTTGCATCATTAAATTTTACACCTCTTAAAAGTATTGGGTAAGACTCCTCATCTTTAAATAAAAATGCTGAAGAATCCAGAGATTTAGATACAGAGGAAAATCTATCATCCTCTCTCAACTTTTTTATAATATAATCCTTATCTTCAAAAAATTTATCATTCCCATCTGGTACTACTGTAATATGTGAAGAGCTTCCTATTGTTTTGTCTACCAAAGTCTTCTGTAATCCATCTATCAAAGAACCTATAAATATTTGAACCGAAACACCAATAGCTATTCCTATTAAAATTAGGGTTGTCTGCCCTTTATTGGATTTTAAAAATCTAACAGCTATGTTGAGTGCTAATCTCAAATCCCCGTAAAAATCTTTCAAGCCATATCTCCTCCTGATTTTTTAAACTTAATATATTTATAAGCTATTTATAACGATACCCAATTATTGAGATTAGTCGCACTTTTTCATAAATTAAAATAATCCCATGTAAAAATACTTGTTTAACTAAAAATATCCTTATAAATAAAAATATCCTTATAAATAAAAATAATAAGAATTCAATAGATAATACTCCTCGTATTTCAAAGCCATCTTACATAAAAAATCCTTTATAGGCTTTTTTGAGTTACGCCCATCTTCATATCCTTTTATATATTTTGTAAATTTATTTTTTTCAACTTCTGTAGCATTAGATTTAAAATAACCCCAAACATGAAGTAAAGCATTTATTGTACTGCCTATAGTCTCCTCTTTTTTTAAAGCTTCATCTATTAAATTATAAAATTCTAATACAGGGTATTCATCTTTGTTTTTAAGCAGTTCACGAATTCTATTATAGTGCGCATTGGAGTGTTCTAATATAGTATATTTGTATTTGCTCCATTCCATTTCTAAATTGCTTACTTTTTTATCCTCTCTTATGTAGTTGATGCATTTTAGCGTAGAAAGGTTCTTGTCCTTTACCTCTAGCATTATATCTACATCTAGATCTATCTCTTCAATAAATTCTGTAAATTTTTTTATGTCTATAGTAGATGAGTGAGCTCCTTTTCTCTTGTTCACATCTTGTTGTGAATAATGAATCTTTTGAACTCCATCCTCTTTATTCCATGTTTCACTACATAAACTTATCCAATACTTATCATCCTTTGATAAATCATAAGGTAAAACTCTATTGTGTAAATTATCATATACAACAGGTATATTTAAAGTCTGACCAATTTTTAAAACTTCTCCTATATTAAAGGATTTATCATCATTTTCAATTACAATTCTTTGCTTAACTTTGTTATCTAGTAGTTGGAAGTTATCAATAAAACCCTCCACAGCCTTACCCTTATTATTGTAAACTCCTCCTATGTGAAGTATTATTTTATTATCTATACCTGCACCAAGGCTATCCAGTACTCTATTATGGTAATTTAAATCCTCTATTGCTCTTTTCACTACATCCTCATTTGGTGAATTCAGTACTGTATATTGTCCTGGATGCATTGAAACCCTCATACCCGAGTTTTTAATTTTTTCTCCTATTGAACATAGTTTAGAGGAAAATACATCCCACCAAGGTATGTCATTTGCAGGACTTGACCCGAACGGTATTAAGTCTGATGTTATTCTAAAAAGTTTTATATTATTTTTTATATTATACTTTATTATGTTTTCTAGTGAATCTAAATTGTGTTCTATAATCTTTAAAAGATTATCTCTGTTTGCATTCTTTAAAGTGCAACGTTTAAAATTTGTATTTGGTACTCCTTCAGTTAAACATGCATATCCTATTTTCATAAAATTTCTCCCTGTTTTAATATTTAATTTAAAAAAATAATTGCGTTCTAAATTATCAAAGATTTTATCTTTATAGTTAATTATAAATAAATAAAATAGGACTTCAAGCCATTTTATACTAATAAACCAAAAGTCATAGATTCCTTTGATAAAATCTATCCGAAAAGTATTATATATTATCATACAAATGTACAATCATATCATACAATTTTATGTCCATAAAATGAGTATTTTATTATAATTCAACAATTTTAATCTAATGACTATATTTATATACATGACTAAGTCTATGAAATTAAATAAATGTAAGGAATTATCCTAATAAATATAGACCATTTGCTATATAAGAGATTTTCACCTTATTTGCTATAGAGGCATACATTATCATTATTACATTTATTGTATTGGAGGTTTTATAGTATGTGTACTGCTATTACACTACAATCTATGCAAGGAGAAAACTTTTTTGGAAGAACAATGGATTTTTCTCACCCAATTGAACCTGGAATTTATATAATACCTAAAAATTACAAATGGCGTAGTCTTATAACACCTAAAAAGTATGTTGATAGCTATAGCTTTATTTGTATGGGTCAGGAAACTGATGGTATGTTAGGCTTCTTTGACGGTGTAAATGAACAAGGATTTGCCGCTGCAGTCTTATACTTTGCCGGGTGTGCTTATTATGATTTACCTGTAGACAATAAAGAACAAATTGCTTCACTAGATTTTCTGCACTATATATTAGGGCGTTGTAGTTGTGTAGATGATTTAAAATCTCTACTAAAAAATGTCCGTATCGTAGGTATACAGGATCCTGTTACCAAAACATCTGCTCCACTACACTGGATTGCCACTGATAAAAGTGGTAAATGCGTTGTTATAGAGCAAACTAAGACAGGTCTTGAGGTAATAAACAATCCTATAGGTGTTATGGCGAATAGTCCTGGTTTTAACTGGCATATGACAAACCTAAGAAATTATATAGATGTATCAGTTAATCAACCCAAAGAAGTTTATTGGGGAAATGTATCACTAACTCCTTTTGGTCAAGGGGGAGGGACTCTACATCTCCCAGGAGGCTTTACATCTCCTGAACGTTTTGTTCGTACGGCATTTATAAAAACACATGTAACAATCCCAAAAACTAAATCTCAAACACTAATGACATGCTTTAATATTATGAACGGTGTTTTTATTCCTAAGGGTATTGTTATTACCGATAAAGGTAGTGATGATTATACAAAATATATTTCTTTTATGAATACCAATACATGTGAATATTATTTTAAAACTTATGAAAATAATCAAATCATAAAGGTATGTCTTTTGGATTATATACATGCTAATAATCCAATCTTTCTCGGAAAAATTGGATTATCTTCATAGTTTGAATAGTAGCTTTATAAACTATACTTTTGAAAATAATGCTGTGTTTTATAAGATAAAAGTAGGGGTATTCAATCCTATACTCCTACTTTTATTCTTATTGTATTAAATTTAAGAAATAGTTGATGCCTTTTTATTATTAGAGTTATAATCTAGAATACATTGTAATCATTTGCTTTTTAAAATTTTGACTTTCATAGAATTTAATTGCTGATTCATTATTATCAAGTACACTTAATTGTACATATTCTAAATTTCTTTCTTTACACCAATTTTTACATTCATTTATTAACTTTTTTCCAATTCCATTTGATTTATAATCTGATGAAACTATAATATCGAATATATAACCAAGTTTATGATATTCAATCATATTATACGGAGGAGTTTCTTGCTCTTGAACAAGTGAAAACCCTATTATTTCATCATTTTCACATGAAATAAATATTTCAGAATCATCATTTTCTATCATAGATTTAATAAATATTTCATCTTGTCTACTTTCTTTTAAAAAATATGGTTGAAGTTTAGACATTGTTTCTATTAACTCACAATATAAATTTGATATTTTGGTAATATCATCAATATTTGCTTTTCTTATTATCATAGGTTCACTCCTTTATATACAATTTTTTAAGTAAAATCATACCAAAACTTAGTCAAATAAGGAAATTCTAAATAACATACTTATGTTTAATATTTTTATCAGTATTATCTCACTATTATATTGTCATAATTTATAAAACCAAGTGGGTTTGATCTTAAACCTAAGATGTCTTTTCTGTGACCCACTGCTGCCTTAGGATGATACAGAGAAATCCAGGGCATATCGTCTATTATAATTTGCTGAATTTCCCTATAAAGTTGAAGCTTTTTGTTAGGATTTATCAGAGCCTTAGCTTCTTCAAGTTTTTCTATTACTAA
>NZ_FQWX01000001.1:190152-213682 GCF_900129815.1 Asaccharospora irregularis DSM 2635
TATTAGATTCTCTACTACAAAATCAGTTTCACTTATTTTGTTGCCTATTTTGTCTACTATCTTCTCTTCGTTATTAACTAATAACGAAATATCCTTTTTTTGTGACTTATATGACTTTTTTTCATAATTATTATCTAAATTTACATGATTTTTTTTGAACCTAAACATAAAGTTTCTCCCATAATTAAATATATTTTTATTTTAGTGCAATATAGATTAGATTACATATAATAACTGGGCGGTAGTCAATTACTATATTGTCCAAATAGTGGCTACATACCAATACCTTAGATATAAAAATTTAAGTTTTTATACTATCCATAAATTTTTAAAACGTTTTCCCATATTTTTTACTACTCCATATAACTTTTGCCATACTTGTAAATATTTATATATCCTCTTGTAATTTACCTGCGTCCCCCCTCTTCAATAGACATGTCCCTTATAAACTAAATCCTCGTTTTATATCGTCCAATTAATATGACTATAATATTATACTGACATCAGCGTATTTACTTTAGGGGTAGTAATATATTATATAATAAACTTTAATTATAAGTAATTTGTATAATTTTAATTTATGGCTTTAAAATTTTGGGTTATATGGTCTACTAAGTTTTTTCAATATACATTATCGGATTTTGATTACCAGATTTAAACAAACTAGATACATTCTTATTTATATATTTATTTCTAATTTCCTCTGGAGCAATATTGCCAACAAATTCATATCTCTTAGCAAATTTTCCTTCAACCTTATCTATTCTATAACTATATGTAGTTCCAGCTGGGAACCATGTTGCAATACTATAAACTTCTACTACAAGTCCGTAATATACTGCAAATGCATATTTCATTGTCTTAGCTCTATTTATATCTACTGCCCATATTCCTCTTGTAACATCATATAATTCATTTACCTTTAAATCATTTCTATAGTTTTGATTTATACGAATTAAAATTACATTTTCATCTATGTCTAGTCTAGATATATGTTCTACAGAATAACGTGCATTCAAATTTGAAACTTCAACCCTTCCATACGTACTTGAATGGTGTCCTCTCTGTTCATTTGTAAGGTTATTTATTCCTATTAAGTCTATAGCTGCTGCCTCAATTTTTAGTGCATTTTCTTCGTCTAAACCATGTGCCAAAATTTCTATTAACGGCTTTTTCCCTTCTTTTTCTAGCTCTTGAATTTTATTTGCCTTTTTATTATTACCTATGTCCTTTAAATGATTAAAAACTCTATTTCCCTTACCCTTTCCTACATAAAAAGGTTCTTTTGTATCTGGATCAGAGTATAAATATACATAGTAACCTATTTTACTTAATGTTTCTTTTGAAAACTCACTTATAAAACGCATATATCCCCCACTTAATACCTTTTCTATAATAACCCTATTCAATATAAATCTAATATTTACTTTCCTCATCAGCAACCATATCATCCACATTTTCCACAGGACTTTTAAATCTATTCTCCATAGCTTTTTCATAAGCAATATTCTCACTCATAAGCTCCGTTTGTCTCATAACTATCTCTAGAGCATGCTTAGCTTTATTTGGTGGATAATCATATTTCTTAAGTAACCTTCTAATCTGATTTCTCATGCCTGCTTGTAAATTAGCCCTCACATTATAATCAACATTAACCTGCCTTCTAATAGTATCTGCTAGTTCCTGAGCAATTTTTTTTAATATTTCATCACTCATAAATTCCCTCACAGTTTCATCATCAGTCAGTGCATCGTAGAAAGCTATCTCATCATCATTAAGTCCCAAGTCATTTTCAAGAGTTCTAGACTCTCTTATTTCATTAGCCATTTTTATTAGTTCTTCAATAACCTCTGCATTAGTAATGGCTTGATTTCTAT
This sequence comes from Asaccharospora irregularis DSM 2635, assembly GCF_900129815.1. Taxonomy (GTDB): domain Bacteria; phylum Bacillota; class Clostridia; order Peptostreptococcales; family Peptostreptococcaceae; genus Asaccharospora; species Asaccharospora irregularis. Next base: position 192,030 of record NZ_FQWX01000001.1, read on the forward strand.
ACTTATTTAAAGACTTCTGAAGTTTAGCAGAAAATTTTTCTGATTTAACTAAATTTTTCTTCTCCATCAACTTTATGTTACCTTCAAGTAACTTTTTCAGCATCTCAACAGCTAAGTTCTTATGCTTTATACTCTTAACTTCCTCTAAGAACTCCTCAGACAAAATGGATACATCTGGTCGGTTTAGATTAAGTGTGTCAAATACATCAATTACATCTTCAGATATTATTGACTTTTCTAATAGTTGATTAAGTCTATCCTCTATCTCTTTTTTAGTTTTCTTTTGCACACCTCTTTCTGATAATTTCATCAAACTAGCCTTAACTGCCTTAAAATAACTTACTTCAATGGCAACTTTTATTCCTTCATCAGTAGCTGCACATAAACTATGTGCCTTCGCTAGTTCAATACAAAGAAGTTTAAATTCTTTTTGACTTTCTTGACTAAGCCCTAATATAAAGTTCATACCTCCAGTTATAGCGCTCATTCTAGCCCTTGGAGACCCACTCATAAAGTCACTATAATCATATCTATGCATTACTTCTCTAAGTAGCTCTAGTTTTTCCATCATAACTGCTACAGCTTGTGATGAATCTATACCCGTATTATTTCTATCCGTTGAAGTGTACTGGTTTAAAGCACTTTTTAGACTTTCCAAAATTCCAATATAGTCAACCACAACTCCACCAGACTTATCTTTGAATACTCTATTAACACGAGCAATTGCCTGCATTAAATTATGACCTTTCATGGGTTTATCAACATACATAGTGTGCATTGAAGGAACATCAAATCCAGTAAGCCACATATCACGAACGATAACAATCTCCAACTCATCCTTATTATCCTTCATACGCCTAGCTAATAAATCACGTCTACTCTTTCCTCCAACATGCTTTTGAATTTCCTCAGGATCAGATGAGCTTCCAGTTATCACAACCTTTATCTTTCCCTTATCCTCATCATCACTATGCCACTTTGGTCTTAGCTTGACTATTTCATCATAGAGATTTACACAAATCTTTCTACTCATACAAACAATCATTGCCTTACCTTTTATTGACTTTGATTTCTCTTCATAGTGGTTGACAATATCTATAGCAAGCTGTTTTATCCTATTAGGAGATCCGACAATAGCCTCCATCTTCGAAAACTTACCCTTCATTTTTTCTTTTTGATGCTCTTCATAACCTTCTGCTAATTCTTCAAATTCTTCATCTATTTTTTCTAACTCTTCGCTATCTGCCTCAAGTTTTATAATTCTATTTTCATAATAAATCTTAACAGTAGCCCCATCATCAACAGCCTGCGTCATATCATAAACATCTATATAATTACCAAATACCATAGGAGTTGACTTATCTTCAAATTCAATCGGAGTACCAGTAAATCCAATGTACGACGCATTCGGAAGTGCATCTCTTAAATACTTAGCATAACCGTACTTAACATCACATCCATCATCAATATCAACAGTCTTAGCATCCAGGCCATACTGACTTCTATGAGCCTCATCGGCCATTACAATTACATTTTTTCTGTCTGTTAAAATCGGCATCTCACCATCTTCTGGCTTGAATTTTTGAATAGTCGTAAATATAATTCCACCAGACTCACGACCATTTAATAAATCAAATAATCCATACTTAACTCTAGAATTATCCTTACAAGCTACATTGGCTAACTTATCTTCTTCAGAAAGCTTTCTTTTGTCCGCCCTTTTAGGTTCTTCTCCAAGTAGATCACTACTCTTTGCAAAAGTAGTATATAGCTGCTCGTCCAAATCATTTCTATCAGTTAAAACAACAATAGTTGGATTATTGAGTTCTTTAATTAAATTTCCTGTATAAAATACCATTGAAAAACTCTTACCAGAACCTTGGGTATGCCAGACAACACCTATTTTTCTATCCCCATTGTCAGATGTAGCTTGACGAGTTTTTTCTATAGCCTTTTTAACAGCAAAATATTGATGATATCCTGCTAGTATTTTTATAGTAACCTGACTTTCCCCTATCTTATTTCCATCTTCATCCCTTACATCCTTAGAATCGTTTTGAAATAAAATGAAGTTTTTTATAATATCAAGTATTCTTTCCTTAGGAAACATCCCACTAAATAAAACATCATACTGTGGAATAGTTAATGGTGCAATCTCAATTCCATCTACAGTTCTCCAGTTCATATATCTTTCAATATTTGATGTTATTGTTCCAACTTTAGCATTTATACCATCACTTAAAACACAAAAAGCATTGTAATTAAATAGGCTAGTTATATTCTTTTTGTAATCCCCTATCTGATTAAATGCCTGTTCAATACCTACATCCTCATCAGTAGCACTTTTTAGCTCAACTACAACTACTGGAATACCATTTATAAATATAACTATATCCGGTCTTCTTTGTTCTTTGCCTACTACAACAAATTGATTTACAGCTAAAAATTCATTATTTTGAGGATTTTCAAAGTCTATAATATATGCTTTCTTAGTTCTTATAGAATCTCCCTCTTTAAAAGACACGTCTATTCCGTTTACCATTAAATTGTGGAAATACCTATTATTCTCCTCAAGGGAAGGTGAATTAAAAGCTATTATTTGTCTATAAGCCTCTGTTATAGCCTCTTGTGGTAAACTCTTGTTTATCCTAAATAAGGAGTTTTTTACTCTTTCTTTTAAAATTACCTCTCTAAAACTCTCCCTCTCTGGAAATTCACTACTTGGCGAGAGTTGTTTTCCATGAATATACTCATACCCCAGTGACCCCAAAATTTCTAGAGAAGCTTCTTCTAATTCATCTTCTTTAAAATCGAATTCACCCATATTTTATCCCCCATTATTATTAATTTATAATTTCACTATATGTCTTATAGTTATATCCACTAAAGTAAATTACACACTTTTCCACTAAAAACTTAATAACCTTATCTGCATTCATAGTTTCATAAAACTCTAGCATTAATGTATTGTATTCTTGCTTGTCCCTAGCTGATATAGATAATACCCCTATATCATTACTTAGAAGAATTAAATTACTCGCTAATCTTGAAGTTCTCTTATTACCATCATAGAAAAATTGACAGTATGACATCCATAGATTTAATATTATTGCTTTTTCCAAAGGGTTATTTATATTATTTATTATATTTATATCATTTTTAAATACATCATTAAGGTTAGATGCATCTATACACTTATAATCCTTAGTTCCTGCTATGCCAATATTCCCATTTCTAAAATCACCCACTATTGACGCTTCATCTTTTGCCACTATATTATGAATTGAACATATCGTATCTTTGTTTATATTTATATCTTCCTTAACACTTAATTCGATCATATAGTCCCAAGATGCTTTAATATTTAATATTTGATTTTGATCGCTTAACTTATGACCCCCTACTGTGATTCCGTCCAATAATGTTTGAACCTCTGGAAAAGTAAATGGGTTATTTTCAAGGTTTCCCATATCATAAACAAATTCACTTATCATTTGCCTTACATAAGTTAGTATGTATCTCTTGTCCCCTCTTGGTATTTGTACTGGAAACTTATATTTGTAATTTGGTATATACGATTTCATTTTTTCACTTCCCTTTGCTTTGAATTTATAATTTTTAATTAATCAATTGGTACTCTTATTTCTCCGCTCATAAGTTTTGGTAGTAAGGTATCTCTTAAATCTGATAAATTTTTATTTGATTTACAATATGAAAATATCTGTTTAAATAAAATTTCTATTATTTGATTGAATTTCATTATTATCTCTTTATTTGGTATTAATATATCTAATGTTTTAACTTGAGCTTGATTTATACCAGGTTGAGCTGAATTAGCATTTAAATTCTTTATACTTTCTGTCATATGGTATTGATCTAGCCATAAATATAAATATTCCTGTGATATAATCTCATTACTTCTAAGTATAAATACATGTGAATTTATGCAACACTTTTCATGTGGAAATTCATCCATAAAAAATGTCTTCCTTCCTAACTGTGCTCCATCTTTGTACAGTAAAACATCTCTTGATTTAACAATACCCTTTTGCATTTTTTCAAAGTATTCATTTGTAACATACTTTTCTTTACTATAATCATATTTCCCAAGACCGATTATATTTTCTGCACCTATACTTGGGATACCATCAGTAAGATTTCCAACTCCACCTTTAGGTCTGTTACCAGCTTCTATTGTATTTAAAACTTTTCCTAAATTAATCACTTCCCATCCCTTAGGAATCATACCAAGTTCACTTTCAATCATCTCTCCGCCACTACTTTTATAAGGTTTACCTTCCTCATTTGGAAATTCAAAATCTACAAACCAATGCTTAAAAATACTTTGTGCCATATCTTCTAGTCTTTTATTTATTTTGTTGTTAACTTCTATCTTGTTATCTAAATCCGATAAAATTTTTGCAATAGCTTTTTGTTCTTCATCGTTTGGAAATGGTAATCTTAATGTTTCTATACTAACTTTATTTATAGATGAAAAAACTGTTCCAGAAACTTTGCTCATAATTAGATTTGTATAATTTTTTAATAAGTAATATAGAAACTCGTTATTTCTATTTTCCATAGATAAACTAGCTAACCCTCTTCCTATGCATAAATCAGTAGTTGCTATATTAACATCTCCTACAGGCGCTCTTACGCTAATTAATACGTCATTTTGCTTGGCATATTTTTTAGGATCCGTACACCAAGTATCTATAGTATGGTACTTATCTCCAAAAGTAGTTCTTCCTTGCATAAAAGGAATACCTTCTCTGTTGTTATTATAAAATTCTGACCTTGGAGATTGCCCCATCGTTATATTCGCTTTATCTTTTAACTCATAAAGTTCCCACTCTTGTGGTATTCTCCCAACTTCAGTTTCCTTAAAACTCATAGCCAATTCCTCCAAGATTCTTCCTAATCTCATCCTCTAGATCTCTTGACTCCTTAAACAACTCATCAAGTTCACTTGTAATTTGTTTCATCTTTTCATCAAATGGAACTCCATCATCTTCTACATCCTCTATACCAACATATCTACCCGGAGTTAATATATAGTCATTTTCCTTTATATCTTCACATTTAGCAACTTTACAGAATCCTTTTATATCTTTATAATTTCCATTTATATTTCTATAATCATGATAAGTATCAGCAATTTTTCTAATATCATCATTTGAAAGTTCTCTATGCTTTCTATCAACCATTTCCCCTAGATTTCTAGCATCTATAAATAGAGTTTCGTTTTCTCTGTTTCTAAACTTTGGATTATTAGATTTATTTCTATTTAATATCCATAGGCATACTGGTATCCCAGTTGAATAGAATAATTTATCCGGAAGTGCTACTATCGCATCTACCAAATCATTATTTATTAAATTAGTTCTTATTACTCCTTCGTTAGAAGTATTTGAACTCAATGAACCATTAGCCAAAACCACTCCTGCACATCCATTAGGTGCTAAGTGATGCACTATATGTTGTAACCATGCATAGTTCGCGTTTCCTTCTGGTGGTACTCCAAATTTCCATCTTATGTCATCTACTAGACTGCTTCCACCCCAGTCCTTTATATTAAACGGTGGATTTGCAAGGATATAATCTGCTTTTAGCATCTTATGTAAATCATTATGGAAAGTATCCGCTTGATGTGGTCCTATGTTTCCATCAAGCCCTCTTATTACTAGGTTCATTCTACATAGTTTCCAAGTTGTAGAGTTTAACTCCTGTCCATATATTGATAAATCTTCTAGTCTCCCTTTGTGTTCCTCTACGAACTTTTCACTTTGTATAAACATACCCCCACTACCACAGGCAGGGTCATATATCCTTCCTCTATATGGCTCGATCATCTCTACTAATGTTTTAACTATACTTGTTGGTGTGTAGAATTCTCCTCCGTTTTTACCTTCCGCACTAGCAAACTTGCCTAAGAAGTATTCATATATTCTTCCTAATAAATCTTTTTCCTCTTTGCTATGAAGCTTTATGGTGGATATTAAATCTACTAATTCTCCAAGCCTTCTTTTATCTAGTTCTGGTCTTGCATATCTTTTGTCTAGAACTCCTACTAAGGTCGGGTTCTCTTTTTCTATTTCTATCATTGCATCATCTATTATCTGCCCTATTTCATTAGATTTTGCATTGTCCCTTATATAATCCCATCTTGATTTTTGAGGTACCCAAAATATATTTTCTTCTGTATATTCATCTATTTCTTCTTCAAAACCTGCTCCCTCTTCTACTAATTCATTGTATTTAGTTTCAAATTTATCTGAAATATATTTTAAGAAAATTAGTCCAAGTACTACGTCTTTATAATCATAACTTGACATACTTCCTCTTAATTTATCTGCTGCTTTCCATAGTGTTTCTTCAAATCCTATGTTTGCGTTAGTTTTAGCTTGTGCCATTATTTTTCCTCCTAAGGTTAATATTCATTGTTTGCAAATACTTCCATGATTTCTTCTTCGAAATCATCCTGTTCTGCCCCTTTGCTTACACAATCAGGTATGATTTTATAATAATGAGATAGTGCCTCTATTGTTTTGTGAAGTACTATCTCATGTGGTACTTTTTCCATAAGTTCAACAATTAATTTATATGTATCTATATATGGATTTTCATCTACTATATCCATACATTCCTTGAATCTTTGGGCCAATCTTGCTTTTTCAATTTTTCTTTCTATAGTGTTCATTTCTTCTTTATCATATATAGGCTTTTTTATAATATCGTTTACTTCGCCTATTGAAAATTCTGATTGTTCTTTGCTTATTATTGGTTTTAAATCTTGTTTTAACTTTTCTTTTTGTATTTCTAGTTTATCTATTTCTGTTAATTCCTTTGAGAAATACTCTCTGTTTATATTAAATAATTCTTCAAGTATCGGTAGATATTTCTTAGGTATATTTTGCTTACCTTTTACCCACATAGTTATGTTTTGCTTGTTTATTCCGAGAATTTCTGCAAGCTTTATGTACTGCATATCATAGAGGTTTAATATAAAGTTTAACCCGTTCAAGTCTTAGCCTCCTACTTTGATTTTTTATCAGTTATGCTAGTTTTTTATTTATTTAGTAAATATAGTTTTATATTACCATTTTTTATTTACTGGGTCAATATTATTTGTAATTGTAAACTAACTCTAAATTCCATGATAATTAAAAATTCGCTTCGCTCATGTCGCTTACGACTTCGTCCGTTGCTCAAAAATTTTTTTTCACTTACAAGATCAGTATATTGAAGTATCTAAGTTGTATAAGTTATTCACAGTTTAAGATTAATTATAATTTCCTTATACGTAAAAAAAGGTACAATAACAATGTACTGTACCTATTTGTAATATCATTTATATTTTTAATTGCCAAGATGTGAAAAATAATTCTTATAGCATTATCTCACTATTATATTATCATAATTTATAAAACCAAGTGAATTTAATCTTAGTCCTAAAATACCCTTTCTATGAGCCACTGCTGCCTTAGGGTGATACAGAGAAATCCAAGGCATGTCGTCTATTATAATTTGCTGAATTTCCCTATAAAGTTGAAGCTTTTTGTTAGGATTTATCAGAGCCTTAGCTTCTTCAAGTTTTTCTATTACTAAAGGATTATTATATCTAGAGAGATTGGCTACATTCGCCGGATTAAATGTCGGTTGAAGGAAGTTATCTGGATCTCCTGAATCTGCTAACCATCTTCCTATACACAAGTCACATTTTTTGATACTTCTTGGATCTAAATACTCTGAAACTGGAACTTTAATAAGTTTACATGAAATTCCTACATCAGTTAAATCCTCGATGATATACTTTGTTATTTTATTAAAAAGTATGTCATCACTAGTATCTCTATATAAAATGTTAATCGTGCTACCCTTAGCTTTATTTTTTCTCAATAATTCCTCTGCAAGTCTAGGATTGTAAGTAATATCAGAAAGATATGAATTATCTATAATAGAAGGTGGAATTGGTCCCTTAGCTTCCTCACCCATTCCTCCAAGAAGTTCACTTATTATTCTCTTTTTATTTATAGCTAAATTTAGAGCTTTTCTTAATTGGGCATTAGATGCAAATATTGATTTTGATTCCAAATTAAATCCAGCATAATAAGTTCCCATTAGTATATTTGTATTTATACACAAATTGTCCTTATTTTTTATTTTATCCATATCTTCTTTATTGCTTATAATAGCAAAGTCATACTCTTTATCTATTATACGCTGTGCAAGTTTTTCCTTACCAAACTTGACAACTATTTTGTCTATATAAGATGCTCCATTAAAATAATCTTTAAAGGAAGTTAAAACACATCCCTTTTCATCCTTTTCTTCCAAAATAAATGCTCCACAACCTACTATATTTCCTTTTTCTAATTCATCCTTATCCATAATAGCACAAAAGCTCTGTGCAAGATTTAAAAGGAATCCACTATATGGCTTAGACAATTTTATAGAAATACTGTACTTATCTAAAACTTCTATACCACTTACAGAAGAAGAAAAACCGTTTCTAAATCCTTCTGCTCCCTGAATATCTTCTAGTACCCAACTATTCGGGGATTTAAGTTTGGGACTAAGTAATCTTTCATAGCAGTATTTAACATCCTCTGCTGATATCTCCTTGCCATTGTGGAATTTGGCACCCTTGCGCAAATTAAATACCCACGTAAGATTGTCCTCTTTTACATACCAACTCTTAGCAATTCCAGGTAAAATATCCCCAGATTCACCTATAATAAAGATTCCTGAGTGCAAGTTAGAAAATAAATCTACTAGTTCAGAATCATAGAATACAGCTGGATCATAATTATTTGGACATGATCCTATGCAGGTTCTAAGTACTGTGTCTTTTTTACTTTCTGCATCTATGCTATCTAAAAGATCCTTAGTAGTTACCTTTAAATCCTCTGCAATTTTATATAATGATTTAAGTGAAGTCTTAGTGTACTGTGTATTTAAAGAAGCAGTCTCTACTGAAAACGTTAAATTTTCAAATGTTCTATTCATATCATCAGTAGATGTCATTATCTTTTCAAGACTTTCAGTTTGTGTAGAAACCGCTGTAGCAATTTCCTCTGTCACATTGTTGCTTTCATTTATTGCTCCCGTTATCCTTTTAAAAACTGCTAGTGTGTTATTAGATATATCAGAACCATTTTTTACTCTTTCTATAGTCTCATCCATAGCTACTGTGGTATCTTGTATACTTTCATTAATTTCACTTATAGTATCTGATATATAAGAAACAAATTCCATACTTCTTTGGGCTAGTCTCTTAACCTCTGAAGCTACAACAGCAAAACCTTTTCCAGCCTCCCCTGCTCTTGCAGCCTCAATAGCTGCATTTAGTGCTAAAAGATTGGTATTATCAGCAATTTCTTTTATACCGTCCAACATCTTATGTATATCAGCAGCTTTGGTACTAAGAGTATTTACCACAGATTTTGAATAGTTAACAGATTTCTCGATATCTACCATAGCCTCTATTGATTCAGATACTGCTTCGCTTCCTTCCTCTGCTACTTTTAAAGTTTGAGAGTAAATATCCTTTGAGCTGTCTGTACTTGCAGAAACTTCCTCTGCAAAACTAGAATATGTATCAATTTCTTCTACGACCTTGTTTATAGAATTAAGTTGCACTTCTATGTACTGTGAAATACTATTGATTGTTAGTATTAGATTCTCTACTACAAAATCAGTTTCACTTATTTTGTTGCCTATTTTGTCTACTATCTTCTCTTCGTTATTAACTAATAACGAAATGTCCTTTTTTTGTGACTTTTTTTCATAATTGTTATCTAAGTTTACATTACTTTTTTTGAACCCAAACATAAATCTTCCCCCATAATTAGATGTATTTTTGTTTTAGCGCAATATAAATTAGATTACATGTAATAACTAAGCGATAGCCATCTATCATACTATATCCCCCAGAAAATCAAACTCTAACTTGTATTATTTAGTTTTCTAATAAAATCACGCCTGACAATTTTAAGGTCTTATCAATAATACTCTTAAATGGTAATTAGAAATCTAATACAGTAATATCCCTTATTTACTGTATCTATGTTTCATGCCATTCAATTAAGAGTACCTATAATATTATACTGACATCAGTGTATTTACTTTAGGGGGTAGTATATATAATATTAAAAGGATAGGTTGTGATTCCATCCATTCTGTGATTAGCAAAGTTCATAATAAATTTTACTCCCTCTGCTATTGCACAGAATTTACCTATTATAAGTTTATTCCCTAAAAATTCGTAATGATGCTCTTCTGGTCCAATCGTAAACATTCACTTCTCTAGTTTTTTTAATACACACAAACATATAGTTTCAATCTATTCGTAGATTAGCTGGCCAATATTACCACATTTCTCTGTAAATCACTTAGCTCCTCAGGTCCTATTCTTATTCCATATTGTTCTGATTTGTCAATTGGAAGTTTATATTCATTTACATTTATATTCATTATCTCATTTTTAAAATAAAAAAATTTCCTATCTAAAACTTCAAATGATAATTTTTCGAAATAAATATAATTTCCTATGCATTATAAAAACCCTCAAAATTATATTTTGAAGGCTCTAATATTTGCAATTCATTTTATTTTAATAATTAATTCAATACATGTATTTACTTTATAAATTACTCAATTATTATTTTTATTTTAATTAAAGGGGCCATATTTCTTTATCAAACCATTCAGTAGACTTTCCGGATAATTTCCATAAAGCTTTAGCTTCTTTACGTATTAATCCTTCAAGTTTACCATCACGAACCATTTCAATAATATCTACAATTCTAATACAATATATATTGTCTATTCCAGTATTAAGTTTCTCATCAATAATTGTCTGAAGGTCTTTTTCATCCGTGCCAAAATAAGTAATGGATTTTGCTTTTGCCATTGCTAAAGACGATACCTCTCCTGCATTCTTTTTAGGTTTGTTAGGGTTAATCATAACACTCGCTAAACTTTCAAAGGCCGCATCATATACCTTCTTTTCGATACTACCTAATCGATATTCATCGATTAGTTCTAAAGCGCCACATTTAATCAAAGTATCAACTTGTTCCTTAGCACTTGCCGGCATCATTATTTCATCATAAACCGACTTATGTATATAGATTTTTTCTGCTATAGATGGGAATAGTTTTTCTATATATCTATATTTAGAACTAGCACCTATTTTAATGCAAATGTCTACATCTATAATCATTTGTTTTAGTTTCATAGTCTATTCCTCCATTATTGCATCTAACTCTTCGTCAGTTGGAGGTATATAAGTTTCTTCATATTTAATTCCCATATCTTCCAAGTTAAGTCCTGCAAGCTCTAGAAGGTATTCTAATTTTTCCTTGGTAATCTTTTTTTCTTCATATAGTTCCATAGATCTATCTACTAAGTTACTTAAGCCTATTTTATTATTTCTCGTTGGAATCGATAATCCTAATCTATTTCTCCAAATTTCAACTTCTACATTGGATAATTCTATTAGCTCGTTATATCTTTTCTGATTAATTAGCTTAAGTTCATATAATCGTTTCACCATTGTTTTGTATGGTACAGTAAATAAATTAGATAATACAAAAATTTCTTTAATGTCTATTTTGTTTTTATCTACATTATAAGTTCTCATTTCTTGTAAAAGTAATTCTTCATTAATTAAAAACTCAGCTGCAAACCGATTTGCCTTTAATTCATTTTCTGATATTTTAACCGAATTTTCAATTTCTTCAACATTTGTTTTTAATATTACTTCTCCTTCATCGTAAAACCACAAATGATATAATTCATGGGCTGCAGCAAATACTTGTTTATCATATGGAATTGCAGTATTTATCCATACAAATGATTTTCCTTTTATTTTTTCAGAAAATCCCCAAACCTCTTCATCCTCAATAGGATAATATAACACTTTATTCTCTAATTCTAGTATATTAAATATTTGTCCACCTATTACATCATTCAGCTTAGAATACTCATTTAATTTTTTGCGTGCTTTGGCTTTAATTTCATCAATTGTTTTACTATCCAATTTATTATTAGACATTTGCATATTCCTCTAACATTATAATCTCATCAATAATAGTTTTCAGTATCTCTATTTTTTCTTTTGTTTTTTCATTTTCTACTTTACCCATAAATGAAAAATTATGCTTCTCGGGTTCTTCTTCCTTCACATCTAATAATCTTTCCACTGATACTTCTAATATAGACGCAATTTTATAAACTTCAGAAACATTAATTGCTTTTGCTCCCACAACAATTTTACTCATTACCTGTTTTGAAATATTAAGAGTATCAGCTAAATATTGTTGTGTTATTCCTTTTTCACGTAAAACATCTTGTATATTATTTCCCACTTGTTGAAATATATTATTAGTCATAGCACTTCCTCCCTTACTAAGGATTATTTAAATCATTTCCTAATATAATAATATGATTCTATTTTTATTTTGTCAACATCGCGTTGACTTTATTCTCAATTATCCTTTATTATTATTGACTAATTATATTTTTTATCCAAAGATATTATGTCCACTATTATTAATCAATATTTCTGTTACGTATTTTTTGAAACCTGAATTTTTGAATTATTTACCATGTTTATATAACTAAATAATAGTAGTTTAAATTTTTTTGTGTATTTTCCATTCACTTTATACATGTCCTTCCCAATACCACTTTATTATAATTTGCTCGATTAAATCTGTATATTATACTAACACCAAAAATCAATTTAAACTCTCACAATTTTAGAAACTTAAATTATATAGCTATTTTTTAATCCCATTGACCAATCTTATCAAAAACTAGAAAAAAATCTCCGCATTTTGGACATATAATTTTATCTTTTGTTTTCATATACATTTCATCATAACATTCTAGTTTACTATTGCAGGAACTACAGAGATTTCCAAAGATATGTGAGCTTTGTTATGTGTCTAGTATTGTTATAATCGTCTTCACTTTAATACTTTTTTCATCATAACAGTTAGTACATTTAGTTAGCATATTTTCAATTAAATAGGAAACTCTTCCTCATAACCGCAATTAGAACATTGTGCTTTATATAGTGTCCCCATATTTTCTCCTTTCCATAAGTTATAGAGTTTATTATATATTAACAATACTTGTAATATGTTACTATGATAACAAATGTAATACCGTTTCATTATTATAATTTGCATGCGCGAACATAGCTTGTACAACTTCTCGAAGAATCATAAGCTAACTCTTTCTGTCATTTCCACAGCCATATCGCTATCTTTGATTAAACTTTCAGCAGATTGGAGATTCTCAGATGTATTATCTATATTGCTCATTACGTATTCCAATCGGTTTTGATATGCGCCTATATTTGCTCTCTGAACAGACTCACTATTATCGCAGCCTTGCAAGCAAAATATAGTAAATACCTATAATATTTTTTTATTTATTTCCTTATATGGATTTTATACAATAAAGTTTGTCGCCTATATTTTCATTTTATATATAATTATCATCGTATATATGAAAATATTAAAAGCACCCCTAATAAAAGAAGTGCTCTAAAATATTTTTAATAAACGATTTTCTTATCTACCACTCTCAGATCTTATCGCTTCAATTATATTACGATTCTTAAGGCGAGAAGCTGCGCACCTTGTAGTTACCCATGTTATCATAAATACTGCTAATGTACATAATAGTATCGCTAACCACGGCAACTTATATGATATTGGAAACGTTTTTCTAATTGGTAAATTAATTAAATAGGTCAACAAAATTGCTATTGGAAGTCCAATTAATACTGCCTTTAATGAGCATAAAACACTTTCTAAATTCAGCATACGTTGTAGACCCTCAGGAGTCATTCCTACACTCTGCAAAACTGCAAATTCACGAGAACGCATAAGCACATTTGTTGACATTGTACTTATTACATTTGTAAGTCCAATTAACATAAGTAGTACGACAAAACCATACATAAATATCAACACAATTACAATTGCTATGTTCATTACTTTCATATAATCATTAATTTTATAGACACGAGTATTAAAACCAGCTTCCATATAACTCGCACCCTCATCATTTGGAAAGATTTCGTCCATAATATTATTTGAATAATCGATAAAACCTTCTATATTAGAAGGGTCTGAAAACCATGTGTAACCACGCACATCTGCTTCTGGTAAAATCACTCGAACATCATTTGAATTTGGAGCAAAAAGTTCTTCTGGTATTTCCTCTTTAGTCAAAATACCTTGTACCTCTATTTCACTTGTAGAACCATCACCCTTGATTAATTTTAATGAGTTTCCGCCTAGGGAAAATGGAGTAATTTCTTCTTTATTTCCATTATTATTATAGTTGTAATGGTTTATCAAAATATTTGAGCCAGATGAATTATGTAAAGAAAATAAGCTTTCAGTCATTGATAAATACTATGAAGCTTACAAGAGAAAATATAAAACTGCTGGTAAATCTTGGTACGAATATGACCAAAACAAGAAAGGAAATTCTTGGAAGTCTAAACTGCAATTTGATATAGATAGAATGATTAATAAGTCTAAATCTTGGGAAGAGTTTTTAGAAAATATGAAGTCTATTGATTATGAAATTAAGTTTGGTAAACACATTGCTTTTCGTCATAAAGATAAGCAAAGATTTACAAGAGCGAAGACTATCGGAGAAGATTATACTGAGGAAAAACTCAAAGAAAGAATAGATTTAGCTATTAAAAACAAAGCTAATCCTATTAAAAAGCGTGTAGGAAACGTCATTGATATATCTACTAATAAAAAAGCTCAATCCTCAAAAGGTTATGAAGTTTGGGCTAGAAAACACAATATCAAAACAATGGCTGACTCGATAATTAAGCTTAGAGAGCAAGGAATTAATTCAATTACTCAACTCGATGAGCTAATTAAAAAATCTGCCGGTGATAGACAAGACTTATTAGATAAAATAAAGAAAATTGAAACTGAAATGAAGAGTTTATCCCAAGATATGGAGAATATAAATACTATAAATAAGTATCGTGAAATCTACAAATACCACAAGAAAAATCCTGAAGATAAGCAATTTGCAGAAGAATATTATAGTGAGCTTTCAGTCTATAAAATAGCCGCTAAAGAAATCTTAGAAAATTATAATAAGCTACCAAATACAAAAGAAATACTATCCAAGCTCGATAAATTGCAAGAAAAAAAGAACACCCTTATGCAAGAGTATTCTTTAAATAAAGAACAATTTTCTTACCTTGTTCAGTATAGGAAAAACTATGAAAATTATTATGGAAAAGAAGTGGAGAGAACTTAATAAACCCTTAGAATATTTTCTATTCAATTCATTGAGCCGTTCCATACCTGGAATTTGATCTTGAATAAAATTCCACATCTATAACCTCCTTAAATTTAAGATTCTTAATTTTCTAAAAATCAGTCTATTATATTGTTAGCACTATTATATTGTTAGCAATATTTACTAAAAATAACATAACCGGTACTTCAGTAAGAACACTTACAATGCAAGCAGGGCCACCCTTTGTAAGAGTCGACCACGCAAAAACCATAGCGATACATGGCGCAACTCCGAGCAAAACAGCCCACGCTAAATAATTATTTGCCAAATCATTAGGAGCGTTTGTTCTCTTCTTTTGGTATTCCGTGCAAAACCTACCATCCACTAGATTAAGGCATCCTGGATAAGAGCAGGATCGCTTTGGCTTTCTTGGCAATCCTTCCACCTCCTAATGGGCATAAGAAAAGCCCCGAAGGTTTCCCTCCAAGGCTTATATTATATTTCTTGCTAATTATATAGTACCACAGACTATATGTGGACATTATATGACATTTAGAGTATTCATGATCTAGCATTTTATAAATTAAAACTACTTAGTTGTTGTTAGCAGTTTTAACTCATATTCAATGATTAAATTTATTTTCCATAGAGTTTGCAATCTTTACCAAGGCTAACATAACAGGAACCTCAACCAGAACACCTACTACAGTTGTTAACGTAGCTCCTGATGATAACCCAAATAGAGAAATAGCAACTGCAACGGACAGCTCAAAAAAGTTAGATGCACCAATCATGGCACAAGGAGCTGCAATTGAATATGGTAGCTTTGCTAAATATGCCATAAAAAATGTTATTGCAAATATAAATAAAGTTTGAATTATCAAAGGAATTGCAATAAGGATAATATTTAGTGGTTGATCCAATATCTTCTGTCCTTGGAATGAAAATATTATAATCAACGTCAATAATAATCCCATCATAGTATATTTATCAAATGCAGGGATGAAAGTTTTATTTAGGTAGCCCTCCCCTTTATTTTTAATAATTATACTTCTAGTTATCATGCTTAAAATAAGAGGAACAACAATAAATAATACAATGGATAATAAAAGTGTTCCCCATGGAATATTTATACTTCCAACCTTTAGTAAGAAACTTACAATTGGTATATATGCAAGCAAAATAATTAGGTCGTTACTAGCTACCTGCACTAAGGTATAAGCACTGTCACCTCTTGTTAACTTGCTCCATACAAATACCATTGCGGTACATGGTGCAGCTCCAAGTAAAACCGCCCCAGCTAAATACTCTGATGCCAATTCCTTATTTATAAATCCTTTATAAATAATAAAGAAAAATAAGGAGGCGATTAAATACATGGTAAGCGGCTTAATTACCCAATTTACAAACCATGTAATAAATAGGCCTTTAGGATTTTTCCCTATGTCTTTTATACTCTTAAAATCAATTTTCAACATCATTGGATAAATCATTATCCAAAGTAAAATTGTTGTTGGTATAGACACATTATAGAACTCAAAATTTCCTAGCCAATCTGGAATAGCAGGAAAATAGTTCCCAATAACTATGCCTATTACCATACAAATTAACACCCAAAAAGTCAGGTTTTTCTCAAAAAAACCAATCCCATCTGTTTTCTTCATCCCTAAATTTCCTCAACTTCCTCAATTAATTTATTAACCTTACTTTCGATTTCCTTAATAGTTTTTATAAACTCTTCATCATTTTTTCCAGTAGGATCATCAAGTCCCCAATCATCTTTTTTAACAGTGTAAGGAAGAATTGGACAAATGACATTACACCCCATTGTAATTAGGTAATCAACTTCAGGAATATCATCTAGAAGTTTTGGCTTTTGAGTCTCTTCCATATCAATTGCATACATTTCTTTGACAAGCCTTACTGCGTCCTGATTAATTTGATCCTTTAATTCTGTCCCTGCAGAATACGCCTCTATAGAATCTCCAGCGAATTTTTTTGTCAGTGCTTCAGCGATTTGACTTCTGCATGAATTGTGAACACAGACAAAGGCAACTTTAGTTTTCTTCATTTTTACCTCCTATATCTGATAAAGTTTATCACCAGAAAGGTCTTCTTTTGTCCATTCAATGACGGCTAGTTTTCCTGAAGTGTGATCTAATATTTTGTTAATCCACTTAACTTCTTCATTGGCTTTAGCAGATAACATCTTGTTCTTAGGGTTTGCTTTATACAAGGATGAATTAACAATCCACCAATTTGTATGAATTGATGCCCTTTTTAAATCTTCTTCTAAGCGATATGCCTCATAAAATGGGGTAGCCTCAGCCAAGCTAACGATTAATACTTCTGTTTCTTCTCCTCTTAATCTAGGCAACAAGTTTTTTACAGATTCAGGTATCTGTCCTTGTGTTCTCTGAACTTCTTTATGATAACTTAAAGTTGAGTCTAAAAGTAACAAGGTATGACCAGTAGGAGCAGTATCTATTACCACTATTTCATCGTCTGCTTTTTCCACGAGCTCGGCAAAAGCTCTAAATACAGCTATTTCCTGTGTACATGGTGATCTCAAATCTTCTTCAATGTAAGCTATATCATCATCGCTCATTGTTTTTCTTGCATTTTCAAGTACTTCATCTTGATATTTTTTCAATTCTTCTTTTTCATCAATATGACTCATAGACATTCCACTTGAACTATCTATAATAAATTTTAAATGGTCAGCGGGATCTGTTGTAGCTAGGTGTACCTTTTTACCAAGTTTGCTTAGCTTAAGAGCAACAGAAGCTGCAATAGTAGTCTTACCTACACCGCCCTTGCCCATAGTAAAGATTACTTTTCTATTATTCTTTACAAGATCACTAACAACATCATCTAAATTAAAGAGTTTACCTTTTACTTCCACTTTTTGTTCGTTTATTTGATCTTTCTTAAGAAGATTTCTTATAGATTCAATTCCAGTAATGTTATATGACCTCAAGGCAATTGTATAGGTATCAAACTCAGTTAACATATCTGGCATATTTTCAAGTGCTAACTTTTGTTTGTTAAATATACTTTTAGATAAGTCATCATCATAATTTTCTAAGACACCATTAATAACTAATATTTGATTTTTTACTCCAATCTCAGACAACTCCTTTGATGCTCTGGCTACCTCATTAAGGGGTGTTTTATCAGGCCTTGTAACTAACACTAGGGTTGTAAAACTCTCATCTGCTAAATTTTCAACTGCCTGTTTATAGGTTTCTTTTTTAGCCTCTAATCCTGATAACTGTCCTAAACAAGATGCTCCATGTGTACTTTCACTTATAAAATTAGTCCAAGCAGAAGGAAGCTGTAACATTCTAAGGGTATGACCTGTAGGAGCTGTATCAAATATAATATGGTCATAGTCTGTATTGAGCTTAGGATTTGTAATGAAATTAGAAAACTCATTAAAGGCAGCAATCTCTACTGTGCAAGATCCAGATAGCTGTTCTTCCATATTCTCAATAACAGAATCAGGCAATTTACCCCTAAAAGGTGCTACTACACTTTCTTTGTAGTTATGTGCAGCTTCTAGTGGATCTAGGTTGATTACTTCTAAATTATTTACTCCTTTAACCGGCTTTGCTTCACCGTCTAATTCTGTTGCAAAAACATCTTGAAGATTTGAAGCAGGGTCTGTACTAATAAGTAGTACTTTCTTTCCTTCGTCTGCTAAAGTCACTGCTGTTGCACAAGCTGCAGATGTTTTGCCAACACCTCCCTTGCCTGTGAAAAATAGATATTTAGTTAATTTGATATTATTAAGATTAAATTCTTTCATAATAAATCCCCCTTAGCAACAAGAGCTGTTACCTCCACAGCATCCTTGATTTTGATTACTATCTTTAAAATAATCTTTAGAGATTTGTAAAAGCTCCATTATTTCTTCATTCTTTGGATATCTGCCTTCTATAACTATCTCGTCGTCCACAAGGATTAATGGCAGCCTATCAGTTCCATTTTTATCCAAAGCTTCTTTTACCACGTCATTATTGACAAATGCCATTGGTTCACTTGATAAATTGTATCTTTCAATAGTGATACCATTTTTCTTCAAGATATTAATTACTCTTGAAATACGTACGAGTTCAGGATCTACATTAACTCCGCAGACACCTGTATCACAACACATAGCTGGTTCATAAATTGACATTCTTTTCATTTTTTACACCCTCTCTTTACTTTTTTGAATTAATTTTATTAATACATCAATATTTTTGATATGAAAAGCCTTTTTTTAGTTACCCTCAAGGGTAACTAATTTCTTGCTGTGGATTCTAAAAACATCTGTATTATTTTTTGTCTTCCTTGTTCAGATATAGTGTAGTAAACCCACTTGCCTTCTTGTCTTGCTGTAACAATTCCTGACTCTACCAATATTTTCATATGGTATGACAAGCCTGATTGTGTTAAATGCAGTGCTTCTAGTAAAACACAGGCACATTCTTCACCATTTTTTAATAAATCTAATATCTCTAGGCGAATCGGCACTGAAAAGGCTTTAAATATATTTGCAGTTTTTACTAAATCTCTGTTCATAAAAATACCTCACATCAAATTTTCTTGATATATTTATTGTATCACTAATTATTTTTTTTACAAGTCTTATTTCGTGATATATCGAAAATTCTTATGGATAATCTTGTCATCTTATATATTAGTGCAGCCTGTAATTTGGTGGTATCTCCACCAATTTCAACAGTTATCCCTTTTATTCTATTTGCCAATATCTCACCTCCTTAATTTTAGGCATCAAAAAAGCACCTACAAATTAGTAAGCGCTGTAAACATTATTCAATATTAGTATAAAATCAATTTTCATTTAGTCGTTTATATTTTAAAATAGATACAGAGTTAACAGCTATAGACAATATAACTAGAACCCATAATGCTTTGCTCATTGTAGGCATAATGTCCACAAGACCTCCCCAGTCTTCTTTAATTACACGGCTATCTCCATCAAAATATAATGCGCATACTGTCAGAGCTGTTAAAGATAAGCTCAAAAATCTATATATTTCTGCATATTTATTTTTTATTGCCGTTATCATATTTAATAGTGCAAATACAATGGCACCTATCCCAAAAATTAACCATATAAATCCATCCTTACGTTTTTTAATGTATTGTTATTACTTAAATAAATCAGAGTGTGAGGTAGTTCTTACTAGAGATAATACTAAAACCTCTTCTATATTTTCATATATCAACAAAAAAATCGAGCTCTATATGACATTCACTAGACCCTTTGTAATTTCCGGCTAATGAATGGTCTCTATATTTTTTATCAAAAGTTTCATCTTTTGCTAATTTCTCAATAATATCAAACAAATTTTCAATATCTTTCCCTCTCCAACTTCTATATCAATATCCTGATATCTATCGCTAAACTTCATAATGGTATGCCTCTCACCAATTCTAACTTATATTATCTTATACCCCATCCATACCGTTAAGCAATTTTCAGACTCTTGTTATTGAATCTAAAAACAATAAACATATTGATTTCAAGCCTTTCAGAATGTCTAACAGACTATTACCTTGTCATCAATACTAGAGCCTCAGCCGTAGCTTTCACCAATCGAAGCTCGTTATTCACTCGCTTCTCTTTGGGAAAACCTGGCATGAGACCTACCTCTGCTTCGCATAGATTAGCTTTGCTAATTGCGTGATAGCAGGGTTAGGGCTTCAACGTGGCTTGAGTGGTCAGTATGCATAAATTTTAATATTTTAAGTAAGCGTCGTATGTGAGAATATATCCATAAGTATATTTCTTATGTTTTAAATTATCTCTAAATCTAAATTTCCTTATAATATATAATTATTATTTGTATAAATAAAATACCATAAATATAGTAGACAAGATTTATCGAAATTTATTTATTATTTTTGGTTTTGCTATTACATAGTCTTTTGAGTGTTATTCAAATAAAACTTCTTTTTTCTTATCCAGTTTTTCTATTCGCATAATTTACCTGCCATATCACAGGTAAGAAAATAACGGCTCTTTGTCAAATAACGTTGATGAAGTCAATATTTAATTTTTAAAGGCAGCATCTAATACAGTTTTCATGTATAGATGCTGTTTTTAAATTACTTGTATTTTTTCTCTTAGTAATACTCTTAATCTTAAATTTTTAAAACTTCTAAATCCAAAGGATACTCTTTTGAGTACTTTAATGGTATTATTCTTACCCTCAACTCTAGCATTTGTATATTTTGTAATTAGTGCATTTAATACGTACTGTTTTTTATCCTTCAAAGATTTAAGGCTTGTTCTAAAGCATGAAGGACAGTCTTTTAAATCCTTTGATAGCATTTCT
>NZ_FQWX01000032.1 GCF_900129815.1 Asaccharospora irregularis DSM 2635
TATGGAAGTTGAGTTAATAAACTCAATAGCAGTAGAAGAAGGATTAAGATTCGCAATAAGAGAAGGTGGAAGAACAGTAGCATCAGGTGTTGTTGTTTCTATAACTGAATAGTTATCTTAATAGACCTTATATACAAAAAGGAAAGAGAATTCTCTTTCCTTTTTTATTTAATTAAACCTATAGATATTAAAATAAAATTATAGGAGCTATCAGTGATACACAAAAGTTAAACTATATTAATTATTTAATTACTTATAGGGGATACTATAAGTGTACTTATAGTATATAAGAAATTTTGCTTAAATATAACTTTGTATCTTTTTATAAATAATGGAATTATAAATGCATTGACAACGGAACATAAAAAAGATATACTAAGTAGGTGATTTATTAAAAAAAGCTAGAAAAAAATTTGGATTTTGCCTTAATTGTAGTATTTTGTGTATTTTGTTTTAAAAGTTAATATAAAGTTTATAAAAATACAAAAAAAACTTGAAATTATATGAAAAATAATATAAAATATAATAGTGTGCTTGAGAGATGCGAAAAACAAATTAATCTAGTTAAGTTATTCGTTGGTGCTGGTTTTTTAAAAAAACACAACACACCCGGAGCAGTGTATCGGTATCAAAACGAATTAGCTTTTAAATTAAACACGAGATAAAGGAGGGAAAACAAAATGGCTAAAAATGAAAAAATAAGAATAAGATTAAAATCATATGATCACAAATTATTAGATTTTTCAGCTGCTAAAATAGTTGAAACTGCTAAAAAAGCTGGATCACAAGTTTCAGGACCTGTGCCTCTTCCAACAGAAAAGCAAGTTGTTACTATATTAAGAGCTGTACACAAGTACAAAGACTCTAGAGAACAATTTGAAATAAGAACTCATAAGAGATTAATAGACATAACAAACCCAACACCTAAAACAGTTGACTCATTAATGAGATTAGACTTACCAGCAGGTGTTGATATAGAAATAAAATTATAATAACCCCTAAGATAATGTCCTATAAGATGCTATCTTAGAATGATTGCTCTATTAGAGTAATCCGCTGTAAGAATTATAGGAGGTGTTAAATATGAAAGGAATATTAGGAAAGAAAATAGGGATGACTCAAATATTCGCTGATAACGGAGTAGTAGTACCGGTAACAGTTGTTGAGGCTGGACCTATAGTTGTAACTCAAGTTAAGACAGTTGAAAAAGATGGATACAATGCAATACAAGTAGGTTTTGAAGATGCTAAAGAAAAATCTTTAAATAAACCTCAAAAAGGACACTTAGCAGCTGCTAATGCTTTAAAGAAACACTTAAAAGAGTTTAGAGTAGACACTGTAGAAGGATACACAGTAGGTCAACAAATAAATGCTGATGTATTTGCTGCAGGTGAAACAATAGATGTTACAGGAATAAGTAAAGGTAAAGGATTCCAAGGTCCAATAAAGAGACATGGACAAAGTAGAGGTCCTGAATCTCACGGTTCTAGATACCACAGAAGACCAGGTTCAATGGGAGCTTGTTCTTACCCAGGTAGAGTATTTAAAAACAAAAAATTAGCTGGACACATGGGTAGCGTAAGAGTAACAGTTCAAAACTTAGAAGTTGTTAGAGTTGACGCTGAAAAAAACCTTATATTAGTTAAAGGTGCTATACCAGGGGCTAAAGGTTCAGTAGTAACTATAAAAGAAGCTATCAAAGCTTGTAAATAATGACTAACCTAAGAAAGGAGGAATAACAATGCCAAAATTAAATGTATTAGATATTAATGGACAAAATGTTGGAGAAATAGAATTATTAGATTCTATATTCAACGTAGAAGTTAATCAACACGTTTTATACGAAGTTGTAAAAAACCAATTAGCAAACAAGAGACAAGGAACTCAATCTGCTAAAACTAGAGCAGAAGTTAGAGGTGGCGGAAGAAAACCTTGGAAACAAAAAGGAACAGGTAGAGCAAGACAAGGTTCTATCAGAGCTGTACAATGGGTAGGCGGAGGAGTTGCTTTTGCACCAAAGCCAAGAAACTACAGCTATACATTACCTAAGAAGGTAAGAAGATTAGCTATAAAGAGTGCTTTAAGCTCAAAAGTACAAAACAACGAAATGATAGTTTTAGATGCTTTAAACATGGAAGCTCCTAAAACTAAGGAATTTGCTCAAATATTAAACAACATAAAAGCATCTAAGAAAACTTTAGTTGTAATGGCTGAAAAGAATGATAACGTAATAAGATCAGCAAGAAACATAGAAGGTGTTGCTACTGCTTTAGTAAACACAATAAATGTTTATGATATATTAAAATACGATACATTCGTAATAACTACAGACGCTGTTAAGAAAGTGGAGGAGGTGTACGCGTAATGACTAATCCACATGATATAATAATAAGACCAGTTGTAACTGAACAAAGTATGGCTGAAATGGCTGAAAGAAAATACACTTTTGTTGTGGCTAAAGGCGCTAACAAAACTGAAATAAAGAAAGCTATAGAAAAAGTATTCGGAGTTAATGTTGAGAAAGTAAACACTTTAAACTACGATGGAAAAGTTAAAAGAATGGGTAGACATGAGGGAAGAACTTCAAGCTTTAAGAAAGCAGTAGTTAAGTTAACTGCTGAAAGCAAAGAAATAGAATTCTTCCAAGGAATGTAATATCCTAACAAACGAAGGAGGGAAAACAGATGGCTATAAAAAAGTTTAGACCAACTTCTCCTGCCTTAAGACAAATGACAGTTTTAGTTTCTGATGAAATAACTTGCAATGAACCAGAAAGATCTCTTTTAGTTTCTTTAAAGAAAAACTCTGGTAGAAATGCACACGGAAAGATAACTGTTCGTCACAGAGGTGGAGGAAACAGAAGAAAATATAGAATAATAGATTTCAAAAGAAATAAAGATGGAGTACCTGCAAAGGTAGCTACTATAGAATACGATCCAAACAGAACAGCTAACATAGCTTTATTAAACTATGTAGATGGTGAAAAAAGATATATATTAGCACCTGTTGGATTAAAAGTTGGGGATACTATAGTATCAGGACCAACAGCTGACATAAAAGTAGGAAATGCATTAGCATTAAAAGATATGCCAGTTGGTACAACAATACACAATATAGAATTAAAGCCTGGAAAAGGTGCTCAGTTAGTTAGATCTGCTGGTGTATCTGCTCAATTAATGGCTAAAGAAGGAAAAAATGCTTTACTAAGATTACCATCAGGAGAAATGAGATTTGTAAGTATAAACTGTAAAGCTACAATAGGACAAGTTGGAAATATAGAACACGGTAACATAGTTATCGGTAAAGCAGGTAGAAAAAGACATATGGGAATAAGACCTACTGTAAGAGGTTCTGTAATGAACCCTTGTGACCATCCACACGGTGGAGGGGAAGGTAGAACTCCAATAGGTAGACCGTCTCCTGTTACTCCATGGGGTAAACCAGCTCTTGGATACAAAACTAGAAAGAAAAATAAAGCTTCTGATAAGTTAATCGTATCAAGAAGAACTAAGTAATAGATTTACTTTTTTGCTCGGAAAGGAGGAAATTAAATGTCAAGATCAACTAAAAAAGGACCTTTTATTCATGCTAGACTTTTAAAGAAAGTAGAGGCTATGAATGCAGCTGGAAATAAAGAAGTTATAAAAACTTGGTCAAGATCTTCAACTATATTCCCACAAATGGTAGAACATACAATAGCTGTTCACGATGGAAGAAGACACATACCTGTTTATATAACAGAGGATATGGTTGGACATAAATTGGGTGAGTTCGTTCCTACAAGAACTTTTAAAGGACATAAGGACGACGAAAAATCTAATAAGAGAAAATAATAATTTCTGACTAGGAAAGGAGGAATAACAATGGAAGCAAAAGCTACTGCTAAATACGTAAGAGTATCGCCAAGAAAAGCAGGACAAATATGTGACCTTGTTAGAGGAAAGAATGTTGATGAAGCATTAGCGATATTAAAGTTCACTCCAAGAGGAGCAGCTTCAATAATAGCTAAGGTTATAAAATCAGCTAAGGCTAACGCAGAAAACAATCACGAAATGGATACTGAAAAATTATATGTAGCGTCAGTTGTAGCAAACCAAGGGCCAACAATGAAGAGATTCATGCCTAGAGCTATGGGACGTGCAACTACTATAAGAAAGAGAACTTCTCACATAGAGGTTATTCTTAAAGAAAAAAAATAATTAACAGATAGGAGGGAAAGTAATGGGTCAAAAGGTTAATCCACACGGCTTAAGAGTCGGTGTTATAAAAGATTGGGACTCAAGATGGTTTACTACTGATAAAAAAGAGTTCGGAAACTTATTATTAGAAGACCATAATATACGTAAATTCTTAAAGAAAAGATTATACTCAGCTGGGATGGCTAGAATAGAAATAGAAAGATCAGCTAATAAAATAAAGATGGACTTACACGTTGCTAAGCCTGGTGTAGTTATAGGAAGAGCTGGTGCTGGAATAGAAGCATTAAAGTCTGAGTTAGAAAAGATGACTAAAAAGAGCGTAATAGTTAACATAATAGAAGTTAGACAAACAGATAAAAACGCTCAATTAGTAGCTGAAAACATAGCTTTAGCTATAGAAAGAAGAGTTGCTTTCAGAAGAGCGATGAAACAAGCTATACAAAGAGCTATGAAATCAGGAGCTAAAGGGATAAAAGTTTCTGCTTCAGGAAGATTAGGTGGAGCTGAAATGGCTAGAACTGAAGGATACAGCGAAGGGAATGTACCTCTACAAACTTTAAGAGCTGATATAGACTACGGTTTTGCAGAAGCTGATACTACTTACGGAAAAATAGGTATAAAAGTTTGGATATGTAACGGAGAGGTTTTACCAACTAGAAGTGGTGTAAACCCAAGAGAAGAAAGAAGAGACAACAGAAGAAACGACAGAAGAGACAACAAGAGAGATAACAGAAGAAACGATAATAGAAGAAACACTAGAGGAAATGATAACAGAGGAAATAGAGCACCTAGACCACAAGGACAAAGACCACAAGGAGCTCAAGGATCAAGACCTCAAAGAACTGAAAACAAGGAAAATTAATAATAGTAAGGTTCAAGGAAGGAGGAAATACTCATGTTAATGCCAAAAAGAGTAAAGCGTCGTAGAGTTCATAGAGGAAGTATGGCTGGGAAAGCTCAAAAAGGTAACCAAGTTACTTATGGAGAATTCGGTCTAGTTGCTTTAGAAGCTTCTTGGATAACTTCAAACCAAATAGAAGCTGCCAGAATCGCGATGACTAGATATATAAAAAGAGGGGGAAAGGTTTGGATAAAAATATTCCCTCATAAACCAGTAACAAGAAAACCAGCTGAAACTCGTATGGGTGCCGGGAAAGGTTCTCCAGAATATTGGGTAGCAGTAGTAAAACCAGGAAGAGTTATGTTTGAATTAGCAGGTGTTCCTGAAGATAAAGCAAGAGAAGCGATGAGACTTGCTATGCACAAACTTCCTATAAAATGTAAGTTTGTTAAACGTGAAGATTTAGAAGTAAAGGGTGGTGAATAGGATGAAAGCTAAAGAATTAAGAGATTTAACAAGCGAAGAGCTAATGAATAAATTAAATGACTTCAAAAGTGAATTATTTAGCTTAAGATTCCAATTAGCTACTGGTCAATTAGAAAATACAGCTAGAATAAAGTTTGTTAAGAAGGATATAGCAAAAGTTAAGACTGTTCTTGCTGAAAGAAAGTTAAACGAAACTAGAGCTTAATTTGGAAAGGAGGCTTTTAAACATGGAAAGAGGAAGTAGAAAAGTTAGAATAGGCCGTGTTGTTAGTGACAAAATGGATAAAACTATAGTTGTTGCTGTTGAAGAGTTCGTACGTCATTCATTATATAACAAGCGTGTTAAAAGAACTAAAAAGTTTAAAGCACATGATGAGCAAAATGTATGTAGAATCGGAGACAGAGTTAAGATAATGGAAACTAGACCTTTATCAAAAGACAAGAGATTCAGACTAGTAGAAGTTATTGAAAAAGTTAAGTAGTTTTTGAAAGAAGGAGGGATTACGATATGATACAACAAGAAACACGTCTAAAAGTTGCTGATAATTCAGGAGCTAAAGAACTTTTATGTATACGTGTACTAGGCGGAAGTAAAAGAAGATATGCTAACATAGGCGACGTGATCGTTGCTACTGTTAAAAGTGCAACACCTGGTGGAGTTGTAAAAAAAGGTAAGGTTGTAAAAGCAGTTATAGTAAGAACTAAGCAAGGCGTAAGACGTAATGATGGAAGTTATATATCTTTCGACGAGAATGCTGCTGTTATAATAAAGGACGACAAAACTCCAGTAGGAACTCGTATATTCGGGCCTGTTGCTAGAGAGTTAAGAGATAATGAATTCATGAAAATAGTTTCTCTTGCTCCAGAAGTACTATAATTAAGGAGGTGCAATAGGACATGATGCGTGTTAAAAAAGGTGATACTGTTGTGGTTATAGCAGGAAAAGATAAAGGTAAAAAAGGTTCAGTTGTAAAAGTATTCCCTAAGACTAATAAGGTATTAGTTGAAGGTGTAAATGTAATAACTAAACACCAAAAACCAACTGCAATAAACCCACAAGGTGGAATAATAAACAAAGAAGCCCCAATTCATATATCTAACGTAATGCCACTTGATCCTGAAACAGGAAAAGGAACAAGAGTTAGAATAGAAGAAAAAGACGGGAAAAAAGTAAGAGTATCAGTAAAGAGCGGAAAAGAAATATAATATAGCTTGAAAGGAGGGACCTTAAATGGCTTCTAGATTACAAGAAAAATACATGAAAGAAGTTGCTCCTGCTTTAATGGAGAAATTTGGATATAAAAACGTAATGGAAATACCTAAGTTAGACAAAATAGTTATAAACATGGGTATAGGTGACGCTAGAGAAAATCCAAAAGGATTAGAAAAAGCTGTTGAAGAATTAGAAATGATATCAGGACAAAAACCTGTTACAACTAAGGCTAGAAAATCAGTTGCTAACTTCAAATTAAGAGAAGGAATGCCAATAGGAACAAAAGTTACTTTAAGAGCTGACAAAATGTTCTACTTTATGGATAAATTAGTATCTGTATCTTTACCAAGAGTTAGAGACTTCAGAGGAGTTAATGCAAACTCATTTGATGGTAGAGGAAACTATGCTTTAGGAATAAAAGAACAATTAATATTCCCTGAAATAGAGTACGATAAAGTTGATAAAGTAAGAGGAATGGATATAATCTTCGTAACTACTGCTAAAACAGACGAAGAAGCTCGTGAATTATTAAAATTATTAGGAATGCCATTTTCTAAGTAAGCAAAGGAGGGATTCCCGTGGCTAGAAAAGCGATGGTTGTTAAACAACAAAGAAAACAAAAGTATGCTACTAGAGAGTACACTAGATGTAGTATATGCGGAAGACCGCATTCAGTATTAAGAAAATTTGGTATATGCCGTGTATGCTTTAGAGAATTAGCTTATAAAGGTCAAATACCTGGTGTTAGAAAAGCAAGCTGGTAAAAGTTTGTAGAAAATGAAAGGAGGATTTCAATATGACAATGACAGATCCAATTGCAGATATGCTTACTCGTATAAGAAATGCTAACGTGGTTAAGCATGAAACTGTTGACGTTCCTGCCTCTAATATCAAGAAAGAATTAGCTAGAATCTTATTAGAAGAAGGTTTCGTAAGAGGTTATGATGTTATAGAAGATGGAAAGCAAGGAATAATAAGAATACAATTAAAGTACGGACAAGCAGGAGAAAGAGTTATAACAGGTCTTAAGAGAATATCTAAACCTGGTATGAGAGTTTACGCTGCTAAAGATGAAATACCAAGAGTATTAAACGGCTTAGGTATATCAGTTATATCTACTTCAAAAGGAATATTAACTGATAAACAAGCAAGAAAAGAAAATGTTGGTGGAGAAGTAATCTGCTACGTTTGGTAATCAATACGAACAAGTAAGGAGGTGCGACTATGTCAAGAATAGGTGTTAGACCGATAACAATACCAGCAGGAGTTGAGGTAACAATAGGAGAAGGAAACTTTGTTACAGTAAAAGGACCTAAGGGGACTTTAACTAAGCAACTTAGTGCTGAATTAAATATAAGCAAAGAAGAAAATACTATAGTTGTTGAAAGACCAACAAACAATAAAAAACATAGATCTTTACATGGATTAACTAGAACTTTATTAGATAATATGGTTGTAGGTGTTAGTAACGGATTTGAAAAGAAATTAGAATTAGTTGGTGTTGGGTACAGAGCTCAAAAGCAAGGTAAGAAATTAGTTATGAACTTAGGATTCTCTCATCCAGTAGAGATGGAAGATCCAGAAGGAATAACTGTTGAAGTTCCTAACCAAACTGAGTTAATAGTAAAAGGTATAGACAAGCAATTAGTAGGAAACTACTGCGCTAAAATAAGAGCTTGGAGAAAACCAGAGCCTTACAAAGGTAAAGGTATAAAATACGCTGGTGAAGTTATCAGACGTAAAGAAGGTAAAACTGGTAAAAAATAATACTAAAGTTAAACGCTAGAAAGGAGTGAGCTCGGTGTTAAAAAAAGCTAATAAAAATACTAATAGACTTCAAAGACATAAGAGAGTTCGTAGAAAAGTAACTGGAACTACTCAAAGACCAAGATTATGTGTATTCAGAAGTTCTAACAATATATATGCTCAAATAATAGATGACACAGAAAGAGTAACTCTTGTTGCTGCATCTTCTTTAGATGCAGAAGTTAAGGGTGCTGTTAAACATAGAGGTAACAAAGAAGCAGCTAAAATGGTTGGAGAAATGATAGCTAAAAAAGCTGTGGAAAAAGGAATCACTGAAGTTGTATTTGACAGAGGTGGATACTTATATCATGGAAGAATAAAAGAGTTAGCTGAAGGTGCTAGAGAAGCTGGTCTTAAGTTCTAATAAAAAGGAGGGAAAAATACATGCTACGTCGTAAGCCGATAGATGCAGGACAACTTGACTTACAAGAAAGAGTTGTTGAAGTAAGACGTGTTACTAAGGTTGTAAAAGGTGGTAGAAACTTTAGATTTGCTGCTTTAGTAGTTGTTGGAGATGAAAACGGACACGTTGGTATAGGTGCTGGTAAAGCAATGGAAGTACCAGATGCTATAAAAAAAGCAGTTGAAGACGCTAAAAAGAATTTAATAACTGTACCTATGGTTGGTACAACAATTCCTCACCAAGTAAACGGACACTTTGGTGCTGGTAACATATTAATAATGCCTGCTGTAGAAGGTACAGGAGTTATAGCTGGGGGACCTGCTAGAGCCGTACTTGAATTAGCTGGTTTAAAAGATGTTAGAGCTAAATCTTTAGGATCTAACAATCCAAGAAATATGGTAAATGCTACAATAGAAGGACTTAATTCTCTAAAAACAGCAGAAGATATAGCTAAACTTAGAGGTAAAAAAGTTGAAGATCTTCTAGGGTAAGGAGGTAGTAAAAGATGGCTAAATTACAAATAAAATTAGTTAGAAGTACGATAGGAACTACTCCTAACCAAAGAAAGAACGTAGAAGCGTTAGGATTAAGAAAAAGAGAACAAGTAATTGTTAAAGAAGACAATGCTCAAATAAGAGGAATGATAAACAAAGTTAAGCATTTAGTAGAAGTTACTGAAATAGCTGAATAATTTTTTATAAGCAAGATAAGGAGGTGCAATCCATGAAGTTACATGAGTTAAAACCTGCTGAAGGTGCAGTGAGATCTAAGAAGAGATTAGGTAGAGGTACTGCTACTGGACAAGGTAAAACTGCGGGACGTGGACAAAAAGGACAATGGTCTCGTTCAGGTGGTGGAGTAAGAGTTGGATTTGAGGGTGGACAAATGCCACTAGCTAGAAGACTTCCTAAGAGAGGTTTCAAAAATCCATTTAGAAAAGTTTATACAGAGGTTAATGTTGAAGTTTTAAATAAATTTGAAAACGGAACTGAAATAACTGCTGAACTTTTAAAATCTACAGGAACTATAAGTAAATTAGGAAAAGATGGAATAAAAATATTAGGTGAAGGTAACTTAGAAAAAGCTGTTACAGTTAAAGCTGCTAAGTTTACGGCTTCAGCTCAAGAAAAAATAGAAAAAGCTGGTGGAAAGGCAGAGTTAGTTTAATAACCTGCTAATCTCCTAGCCAATACAGGCGGGGTGAGTTAGCGTGCTGTCACAGTTAAAACAAGCTTGGAAACTTAAAGAATTAAGAAAAAAAATAATATATACTTTGATGATGATTTTAGTATTTAGAATAGGTGCAACTATACCAGTGCCAGGGATAGATACTAGCATTATACAGGATATGGTAGGCAAGAATAGTCTACTTTCCCTGTATAACATGTTTACTGGTGGAGCATTTAGTCAGTTTTCCCTGTTTGCTTTGGGTATAGGACCATATATAACAGCATCTATAATAATGCAACTTCTTACTGTTGGATTTGAGAGCTTAGAAGAGCTTCAAAAATCTGGTGAAGAAGGTAAGAAAAAAATAAATATGTACACTAAGTACATTGCACTAGCATTGGCATTTATACAAGCAATAGGTATTACATTAGGAATTGTAAGAAGAGCACTAGCTTCACAGCATCCGTTCTTTATTGCTACAGTTATCTTAACGTTAGTATCAGCAAGTATGATGTTAATGTGGATAGGGGATAAAATTACTGAAAAAGGATTAGGTAATGGAAGCTCTATCATAATATTTGTGGGAATTATATCAAGAGTTCCTCTAGAAGTTATACAAACTGCATCAGCAATGAAAGCAGGAGAATTGGCTATATGGGCAGGACTAATGTTAGTTGTAGTTATACTTATTACAGTGGCTGCGGTTACTTATATACAAGAGGCTACAAGAAAAATACCTGTACAATATGCTAAAAGAGTTGTTGGAAGAAAAATGTATGGAGGACAAAGCTCTCACATACCTATGAAGGTTAACCAGTCTGGGGTTATACCAGTAATATTTGCTAGTTCAATATTAGCATTCCCTCAAACTGTAGCAATGTTTATGGGTACTAAGGCTCAAAACTTTGTACAAATGTATTTAAGCACAGCAACAGAACCAGGATTTTGGATATCAAGATCACTTGAAGTTTTATTAATAATATTCTTCTCTTATTTCTATACTACTGTATCATTCAATACAGAAGATATATCAAATAACATGAAAAATAACGGTGGGTTTATACCAGGTATAAGACCAGGGCAACCTACTATAGATTATTTAAATAGAATATTATCTAGACTGACTCTAGCTGGGGCAGCATTTTTAGCTGTAATAGCTATGGTACCAGCATTTATGACACATTATATGAAAATTAACAGTATAAGCTTAGCGGGTACTTCTTTACTAATAGTAGTTGGTGTTGCTTTAGAACTTAAGAGACAGTTAGAATCAAACCTAGTTATGAGAAGCTATCAAGGATTCTTAAAATAAATTGGAGATGAGATAGTATGAGAATTATATTACTTGGACCTCCTGGGGCAGGTAAAGGAACACAGGCTGCAGGAATAGTAGAAAAATACAATATACCTCATATATCAACAGGAGATATATTCAGAAAGAATATAAAAGAAGGTACAGAACTTGGAAATAAAGCAAAAGAGTACATGGATCAAGGATTACTAGTTCCGGATGAGCTAACTGTAGGATTAGTTACAGATAGAATATCTCAAGACGATTGTAAGAATGGATTTATGCTAGATGGCTTCCCAAGAAATGTAACTCAGGCAAGACATTTGGATGAATTCTTAAATGAGGCTAAGATCAACTTAGATAAAGTAATAAATATCGAAGTTGATAAAGAAATATTAGTATCTAGAGCAGTTGGTAGAAGAATATGTAAATCTTGTGGTGCTACATATCACGTTGAGTTCAATCCTCCTAAAAAAGAGGATGCTTGTGATGTATGCCAAGGTGAGCTATACCAAAGAGCTGATGATAATGAAGAGACAGTATCTAGAAGAATACAAGTATACTTAGATGAAACTAAACCATTAGTTGATTATTATTCAAAACAAGGTATAATAGCAGACATAAATGGTCAACAATCAATAGATAAGGTGTTTTCAGACATAGTTGTAGCTCTAGGAAGTGATAAATAATGATTATTTTAAAATCAAAGAAAGAAATAGAAATTATGAGGGAGGCAGGTAAAATAGTCGCCGAAACTCATGAAATCTTAAAAGAGGCTATTACTCCGGGAATATCTACTTTAGAGTTAGATAAAATAGCTGAAGAGAATATAAGAAAATATGATGCAGTACCATCTTTTAAAGGTTATGGAGGTTTTCCAGCAAGCATATGTGCTTCTGTAAATGAGCAGGTAGTACATGGAATACCAAGCAAGAACCAAATATTAAAAGAGGGAGACATTGTTAGTTTAGATATAGGAGCCTATTATAAAGGATATCATGGAGACTCTGCGAAAACTCATGGAGTAGGCATGATATCTGAAGAAGATAGGAGATTAATAGAAGTAACTAGAGAAAGCTTCTATGAAGGCATGAAGTTTGCCAAATTAGGCTGCAGACTTTCAGATATATCGCACGCAGTACAAGCACACGTAGAGAAACATGGTTTCTCAGTAGTTAGAGATTTAGTTGGACATGGGGTTGGATCTAATCTTCATGAAGACCCTCATGTACCTAATTACGGATCACCGGGAAGAGGACCAAAACTTCAAGAAGGAATGGTTATTGCTGTAGAACCTATGGTTAACGCAGGCCGTTATCATGTGAAGTCTTTGTCTGATGGGTGGACTGTTGTCACGATAGACGGAAAAAAATCAGCTCATTATGAGCATACGATAGCAATTACTGAAGATGAACCTTTTATGTTGACAAAGTTATAGTTACAAAAAGTAGGTGGAAAAAGTGCTATCAAATAATTTAAATGTAGGTCAAGTCGTAAAAGTTTCAGCAGGTAGAGATGAAGGTAGACTGTTTTTCATAGTGAAGATAGTTGACGAAAACCATGTATTGATATCTGATGGAAGGAAGAGAAAGCTCGATAGGCCGAAGTTAAAGAAAGTGAAGCATTTAAAAAAATATAATGTCATTAATGATCAAGTTAAGAACAAAATCTTATCGGGTGAAGAAATAACAGATTCTTTTTTAAGAGCTGAACTTACTAAGTTAGACTAGATTGTTTGACTTATTGAAATGGAGGGCTGGTTACTTAATGGCCAAAAAAGATGTTATAGAATTAGAGGGTACGGTTGTTGAAAACTTACCTAATGCTATGTTCAAAGTAAAACTAGAAAATGGGCACGAAGTATTATGTCACTTATCTGGAAAGCTAAGAATGAACTTCATAAGAATTCTTGAAGGTGATAAGGTGAATGTTGAACTTTCTCCATATGATCTTACAAGAGGAAGAATCACTTGGCGTAAGAAGTAGACTATTTTGGTATTTAGTCTAAGGAGGGATTAATAATGAAAGTTAGACCATCAGTAAAACCAATGTGCGAAAAGTGTAAGATAATAAAAAGAAAAGGAAAAGTAATGGTTATCTGTGAAAATCCTAAGCACAAACAAAAACAAGGTTAGTAAATT
This sequence comes from Asaccharospora irregularis DSM 2635, assembly GCF_900129815.1. Lineage (GTDB taxonomy): Bacteria > Bacillota > Clostridia > Peptostreptococcales > Peptostreptococcaceae > Asaccharospora > Asaccharospora irregularis. Next base: position 13,551 of record NZ_FQWX01000032.1, read on the forward strand.
ATAACTGGTATTTTGTTGAAAATTATAGTATAATATTATATTGTGATGTCGCGAAATAGCATTAAAATCGTTGAAAAACTGGATCGAAATTAATATAAAAAATATTAATTATGAAGAAAAACTAGGTGTAGGAGGTGCGATTAATGGCAAGAATAGCTGGGGTAGATTTACCTAGAGAAAAAAGAGCAGAGATAGCTTTAACTTATATATATGGTATAGGTAAAGCAACTTCTAACGAAATATTAGCTAAAGCTGAGATAAATCCTGATACAAGAATAAAAGATTTATCAGAAGAGCAAGTTAATGAGTTAAGAAAAATAATAGACAATGATTTCTTAGTTGAAGGTGACTTAAGAAGAGAAATTGCTTTAAATATAAAGAGATTAAGAGATATAAAATGTTATAGAGGTATAAGACATGCTAAAGGTCTTCCACTAAGAGGACAAAAAACTAAGACTAATGCTAGAACTAGAAAAGGTCCTAGAAAAACTGTATCTCGTAAGAAGAAAAAATAATAACTAGATAAGGAGGGAATGAAGATGGCTAAACCTAAAAAGAAAGCTACACGTGTAAGAAGAAGAGAACGTAAAAACATAGAACGTGGTCACGCTCATATACAATCAACTTTTAATAATACAATAATAACTTTAACTGATGTTCATGGAAATGCTATATCTTGGGCAAGTTCAGGACAATTAGGATTTAAAGGATCAAGAAAATCAACTCCATTCGCATCTCAAATGGCTGCTGAAACAGCTGCTAAAGCTGCAATGGAACATGGACTAAAGAGTGTTGAGGTATTCGTAAAGGGGCCAGGATCAGGAAGAGAAGCTGCAATAAGAGCTTTACAAGCAACTGGACTAGAAGTAACAATGATAAAAGATGTTACTCCAATACCACACAATGGATGTAGACCACCAAAAAGAAGAAGAGTGTAATAAATATATAGTAAATTAGGAGGTGTAGAGAAATGGCAAGATATACAGGTGCATCATGTAGACAATGCCGTAGAGAGGGAATGAAATTATTCCTTAAAGGTGATAGATGTTATACAGATAAATGTGCTATAGTAAAAAGAAACTATGCTCCAGGACAACATGGTCAAGGAAGAAAGAAAGTTTCAAACTATGGATTACAATTAAGAGAAAAACAAAAAGTTAAGAGAATATACGGAGTTTTAGAAACTCAATTCAGAAACTTATATGAACGTGCTGAAAATATGCCTGGTAAAGCAGGGGAAAACTTATTAAACTTATTAGAAAGAAGATTAGACAATGTAGTTTACAGAATGGGATTAGCTTCATCTAGAAAAGAAGCTAGACAATTAGTAACTCATGGTCACTTTACTCTAAACGGAAACAAGGTAGATATACCTTCAATAACTGTTAAAGTTGGAGACGTTATAGAAGTTAAAGAGAAATCAAAATCTTCAGCTAAGTTTAAAGCTTTAGTAGAATCTAACTCAAGAATAGCTCCTAAATGGTTAGAAGCTAATTTAGAACAAATGAACGTTAAAGTTGTTGCTCTGCCAACAAGAGAAGATATAGATCTTGAAATAGCAGAACACTTAATCATAGAGCTTTACTCTAAGTAATAAGCATATTTTAAATATTATTTTTAAAATTTTGTTTACCCTCAGTGGATTACTAAATTTTAAGGAGGGTTTTGTCCATGATAGAAATAGAGAAACCAAAAGTAGATATAATCGAACTTAGCGAAGACTATAGATATGGTAAGTTTGTAATAGAACCTTTAGAGAGGGGCTATGGAATAACTATAGGAAATGCGTTAAGAAGAATATTATTATCTTCTCTACCGGGTGTTGCGGTAAATGCTATAAAAATAGACGGAGTTCTACATGAATTTTCTACAATACCAGGAGTAAAAGAAGATGTTACAGAGATAATATTATCTTTAAAAGAGCTTTCAGCTACTATAGATGGTGAGGGAAGTAGAACACTAAAAATAGAGGCTCAAGGACCATGCTCTATCAAAGGATCAGATATAATATGTCCTCCAGATGTTGAAATATTAAGTAAAGACTTAGAAATAGCTACATTAGATGATAATGCTAAACTTAATATGGAAATATTCATAGATAAAGGTAGAGGCTATGTTTCTGCTGAAGAAAATAAGACAGAGAATATGCCTATAGGTGTTTTACCTGTAGACTCAATATACACTCCTGTGGAGAAAGTGAGTTACAGCGTAGAAAATACAAGAGTAGGTCAAAAGACAGATTATGATAAATTAGTACTAGAAGTATGGACTAATGGCAGCATAAATCCTCAAGAGGGAATATCTTTAGCAGCCAAAGTATTAGTTGAACATTTAAATCTATTCATAGACTTGACAGAGCATGTAAGCAAAGTTGAGATAATGGTAGAAAAAGAAGAAGACCAAAAAGAAAAAGTTCTAGAAATGACTATAGAAGAATTAGATTTATCAGTTAGATCATACAACTGTTTAAAGAGAGCGGGAATCAATACAGTTGAAGAATTAGCAAATAAATCTGAAGACGATATGATGAAGGTTAGAAATCTAGGGAAAAAATCTCTAGAGGAAGTAATCCAAAAATTAGAAGAACTTGGATTAGGTCTTAAACCAAGCGAAGAATAGTAGCTAGTAAAGGAGGGATAAGACATGGCTAATTACCGTAAATTAGGACGTGTAACATCACACAGAAACCTTATGTTAAGAAACTTAGTAACTGACTTACTAAGAAATGGTAGAATAGAAACTACAGTAACTAGAGCAAAGGAAACTCGTAGAATGGCAGAAAAGATGATAACTCTTGCTAAGAGAGGGGATCTTCATGCTAGAAGACAAGTTTTAGCTTATGTGATAGATGAAACAGTAGTAAACAATTTATTCACTGATATAGCTCCAAAGTATGCTGAGAGAAATGGTGGATACACTAGAATAATCAAAAAAGGACCAAGAAAAGGCGACGCTGCTGAAATGGCTTTTATAGAATTAGTATAGTGATGAAAAGATTAGGCTTAATAGTCTAATCTTTTTTTATGTATAAGGAAATTATGACTACTCCTATTTAGAGCAAAGCCTAATTCAGACTTATATAAAATGGTAAATGCTTATGAGTCAACATCAAGTAGAAGAATAAAGAACGAATTTGCGCAAATAATAAAATCACTCGTAAATAATAAAGTCACTCTGGAAAGAATATTTTGGAGTAGGAGTTACTGTCTACTAACGACTGGCGGAGATATTATAGATGTAGTCATAAATATATAGGAAATCAAGGAAAATGATGTTGCTATAAGTGCTAGTATTAAACTTCTAAAGTAGTATAATTATTTAAGATAATAATAACTATAGGAGTTATTGGGTTAGATTGCCAAACTTATTTTGTTAGAAGATATTACCCAAGAAACTTCTATTTCAAGGAGCTGACTAGGTGAAATAAGTGGTGGTATGTTCACGAGTTTAATTTTATTTCGCGGGAAATAATAAAGAAATTTTATGATTAAAATAAATTTCTATGATACAAACATAATATTATTATTCCTTTAGTTATAATGAACTAATATTAGTAAAATACACAACAAGGGAATTGTTATTATAGTTTAAGTGCAATTTAAATAGAGAAATAAAGCTTTTAGTTATAGATAGAATATTCTAATATTACAATATACAAACGAGACTTTTTTGTTTTAATTATGATATAATAATATTTAAAATGGTTTTCTTAAACTACTGCCTATAAGAAGGAGTATGATTAATGGATAATATAGTGAAAGTTGATAACATTTCATTTGAATATGTTACGGAAGAGTCAAAATTTAAGGCAATAGACAGGTTAAGTCTAAATGTAAAAAGGGGAGAATTTGTTGTGATAATAGGGCACAACGGTTCTGGAAAATCTACTTTATCTAAGAATTTAAATGCTATTTTAACACCAACTGAAGGTAGCATAACTATAGATGGAATGGATACAAAAGAAGAAAGCAAAATATGGGATATAAGGCAGACGGCAGGAATGGTCTTCCAAAATCCTGATAACCAAATAGTTGCTACTATAGTTGAGGAAGATGTAGCGTTTGGTCCGGAAAACTTAGGAATAGATCCTAAAGAAATAAGAAGACGAGTAGAGGAGTCTCTTAAGAGTGTGGGAATGTATGATTTTAGAGATAGACAACCACACTTATTATCGGGAGGACAAAAGCAAAGAGTCGCCATAGCAGGAATAATTGCCATGAGGCCTAAGTGTATTATTTTTGATGAGGCTACAGCAATGCTTGATCCATCTGGAAGAAAAGAAGTAATGAAGACAATAAAAAGATTAAATAAAGAGGAAAATATTACGACAATACATATAACTCATTTTATGGAAGAAGCGGTAGAAGCGGACAGAGTTATAGTTATGGAAAAAGGGAAAAAACTATTGGAAGGAACTCCACGTGAAGTATTTTCAAATATAGAGAAATTAAAAAGTATAGGGTTGGATGTACCTTGTATGACAGAGTTATCTAGTTCTTTAAAGGAGAAAGGATTAGCAATTGGAAGTGATATACTAACAGTGGATGAGATGGTGATGGAATTATGTCAATTGTTGTAAAAAACTTAACTCATATATATAACGAAGGAATGCCTTTTGCAAGCAAGGCATTAGACGATGTTTCGCTAGAAATAAAAGATAATGATTTTGTAGGCTTAATTGGACATACAGGTTCTGGGAAATCTACACTAATTCAACACCTTAATGGAATATTAAAGCCTTCATCTGGAGATATTTTTATAAATGAGTTTAAAATAACTGAACCAGGGTTAAACTTAACAGATATAAGAAAAAGAGTTGGGGTAGTGTTTCAGTATCCTGAATACCAATTATTTGAAGAAACAATAGAGAAGGATATAGCCTTTGGACCTTCTAATTTGGGTCTAGAGCATGATGAAATAGATCAAAGGGTAAAGTTATCTATGGAGGCTGTAGGACTAGACTATGAGGAATTTAAGGACAAATCTCCGTTTGAACTATCAGGAGGCCAAAAAAGAAGAGTTGCTATAGCTGGGGTTATAGCTATGAAGCCAGAAGTTCTAATACTAGATGAACCAACAGCGGGGCTTGATCCAGGTGGTAGAGATGAAATCTTTGAATTAATAAAAACTTTACACAAGAAAAATGAAATGACAATAATATTATCATCACATAGTATGGATGATATGGCTAAACTTGCAAAAACTATAATAGTTATGAATAAAGGGAAGATAGAATTTATGGGTAGTCCTAGAGAGGTATTTAAGTCGAACTCTTCTAGATTAAAACAAATAGGATTAGATATACCGCAAGTTTTAGAGTTAGCTATAAAGCTAAGGGAAAAAGGCTTTGATATAAGAGAAGACATTTTGACTATACAAGAAGCTGAAGAAGAAATACTAAGAGTTATGAAAGGAAGAAGAAAATGTTAAAAGATATAACTATAGGACAATACTATCCAACTAGTTCTACTATTCATAAACTAGATGCTAGAATAAAGCTTATAGCTACGTTTGTGTTTATGGTATCTTTATTTATAGTTAATAAATTCTGGCCTTACATAATAGTCTTAACAGCTTTAGTAGCAATGATAAAATTGTCTAATATACCTATTAAATATATTCTAAAGGGATTAAAACCTCTTAGATGGATTATACTATTTACATTTGTCATAAATGTATTCTTTTTGCCAGGAGATAAAATCTGGTCTTTTGGTTTCTTAGCGATTACTAGTCAGGGTCTAAGACAGGCCATATTCATGGCGATTAGGCTTATATTTTTGGTTGTAGGAACTTCTTTGCTTACACTCACAACTTCGCCCATAGAACTTACAGACGGCATAGAGAGGTTACTAAATCCATTTAATAAGCTCGGATTACCTGTACATGAGTTGGCTATGATGATGACAATAGCATTAAGATTTATCCCTACATTACTTGATGAGACGGATAAGATTATGAAAGCTCAAATGTCTAGGGGTGCAGATTTTGAAAGTAAAAATCTTGCAAGCAGAGCTAAAAATTTAGTTCCATTATTGGTACCCTTATTTGTTAGTGCATTTAGGAGAGCTGATGAACTTGCTATGGCTATGGAAGCTAGATGCTATAGAGGTGGATATGGAAGAACTAAAATGAGGGAGTCTGTAATAACAAGGGCGGATTCTGTTGCTTGCGTATTACAAATTGTATATCTAATAGCTATAATAGTTACTAGATTTGTTTAAGAGGATAAAAATGAGAAATATAAAAATTGAAATACAATATAATGGGAAAAATTATTGTGGATGGCAAAAGCAACCTAGTTCCTTGGGAATACAAGGTACTATAGAAAAGGCCATTTATGAAATAACAAATGAGAAGGTTAAGATAACTGGATCAGGAAGAACAGATGCAGGGGTACATGCGTTAGGGCAGGTAGCAAATTTTAAGATAGAATCTAATATACCATCAGAAAAAATTGCAAATGCACTAAATGCAAAACTGCCTAAGGACATAGCTATAGTGAACAGTTGTCAGGTAGATGATGACTTTCATTCAAGGTATAGTGCTAAAAAAAAGACTTATAGATATTTAATTTACAATAGTCCATATAGAAGTCCGATATACAAAGATATATCTTATCATGTTAAATATGAACTAGATTTTGAGAAAATGTGCCAAGAGGCTAAATCTTTACTTGGAGAACATGACTTTGTAGGATTTATGAGCTCAGGATCATCAGTCAAAGATACAGTTAGAGAGATATATGATATTTCGCTGTGCAAAAAAGAAGATCTAATTGTAATTGAGATAGAAGGCAATGGATTTTTATATAATATGGTTAGAATAATAGTAGGAACCTTGGTTGATATAGGGAGAAATAGAATAAAAGAGAGTTTAGAGGCAGTGATTAGTTCAAAAAGCAGAAGTAGCTGTGGGCACACGGCACCAGCTCATGGATTATTTCTCAAAAAAGTCGATTATTAGCTTGACACACCAGGATGCATGTATTAAAATATATTAGAATGTGTTAATAAGTCCACTTGCCCCGGACTTGACATAAACGGTAAACAATTTATTTAAAAATAGTTAAGGAGGGACAATTATGAAAAGTTATATAGCTAAGCCAGCTGAAGTACAAAGAAAATGGTACTTAGTTGATGCTGAAGGAAAAACATTAGGTCGTATAGCTACTGAAATAGCTACGATATTAAGAGGTAAACATAAACCAACATTTACTCCTCATGTAGATGGTGGAGATTTCGTTGTTGTTGTAAATGCAGAAAAGGTAGTTTTAACAGGGAAAAAATTAGATCAAAAATTATACAGATACCACACAGGTTATGTAGGTGGATTAAAAGAAATAAGCTACAGAGACATGATGAAAAACAAACCAGAAGAAGTTGTAGCACACGCTGTAAGCGGTATGCTACCTAAAAATAAATTAAGAAGTAGAATGATGACTAGATTAAGAGTATTCGCTGGTGCAGAACACACTCACGAAGCTCAAAATCCAGAAGTTTTAAACTTTAAATAAGATTAGCGGGTGAAAGGAGGAGTTATCATGGCAAACGTTCAATACTACGGAACTGGAAGAAGAAAACACTCTATTGCTAGAGTAAGACTAGTTGCAGGTGAAGGAAATATAATAGTAAATGGAAGAAAAGTTGAAGAATACTTCAACTATGAAACTTTAATAAGAGATGTTAAGCAACCATTAGTTTTAACAGGAAATGAGAACAAATACGATGTTATAGTAAAGGTTGAAGGTGGAGGATTCACTGGACAAGCTGGAGCTATAAGACATGGTATATCAAGAGCTTTATTAAAAGCTGATATAGATTTAAGACCTGCTTTAAAGAAAGAAGGATTCTTAACTAGAGATGCAAGAATGAAGGAAAGAAAGAAATACGGATTAAAGGCTGCAAGAAGAGCTCCACAATTCTCAAAGAGATAATTTCTTTCAAAAGAATATTGGATATTCAGACCTCACAAGGATTTTACTTGTGGGGTTTTTTGATGTATAAATCTATCCATTATAAATACGAGACTTTTAGGTTGATTTTGTAATTTAGACATAAAAAAAGGCAACTTAATCATGGATGTGTTGCGTGATAATTTTAAAAATATATAATAAATATAGAGTGATTGTAGATAACTGCTAAACAACAATTTATATAGTTAATTTGTTTAGTTTAATTTTGTGGCTGTAATTATAGATTATGGTCAAATAAGAGTGGTATATAAAAATGATTTTTATGGGGTAAGGAATATGTTGATAAAAAAAATATTGGAACCAGATATAACAGAAAATTATGCAGAGATTCATTATAAAGAGCTAAATCAAGAAGTTTTAGATGCTATACATTATTTTGAAAAAAAGAAATTATTGTTAGGAAAGAATAATGGAGAAACCAAACTGTTTTCTTTGAGTGATATACTTTTTTGTGAAATAGTTGATCGAAAATGTTTTTCTTATTTAAAAGATGGAGTCTGGCAGATTGATTTTAGTTTGCAAAGCTTTTTAGAGGAGTATGCAACAAATGGGTTTGTAAGGATTAGTAAATCTATGATAGTAAATATTTATAAAATTGACTACATGAAAACAGATGTAAGTATGAGGATGAAGCTGATTTTAGAAAATGGGGAGTGTATAATTTTAAACCGGGCGTATAGAAGAGGATTTTATGCTTTGCTAGAAAAAATAGGTGGGGAGGATAGATAATATGCCTTTAATAAACAAGAAAAATTATATTACTATATCATGCGTGGTGTTTACAATATTAGTGATATGTAAAATTGTGTTGGAGAAAATAGTTGGGGTGAAAGACCAGTACTACTCAGAAAATATTATGTTTATATTCTTGAGTACATTAGTGGCGACCGCTATAATTGGATTACATTATTATCTACAAAATATTTCTTTGCCTGTTGTGATTATAGGACAGTACCTTGTATTAGTATTTATAACCTTTTTTATGGTTTGGATAAATGGACATTTTGTAGAGTTAGATAAAAATGCTTATACACAAATATTGAAATCATTCACAGTACCTTATGTCATATTGGCATCCTATTATTATCTTTCTTTTTATATGGATATAAGGAGAGCAAATAGTCTTATAATAAAAATTAAGAATAGAAGGGATGTAGGTTAATTTGAAGATTAGTACAAAAAAAATTACTGGTATGGACTTTTTGAATCTATCACTATATGCCTTTGCAGGACTTGGTATGGAGGTAGTGCTTGCATATTTTATAGAGCCTGCAATTTATGGGAGAGATATGTCCAAATGGAATTCAATCCAAACTATACTACATTGAGTTTTAACGTGTTTGGTATGGGGTATAATTTCGTACTTATTAATTAAATTTTCTAGTGAAAGGTATGGATTTTCTATTATAAATAGAACCGATAAAATAAAAACACATCAATGGGTATCAGTAATATTGTGTGTAATAATAGTTTCAATTTTTGATTATATTAATTGGGGAGGATTAAAATTAGTTTTAGAATTCAAAAATAATGGTTTAGTTAAATTTATATTCCAGTATATTTATTATTTGTTCGAGACGGGGTTGTTTATGCTTATAATTATATTTGGACATAAGGCCTTTGAAACTTGGTTTGGGAGAAGTGATATACCATATGGAGGCTTTGTGTTGGCGCTAACTTGGGGATTAGTACATTGGTTTACAAAGGGCAATCTTTTAATTGGTTTATCTGTAGCCTTATCTAGTATCATTTATGGTGTTGTATATTTATTATTAAATCGTGATTTAAAATGGACATATTTTACCTTAGTTATTATGTTTGTTTTATAAATTAGTATAAACACAAGATTAATATAATTAGTTTAATTATATTAATTAGGATAAGTGTAGTTAGACACTTTGAATAATAAGATTGTTTCATGTAGAACTAATTAAATTTGTTTTTGAGGATTTTTATATTATATGATTTATAGTATAGATACAGTTTAATTATTAGAAGTATGAAAATATTATATTAAGTGAGTATACTTTGTGTATAAATATAATATAAATGTACAGGGTGATATTTTGAAAAGGTACATAAAAGAAAGATACATAAGGTATACAATTTTCATAGGTGTAGCATTTATACTAATGGCTATTTCGATATTTGAAATAAAGAATGTATCGGAAGATGTTATTAAGTATATGCCGATTACTAATAAGACGATAATAGTAGATGCAGGACATGGAGGGATAGACCCAGGGGCTTTGACAAAAGATAAAAACACAAAAGAAAAAGATGTCAACCTCGCTATAACGCTTAAGCTGAGAGAACTAATAGAATCTAGCGGAGGACTTGTTATACTTACTAGGGAAGATGATAGTAGTTTATATACAGAAGATGGGAATAAAACGGTAAGGCAAAAATACAATGAAAATTTAAAAAATCGTAAAAAATTAATAAAGGACGCTAGAGCTGATATGTTTGTATCTATCCACCTAAATGCTTTTGAACAATCAAAATACTATGGCGCTCAGACGTTTTATCCAAAAGGTAAGGATGATAGTAAGGAATTATCAAAATATGTTCAACAAGAACTAAAAAGAGTAGTAGACAAAACAAATAATAGAGAAGTCAAGCCTAGGGATGATATTTACTTATTAAAAGAAAACGAGATACCTTCTATGTTAATAGAGTGTGGTTTTTTATCCAATGAAAAAGAAGCAAAACTTTTAACAGATGAAAAATATCAAGAAAAAATAGCTTGGGCTATATACGTGGGAATACAAAAATATTTCGGATCAAATTCTACAAGTAATCAATAAGAATAATAAGGTCTTCTACGGAAGACTTTTTATTTTTGGCTTTTATGAAATTTTGATTGTTACAAATATAGTTAGATAGTGGGATGATAAATTAATGTTATTACTTAAAACTAAGTTTTATAGAAAACTAGATAGTTTAAATTGACATCATAAGTTTAAACTAAATTAGACAACTAAGATTAAATATATATTCAAACTAAGAACTATATTAAGGATTTATAAAAAAGTATTATAAAAATATAAAAAGATGTTGACGGTGTGTGTTTAGTATGTTATTATTAATAAGTGCTCAAGAGGAGCATAAAAGAACTTTGAAAATTAAACAGTAGGTTAATTTATAGAATTGAAACAACACAAACCAAGCCAGATATTCAGATAATGATTAGTCTGAGCAAGGAAAACAAAACTTTTATTTGAGAGTTTGATCCTGGCTCAGGATGAACGCTGGCGGCGTGCCTAACACATGCAAGTCGAGCGAACCCTTCGGGGTGAGCGGCGGACGGGTGAGTAACGCGTGGGTAACCTGCCTCATACACATGGATAACATACCGAAAGGTATGCTAATACAGGATAACATGTTTTTATCGCATGATAAA
>NZ_FQWX01000033.1:0-22504 GCF_900129815.1 Asaccharospora irregularis DSM 2635
CCAAATTGAGATTTAACAGTTTTTTTGCTATATCCATTTCTTCTATTGTCAGTAGTTTTATTTCGGCTATCGCCCTTTTGATAACCAAGCTCGAGCGCTAGCTCTTGCTCCAACATTTCCTGAATTACATCTTTAAACATATCTTTTAAATATTCTCCTATATCCTTTGGATTACTAAGAGCTCCATCAGCTATAATTTGTCTTATTAAATCTTTACTTAGTGTACTCATAAAAAATACCCCTTTCTGGCATCTGATTATATTTTTATCATTGCCATAAAGGAGTATTTATTTCATCATAAGCACAAATTATTTTACGTTATCAAAGATTCTAATGCAAGCACTGTAATGAGTCGTTTATGGCTGAAACTCAACTTACAGACAAAGGGTGTTTTATCTCCAGAGACGTTAAAATTTCAATATTGCAGGATCTTTGCAAATACAAATCTATGAAACTAATTGCAGAAGAACATTTTGTATCATCAAGTACGGTTTCCAGAGTACTTAGAAGTACAGAAATTAAAATTAGTAAAAAATATCTTCCTAGAGTACTTGGAATAGATGAATTTAAGTCTCTAAAATCAGTTGATGCTGCAATGAGTGTAAATTTAGTTAATAATGAAACTGGAAAAGTTTTTGATATTTGTACTCAAAAGAGTAATCTTCGGATTTAGAAGTTTAAAAAATTTAAGATTAAGAGTATTACTAAGAGAAAAAATATAAGTAATTTAAAAACAGCATCTATACAGGAAAACTGTATTAAATATTGACTTCATCAACGTTATTTGACAAAGAGCCAAAATTAATAAATGGAGATGTTGGTAGAAACACTAACATCTCTTTTTATTACAAAAAATTAAAAGTAGGAAGCTAAAAATGATTAACTTATGGAAGAAAGAAGATTTAAATTTATTATCAGAATATCCAAAGGAAGTAGTAGAAAATGTGGGTAATGTTATCAATGTTCTTAATGAAAGCTATGGAGATAACAGAAAATCAACATATTATGGTGGATATGTGTTTGTAATTGAGGATATTGAAGAATTAGAATATTTCAAATCAAATATATTAAAAGGGTTAGTAGCAGAGTTTAGTGATGTAATATATGAGAATGAAGTTAATACCTACAATTCAACTCTATATTTACTATATAGTGACTATAGTATAACTGTAATATATAAAAATGAAGAAATTAAATATTTACTAAAATAATCATATACTTATTTAAATAAAAATAAATGCAGTATTAAAAGATATGTATAATAACTTCAAGATATATAATAAATTAATAAATGATATCCTATATATTTATAAGTAAAAACTTTGATATAATATAAGAATACAAAGTAAATTTATATAATTATAGAGGAGTGGATATATGAAAGCAGGAGAAATTGAATTTCTTAGTTATTTAGAAGGATCTAATAAGAATTTTATAATATTAGGGAGTGGATATATGAAAGCAGGAGAAATTGAATTTCTTAGTTATTTAGAAGGATCTAATAAGAATTTTATAAGATTGGGGAGTGGATATATGAAAGCAGGAGAAATTGAATTTCTTAGTTATTTAGAAGGATCTAATAAGAATTTTATAATACCAGTATATCAAAGAAATTATAACTGGAAGAAAGAACAATGTAAGAGATTATTTGATGATTTAGAAGATATAATAAATTCTGGACTTAGAACTCATTTCTTAGGATCGGTTGTATCTATATACGGTATGGGAAAAGAATATTTAATAATAGATGGACAGCAAAGAGTGACTACTATGTCTATACTATTGCTTGCCATGTGTCAGATAATAAGAGAGTTGGGTCAATCAAGAGGAATTATTACAACAGAAGAACAAATTAAAGAGTGTTATCTTATAAATAAACACTCTAGGAATGAAGAGGGGAAAATAAAATTAAAGCCAATAGTAGAAGATAGAAAAGCATACTATGGATTATTTGAAGAAGAAATAAACACAAACCAAAATTCTAATATAGTTTCAAACTATCTATATTTTTATAATAGGATAAGAGAAGATAATATATCAGTAGATGACTTATTTGATGCCATACAGAAATTAATAATAGTAGAAATAGAATTAAAGAGTGGAGAAGATGATCCTCAATTAATATTTGAAAGTTTAAACTCAACAGGATTAGATTTAAGTGAAGCTGATAGGGTAAGAAACTTTGTATTAATGGGTAGAGATTCTAAAGCACAAGAAGAATTCTATAATAATTACTGGTATAGAATTGAAAAAAATACGAAAAATAATGTAAGCAGTTTTATAAGAGATTATTTAACTATAAAAGAGAGAAATATACCAAATAAAAATAAAGTACATGTTAGTTTCAAAAGATATGTTTCAGATAATGATATAAATATAGAATATTTGTTAAAGGATTTACTTAAATTTTCTAATTATTATAAAGAAATATTTGACTCAAGTACTAGCAATAGTGAGGTGAATGAAGTTCTCAAAAGGGTAAATAAATTAGAAATCTTTGTATCATATCCATTTTTATTAGAATTATTTGATGATTATAATGAAAATATACTAAGTACAGATCAGCTTATAGAAGCTCTGAATTTAGTGGAATGTTTTATACTAAGAAGGATAATATGTGATGTACCTACGAATGCATTGAATAAAATATTTATGAACTTAGGTAGAGAAATTAAAAAATCTAGTGATTATAGGGAAAATTATTCGCAAATATTAAAATATACTTTTATAAATAAAAAATCATCTCAAAGATTCCCAGATGATAATGAGTTTTCAAATGCTTTTGAAACAAAAGATATATATAATACTAAGTCAAAAAATAAGCTATATTTACTAGAGAGACTAGAAAATTATAATAACAAAGAACGTGTTGATTTAGAAAACTTAATTAATGATAATACACTTAACATAGAACATATTATGCCGCAAACATTAACAAACAAGTGGAAAGAATCATTAGGGGAAAATTATAAGGAAATACATAATAAATACTTACATACAATTGGAAATTTAACTTTGACAGGTTATAATTCTAAATTAAGTAATAAAACATTTGAGGAAAAGAAAGAAATGGAGAGTGGGTTTAAGGATAGTAGACTTTACTTAAATAAGTATATTTCAGCTATAGAGAAGTGGAGTGAAGAAGAAATAAAAAATAGAACTAAAATATTATTAAATAGAGCATTAGAAATTTGGAAATATCCAAGTACAATATATGAGCCACCAAGAAATAGTGAAAATTTATTTACATTAGAAGATGAGGATATTAATTTTACTAATGAAAGTATAGTATCCTTTAGTATATTAGGAGAATGTCATAAAGTTAAAAATTGGACAGAATTTTATGAACAAGCTGCTTTTACTTTATATGATTTAGATCCTGTAAGGTTCAATAACATTATAGATAGAACATATAAAAGAGATATTATAGATAATAATAAATCTAGAGAAGTAACTAAACTAAGAAAAGGAACTAAAATTTCAGATAATATCTACTTAGAAACAAATTTAAATACAGAGGCTAAATTAAATATAATAAGATTTTTGCTTAAAGAATTTGACATAGAGTTAAATGAAGTAGTGTTTTCTATAAAATAATGTAATAAGACTTAGATGAAAATATACGATAGAGCTATATGAGGTAATTACTATTTCATCTAGCTTATTTTGTATGCAAATAAGGACGTAATCGTATATAAAGATCGTGTTGAAGTAATAGTATATGGAGACCATGTTGAATTGATATTCAATGTGGTCTTTTCTTTTGTTGACAATGAAATAACTGATAATTTACATATTACTACAAAGAAAGAGAAAATAAAATAAATAATAAGTCAATATTTGACAAAAAAATACGTATTAAATGATATATAATCATGATAAATATATAATAACATATTTAGAAAGTTTATCTACATACTGAGGATGGTATATAAATCCATTTCGATGATAAAAAATTATTAAGCAGTACATATAATGAAAAACTAGATATTTGTAATGTGGATTTAGAATATGAAAAATATTTTAAATCCATATATATATATTAAAGAAGAGTATTATAAATTAAACTATGAAGGATATAGAAGCTTAAATGAAAGAAAAAGAAAATAAGAATAAAGATAAAGTAAATATAATTTCAGGTATCTCACAGTCTAATTTAAATCAATTACATGGAGAAGGAGCTAGTCAGATACTTCAAGCATACAAGGGAATCAGAATAGATTCACTTGGAAATGAAATAGCACATCATGGTAGGGGATTAAAACAAATCAGCGAATATGAAATAGATTCTAAAAATTCATATGGTAGCTATAAACAACAAGCTGGATTTTCATAATATAAAGTAGGGAGTATTAATCGTATTTACCCAACTATATACCACGTACAATGTTTAGTGTAATAGTTAGAGATGATGGTAATATGATAGAATAATAAAAGTATTATAATTTGTGGGGATCATTCTTGCAATTCGTATTCAACATTGAAATCCATAAAAGAGATATTGTCTAAAATAGAACCTATATAGGGTATAATTTAAACTCAATATCTCTTATTTTTTTCGATTTCGCATATTATAAAAACTAGATTCTTATCACTAATTCCTAGAATATTCGATATAATACTAGTTGATTACATGCAAACATCTTCGGTTATTTTATTGTGGAGATTTAATTATACAACGAGTCTGATATGTGTTTCTTATTTTTTATTACCATTAACACTAAGTATTATGCAGGCTTAATATTATATAAAATGAAAAAATAACCACAATTATTGTGTAATTATAGTAAAAAATGAAATGAAGAAAAAATTTATTTAACAGGGGAATGGAGGAAAGTATGAATTTATATACAGATCCAATTAATATAAAAGAGTCATCTGCAGATTCAAGAAAACCAATGAGTCATCAAATAGAGGCTATAGATTCATTAAATAAATACTTTAATTTAAATGGTAAAAAGAATGTACAACAAAATGGATTACTTGTAATGCCAACAGGAAGTGGAAAAACTTTTACTGCAGTAAATTGGTTATTAAATAGTGGAGTTGCTAGAGGTTATCGTATATTATGGCTTGCTCATAGACAAGAGCTTATAGACCAAACTAATAACGAATTTAGAAATCAAGCACCAGCATTAGCTAAGTATGGAATAAAAAAATTGAGAATAATACCTGTATCAGGCATACATTTTAAAATGTCGCAAGCTTCACGATACGATATAAATATTTGTAGTATAAGCTCTGTAGCTAACAAATATGGATATAGGTTTATTAAAAGAATGTTAGGAGAGCCAGGGTTAGAAAAGTTAATTGTAGTTATTGATGAAGCACATCATGCTGTTTCGCCATCATATCAAAAAGTATTAAAAAGAATTACACAGCTAAATCCAAATAGAATATTATTAGGATTAACAGCTACACCAACTAGAATGCAAGATTATGATAGAAAAAGATTATTCGATATGTTTAATGTTACAGTAAATGCAGAAAGTAATATAGGTCATTCCAAAGGATACATATATGAAGTCACATTGAAAAATTTATTGATTAGTGGTTTTTTAGCAAATCCTGTATATAAAAAAATAGAAACTAATATTGCAGGAGAAATAGAATATTTAATAACAGAAGATGATGAAGCTTTTTTTAACAAATTTGGAGAATTATCAGAAAAATTAAAGGATCAAATAGCTAAATCATCTTCACGTAATAAGTTTATTGTAAAGCAATATTTAGATAATAAAAATAAGTATGGGAAGACAATAATATTTGCTCTAAATCAGAATCATTGCAGGACATTATACGAAGAATTCAAAAAAGCAGGAGTAAAGTGTGATTATGTAATTTCAGATAAAGTAGGAGCACAAGACACTATAAGGAAGTTTAAAGAAAATAAATTTGATGTACTTATTAATGTACAAATACTTACTGAAGGAAGTGACATTCCAGATGTAGAGACTATATTTTTAACTAGACAAACAAATAGTGATTCATTACTTATGCAGATGATAGGAAGAGGATTAAGAGGACCAGCAGTAGGTGGGACTAAGGAAGTAAATATTATAGATTTTCATGATACATGGGATAAGTTTGTTTTTTGGCTAGATCCGGAGCAATTAGTTATTGAATCTATAGGAGACAAAACACCATCAACAGAAGTAAAAAATAATAATGACAATGAAGGGGTTATAGAGATTAAATCACAGTACACCCCTTGGGATATATATATTAAACTTTATAATAGAATGAAAGCTAATGTTATATCT
This sequence comes from Asaccharospora irregularis DSM 2635, assembly GCF_900129815.1. Classification (GTDB taxonomy): domain Bacteria; phylum Bacillota; class Clostridia; order Peptostreptococcales; family Peptostreptococcaceae; genus Asaccharospora; species Asaccharospora irregularis. Next base: position 6,264 of record NZ_FQWX01000033.1, read on the forward strand.
AAAGAATTTGACGAAGTGTTACCTGTTGGTTGGTATGCCGTATTAAATGAAAATGGTGAAGATGTTAATGTATTGGTTTATGAAGATACACTAGATGGATTTAAATATATTGAAAAGTTTAAAGATAAATTTATTAAGGGTAAAGTAAATGCTACAGCTATTATAAGCATTTGTTTTAATAAATGTAACATTAAACCCAAAGAAAGTGGAGTAAAATTAATATTAGACAAGTTATATGAAGATGGTGAAATGCCTATATATTATACTTTTGAAGAAAGAGAAGTGTTAGATCCGAAAATAATAGCAGCAAAGATGAATCAACTATTCGTAAAAGATGAAGAAAAAGAGGAATGGTTGAAAGAAATTTTTGAAAGTACACCATTATTAAAACAAATATATAAATTATTTTATATATTTAAGAAAACGGTATTTAATTCATATCAATTAAAAAAAGAAGCTGAAATAAAAAGTGAAGATGAGAGAATAGAATATAATATTATTGATAATATGTATGATTTAGAAGATCTTCTTGATGAAGTATTAAAAGAAAATACATTTTTAAATAAAGATAATCTTTTAAGTATTGAATGGAGCGATACAGTTGTAAAGAGCTGGCTAGCACTATGTTGTAGATGGACAATAGAAGATGAACAGGATATCTATAAAATTTATGTTAATAAGTTAATGTCATCATCACAGGTAGATCGTGAAGTTATTAAATATCTTATATATCATGAGTTACTTCACAAAAATGGATTTTTTAAACATGACGATAAGTTTAGAGAGTTAGAATGGAAGTACCCTAATTCAGAGGAGTTAGATGGATTTATGGATGAAATGGCTATAAGATATAAATTAGATATTCCTAATAAAGAAATGACATATGAAAGTCAAATTGCAGATGATGTAATTACTGAAAGAGTAGTAGATATAAAGTTAGACAAGGATAAAGATATATTAAGTAAAGACAACGATACGCAAAATGTTAAAAAATATAAATATTGTAGAAATTGTGGGAATAGATTACCTAAAGATGCAAACTTATGCGATAAGTGTGGAAATAACACAAGGTATTAATTTAACCAATAGAGTAGTAACTTAAAATTATTACTCTATTTTTATATTCATTAAAATTAGAAACTCATATTACATAAAAAAGTTATAAATGAGAATAATTAAAAACTTTACACCAATTAGTCTTGAGTATAATAGTGATAAATAAAGAAAAAGTCTCATAGATTATTATAAAAAGTAAATATTAGAGGTGAAGTATGAAAAAATATGAAAGGCAACAACAAAATTCATATAAGTACACCTTAGCTAACACTAATCTAAGAGAAGAAAAATCTACTTCTTCAAATGTAATTACCGTAATACCGATAGGATCTAAGGTTCAAGTTATTGGAGCTGAAGAAGATTGGTATGAAGTATTATATAATGGACAAAGAGGGTATTTATATAGTGATTATTTATCCAAAACAAAATATACATGGACAGATGTTACTTTAAGGTCTTATCCATCTGCTGAGTCAAATCCAGTAGCTATAATTCCTCCAAAATCTATAGTGCAAGTGATATCAGTAAATGGAGATTGGAGTTATGCTATTTATGATAATCAAGTAGGATATATATTTAGCTATTTCCTTTCTGATGATGGAAATCCACCTGAAGAATATAATTTTGAGTACTTTTATACGGATATGATAAAGTTTGTAAATGACAATCAAATTAAAAGTCCAACTATAAATTTAATTACAACAGACCTAGAAAATAAACTTACTTATATATTTGAAAAAAATCCTGATGGTTCATGGAATTTATTATATAAGTGGCCATGTACAATAGGTAAGCCTAGTACACCAACTATTAAGGGTACTTTTTATGTTAGCGGTAGAAAGCCTTACTTTGGTTCTGATACTTATAGAGTGAAATATGCAACTAGAATTCGAGGTAGTTATTACTATCATTCGATTTTATTTAATCCAGCAGGAACTGAAATAATTGATGATAGACTTGGGATGGCCTTGAGCCATGGATGTATTCGATTAGCTGTAGAAAATGCTCACTGGATTTATGATAATATATTAGATAAAACTACTATAATTATAAACTAATTTAATACTTATGTATGTTATGAAATTGTCTAATGAAATCTATATTTAACAAGCTTTGTTTATGAAAAAGGAAACGTTCTAACCATAAAACTATTAAAACTATAAAATATAAGTTAATATTTTAAATATAAAAAAGGGGTTTTGCTCAGCAGATTTTATATTGCTTATGCGACAACCACTATTTTGATTTAACAATTCTAATTATGAATAGGGCATGTCAAATTACAATCAAACATATAACAAAAATTTTCTGAATATACTACTATTTTCTACAATATATAGCTATAATTACTAAGAGGGGGTTGTAAATTGATAAATCAAAACATAGTAACTAGAGTAGAAAAGAAATATGAAATAAATGAATTCGCTGCAATGAACCTAAAAAATACCTTATCTAAAACACTAACTCAAGATCCGCACAATACAGGCGATGGGTACATGGTCAGATCACTATATTTTGACACACTCTATAATAATGATTACTTTGACAAAGAGAATGGATTAGAATGCAGAAGAAAAATAAGACTTAGAATATATGATCCAGAAGCTAAATTTTTAAAATTAGAGCTAAAACAAAAAGACGGTGAATATCAACATAAGTACTCACTGACAATACCAAAAGAAATAGCCCAAGAACTCCTAAAAGGGAACTATGGAGTACTAAAAGAATTAAACAATGATTTAGCAGATAGGTTTTGTAATATAATGCAAACTGATTTATATATGCCAAAATGTATAGTAGAATATAAGAGATTAGCTTATATAGTGAAAGAAAACAATACAAGGGTAACTATAGATAGTGATTTGAAATCTAGTGAATCAAATATGGATATATTTAATCCTTCACTATCTTTAAATACGGTAACTAATAAGACAATACTAGAAGTAAAATACAACAATTTTTTATTAAGTTATGTAAAAGACATAATAGATAGCGTTAATAGATCTCAAACATCAGCTAGTAAATACTGTATGTCGAGATATATTAGCTACTTATAAGGGGGAAAAACTACAAATGAAAGAAATGCTTTTAAAATACCTTCAAGAAAGTAATGTATCTATAAGTATTGAACAGGTATTACTTAATTTTTTAGTATCAATAATATTATCTATAGTAATATATTTGGCATATAGATACTCTCATTCAAAGGCAGTATACAGCCAAAGATTCAATGTATCACTTGCAATGCTAACTATAATAACTACTATGGTTATGAATGTAATTGGAAATAACATAGCTTTATCTTTAGGTATGGTTGGTGCACTATCTATAGTACGTTTTAGAACAGCCATAAAAGACCCAAGAGATTCAGTTTATATATTTTGGTGTATAGTTGTGGGTATTTGCTGTGGGGTATCTGAATATACAATAGCAGCAGTAGGGAGTGCAATATTATTTATATTCTTACTTATATTTGGTCACATAAAGTCAAATGATAGATATTTACTTGTAATACATGCAAGTACAGAGGTTGAAGAGGAAATAGAAAAGGCTATACTAGTGTTTTATGATGGTGAAGCTAATATGCGTGTAAAAAATACGACTAGTGAAAGGGTTGAATATATATATGAACTTTCACAGCGTATAATAAATTCTTCTAAAGACAAAGGAAATATAAATAAAAAATTATATGAACTAGATGGAGTAGAAAGAGTTAATCTAGTTTGTCAAAATGAGGACATAAATAGATGATGAAAAAAGTATTTTCTAGTAAAAGAAATATAAGTATATTAGTAGCACTAGGATTATTAGTATCAAGTATTTCACTATCTATATTTATACAAAAAAATTCTCAAAAAAGAGTACATAGTCATAGACAAGAAAAAATAAAAAGCCGTCCAAAAGAATTTGATATAAAAGAGAATAATACTATAAGTGATTCTTTTAGTACCCACTTGCCGTTAGTAATTATAGATACTAAGGGTGAAAATCCAAAGGCTGGAGTTGCTTGGGACAAAGAAAAAGGCTACTTTGCACCATTAGATATAGATCCATATGTTGATGGCAATATAACTATTATTGACAATGAGAAAAGCATAAATAATATTAAGAGTAAGCCTACCAACAAATCAGATATACTAATCAGGCAAAGAGGAAATACATCGATTAGATTTCCTAAAAAACAGTATTTAATAAAAACAACAAACAAAGATGGAAGTAAAAATAAGCAAGATATACTAGGTATGGGAAAAGAATGGGAGTGGGTACTAAATATATCCTATATAGACAGAACTCTACTTAGAAACTATATGGCTTTAAATATTGCAGGGAAAGTAATGCCATATACTCCAGATGTAAGATACTGTGAAGTGGTAATGAAAGATGATGATAAGTATACCTATGAAGGTGTATACCTTATGATGGAAAATGTAAAACAGGGAGAAGATAGAGTAAGCATTTCCGAGTATGATAACAAATTTACAAAATCATCTTATTTACTAAGAAGAGATAGGTTTGAAGAAGATGCTATACTGCTAGACAATTATTCAACTAAAAATAAGCTCCCAGTAGGATACCTAGAGGTTAAATATCCAAAGAAAGATGAAATAACAAAAAAAACAATAGATTATATAACTAATGATATAAATAAATTTGAAGAATCTATTTATTCTAGTGATATTGACGAGTTTTATAAGTACAGAGATTATATAGATGTAGAATCGTTTATAGATTATTTTATAATAAATGAGTTTTTTGCCAATTACGATTCTGGATACCATTCAACTTATATATACAAAGAAAATGGTTCTAAAATTAATATGGGCCCAGTTTGGGATTTTGATATGTGTCTAGATAATGATATAAAATCACAAAACGTACTGAAAATTGATTCTACAGCAATGCATGATGCACCCTGGTTTAGTCAACTACTAAGAGATTCTAATTTCACGAAAAAATTGATAGACAGGTATAAATATTTAAGAAAAGACATATTAAGTGAGAAGAATTTAATAAAATATATAGATGAAACTGTTATGTTTTTAGGCCCTAGTATAGAAAGAGATACACTTAGATGGAAATACCAGAGTGAGTATAATACTGAAGTTGAAAAAATGAAATTTGTTATAAGGGAACACGGAAAGTGGTTAGATGAAAATATAGACTCATTATACCAATTTAGTGAATTTAGAGAAAATGAGAAAAACCAAAGTACATTAGAAAAAGCAAAAAGCTTTATACTGGGTGATGATAAAAAGACAATGATAACTAGTGTACTATCTATAATATTCATAGGTATATTTGTAGTATCTATAATTCTTGTACAAAGAGATTAAAAATAAGAGGGGATAAGCATGAAAAAGAGTACTAGTATAAAGAGGAAAATTTTATTAGTAGCATCTAGTATAACTGCATTTATATATATATTCTGGAGGTTGTTTTTTACTATTCCAATACATCACGGGATGATATCCTTAATAGCAGGGTTATCACTTGCAATAGCAGAAACTGTAGGGGTAATAGAAGCTTTTTCACATTACAAAAATTTAAGTTCAAATAAAGAACCAGAAATGCCAGAAATCCCGGTAGAATTTTACCCGGATGTCGACGTATTAATAGCGACTCATTCAGAGTCAACAGAAATACTATATAAGACAGTCAATGGTTGTACTCATATGAAATACCCAGATAAAAGTAAAGTCCATATTTACATATGTGATGATACAAATAGAATAGAAATGAAAGAACTTGCAGATGAAATGGGAGTAGGGTACATAGGATTGGCTGAAAATAAATATGCAAAAGCAGGAAACTTAAACAATGCATTAAGCAAAACCACATCACCTCTTATAGCTACGTTTGATGCAGATATGATACCACGAAGTGACTTTTTAATGAAGACAGTTCCTTATTTTAGTTTGCCGCTTATGAAAAAGGATGCAGATAATAAATGGGTAATAAAAGAAGATATAGATGGAGTAAATAAAGTAGATGAAAATTATAAAGTAGGGTTTATACAAACGCCTCAAAGCTTTTATAATCCAGATTTATTTCAATATAATTTATACTCAGAACAAAATATACCAAATGAGCAGGATTACTTTTTCAAGGAAGTCAATGTGGGTAGAAATCGTACGAATTCACCGATATATGCAGGTTCAAATACCTTAATATCTAGAGAGGCTTTAGAAGAAGTTGGTGGTATAGCCATAAAAAATATAACCGAAGACTTTGCAACAGGTATTAAAATACAAAGTAAGGGGTATAAATGCTTTGCAATATCAGAAGTATTAGCACATGGACTCGCGCCAACTGATTTTAAAAGTCTGATAAAACAGCGCCAAAGATGGGGTAGAGGTTGTGTTCAGACTATAAGAAGTTTTAATTTTTTATTTTCAAATCTGGGGATAAGGGCCAAGCTAAGTTATATAACTTGTTTTTTATATTGGACCACGTTCTTTAGAAGATTTATATATATAATATCTCCAATATTATATTCTGTGTTTGGTTTACTTATAGTAGAGTGTACTGTAAAAGAATTAATGTTTATATGGTTGCCGTCGTATTTATTATACAATATATCTTTGAGATATTTATCTAGTAATTTAAGAAACCAAAAGTGGAGTAATATAGTGGATACTATAATTTTTCCATATTTAGTAATACCGATACTCCTTGAAACTATCGGAGTTACTCTTAGAAAGTTCAACGTAACATCAAAAGAGAGGGTATCATCAAAGAATGTAGCTTTTAAATATTCAGTACCACATATTATTTTGATAGTTATATCAGTAATTGGCTTGGTATTTTCAGTAGAGGATCTTATAAAATATAAACACCTAGGAAATTTAGTAATTATATTTTGGTTGGTTATGAATATGTACTTTCTTGTTATGGCTGTATTTTTCATGCTCAGCCGTGTAAATTATAGAAGCGAGGAAAGATACTATACAAATTTAGATGTAGATTTAAGTTTTAATGAAAGACTGTTAAAAGCTACTACATCAGATATATCAGAATATGGAATGAGTTTTACAATAGATACACCGGAGTATATACCATACGATGAAGATATAGATATAAGTATTAAATATTTAGATTATAAAGCGAATTTAAAAGGTAGAGTAGTTCATGTTGATAAATTCATGGACAAATGGAAATATAGTATAAAACTAAATCATTTATCAAAAAAAGATAAAAATGAGTATTATCAGATAGTATATGATAGAGGACATACTCTAGCGACTGAGATGAGATCAAACACTATTAAAGAAATTAAATCAAATACGATTGATAGAAATAGAAAGCATAGAATTTCCAATAGAAAGTTGCCTAGAATACCGGTAAAAGTAAATGTTAATACAACAGATGGAAATACAGTAGAAGTAGTTAATTTTAATTATGAGTATATACTACTTAAAGGAAAGTTAGATGATAAAAATATTAATCTAAAATTGAAGGATGACTTAAGTTTAAATTGTTTAAAATGTGATAAAGCTACAGCAGAAAACAATACTTTATACAAAATAGAAGACTGGGAAAATATTTCAAATGATGAAAGTTTTAGAGAGATAATACTAAGCTGGACTGGAGTTTTAGAAAATAAAGAGGAACTTGCAAATGTTTAATAAAAAAACAAATAAATCTAGATTTAATGTGATTATACTTATTACATTGTTAGTAAGTTTATTTTTAAATATATTTTTATTACAAAGGTCAAATTATAGTGAATCTAATGTAAATAAAAATGCCTTAGAAGAAAATGGACACTTATCAGTAAAAAAAACAAATCTTATAAATGAGAATGGCGATATAGTAAGATTAAAAGGAATGAGTAGCCATGGACTTATGTGGTATCCAGAATATATAAATACGAGAAGCCTAGATACACTATCTGAATATGGAGCTAATGCTATTAGATTGGCGATGTACACAGACCAAAATAAAGGATATATTTATAATAAAAAAGAATCAATGAAAAATTTACTTCAAGGAATAGAAAATGTTTTGGGGGCGGATATGTATGCCATAGTAGATTGGCACACGCTAAAAGATAATAACCCTAACACATATATAGAAGAAGCTAAAGAGTTTTTTGATGAAATATCAACTAGATACAAAGACGAACCAGGTGTAATATATGAAATATTTAATGAACCAAGTGGTGATACCTCATGGAGCGATATAAAAGAGTATGCAAATATTATAATACCTATAATAAGAAAAAATTCACCAGATGCTATCATACTTGTGGGGACTCCTAATCATTGTGTAGATATAAAGAGTGCTATAAACGACCCCTTGGAGTATGAAAATATAATGTATACCTACCATTTGTACACAGGAACAAGTGATGGAGGATATAAATATTTATTAAATGATGCATTAAAAAACGATCTAGCGGTATTTATTTCTGAATGGGGACTTAGCCCAGAAAAGGGTAGTGGTGAAATAGATTTTAAAAAAGGAAGAGAGTTTATAGATTTTTTAGACCAGAACAATATTAGTTGGATTAATTGGTCTTTGAGTAATAAAGATGAACCATATTCATTTATAAGATATGATATTGATAAATTAAGTAAGTGGAATGATGATGAGTTGACACCCGTTGGAAAATTTATCAAGGATGCATTTTCTAATTAAAAATTGAAATTTATTATAACAAAAAGGTTTACAAAATATAGTAAAAGTATAAAATATAAAATAAAGATTTAAATTAACTAAGTGGTTTGTAAACGCATGGTTTTAAAGATTACAAAACTTTATTAACAGAGTGGTAAAAAAACAATATATACAAATGTATATATTGTTTTTTTGTTGAAACAAAAAATGTCTGGTTTAAAAACTAAAATTTCTGTAGATAATATAATTAAACTCCAGCATGATTTTAAATAATGAGATAAAAAAAGGAGGTGATATAGCATGGGAGTATATTACTATAAATCAGAAGAGAGATTAAAAATGATTTCTAAAATTTTAGAAGAATCAAAGGAACCAGTCAAATCAAAAATTATGGCCGAGGAACTTGGAGTATCATCAAAAACAATACAACGAGATATAAAAAAATTAAGATCTACCAATCAAATAATTATAGGTAAGTTATCTAAATCAGGAGGATATTTGAAAAAATAAGAAAAATTTACAATTAAAGATACAAGAATATAAAATATCTCTGTATCTTTAAAGGAGATTAAGATAAAAAATGGAAATATATAAGGTAATAATTAAAATTAGAAAGGGGGTAGTTTGGTGAGATTTAGTGTTGAATTTGAGACAGATAAAACACCACTACATTCTAATATGCAGGACGTAAGTATAGTAAAAGAAGCGATAAAGGAATCCAATACAGAATTATTTAATGAAATGTTTTTAAATAAAAACCATAAAGATAGTAGAAATAAGAAGCATTACTGTTGTGCAAGATATGTTACAAATTATGAAATAAAAGAAGACTTAATTAATATAAAAGAAGGAGGAAAGGTTATTTTAAACTTTTCATCACCAGATTTAGAATTTATGACTGATTTATACAATGGGTTAATGGATAAAGTAATTTTTAATTACAAGGGGTTTATCCTTAAAAAGAAAAAGATAATCATGATAAAAGAAAAGTCTATAAAGGGTAGAAGGGCGGTATTCAAAACACTTTCTCCAATAGCAATTAGAACAAAAGAAGGTAGATTTATAGATATTGAGGACTCTAATTACGAAGAAGAAATGAACTATATTATAAATAAAATCTTAGAAAATTACAGAGGTTATGGGGCAAAAGAGTATATAAGATTTAAGCCTATAAATATGAAGAAAAAAGTCATCAAAGAGGAAATAGAGGATTTTAAAAGAATAACTCAAAAAAGGTTTTTATATGTTAACTCTTATATAGGTACATTTGAATTAAGTGGGGATACTGAGGATCTAAATTTAATATATAAACTAGGGGTAGGACACAGGAGATGTCAATCATTTGGTATGGTAGATGTTATAGGCTAGGAGGTGAGTAAAATTAAAGAACTTAGGTTTTATAGAAGTGGAGAGGTTGTTAGGGATATAGGTATAATATATCTGAATAATATTGTAGATGAAATGTCAAAAAAGGGATATAAAGTTAAGGGTGAATTATCTTCTAATATGTTTAAAATTAAAGATTTTAAAGAAGAAGATTTTATTAGATTTATAACTATAGATAAATTGGACTATGGTTATTTTCCTTACTTAAGAAATAGCCCTAAATATGGAAGTAATGCACAGAGTGTAGAGAATTTCCATAGTAATTTTAAAAAACTTATATATATTGTAGCAGGAATAAATATGAAGGAATTAAGCGAACAAGAAAAAGTGCTAGAGGAGTATCAAGTATCTGAAAATATATGTAGTATATGTCACAATAATCTAGCTACTGATAATGATATTACCCATAAAACAACATCTAAGCCAAGAGTAAATTCAAAGTATAATTATTCATTTATGGGAGCTGAAAACAATATGTTTAGCAACTATGGAAACGGAAATGAAAGTGTTTGCTTTGAGTGTGAATTTCTAAATTTGATGTATTTATTATATGTAAACACAAAACAACCTAGATTTATAATATATACAGAGGATTTGAATTTAATGAATTTTCTAAATTACAAAATGGCATTGGAGTTCAAAAATTTAAATCAAAAGTCTTTTTACAAAAGATTATCAAAACATATGAACAAAAGGCTAAGAACTTACAAAATATCTATTGATACAAATAAAGGTATAATATTAAATCTTACTAATGTAATTGAGGTACAGAATATAGAAAGAATTATAAAATACTATGACATAATAGATAGGTTTAATTTTAGTAAAGAGCCTTCAAAGAGAAAAGAAATTTGTAAATCATATGTAATTTCTAAAAATATATCATCGCTAGAGAATGTTTTAATAAATAACTTGATTTATATAGATGAAGGAGAGGGAAAGGGATTAAATAAGACAAAAACTTTAATTAATGTACAGGCCTATTTAGAATTATTAAAAATGAATGATAAAGGAAGTGGTAGTATGGAATGTAAATCTAAAGGTAATGCATTTGAGGAACTTGGAGTGAGTTTAAGTGGGAAAATACCTGAGGAAAATAAGAAAACTATAATGTTTAAGATAAACCAAATGATGAAGTCTGATGATAGGACAGGTTTATTTCAAATTTTAGTACACCTTATATCTGTAAATGAATTAAGGATACCAAATAAATTTTCTTATATCATTATGAAATCTTCAAGCAATGAGATTCATTACCAAATAGGTAGATTTATGGAAGGATTTTTATCAAGTAAAAATACTGAGGAGGGAAAAGTAAATGATAAATAATATAATTTCAAGTGTTAGTATGACTATACTTACAGAAAGTTCAGTAGCATTATCTAATGACCAAGGTTTTGGTAATTATACCCCAATAAAAAAAGGATTTATGAGTGATGGACCACATGCTATAACGAGTGTAGGAACTATAACTTATGAAATAAGGAAAGGGCTTCATAAAAAGGGTTGGCCTCTTAGCGGAATTGTTTTGAATGTAGACAAAAAAGGTAAAATAACTAATATGCATTCATATGAGAAAGATATAGAAAACTGTGATAAACATGGTATGGAAAATGATATAATGGGTTATTTAATACCGGACAAACAGATAAGTAAAACTTCTCCACTTAGAATAATACCTTTAAAATCTTTGCATACTTTTAAGAATGATACACAATTAATTACCAACAGAGGATTTTTAGAAACAGAGCTTGAAAGAGAGTACTTTAAAAAAGATGGAGAAAAATACGATAGTGAGTTACCAAAAACTCAAGCACTAGCAAATGAAGAAATATTTGGAGATTACTATGTATATACAATAACAATAGAATTAGATAGATTTGGGGTTAAAGAAGTAAAAGACGGAAAATATCTAGCGCCAAAAGATAGAATATATATGGACAAGGAACTTAGAAAAGAAGCTTTAGTAGATGTAGTAGATGTTATATGTAACCTAACTAGAACTATAAAACATCAGACAGTACTATTAAAACCTTTGGCAGTATTTGGGGGTGCATTTGAATCAGTTGTACCGTACTTTTGGAATGATATCTCAATGGATGTGGAAAATAGATTAAACTTAAACGAGGTTGCAGAAACAATTTATAGTTATGATTTGCCAAAGGAGAACACTTTAGCTGTATATAGTAATAGGATAAATACCAAAATAGATAAGGAGTTTTATGAAAAGCTCGATATAAAAGATATTATAAAAGCTGGGTATCCAGTAAAAGAGATTAAAGGGTTAATATCAAGGTTAGATATAAATGATGATAATAAATGGTATCTAAAGGGTGAGTAAGATGACTAAGGAAAAGATACTTTTATTAGAAATAAAACAACCTTTTGCCCATTATAGAGAGCCACTCATGATGCAGGATGATTATATTCCAACATTAAATTTGCCTACAGCAACTACTATTGCAGGTATGATATCTAATTTAATAGATAGAGAACTAAAAAGTAATTTTAAAATAGGTGTAATTGGAACTTATAGAAATAAAAGTAGTGAATTTATAAGAGGAGAGAGTGAATCTTTTATAAGATCCTATGAAAATGAATTAAAAAAAGAGTTAAGACGTATAACTAAATCAAAGACAAATGAGAAATTAGATTATGGAGAGATATATAACTATAATAAATTGACAAAGCAAAATAGAATAATGAACTTTGAAACTTTACAAGATGTAGAACTTAAAATATTTTTAACAACACAAGATAATGAGCTAGTAAGAAAAGCATTGGAAAAACCGAAAAAATATCTATGTTTAGGAAGAAAAGAAGATTTTATATATCCAGCAAAAAAGGGGGATTTATTTGTAAAGGAAATTGAAATTGAAAAGGTGCATATAAAGTCAAAGGTAGAATCTATAAAAAATAAGTATAAAATAAAAAATACGTATGTACCAGTAGACTTAAAATCAGAAAAAAGCAATAACTTGCTTAATAATGGAGTATTGTATTCATTACCCAAGACTTATAAGGATTTGACTGCTGAAAAGGTAGATAGAGTAATTGAGTATGGAAACTATGTCTATATAGATGATCGAGGGGCTTATCTTGGCGATATTGATTTGAATATTTATAAAACAGATACAGAGAATATAGTATTTACATGGTTATAGGAGGTAAATATGGATATAAAAAAGAAAAGTATTTTGGCAAAATCTCAAAAGATAAATCAAAATAAAGAAACTTTAGTAGAACATATTGACTCCTTGTTGTTTGTATTAAAGAAAATACTAAGTGATTCAGATTTTGAATATGTTGATAAAAAAACTATAGATGAGATTGTTATTAATTTTGAAAAGCTACTAAGAATCTCTTGTGTACTCCATGATTTAGGAAAAATTAATATAAAAATGCAAGAGACATTAGAGGGAAAAGAAAACATAAAAGGCCAAAGGCATAATATTTTAACAGGAGCATTTTTAAAATTTATATTTAAAAAATTAGATTTAGAAGAAGAGCAGCAATTAATTTTATTTAAGGTGCTACTTTTACATCATGGTAGCTATAATTATTATTTAGATTTAAATAGAGCGAAAATAGAAGAATCAATTTATCATGATATAGAAGAGGCTATTTTAGAAGCTGATATTTATAATTTAGATGAGATTGAAAGTTATATTAACGAGAAACTAAATATAGATATTAAGTTTAGAAGGGATATACTAGACTATGACTTCATGGACAAGTTTAATGAAGATTTTAAAGGAGTGAGAGAATACCAATATATATATATATTGTTGAAAGGATTTTTAAACTTAATTGATCACTTAGCTTCTACTCAAATAAAAGATTTTGAATACTATTTAGCATATAAAAAAGAAGATATAGATAATAAGTTAATAGAGCATATAAGAGAAAAAAATAAATTAATGAATGTTGAGTTTAAACCAGTACAGCAAGTAGTTGGGGAACATTCCAAAGAAAATGTATTGACGCAAGCATTTACAGGAAGTGGAAAGACTGTAGCAGATTATAGATGGTACTCAAATAGAAAAATATTTCTTGTTCCAAATAAAATATCAGCAGAAAGTTTTTATAATGATGCAATAGATATACTAGGTGTTGATAATGTGGGAATATTACATGGAGATATATCTTTGTATGTAAGTCCAGAAGAAAAATATTTATCTAGAAACTTTGCCAAACCTTATATAATTGCAACTATAGATCAACTTTTACTGGCTATGTTTAAATACCCAGGCTATGAAAAAATCTTTGCAAGTATTTATGGGGCAAATATAACTGTAGATGAAGTACATCTTCTAGATCCAAGAATGTATTTAATTTTACTGTATTTTATAGAGTTTTCAACAGAGTATTTGAATGCTAATTTTCATTTAATGACAGCAACTTTGCCTAAGGTTTATAAAGAAAGGTTAGATAATTTAGGTGTTAGTTTTATAGAGTCAAATATTGATGAGGAAGTTGAAGAAAATAAGAAAGTAAGAGTAAACATATTAAAAAATGATAGAAAATCAATATTTAAAGTAGTAGAGGAAAGTATTAATAAAGGATATAAAGTGCTTATAGTTAAAAATACTGTAAAAGAAGCTATGAATACTTTCGAGTTTATAAAAGAATCACTTGATAAAAATAAAGAGGTGAATTTATTACATAGTAGATATAAGTTTGAAGATAAGTGCCAAAAATATAAAGATATATTAACACAAAGTGGAGATGTTTGGGTATCTACACAGGGTGTTGAGATATCACTAGATTTAGATTTTCCAGTTGTTATAAGTGATAACGCACCTATGGAATCAATTATACAAAGGATGGGAAGATGTAATAGGCACAATACTTTAGATAGCGGTGAATTTTACATTATAGATGAAGATAAAGATGATGTATACGACCAAGGGCTTAAGAAAATCACATTGAAGATGTTTAAGCAACTTAAAAAATCTAAAAATGAAGTCTTATCTATGAAAGATAGAAAGGTTTTGCTAGATTGCTATTATGAGGAAAAAGAAGTCAAAGCTTATTTTGAAAAAGAGTTTACAGAAGCTAGTAAAATAATAAAGGGTATTTTCGATATTAGAGAAGATAATTTGAATGGTAAGGATATTATATTTAAGTATGAGCCTTATTTAAATATTGTTGATAACAAAAAAGAGGCAGGTAAGTTATTTAGAGGTAATAGTGAAAGTATAAGAGTTATACTAGAAAGAGATTTTGAATTATTAAGAAATAAACCTGATAAATCAAAGTTGTATAGGGAATATCAACTGAATTCTATTCAAGTACCAAATAGTATCTATTACAAATTGAAAAAGTCAGAAGGTATATATCTAGTAGATGGGTATATTGTTGTTAGGGAAGGTTTTTATAGCTATTCTAGCGAGATTGGGTTTAAAGTGAATTGTAAGTAATTTAAAAATGCAGTGGGCGCAGTTTATATGAGAATAGGGTGTATGCGTTGGCATTACTTGGATTTAGGTGGTTTAAGCTGATTATCTAAAAACCTTACTGCAGGTTCACTGCAAAGTAAGAGATTTTAAGGGGATTGTTATAGTGTGTGGTGTAGCTATTTCAATGGTTATGCTTGGAGTTTATTTTGGGGTTTTATATTAACTAAGTGGTTTGTAAAGAAGTTCCTTTGCTCTATCTACAAGTTCCTGTACCCTGCGTTTTATATTAACTAAGTGGTTTGTAAAGCAAAGTGCATCGGAGATTGCAACAGTAGCAGAAGCAGTTTTATATTAACTAAGTGGTTTGTAAAGATTGTATTGTATTAGCTTTTTTTAATATAAAAGGGGCGTTTTATATTAACTAAGTGGTTTGTAAAGAATACTTACAGCATTTCACTTAAAGTGTTAAAACGTTCAGGTTTTATATTAACTAAGTGGTTTGTAAAGGGTAGGGTATGGAGTTTTTTATCACAAGCAATTTCAAAGTTTTATATTAACTAAGTGGTTTGTAAAGTACAAAATATAAACATATTACAAACTAATTTCATTATGTTTTATATTAACTAAGTGGTTTGTAAAGTCGGTTACGGTAAGATTTTTCGCATCTATATGAGTGGTTTTATATTAACTAAGTGGTTTGTAAAGAACTCAATATAAAGCTTCTCTAATGCTTTTCTTATGTGTTTTATATTAACTAAGTGGTTTGTAAAGAAGATT
>NZ_FQWX01000033.1:22945-23937 GCF_900129815.1 Asaccharospora irregularis DSM 2635
CCACTTATAAGACTTCAATATATTTAAGTTTTATATTAACTAAGTGGTTTGTAAAGATACATACTTGACTAATATAATTGATGAGGTCAAACCGTTTTATATTAACTAAGTGGTTTGTAAAGCTCTGAGATTAAGAGAATATTTATCAAATCGCAAAGGGTTTTATATTAACTAAGTGGTTTGTAAAGAGGGGGTATAGTTGTGAGTAGATTCGCTAAAGCTAGAAAGTTTTATATTAACTAAGTGGTTTGTAAAGGGAGCTACATAATAATCTGTTAATATCGTATCTTCTAAAAGTTTTATATTAACTAAGTGGTTTGTAAAGTGTAGTTACTCCCTGTACTTGTTTTTTCCCCTGTACTGTTTTATATTAACTAAGTGGTTTGTAAAGATTAAATTGTAACGTTTTTTCAGTTTATGACTACGACGTTTTATATTAACTAAGTGGTTTGTAAAGCTTTTATATTTTTTATTACTTCTTTGTAATTGTATTCGTTTTATATTAACTAAGTGGTTTGTAAAGATCAAAAGGATTCCACCAATTTAACTTATACATAAAACGTTTTATATTAACTAAGTGGTTTGTAAAGTTAAGCCTTCATCAACAAGCCACTTCGCTAAATCTATTGTTTTATATTAACTAAGTGGTGGATAGGTTACACTTAATTATACAATAAAAATTCGGACATGATATAATAGATAAAAGGAAATTGGAGGTCTATCATGTCTAAAAGATATAATTATGAGTTTAAAAAGCAAATAGTAACTTTAGTTAATAATGGTAAAAGCCCTAATGAAATAGTAAAAGAATATAAGGTGGCTAGATCTACTGTGAATAAGTGGGTTAGCGACTATAATGGCTCAGGTTCGTTTAAGGCTAAAGATAATAGAACTGAAGAAGAAGATGAATTAATAAAACTTAGAAAAGAAAATCAACAATTAAAAATGGAAAATGATATTTTAAAGCAAGCGGCGCTGATAATGGGACGAAA
>NZ_FQWX01000054.1 GCF_900129815.1 Asaccharospora irregularis DSM 2635
AGTAGTTTTATTTCGGCTATCGCCTTTTTGATAACCAAGCTCGAGCGCTAGCTCTTGCTCCAACATTTCCTGAATTACATCTTTAAACATCTCTTTTAAATATTCTCCTATATCCTTTGGATTACTAAGAGCTCCATCAGCGATAATTTGTCTTATTAAATCTTTACTTAGTGTACTCATAAAAAATACCCCTTTCTGGCATCTGATTATATTTTTATCATTGCCATAAAGGAGTATTTATTTCATCATAAGCACAAATTATTTTACGTTACCTCTTGAAAGCATGTTTATCGGCTAATAGTTCTGATAAAATAATAAAAGAAATTATTAAGTTAGATAGCTACAAAATTAAAGGATTAGGTCCTGCTGTTGCAAATATACTTTATTTTTTACATCCTACACTGATGCCTCCGTTTAATACTGCTATGGTAAATGGCTTTAATGCTATTTTTTCTGATAAGAAAAAACTTGGATCTTGGAATGATTACTTATTAATGCGTGAGGTTATTATAAATGCAAATGAAAAACTAAATCCATTACTTTCTAAGGACTTAGGTGCTATATCTGGTCTATTATTTGACGTAGGCGTTGGTAAAATTGCACTTAATAAAAACCTAAATACTGCATTAAAATTTGAACAAGATAAATTAGAAAAAGCTCTTAAAAAACGTCACAATCAGGTTCAAAATGAGATTAAAGAAGAGTCTGAACACCTTAGAATTCAGTTTTTATTAACTGAAATAGGCATAGGCCTAGGATATGATGTCTTTGTTGCAACCAATGATAGAACAAAATCTCTTGATGGTAAAAGCCTTGAGTTCATTACTATTCCTAAACTACCACCTCTAGATCTTCCTAGTGAAGTTTTAAAAACAATTTCACTTATAGATGTTATCTGGATATCTAAGGAGACAAACCAGATTGAATGCGCCTTTGAAGTAGAAAAAAGTACTTCTATTTATTCTGGTATATTACGTTTGGTAGATTTAGCATCTTCTCTTGGAGATAAAAAATATAACTTTTTCCTGGTTGCACCTAATTCACGAGAAAAAGAAATACTTGCACAGTTAAAGCGTCCGTCTTTTAAAAACATAGATTGTGTTACTTTAAGGTACATTTTATTTTCTAGCATATATGAGAATTGTGATTCAATATGTAGATTTGGTGACGATTATGAAATATTATTTAAAATTGCTAGTGAAGTTAATGCTTCTATTTAGGCAACTACAACGAAGTCTGCGTTCTGTGTTTTAATTAATCCATATTAGCCTATATAAAATTACTATAATAATAAAAAAAGCCTCTTTATTAATAATTTTTTAATAAAGAGGCTTTTTTCTATATACTTACATTATACTAGATTATATTTAGATAAATCTTTAGATCATTTAAACTTTGTTATTTTTATTAATTTATTTAATAAATTGCTTTATTCTTTATAAACTTCTTTATAACTATACTACTAATATAAAATATAAGTGGAAGCAAAATAATAAGCTGAATTACAGGTAGTAAACCAATATTCGTATTTAGAAATAAAGGCATGGTATCAGGGTTATATCCCCATCTACCACTATAAAGGGCATGAATCTCAAAATAAAAACTTAAAAATAAGGCGTAGAGTATAGTAATTATATAATCATGCCTATGCCATTTCTTCAAAATCCAATTTATATCATTGTTTACAACAACTAATAACATATATAATATAAGACTCATATTCATATCTCCAAATGTTGCGCTCAACATTAGTCTAGTATGTCCTGTTACGTCGTCAATAACATAAAACCTTCCGCATTGTGAATACTCCCAAATACCTTGTAAAATAAAAGCAACTATAGCTACAACTAAAATATTTCTTATAAAACTTTTCATTAGTTTCCTCCGTACAATTAAATCTAGAACTATTATATATCAAATAGGAGCATTATAAACTTAATTTGAGATATATACACTAAATATTGTGCCTTTTCCTTCTTTACTTTCTACGTCTATTGTTCCATTATGGGAATCAACTATAGCCTTAACTATACTAAGGCCTATACCAGCACCACCTGTAAGTCTAGTTCTTGATTTATCTACCCTATAAAATCTCTCAAAAATATACTCTTTGTCTTCATCAGGGATTCCTACGCCATTATCTTTAACAATTAATTTAATTCCAGTTTTGTGTTCAAATAACCTGATTTCTATATTTCCACCTTCATTTGTGTATTTTATAGCATTAGATAATAAGTTTATTATAACTTGAGTTATTTTATCTTTATCTGCATTTAAAGTTAAATTATCATTACTAAAACTAACAGTTATATTTTTCATTTTGTATTCTGATTCAAAATTAGTAATTATATTTTGTACAATTTCTCCCATATTAAATTTTGTTTTATTAATATCACTATGATCTTGTTCATATGAATATAGTTTTTCTAAGTCCTTTACTAGTCTATTTAATCTTAAAATTTCTTCATAACAAACAGAGAATCTCTCTTTGGTTGGTTCTATTATTCCATCAATAAATGCTTCTAATGTTATTTGTAGTGACGTAAGCGGTGTCTTTAATTCATGTGATACATCTTTAGTTAGATTTTTTCTTATATCCTCTTGTTTTTGTAGAGATTTTGCCAAATCATTAATACTAATAATTAAATTATCTAACTCTACAGTATCTACTTTTTCATCTATTCTTTGATTATAATTTCCCTTAGATATATTTTTCGTAATTTTTTCAACCTTAGATATAGGTCTTACTATATTATTAGTAACTAAAAATCCTACTATAATAGCAGCTACTAGTGCTATAAAACTTGAATATATTAAAACCTTATTTAATGTTTTTAGATATAAAACGTCATTTTCACTATAGTAATCAGGAAAAGACCCTATTGATACAGTTCCTACTAACTTATCATCTACAGTAATATCGTAATTTTTAACTGTATAGTTTTCTTTCCAAGTCGGAAAATTCATTCTCATATGTTCACTCATATTATGGATTACATTTCCACATCTATATAAATCATATTCATGTGCATCCCAAATTTCTTCTTTACCATTATTCTTAACACCTACAATATATCCATTATCCAAGGCTTCACTACCTATATCTTGAACAGAACTTAAATCCCATTTACCAAAATCTTTGTAACTTCTTTCTAAGTCATTGACTATAGATTTATTAGCACTTTCTCCTTTTAATAATACATATTGTCTGAAATGATTTTGTATTAAACTATTTGCAAGTAAAGCTACTGTTAAGACACTTATAATAGCAACTAAAGCATAAGATAGAGTTAGTTTATATCCTAGTTTAAGTTTCATTTACTAGTCCCTCCATAAAACTTATATCCTATGCCATATACCGTAACAAGGTACTTTGGATTTTTGTGATCATCTTCTATCTTTTGCCTTAAATTTTTTATATGAGTGTCTATAGCTCTATCCATTCCATCATAGTCATATCCTAAAACTATAAGTATTAGTTCTTCTCTAGTAAAGACCTTATTTGGATATTTAACCATAGTAAGTAATATTTTATATTCAGTTGCAGTTAGATTTAATAATTCACCACGTTTTTTTACTTCATAGGTGTTAGTATCAATTACTAAATCCTTATTATTAAAAGTAAGTATATTATCAGGTTGTTCTGGCTTTTTTTCTATTCTTCTTGAAATAGAATTTATTCTAGCAACTAATTCCTTACCACTAAATGGTTTTGTTATATACTCATCTGCTCCAATACCTAAACCTTCTACAATACTAGCTTCATCACTTTTAGCAGTAAGCATTACAATATAGACATTTGATTTTTTTCTGATTTCTTTGCAAATATCAGTACCTAATATATCAGGAAGCATTATATCCAATATAACAATATCTGGATTGCATTTATCAAAATTTTCAAGTGCACTTTTTCCATCAAATGACTGATGTGTAGCATAACCTTCTTTATCCAAATAGGTTTTTACAATTTCATTTATATTAACCTCGTCTTCAACGATTAAAATGCTTATATTTTTCATTTATAACCCTCCTAATTCTTCTTTTATATGATTTTCTCACATAATTGTATAGATTTTATGAAGATTTTTAGAATTTATATAATTTTATTAATAAATTTAAATTGCTTAATTGTATAATGAAATTGAACCAATAATAATATATAAAAAAATCCATAGTACCAAGTTCCTATGTTATTATTAAATCACCACAAAATAATAAAACATTGAAAGGGATTGAGTACTATGGATAATAACAATAATAACATAAGTATTAGAAAAAACAAACACTTGAATTTTAAGGAGCGTACAACGATAGAAATAAGAGTAAATGATGGTATGTCAGCATATAAAATTGCTAAGGAATTAGGTAGACCTATTAATACTATAATTAATGAGATTAAAAGAGGTACAGTAAAGCAAATTAAGCAAAATAGGTCTGTTGAAATGTATTTGGCAGATGCAGGTCAAGCTATATATGAAAAGAATCGTAGATCATCTGTGAGACCATTTAAAAGACTAAGCTGTGGTGAATTTATCAGCTACGCTGTAGATAAAATTAAAAATAATAAATTATCGCCAGATGCTTGTTTTGGCGAAGCCTTAAGAGAATCGAAGTTTGCTAGATCAGATATGGTATGTACTAAGACACTATATAATTATATAGATTTAGGATTACTTGAGGTTAAAAATGTGGACTTATCATTTAAATTACGTAGAAATACAAAACCTAGCAGGGTACGCAAAAACAAAAGAATCTTAGGAAGTAGTATAAGTGAAAGACCTAATGAAATTGATTCAAGGGAAGAGTTTGGTCACTGGGAAATAGATACAGTAATTGGTGAAAAATCTAATAGTGATGATGTTCTTCTTACTATTGTTGAGCGTAAAACCAGGAATGCCATAATACGTAAAATAGAATCTAAAACAGCAACAGCAGTCTCAAATGAGCTATTAGAAATACGTAATTTATTTGGGGAAAAATTTGATGAAGTTTTTAAAAGCATAACTGGAGATAATGGTTCTGAGTTTGCAGAATTAGCTAATATTGAAGAAGTTTGTAATACTAAGGTCTACTTTACACACCCTTATTCATCTTTTGAAAGGGGTACTAATGAACGTCATAATGGACTTGTAAGGAGATTTATACCAAAAGGTAAAAGAATCTCTAATTATGATATAAATGACATAGGATTTATAGAAGAATGGATGAACACATTACCAAGGAAAATACTAGGCTACAATACACCAGAGAAACTATTTGAGGAACATCTAGATTCTATATATGCAGCCTAATATTTTGGTTATATTAAAAATAGTTCAATTTGATATTGCAATTAATAATAAATTTAAATTTTTTTATTCCTCATAAGTTCTCCATAATGTTTACATATAATGTAATCAAGAAACATGAATTATATAAGGAGGTTTTGATATGCTTTGTGGAGGTTTTGGAGGAGCCGGTGCTGTAGGTAGTGGATGGTTTCTTCTGATGATGGGTATAAAATTACTTATATTTGTTGCTATAATAGTATTAGGTATAAAGCTATTTAATAAATATACAGATAACTCTAGAGGTGCACTTAAGATATTAGATGAAAAGTTTGCTAAAGGTGAGATAAATGAAGATGATTATATAGCTAGAAAAAATGTTTTGCTAAAAAAATAATAAACAATAAAAAGTGAGCTAGAAATCTCTAACTCACTTTTTAGAATGGTTATAACTTTTACAAAATATAATTTTTAAAGGGAGTGGTATTTATGCCAAAGTGGTTAGAAAATTTCATTAAAAGATTAGAAGAGGCTAATAAGAAAAATTTAGGGACAGGAAAACTAGATTGTTGCGATTTGAATAAACAAACAAAACCTAGTAATAATTCAAAAAATAAATAGTTACTAAATTTTAGACAAAAGAGGAGAGATATCATTGGTAGAACTATTTAAAATAGGAGGCATCTCTATATATTTATTCGGCGTGGCTATGGCAATTGCAATGGTTGCAGGGGTATTAATAATGTTAAGGGAAGCCAAAAGAAAAGGTTTAAATGAAGATAATATGTGGGATTTAGCTATATATACAATAATAGCTTCTGTCATAGGAGCAAGATTATATTATATTTTAGTCTTTGACCCCTCAAATTATATAAATAATCCTATAGAAGTATTTCATATCCAAAATGGAGGAATGTCTATCCAAGGTGGAATACTAGGAGGAATTATATTTGCAATCTGGTACACAAGAAAAAGGAAAATATCATTTTTAAAAGCAGCAGATGCATTTGCTCCAGGAATCATATTAGGGCAGGCAATTGGTAGAGTTGGATGTGACGTATTTGGAATACCTATGGAAAGCCAATACCTATGGGGGGTAATGATAAATAATCAGCTACTACACCCAGCTCAAATTTATGAAATGATATTAGATTTAATTTTGTTCATATACTTATGGAGAAAAAGAGAAAAAATTCAGTATCATGGACAGTTATTTATACATTATTTAATAGGATTTGCCCTAAACCGTGCATTAATAGAATTTATTAGAGAAAATCCTATTGTATTTGGTAGCTTAACAGTTGCCCATGTAACAAGTTTTGTAATTATAGTAGCAGCAATAATAGCTGGAAATAAAATTAAAAATCATAGTAAGGTTTTAGATGAAGAAAGAAAAGATATTTCATCTAAAGAATTATATTTAGGTTACTTAATATCAGGATTTATTTTAGTAGTTGGAACTTGGATTTACTATATTGTTCATTAAGAAAAAAACATAAAAATATGGAGGTATTATTATGAATTGCCACAATAATAATAATAATAATGGAAATAACAAAAAAGGATTTTTAAAATTTGGAGCTATGATGGGTCTATGCTGTATATTACCAGTTATACTTGTAGCTTTACTTCCACTACTTGGGTTTAAAGCATTAGCTCTTTCTGGCTTAGCATCTTTAATTTGCCCAATTATGATGATTGGTATGATGTTTATGATGGGAAGAAGTCATAAAAAAGGTGACGACAATGGAGACAATTGTTGTTCAAAAAATGAAGATAGTGAGTATATAAATGTTCCTAAAGAGGATTACAAAGTTATAGATAAAAATAAATAAAATTGATATAATAAAATTAATTTTAAGGGGGGAGCATAATACAAAATAAGGTTATGATATTAGTGTTAGCAGGAGCTTTAGCAGTAGTAGGAATTATAGGACTTAATTATGATAGCATAAAGAATGATATTAAAAGTGTAGTAGATAATGGATTAGGACCTAATCAAGGTGCACAAGAATTTGTTGCAGAGCAATCAAATCTTGAAGAAGAAGACATGATTAAGATAATGGAGATCAATGGATTTAGCAATATAGCAGAGGCTCTTGAGAAAAAAGATTATGAGGCTATGGATGAATTCGTAAATAATATGACAAATGAAGATTATGAAAAGATGATAAATCTAAAAGCTAATACCTCAGATGCGGACTATCAAAAGATGATTCAGATAATGAGTGAAAATGGATTTGATTCTATGGTAAGTGTTATGGCATCAATAGACCTAGGAGGATCTTGTCATTAAGACTAAACAATAATATCCCCTCTAAGTAAAATCTTAGAGGGGTAATTTTATAAAGGAGTGTTTTTATTGAATAGAGATATGTCTAAAGAAAAAAATAATGTCTTTCAAACTTTAATAGCTATATCTATAAGTTTATGTATTTTAATATTAATGGTAAAGTTTGCATTAGCATTTAAATCTTTTTATTATTTTGAAGTTGATCGTTTGAATATAGAATCTATGTCAAATATGACGAAAAATGAAATTATTAAAAATTATGATTATACTATAGATTACTTATTAGGCAAAAAAGGCACTGAATTTGAACTTCCATCTCTACCATCATCGCTATTTGGCAAGGTTCATTTTGAAGAAGTCCTAAAAATATTTTCCACATTAAATATTGTGCTAACCGTAGGTATTGCAATAAGTATCATAGGAATAGTATTTCTGTATAAAAAAAGAAACTTTAATTTTATAAAAAAAGTTTCTAATATTTTAACTTTCTTTCCAATTATTTTTGGTGCAATTTTTTCACTTAACTTTGAAAGAAGCTTTATAATATTTCATAAAATATTTTTTAGAAATGATTATTGGATTTTTGATCCTCAAAAGGATCCAATTATTAATATATTACCTCAAGAGTTTTTCTTTGATATAGCTATATTTATTTTAATAATTAACTTTGTAATTGCTTTCCTTTTAAGGATAATTTATCATAAAAAGTTAAAATATTTAAAATAATAATATTTGGTAAATAAAAGTTCTGATAAGTTAGAGAGGAAAATATAATGGATAACTTAACTGAGAAAATTAGAAAGAGATACAATAGAGTTGCAGCTATTTATGATTTATTAGAACAACCTATGGAGATGATGTCTCTAAAAGAGTGGCGAATTGAAATTATGAAAGAATTAAAAGGGAAGGCACTAGAAATTGGAGTTGGAACTGGAAAAAATATAGAATTTTATCCTAATAATATAGATATAACAGCAATAGATTTCAGTGTTAATATGCTTCAAAGAGCAAGAAGTAAAGCAAAAGAATTAGGAAAAAAAGTAGATTTCCAGCTCATGGATGCACAAAAAATGGATTTTGAAGATAATACCTTTGATTCAGTTTTTACAACCTGTGTATTTTGCTCTGTTCCTGATCCAGTTAAAGGCCTAATGGAAATTAAAAGAGTATGCAAAAAAGGTGGCAAGATTATTTTGATAGAACATGTTAGAAGTAAAAGAAAGGTAATAGGTACACTTATGGATGTATTTAATCCAATCGTAGTAAATTCATATGGTGCTAATATTAATAGAAAAACTGTAGAAAATGTACAAAAGGCGGGATTTAATAATATAGAAGTAACAAACCTATGGAGCGACATAGTTAAAAAAATTGTAATATACAATGAATAATATAAAAAAATTTTTAGATTATGAAATAATCTTCATAAAATCAACACAAATTCATCATAGTATATGGGTATAAAGATATTAAAAGTTAGAAAGGGATGATATATATGATGGGTGGATATGGAATGATGTCAGGATTTGGTATGTTTATTCCTTTATTATTAATAGGATTGGTTATATATGTAGCATTTAGATTATCTAATGGAAGCTATAGTATAAGGAATAAGGAAAATAATGCTATTGATATTTTAGATCAAAGATTTGCAAATGGAGAAATCTCAGAGGAAGAGTATATACAAAAGAAAAAGATGTTAAGAGAGTAAAAAATAGAATCTTCATATTTAGCATATAATTATTCTCTATAATAAAGTTATAAAATGATAACAATTATAATACAAAATATAAAAGGAGTGAATATAATGAAAAAGAAAGGAATATTATTTGCTTTAGCAGGGTTTTTAGTAGTAGGAGGAGTAACAGGGATGACATATGCAAATACAAATAATGATACTATTGAAACAAATAATGTGAAAATAACATCTACTTTAAATTCAGAAGCTAATATTACAAAAGTTGAAAGTAGGGAAATAAATGAACTAGACCTTGAACAAAAAGAAATGGTTAGATTAATGAAAGAATATGGGTTTGAAGATATGGCAAAGGCATTTGAAGATAGAGATTATAAGGCTATGGATGAGTTTATGAATAATATAACAGATGAAGATTATCAAAAGATGATTGATATAATGAGAAAAAGTGGATATGAATCTATGGCGAATATGATGGGCTCAGTGGATAGAGAATCTATGATAAAAATGCATAATTCAATGGGAGGATCAGAATCTTGTCATGAGGATTCAAACAATAATATGATGGGTAGTTTCTAATTTTAATATACCCCCTAGGGTAAGTAAGTTTTATAAGGGAGGATTTATTGTGATAATTGAGTATATAGTTACAGCAGGGATTATAGGTTTGGCTATATTCATGATGTATAAAACGTTTTTTAGTAAAAAGAAAAAAGGATGTTGCCATAAATAATAAGGTAAGCCAGTACATATTAAGGGCTCTTTGTCAAATAACGTTGATGAAGTCAATATTTAATTTTTAAAGGCAGCATCTAATACAGTTTACCTGTATAGATGCTGTTTTTAAATTACTTGTATTTTTTCCCTTAGCAATACTCTTAATCTTAAATTTTTAAAACTTCTAAATCCGAAGGATACTCTTTTGAGTACTTTAATAGTATTATTCTTACCCTCAACCCTAGCATTTGTATATTTTGTAATTAAAGCATTTAATACGTACTGTTTTTTATTCTTCAAAGATTTAAGGCTTGTTCTAAAGCATAAAGGACAGTCTTTTAAATCCTTTGATAGCATTTCTGAA
>NZ_FQWX01000003.1 GCF_900129815.1 Asaccharospora irregularis DSM 2635
GTAGATGAAGTAATATTAGTAGATGACAGCGATGCATTTGAAATGGTTAGGTTATTAGCAGACAAAGAGGGAATATTAGTTGGTATATCCTCTGGAGCAAATGTATTTGGAGCAGTGGAAGTTGCAAAAAAATATAAGGGTAAAAAGGTAGTTACGGTAGCACCAGATGGAATAGATAAGTATATGTCTATGGGGTTATTTGAATAAACATAATTTGTTAGTAATGGAAGGATGGGGACCAGTGTTCAATAAGCTAAACAAGGATATAGAGTATATAATGGAGAATGACCCTGCAGCAAGGTCTAAAATAGAAGTATTTTTATTATACCCTTCAATTCACGCTATTATATGGCACAGGGTGTCGCATTTTTTATATAAAAAGAAAATGTTTTTCACGGCTAGATTAATATCTCAAATTTCTAGATTCATAACTGGGATAGAAATACATCCTGGAGCAAAAATAGGAACAGGTATATTAATAGATCATGGTATGGGGGTAGTCATTGGAGAAACAGCAGAAGTAGGAAATAGGGTTACTATATATCATGGCACTACTCTAGGTGGTACAGGTAAAGATAAGGGGAAAAGACATCCGACTGTAGGAAATGATGTAGTAATAGGAGCAGGGACAAAAGTTTTAGGACCTATAAATATAGGCTCTAATGTCAAGATAGGTGCAAATTCGGTAGTTTTAAAGGATATACCTGATGATTCAACTGCGGTTGGAATTCCTGCAAAAATAGTTAGAAGTTAATTGAATGTAACGTATGCCTCTTTTTCTAATATTATATAGTAGGGAGGCATATAATATTATGAATTTAAACTTATTACTGAACCAAGGATCACAGATACTAGTTATAATATTGTTTATATTGACAATGATGCTTAGGAGCAGTAAACAAATACCAAATTGGATGATACAGTGGATTGTACTAGTAGTAGCTTTAGCGCTTAGTTACTTACAGATTAAATCTATTAGTATAGATGTTATAATGAACGCTTTTGTGGCTACTGGAGTATGTGTTTTTGGTGAAAATGCAATATTTAGAAAGAGTTCAGAAAAGACAGAAGAAGAACATAACATATTAAAATTAATTGATTTATGTAAAGAACAAATGGACGAAAGTAAATCATCAAACAATGAAAATATGGATGAAAATGAAAAAAATATAAAATCAACTTCAGATATTGATGGCATTGAAGATACAATACAAAAAATAATTAGAGAGATTAATGAAAAATAAATCTTTTGTTTATTTTGTATGGATATGTACTTAGTTTTTTATATTATAACCTTTTGAAAGCAAATATAACCTATAAGTATTTTTTTATAATATTAGGCAATAATAAAATTGAATATATTCATTAAGTATATTCAAAATAACATTAACATAAAGCAGGAGGAAATTTAATATGAAAGCAAAAGTAGATAGAGACACTTGTATAGGATGTGGATTATGTCCATCAATTTGTCCGGAAGTTTTTTCAATGGATGATGAAGATAAGTCAGTTCCAATAGAAGGCGATATCCCAAACGACGCTGAAGATTCTGCAAAAGAAGCAGAAGAAAGCTGTCCGGTAGATGCTATAGAAGTAAAATAGCAAAAGGTTATATACCCATAAGAGAAAGTCAGAAGAGAAAGATACCCCTATTTAGTATTTTTAAATTATCTAGATGGAGGTATCTTTTTTGTGATAAACTATAATTAATAAAAATATTTACTTTATAGAAAAAATTAAGAGGTTGATAGATGTACTTTACATATATAATAAGATGCGGTGATAATTCTTTGTACACAGGGTATACAAGTGATATTAATAGAAGAATTAAAGAACATAAGCAGGGAATAAATTCTAAATATACTAGAGCTAAAAAATTTAAAAAACTCGAAGTTTATTTTATATCTGGGACTAGAAGCGAGGCTATGAAGTTAGAGTATTATATAAAGAGGTTAAGCCGAAATAAAAAATTAACTATAATAAAAAATCCACAGATATTAATAGAAGAAGTCAAGGATAAAGGAGAGTACTCTTTAGGTGAATAATCAAATATTTAAGCCTAACTGAAATCTTGACAATAAAACTCAATATACTATAATGAAATTTAAGGAAATAGCTAGGGGAGCCAATGAGCTGAGAGGTTTACCGACCCTTTATACCTGATCTGGATAATACCAGCGTAGGGAAGCTTAAACATAAAATTTAAATATATAAATTATAAAGTATTTGTATATTATGTATGTTAAAAAGCTATACCTAGTTTGGGGATAGCTTTTTTTTATATATAAGTACTAGTAATCCAAGGAGGAATAGTTATGAAAAATTATAAGGTGCCGACACTTACAATAGCAGGTTCAGATTCATCTGGTGGTGCTGGTATTCAAGCGGATTTAAAAACATTTAGTGCAATTGGTACATATGGGATGAGTGTGATAACAGCTATTACAGCTCAAAACACTCAGGGAGTATTTAGTGTAGAGGAACTTAGCAAAGAAATAATAAAAAAACAAATGGAGGCTGTATTTGACGATATACCTCCAAAAGCAGTAAAAGTAGGGATGGTATCAGGACCAGAAATAATAGTTGAAATAGTTGATTCTCTGAAAAAATATAATCCGGAGTATTTAGTGGTAGACCCTGTCATGATATCAAAGAGTGGATACTCACTTTTGAGACCAGAAGCAAAGGAAAACTTAATAAAATACTTAATACCTATGGCTTATATAATAACTCCAAATACACCAGAGGCAGAAGAAATAACTGGAATAAAGGTAGAATCTATAGATGACATGAAGAAAGTTGGACAAAAAATATTAGATATGGGTCCTAAATTTGTCTTAATGAAGGGGGGACATTTAGAGGGTGATGCAGTGGATGTTCTTATAGGAAAAGATGTATTTGAAATATATAAAAGTGAACGATTAGATAGAAAAAATACACATGGAACTGGATGTACACTATCATCATCGATAACTGCTCACCTAGCACTTGGTTATGATATAAAAGAATCCGTGAGATTGAGCAAAACATATATAACAGAGGCGATAAGATACAGTTTTGATATAGGTAAAGGCGTAGGTCCAGTTCACCACTTTTACAAATTCGAGTAAATTAAGTTAGAACGTAAAATAGATACTAATCAAATAATAAAGTATACTCTGAGGGGGAAAATTAATTATGTATAGCTTGGTAAATAAGGTAAGACAGATAAATCCGTTAGTTTTACATTATACTAATGATGTGACAATAAATGATTGTGCAAACACAACTTTGGCAATAGGAGCGAGTCCTTTGATGAGCTTTTCTTATGAAGAGGTTGAAGATTTAGTGGGCATAGCTAGTTGTGTTGTAATAAATATAGGTACAATGAATTCTGATAATTTAGATTTATATGTATTGGCAGGCAAAGCTGCAAATAAATTAAAAAAACGTTTAGTATTAGATCCAGTAGGAGTTTTTGCAAGTAAGGCAAGACAAGAATTAGTAAAAAGACTTTTAAATGAGGTAAGATTTGATGTAGTTAAAGGAAATGTTGATGAAATTAAATTTATCGGCGGTTTTGATGTAAAAGGAAAAGGTGTAGACTCATTTGATGATGGAGGAGACTATACAGAAGTTATAAAAAGGGTTGCAAAAAAACTGGAATGTGTAGTTGCATCGACTGGAAAGATAGATATAGTTACAAATGGGACAAATACATATAAAATAGAAAACGGTACAAAAAAGTTAAAAAGTATAACAGGGACAGGATGTATGACTGCAAGTTTGATAGGAAGTTATATTTCTTGCACAGACGATATACTAAAAGGTGCTACTATGGGAGTACTTACAATGTCTCTAAGTGGGGAATTAGCTGATTGTGATAATCCGCCGATTGGAACTTTTAAGGTAGAACTTATGAATCAAATCTATAGCATTAATGAAGAAACTTTTTGCAATAATTCTAAAATAGAACTTGTGTAAGATAGAATTTGTGTAAGGGAGATATTAAAATGGTAGATAAAAAAAGTTTAAAAGATGCACTAAAATTATACTTAGTTACAGACTCAGTTATTTTAAGAGGTAGGGATTTTTATAAATGCATTGAAGATGCAATAAAGGGCGGAGTCACTATGGTCCAACTAAGGGAAAAGGATATTTCGGGAAGGGAATTTCTAGAAAGAGCTATAAAGCTAAGAGAGTTAACTAAAAGATACGGAGTTAGCTTTGTAATAAATGATAGGATTGATATAGCATTACTTTGTGATGCCGATGGAGTCCATGTAGGCCAAAGCGATATAGGTGCCAAAGATGTGAGAAGATTAGTAGGGGAAGATAAAATTGTAGGCGTATCTGCAAGAAGTGTAGAGGAAGCTAAGACTGCAAAAGAAGATGGTGCAGATTATATAGGCATAGGAGCTATGTTTGCTACTTCCACTAAACTTGACGCTAAATCAGTATCACTAGAAACTGTAGAAAATATAAAAAATAATGTAGATATCCCATTTGTGTTAATCGGAGGTATAAATCTAGAAAATTTAGATACGCTTAAAAAGCTAGATAGTGACGGTTATGCAATAGTATCATCAATCCTAAAAGCTGAAGATATATACTTAGAAACAAAAAAATGGATTTCTGCTATATAAATTAACATTTGCTAAATATTAAAAAGGAAGTAATCGATTCTTTGAGTTTCAATTACTTCCTTTTGTTTTAGAAAATTTATATCATAATTAATTATAATTATTTTTTGTAAGGTACCTTTTTAGGTGGAGTATACTTTTCGTATTCACTTGGAACATATTTTACACCCTGAGGTCCAGCAGGTCCTTGAGGCCCAATATCACCTTTAGGCCCCTTAGATCCAGTAGGCCCTTGAGGTCCAATATCACCTTTGGGTCCCTGAGGTCCAGCAGGCCCTTGAGGTCCAATATCACCTTTAGGTCCCTGAGGTCCAGGAATTCCTTGAGGCCCAATATCACCTTTAGGTCCCTGAGGTCCAGCAGGCCCTTGAGGTCCCTTAGGTCCAACAAGACCTTGAGTACCTTGTTGGATTGGTGGATAAGTATTACATAAAGGATTTACGTAAATCTCTTTGCCTAAATCTACATACTGTATAGAAGAAATCTTTATATAAATAGGACCTTTTCCAGAAGGAGTTTCTCCTATTATAATACAGTGATTAACTTTACATATACGCAGTTTAAGAATACAATCACTACTTTCTAATTTTAATCCCACAATTCTTCCCATAGAATTACATAGTAAATTATACATTTCACAATCACAAAGGTTAACAGGGTATACAAAAAATGGACATAGCTGTTCACCTGTGTTGCAACTTGAAAGACTAGATTCAGATAATTTATTACAATTCTTAGGAGTTTTATTGTAGCACTTTATACTTGAGCTATAATTGCGACTCGAATTTTTGCCTTTATAGTTTTTATGCATATACAACACTCCATGTCAAATATTTTAGTAGAATACCTACTTATTTACTTATATGATAAACGATTTAAAAATGAGACAATCTTACTATCCTTAGTTAGAATAATAAATTCCTAGTAGATAAAAATACTTTAAAATAATTAAAATGATTGAAATAATTAAAAAAATGAAATAAAATATTTATAAAAGTATGATATTATATCAGTATACAGAAAATTTTATCTTTTCAAAAATTTAACATAAAAAAGAAAGGAAATTTATATATAGAGATAGTAATTATTATAAAAGCTATACTCAAAATCAATGGGGGGATTTACATGGTAGAACCTGTAGTCTTAGGTAAATATACTGCTACACTAAATAGAATGGATAAACATAAAGATAGTGATGAATATTGTATATTAATTAATAGATATATAGAGTTAATAGAGGAAAGAGAGGAACTTCAATTTAAAATTGTTCCATACTTAAAATTTAAGTATCTTATAAGTTTTGGATTACTTATGAAAGAAGAATTATATACAATAATAAGTATAAAAAAGTTAAATAAAATTAATCATCTAGCCTCATCTGGTTTTAAAAACAAAATGGAGTTTGAGTTGGGTAAAAAAAAGGATGTTGTACTTAATAGAGAAATAGAATTTCTTCGTGTACAGATTGAAAATATTGATAATATGAGTAAAGGAAGTAAGATTTATATAAACAACTTAACTAATGAAGATATAGACGAATTGAAAGCTATTTTTAAGTTGTTAGCTAGGAGATTATCCCCGGAAATAAACAATAATATTAGTGCTAGAAAAAATAGGTTATGGAATAGAGCCAAAGAGGCTTATAATAAAAATGACTTGGCATCCCTAAAAGTTTTATCAAATCTGCTTAATAATGGAGCTGATTATAATGTAAGGATTAATATAGATGACCTACAGTCTAAAATAAATCAATTATACAATGATATAGAAAATATAAAAAAAGAATTTCCGTTTAATATGAAAGAAAATCTAGCTGATGATAATTGGATACTAGAAAGTAGATGCGATATGATAAGTAGAATAGAAGAGCTAAAAAAAGAGGAAGAACGTTTAAAAAGTGTGTAGAAAATCTTATTTAAAAAAGGAGTTGTATAAAATTAACAACTCCTTTTTTAAATAAAATAAAATTAGTTTTCATCATAAGGGTAGAGCTTGTAGTATGCTAATAATAAATCTACCATTTTCCCATAACTTTTGGTTCCATCTTTAACACCGTTTGATTTTAGATATGAATTGTTAAATTTGTCAGATATTTCCCTTATCTTGCCATTATAATTTTCCCAATAGTTATTATTATACTCTAAGTCTCTTCTCACGCTATCAGAAATATTAGAAGTAAGCAATTCGTAAGAGCTTGGATCTGCATCTCTTAGCGCTGAGGCAGTATGGCTTAGGGCAAGTATATAGCCAGAATAATTAAAATCAATATCAGTGTGATTTATAGATGCTAAATATGCTATAAAATTAGCTTCATCTTCGCTAGCAAAGCCCCTTTGATGAGCCATTTCATGGATTACGGTACAGGGGATATAAATATCTGGTATGTCTATATTTATATTAGCTTCACCGGTAAAAGGAAAATAGATACCTGTTATACCTGTATAAGACATAAATTTTGATGATTTAATGTATTTAGCATTTGAATAATTACCTTGAACTTCAGGTATTATATTAGATATATTATTATATCCAATTTGGGCCCTAGATATTATTCCCTTATAATTTGTATTAGCCATCATACTTCCTTCTTTATTTTGAAGTGTAAAAAATCTAGTTTCATTAGCTTTATTAATCAAGAATTTATATAAGTTTTTTAAATCCTGATTTGTATATTCTACATTTTCAATTTTTGTATTGTTTGATAAATTATATCTATTTAAAAGGGAAGTTTGTAGTGGAAGTCGGTTATAGTTAATCCCCCATAATAAGATAAAAAGGAAATAGCAAATAGACAAAGTAGATAAAATATTTAAAATAGAATTTCCTAAAATACGTTTTGCTACATTGTGTTTTTTGGTGAATACTAATATCAGACGAATCAAAAATATTAACATAGAAATTATCAATATGTATACAATAACTTCATATAAAGAAAATTCGATTAATCCACTAGCCTTACTTAAAACCTCTATAGTAAGTTTGTTAATCCATGTAGAATAGTATTTTTCAACTAAATTAGGGAATTTTGACGCTATGTGGTTAATAAAAAGTGTTATTGGAAAAAGTATCAATGAAATATACTTATATTTTTTACTCATAATCTTCACCCCTTAGGTTAAATATATAATAATTATATAATACACTAAACTTTATATTATTAAAATAATCGGTTATAATGTATTTAAAATTATTTAGAAGGAGGAAATATGGAAAATATAACTATAAAATTAACTAGAGACAACTTTGATTTTAGATTTAAACAATATGAGGGAATGTTTTTTAATGCCACTTTAGATAAAGAAAGTGAAATTATAAAGTACAAAATAACAAAGGATGAAGCTGGATTGGGATTAAAGGAATTTGGAAACACTCATATAAAAGATAATATGATATATATACCACAATTAGAAGCTTATATAGATTTGAATATAGCACCATAATAGTAGTTAGATATTATTTATTAAATATATTAACAAAAAATATCACGTATACCTATATTTACTACGGTATACGTGATATTTTTGTTAATTAAATCAAAGTTTTATAAATCAATAAAACTATAAATAAAATTAAAGCAATTTTAAATCCCGTACCGGCCACAAACTTTATAGCTTTAACAGCAAAGCCGACAACGATAACACAAAATAAAATTCTTAAAGCTGTATCTATATCCATAGTTTTTTCCTCCAATAATATTATTATTCATCTAAAATTAAAGTATACTATTTTATGAATATAGATACAAATTATCCAAATAAAACTATACAAATAAAAGGTATCGTAGCTACTGATAGTAGTGTAGTAAAGAATACTATTTGTGATGCTAAAGTGGTATCAGCTCCGTACTCGTTCGCCATTATAGCAGCATTAGCAGCTGTAGGCATAGCAGTTATTACTACAGGTATAGCAAGTAACAAAGGATCGCTAACTTTTAATCTAAGAATTAGATATACCAGTATAGGTAAGAATATTAATCTTAAAAAAGAAGTAAAATATAATTTTTTATTTGAAAAACACTCTAAAGCTGATGAGTTAGCAAGCAAACTTCCTATTACAAGCATAGAAATAGGTGTGGTTACACTTCCCAATAGTTCTATAGGTTTATTTAAAAATTCTGGTAATCTAATGTTAAAAACAAAAAGAATTAATCCAATAAAAATAGATAAAATAATAGGACTTACAAGTGATTTTAGTGAAAATGAATATTCTTCATTTCCTTTACATAAAAGATAAGTTCCTACTGTATAGGCTAAAACATTGAATGGTAAATTGAAGATTGCTGTATAGAATATAGCCTCTTTACCTAGAACAGCTTCGATGACTGGGTACCCCATAAATGCTACGTTAGAAAATATAATAGCATACTGATATACACCTAGGTTTTTTTCTGATTTGAAAATGAATTTCAAGAAATAAGAAAATAAAATTGATACAGAATATGTAAATATTGATATTAAGATTAGCATAAATATTTTTTTAGCCATGTTAGGATTATATTCTATTTGCATAGAACTAATTATCATCGATGGTAAAAATATACTCATAACAAGAGAGGAAATCATAGAGGTACAGTGTTCGTCTAATAATCCTTTTTTCCTTATCATATACCCTACTAAGATCAATATAAATAAAACTGCTACTTGTATAAAAATGTTGCCAAAGTTCATAAAAATACCTCCTTCACAGATAACATTATATACATGTAAAGGATAAAATTCAATATTAATACAAAATTTATTATATAATTTGATACAAAATTTAAAATAATTTATTTCATTATTAAAAACTTTGGCGATTATATTGATGTTATTATATGGTTATGATATATAATGTATAATAGTAGATATGTTTAAAATATATGAAATAAGTAGGGAGTAATTTATGAAAAGTACAAAATTTTCTATAAAGAGTATAAAGAATATACCTAAAGATCCTAAGATAGTACATGCAAAAGGGGCGCTATTTGAAAAGGTAGGTAAAATAGATCAAGCACTAGAAGCCTATAAAGTTGCAGCATTAGATGATAATATAAAATCACAGTACACCTTAGGAAACATATATGCTAATAAAAGACAGTTTAAAGAAGCTGAAAAATGGTATTCTATGGCATATAGAAATGGATATGATGATGCTGCATTTGATTTAGGAAATATGTATTTTAAAATAGAAGGATATGAGTATTGCATTTATTGGTATGAAAAGATAGCTAAACTAGGCCATTTAGAAGCACAAAATAACCTAGGAGTTACACACTTTAAATTAAAGGACATAGAAAGAAGTGAGCATTGGCTAAGAGAGTCAGCAGACAGTAATTTTGCGAGAGCTTGTTTTAATTTGGGTGTATTATATAGTAATATAGGCAGAGAAGAAGAGGCCTATGAATATTACAAAAGAGGATCAGTACTTTTAGATGACGACGCTAAGTATAATTTGGCTGTTTTAAACAATAAAACTAAAGATACTAAATCAGCTATAAGCCTTTACAAACAATTATACAAGTCAGGGCATGAAAAAGGTTGTTTTAACCTTGGAATACATATGGAGATAGATGGTAATTTGCAGGATGCAGAAAGATACTATAAAAAAAGTGCAGATAGTGGCTATACAAAGTCTGAGTACAGGCTGGCGTATATATATGATAGATTTGAAGATCATGAGAATGCAATAGAGTATTATGAAAGAGCTGTAGAAAAAAACCATACCCTATCTAAATACAGGTTGGCAAATTTGTATAACAGGGAAAATGAAATTGAAAAGGCGAAACTATACTATCATATGGCAGCAGCAGATAATATGTTAGAGGCAAAAAATAATTTGGCTGGTCTATATTTTGAAGAAAAAGATTATGAAAATGCTATTAAATTCTATAATGAAGCAATTGCAGACGGTTGCAAAAGTGCTATTGAAAATTTAGCAGATTTATATTTACAAAATGGAGATGTAGAGAGGGCGATATCTTATTATATAAGAAGTTCTACAAAACTATCATCACAAATAAAATTGGGAAATATATACCTAGATTTAGATAACACTGAAGAAGCTATAGTTTGGTTTAAGAAAGCATCAGAAGCTGAAGATATAGAATCTACTTATAAATTAGGATGCATATATGAAAGCCTAAAAAATATAGAAGAGGCTAAGAAATACTTTATTTTGGCATATGAAGGAAATAACATAAATGCTAACTTACATTTAGGAAGAATTTATATTATGGAAGAAAAACTAGAAGATGCAAAAAAATGTTTGAACTTCCTGCAAATGAAGATAATGTATATTCACAACATATGCTTGCGTATATATATGACATCTATTATAAAGATTATACCAACTCCAAATACTGGTATGAAAAATCAAGAGCTCAAGGATGTGTAGAATCTGTATACAACCTAGGACAATTGAATTTTAAGCTAGGTGATTATGACTCAGCAGAAAAGTACTACAAAGAGGGAGTACAACTAGGAAGTAAAAAATGTGAATATATGCTTGCAAACTTATACTACAAAAAGAGTATAGATATGCATAGAAAGCTAGCTAAAGAAAATTATGATGATTGTAGTAAAATAATTGAATCTGCTGCAGATATAAAATTAGACTTTTATGAAACATTAGTTCCAAAGTTTACTCTAATTGAAGAAAAAATAGATGAAGAAGAATATGTGCCTATTTATATACTAGATATAAATGAAAATCTAGAAGATATGCTAGATGATTTGCAATATGAGATGATAATAGACGAACAAGAAGAATAGGTTTTATGAAAAAATATCCTATAGATTGGACAATTAGAAAATGTCCTCTATAGGATATTTTTAGATTTAGGCAGTTAAGACTAGATTACACATATATACAATATATAGCACAATTAAAAAACTACTTTCAAATTTATTAATATCTCTTTTTCTAAAAGCAAAGATATAAGTTATAGATGTAACTAAAATCATAAGTAAAGCATCTTTAAATATAGCTGGTTCTACTACTATAGGAGATATAGTAGCAGATATTCCTAGGATAAATAGAATATTAAATATATTAGAACCTATTACATTGCCTAATGCTATATCAGCCTCCCCTTTAGTAGCCGCAATTACAGAAGTTACAAATTCTGGAAGAGATGTACCGATAGCTACTATTGTAAGACCTATAAATTGATCGCTAACACCAAAACTACTAGCTATTATAGAAGCAGAAGTTACAACTAAATGGCCTCCTGCTACTATAGAAATAACACCAAGTACGGACATTATCAAAGATTTAGTCATGGATATTGTTTTCGCATCCTCTTTGCCTGAAACTTCAGATTTTAAGGTA
Source organism: Asaccharospora irregularis DSM 2635 (assembly GCF_900129815.1). Lineage (GTDB taxonomy): Bacteria > Bacillota > Clostridia > Peptostreptococcales > Peptostreptococcaceae > Asaccharospora > Asaccharospora irregularis. Next base: position 11,931 of record NZ_FQWX01000003.1, read on the forward strand.
ACTGTATCTGAAGATAGAGAAACTTCTTCATTTATAGAATTATTTCTAAATCTCAAGGCATATGAAATCAGAGAATACATGAATATAGCAAAAAACATAAGTAGGACTATTCCATCTCCGCGGCTTATTAAGTTGTTAGAATTTCCTTGGAATAATATATCACAAGATAGAACAAACATAAGGATTGAAGATAATAATAGGAATGGAAATTCCTTATGTGTCATACTTTTTTCAACTGATAAAGTTTTTATAAAACCAGAAAATCCTACTACCATTAGCAAATTAAATATATTAGATCCTACTATATTGCCTATAGCCATACCATTTTGACCGTTTATTGATGCAGTTATACTAACAGCAGCCTCAGGTGCACTAGTTCCAAAAGATACAATTGTAAGACCGATTATAATGGAAGGAATCCTAAGTACTTTTGCAATACTTGAAGCTCCATCGACAAAGGCATCGGCACCTTTTATAAGTAAAAAAAGACCTAATAAGAGTAAAATATAATTCATAATAACCTCCCAAAAAAAATTTTAAAAAAGACCTTCAAAACAAATAGAGAACTATTTGTTTTGAAGGTCTTGCTATCAAGTCATAAACTTGTAATCAACCGAGTATAAATACTGTAATGACGATTGATTATACACAAAGTGTAAGCTACTCCCCTTCAAGGTATATATAACATATAAAATATTCTACAATAAAATAGAAATATTTTCAACTTTAATTTCTAAATTAGAGTAATTTATTCCGAGACATGAATGCAGTAACTACTAGACATATTATAGTTGTAATAAATAATATAACCCAAAATCCATTAGGAGTATTAGCAAAAGGAATATCAAGTACATTCATTCCAAAGAATCCTGATATAATAGTTGGAATTGAGAAAATTAGTGTAACAACTGTCAGAAACTGCATAACATTATTTTGGTTGTTACTTATTATAGCACTAAATGCATCCATAATTCTGCTTAATATGTCTCCATATATATTAGCCATCTCAAGTGCCTGTCTGTTTTCAATGACAACATCTTCTAGTAAATCTTCATCATCAGGATATTTTTTTATAGTAGTAGCCCTGACCATTTTATTGAGTACTAGTTCATTGGCCTTTAGTGAGGTAGAGAAGTATACTAGAGATTTTTCTAGTTCTAGTAATTGAATAAGTTCTTTGTTTCTCATAGAATTATAGATTTCACGTTCTATAACTGTAGTCATTTTATTTATTTTTCTCAAATAATGCAGGTAATAACTTGCATTTTTATGAAGGATTTGTAAAATAAAACGAGTTTTTTTAAACGTATAAAAATCTTTAATATGTCCTACGATAAAGTCATTTAGAATTTTAGTTTGAGCAGTACACACTGTTAATATAGCATCATCTACTATTATAATACCTAATGGAATAGTAGAGTAGTGGGAAGAGTTAGAGTCACTCTCATCTACTGGTATATCTATAAGTATGAGTGTGTGGTTGTCCTCAATATCTATTCTTGAACGTTCTTCTTCATCTAATGCAGATTTTATATCTTCGATATCTACATTTAACAGCTCTGAAATTTCGTTAATCTCGCTTTGATTTGGTTCAACGAGATTTATCCAGCAGCCACTCTCAAAGAAACTAAGTTTTTCTAGTTTAGAATCAATAGTTTTATAATATCTTATCATGGCAACACATCCTTTATTCAGTTTTATATAAATCTCATTACTTAATATTATCCATTAAATAACTAATTTATATAATTGAATAAAGTAATTAGCTAATAACTAGATAATATTAAGTGATGGTAAAAAAGTTTTTAGCCGCAACGGACTATGGTCCACTTCCATCACTCTCCTGTAGTTTGAATTTTTTTACATAGTACATATGCATATATAGAAGTCATATTGATTTAAGGTTTGTACAATTATGATTTCTGTATATGCATAGTGGCAAATATATCATAAAATAATTAAATATTTAGTATGAAATATTTTAGGACTCTTAAATAGAATACCTTGTTTAGAAATATAAATCAATATATCATCTAATTTATTTTGAATTTTTTCTAATATATTGAGCATTTATTTATAAATAGATAAGTTTTTTATTTTGAATAAAAAAGGAGCTTCACTCAGTAATTTAATTATCACTGAGTGATAGCTCCTACTATTTTTAATACAAAATGATTTTACTCAATCTATTATAATTTTGATACTAAATCATTGATAACTTCCTCGACAGAAGATAGTTTATCGATTTTATATGCATCACTTCCACAGAATAAAAGAGCATTGTCTAAATCACCATTTACTGCATTTATAAGGGCCTGAGATATACAATAAGGCGTATCTTTAGGATCGCAAGGTATTAAGCAATTATAGCATTTTTTAATTTCTGGTTTGGAAGTCTTAACTTCTTTTATAAATTTGTTTTTTATTGCACGACCAGGCATTCCTACGGGGCTTTTTACTATATGTATATCATCTTTAGTAGAGTTTACATAAGCCATTTTAAAGTTCTCGTGAGCATCGCACTCGTATGTAGCTACAAATCTTGTGCCAACTTGAACACCACTTGCCCCAAGGTCAATATATTTTTTTACATCCTCACTAGATGAGATTCCTCCTGCAGCTACTACTGGAATTTTTGTATTGTATTTTTTTTCATAAGTCTTAGCTACTTCAAGGATTTTTAAAAATTCTTCATCATAATCAATTTTATCTATATCACAAAGTTCCTCATTATTGTATCCTAAGTGTCCACCAGCTTTTGGACCTTCAACAACGATTAAATCTGCAGTTGTTTTTTCTTTTCTATCCCACATCTTAAGTATTACACTTGCAGCTTTTGAAGTAGACACTATAGGTGCAATCTTTGTATTAGTACCTTTGACTAGTGAAGGTAATTTAGTAGGAAGACCTGCCCCAGAGATTATAATATCTATGCCAGATTTTATAGCTTCCTTTACGTACTCCTCATAGTTTTTCATTGCTACCATGAAGTTTACACCGATTATACCTCCACCTGAAATTCTCTTTGCCTCAGAGATATGTTTTCTTAAAGCTCTGATATTAGCATTTATAGTATTAGTTTCAAAGTCTTCTTCATCATATCCGATTTGAACACCAGATATTACACCTATGCCACCTAATTTAGCTACAGCACCAGCAAGAGAGGATTTAGATATTCCTACACCCATACCGCCTTGTATAATAGGAACTTTTGCAACTAAATCTCTTATTATTAATTCTTTTATGATAATCTCCTCCTATTTAATAGTAAAATACACTAGATTATAACACTTAATATTAATACCTAGTCATAAAAATATTATACTATAAACCAAATAAAAAGAGTAGAGTAGATTTAGTTTATTACATTTAGAATTGCTCCACTTACATCACAAGATAATTCTTTTAATTTCCAGTTAGACTTTAGTGGTGATAAAAAATAGGACATATCCTCTAAAAATTTATTATCATCTTCTTTTATTAAAGCCATGATAGTAGGGCCTGCGCCACTTAAAAATACAGCGAGTGCTCCCAGTTTATCTGCTTTATCCACTATGTCTTCATAGTTTTTTATTAGTGAACCCCTATAGTTTTGGTGTAGCTTATCCTTACAAGCAACCTTTATTAGTTCGAAATTTTCATTTATGATAGCAGTTATAAGTAGAGAAACTCTTCCAACATTGTATACGCCATCTGAATAGGAAATAGTAGAAGGTAAAACTCCTCTGGATTTTTCAGTTGAGAGTCTAAAGTCTGGAATCATGGCACAAAACTTAAGATTTTTTGGAACTTTGATTACATCATAGTAAATTTTATTTTTCTCAGAAATAGAAGTTATCATATTACCAAATAGGGCAGGTGCAACATTATCAGGGTGTCCTTCTATTTCAGAAGCAATTTCAAGAAGTTCATCTTTACTAAGATGGGAATTTGAAAGATAATTTGCAGCCATTACACCTGCAACTATACAAGTTGCACTACTACCAAGACCTCTACAGACAGGAATGTTAGTTTCTATTTTGATTTTTATCCCCTTAGGTGTTTTAGAAGGATTTACTTTTGAAAAAAAGTACTTCATAGACTTATAGATTAAATTATTTTCATTCCTAAATTCAGGTTCACATCCTTCTATTTGAAGGCCATTATCGATTTCTTCTATATAAAATTTATTGTATATATTTAGGGCTATACCAAGGCAGTCAAAGCCTGGACCTATATTTGCACTTGTTGCTGGAACTATAATTTCTAACATAATTATCACCTATACTTTCAGAAAATTTTTTATTGCTACTTTTAATTCGTCTTTTTCAAATAAATTATTATGAACGACTTCTTTTTTATTAAGATTTTTTATTGGACTGGGAATATCAATATTAGTAACCTCGGATAATTTATTTAGTATTTCGAAATCATTTAGAGTAGGGTAGCTTGTATTAGTAATAGATTCAAGTACATCTCTAGAAAACTTAAATGGGCTAGCAGTGCTTACTATCACAGTTTTTGTATTATCTAGGGTATCGTTTTTATATTTTTCATAGCAATTATATGCTACAGCAGTATGAGTGTCTATTAGATAATTAAAGTTTTTATAGATTTTATTTATAGTAAACTCTACTTCTTTTTCATTTGAAAACTCAGAGTAAAAACAATTTAGATTAGCTTTCATATATTCTGGAATTTCGTATCTACCTTTTGTATTTAGTTTATCTAAAAGTTTACTTACAATATCAGAGTTTCTATCACTTATTTCAAATAAAAGTCTTTCTAGATTGCTAGATATTAAAATATCCATTGAAGGAGAAGTAGTTAATTTAAGATTTCTATTTTTGTTATATTCTCCAGTAGTAAAAAAGTCATATAGAATATTGTTATCATTTGATGCACAAATCAATTTATTTACTGGCAGACCCATTTGTTTTGCATAATAACCTGCTAATATATTACCAAAATTCCCAGTAGGAACTACAAAATTTATTTTATCAAAAAGTTTTATTTCTCCATCTTTAATAAGTTTCAAGTAAGAGTGAAAATAGTATATTATTTGGGGAAGAAGTCTTCCTATATTTATTGAGTTAGCAGAAGATAATAGATAATTATTATTATCTAAAAGCTTGTTGAAGTCTTTATCAGCAAATATATTTTTGACAGCTGATTGAGCGTCGTCAAAATTTCCATTTATCCCTACAACACAAGTATTTTTTCCTTCTTGAGTCTTCATTTGTAGCTTTTGTATAGGACTAACACCATCTTCAGGGAAAAACACAATTATTTTTATGTTTTCTATATCTTTAAAGCCTTCAAGAGCTGCTTTTCCTGTATCTCCAGAAGTTGCTGTTAGAATTAAAATTTCTTTATTTAAATTATTTTTTTTGATAGATGTTTGTAATAGATGAGGCATTATAGTAAGTGCCATATCTTTAAATGCTAGAGTAGGTCCGTGATAAAGCTCTAGGAAAAAGGAGTTTTCTACTTTTTTTAGAAAAGATACATCTCCATTGGAGAATTTAGTATCATATGAGTTTTTTATACATAATCTTATTTCATTTTCAGTAAAATCAGATAAAAATTTACTAAGTATAAAATATGCAAGTTCAGAGTAAGTTGAATTTATTAAATTTATAAGGTCGTCTTCTATATTAGGAAATTCGTTTGGAACATAAAGTCCTCCAGAATTAGAAATTCCTTTTATTATTGCCTGCGAACAAGTAATTTTTTCTTTGTTATCTCTAGTGCTTATATAATGCATTTAAATCGCCTCCAAATATTTTAATAAAACTAAAAATTATTTTCTGCTTAAATATTTATGTATCGCTACTACTATAGTTTTTTATATATAAAAAAGACCCTCATCCCTAAAAAGGGACGAGAGTCTTATTCCCGCGGTTCCACCCAAATTGATTTGAAAAATCCACTTGAAACTTTAACGTAGTCAAACGCCTATTCTTACTAAAATCTAGAAAAATAACTTCAGATAGGAGCTCATAGGTAGTTTTCAATCTCTCGTGTTAAGGAAACTTTTCAGCTTATAGGTTTCCATCTCTGTTAACTGATTTAGATTTACTCTTCCTAATCATTGCTTTTAAATATTCATAATAGTATTAATTATTCTAAAATATAAATTATATAAAGTCAAGTTATATTTAATTAAAAAGATACTTTTTTGTAACTAAAAGTAATAGTTAAAAATAGAAATAGAGTAAAAAGTTACAGATTTTAAACTGGTATTTAAGAGTAAAAATTAAATATAATATATATAAGGGAATAAAATAATATGTAAAAATCAAAATATTATATACTGAAAATATTCAACTAGAATTCATAAATATTTCATATTTAGAGGGTACAATAATATTAAAAGGAGGTATTAGTCCTATGGCAATTTTACTTATAACAACTGTTTTAGTATTACTTATGTATGGATTATCATTATTATCATATATATCTGAAAATAGTGTATCGGATGATATAGTAAAGCATAACTAATAGATATTTATATAGACATAAAAAAGCCCTTGATGTAGATGAATAATCTAATCAAAGGCTTTAATTTATTTAATTATATTTCTTGATTTATTATATTTTAATCTATCATGTTCATTTAAGAATCTCTTTCTAAGTCTTATAGAGTCAGGAGTTATTTCTACTAATTCATCATCATCTATAAATTCCAACGCTTCTTCAAGAGTGAATATTCTAGCTGGTTGTAATTTAACTGCATCGTCAGTACCGGAAGCACGAACGTTAGTTAATTTCTTGTTTTTACAAGGGTTAACAACCATATCTTCTTTTCTAGAGTTCATCCCTATGATCATTCCTTCATAAACTTCAACACCAGGATCAACAAACATTGAGGCTCTATCGCTCAAAGCATTAAGAGCATAAGCCATAGTAGAACCAGGCCCTTGAGCTATTAAGACTCCATTATTTCTGCCAGGTATTTCACCTTTATGAGATTCAAATCTTTCGAATGAACGAACTAGTGTACCTTCTCCACGAGTATCATTTATAAACTCACTTCTATAACCTAAAAGACCACGTGTTGGAGCTATGAATTCTATTTTAACATAATCTCCTTCTATAGCCATAGATTCCATCATAGCTTTTCTTAAGTTTAATTTATTTATAACAGTCCCTGAGTATACTTCTGGACAGTTAACTATAACTCTTTCCATAGGTTCCATTAATTTTCCGTCTTCTTTGTGCATTAAAACCTCAGGTTTAGATACACCAACTTCATAACCTTCACGTCTCATGTTTTCAAGAAGTATAGATAAGTGAAGTTCACCACGTCCAGATACTCTATAACCATCTGTAGTGTCTAATGGTTCAACCTTAAGTCCTACATTTACTTCAAGTTCTTTGTCTAGTCTATCCTTTAGATGTCTAGTAGTTACAAATTTTCCGCTTCTACCAGCAAATGGAGAATCATTTACTAAGAAGTTCATAGAAAGAGTAGGTTCTTCTATATGAATTAGTTCCATTGGCATTGGATTATCTAAATCACATATAGTTTCACCTATAGATATATCAGGTATACCAGCCACAACAACTATTTCTCCACTAGTGGCCTCATCTACCTCTACTTGTCTTAATCCTTCATAAACTGAAAGTTTAGATATTTTTCCTTTTGATATAGAACCGTCAGCCTTGCATATAGATACTTGAGAACCATTTTTGACAGTTCCTTTGTAAACTCTACCTATACCAAGTCTTCCTATATAATCATCGTATGCAAGTGCAGATATTTGAAGTTGAGTATCTTCATTATCAAAATCAGGATAGGCTTCAACATGATTTATAATTGTTTCAAATAGAGGAGAAAGATCAGTACTATCATCGTCCATTTCACGTTTAGCTATACCTTGTTTAGCTATACCGTATATTATAGGGAATTCACATTGTTCATCAGTGGCATTTAAATCAACGAACAAATCAAACACCTCATCAACAACTTCCTCAGCCCTTTGATCGTTTTTATCTATTTTATTTATAAATAGTATAGGTTTTAGACCAAGTTCTAATGATTTTTGTAAAACGAATCTAGTTTGAGGCATAGGACCCTCACTAGCATCTACTAAAAGTATAACTGTATCAACTGTTTTAATAACACGTTCTACTTCAGACGAGAAGTCACTATGTCCTGGAGTATCTACTATATTTATTTTATAATCACCATAGTTTATGGCACAGTTTTTAGAATATATTGTTATACCTCTTTCTTTTTCAAGGTCATTGCTGTCCATTACGCAGTCTTTAACTACTTCATTGGTTCTAAATACCCCACCTTGAGATAGGAAGGCATCTACTAACGTTGATTTTCCCGCATCAACGTGAGCAATAACCGCGATATTTATAATTTTATGTTTTAATGACATTATTGTTGCTCCCTTCAGATAAAATAACTTATTAATTATAGCATAGTATAAAAATGGATACAAGATAATATTAATTCTAACTGTATTCAAGAATTTAAACGGTAATTATAAAATACTCAACAAAATTCAATATATTTATATACATATTAGAGTATTGTTGAGTGAATTTATCCAAATTTTTAGAAACTAATTAGTAATTATAGTATTTATGTAAATTAAATAATTATAACAAAAGAATATCAGTTTTAAGTTTATATAGAAAAATATAACAAATTATTATTATATGTATAAAAATGTTTTAGTAATTAGAATATGGGTATTATTTTAATAATTAAACAATCAATTAATAGGAGGACGCAATTAATGATAAAGGTATGCCCATATTGTTCAAATGTAGATGTGACTAAGTTAAAAAATTTAGCGGGGAAAGATAATGTGAAGACGGGCTGTATAGGTCAATGTAGATCATACTCAAAAGAAGCAGTAGGTAAAGTAGATGGAGAATTGATTATAAAACAGACTCAAGAAGAGTTTTTCTCAGAGATAAAAAAATAACAAATTAAGTATACAAGGTCTATTTTCGGTATTTAACCGAAGATAGACTTTTTAAGATTTTTTGAGTAAGTATTCCTTATGTAATTTCCAAGTATTATCTTCCCATTTATAAATGCAAATATTATCAAAGCTACATTCAAATTCACAAGGGATTTTGTTTACATAATCCCAAAGTTTGGGAAAAATATTTTGTATCTTTTTAGAGCTTACAGTTATATGAAATACCTTATCTTTGCCGTCTCTATCATTAAATATATAAAATAAATAATATTGGCAAAAATAAATAAAAACTTGTTTAAATTAAAGTTTATTTTATAATGCATAGGAAATTATATTCATTTTTTTATAACTCAAATAATTTATAAAAAGGTTGATTTTAAAAAATAAATAGATTAATATATACCTATAGGGGGTATATATCTTTTATACTAAAAATAAACTACTTAGAGATTTAAATATATAACTAGAGATTTAAATATAGAGAATTAACAACTTAAGAGAGGAGAATAGTTATGAATGAAAATATAGTCAATGAAACTTATAAAATAACAGGTATGACATGTGCAGCTTGCTCAAAAGCAGTAGAAAGGGTAGTAAGGAAATTAGATGGAGTAGAAAGTCAAAGTGTAAATATAGCTACAGAAAATCTAAAAATAGAGTATGATACTTCAAAAATTAAGTTTGATGATATAAAATCTGCAATAGAGAAGGCAGGGTATGGAGTAATAATAAAAGAAAATAATAAGAGAATAGATATAAAGATAGGAAAGATGACTTGTGCATCTTGTGCTAAGGCAGTAGAAAGAGTTGTAAAAAAACTAGATGGTATTGAAGAGGTAAACGTCAATATTGCCACTGAAAAAGCTAGCATAAAGTACGATCCATCTAAGGTTAGATTAGGACAAATAAAATCAGTAATAGAGAAGGCAGGGTATGAAGTAGTAGAAGAATCCTTGGATAGTGCTACAGAGATAGATAGGGATAAGCTGAGAAAAGAAAAAGAAATGAATGTTTTATTTAAGAAGTTTTTAGTTGCAACATTATTTGCAATTCCCCTTTTTTATATAGCTATGGGACCTATGATAATAAAACCTCTAGGGCCTTGGCCATTGCCAAAAACTATAGATCATACCATAAACCCATTAAACTATGCATTGGTACAGCTTGTTTTAGTGCTTCCTATAATGGGAGTAGGATATAAGTTTTATATAAATGGATTTAAGGCATTATTTACTGGAAATCCTAATATGGACTCGTTGGTAGCTATTGGGACTTTATCTGCATTTTCATATAGTATCTATACGACTATTTTAATAGCTAATGGAAGTTTAGATGGTATGCATCACTACCAACTTTACTATGAAAGTGCAGGGATAATAATAGCTTTAATACTTCTTGGTAAATATTTAGAGTCAAGATCAAAAGGTAAAACATCAGAGGCTATAAAAAAGTTAATTGGTCTACAACCAAAAACGGCGACAATAATATTAGGAGATAAAGAAGTAGAAATACCAATAGAAGAAGTTCAAGTAGGAGATATTATACTAGTTAAGCCTGGAAGCAAGATACCAGTAGATGGAATAGTTATAGAGGGACATACATCAGTAGATGAGTCAATGCTTACGGGTGAGAGTATACCTGTTGAAAAAAATATTAAAGACAGAGTAACTGGAGCTAGTATAAACAAGGCTGGAAGTATCAAGTTTAGGGCTGAAAAGGTAGGAAGCGATACGGCTCTTTCACAAATAATAAAACTAGTAGAGGATGCCCAAGGAACAAAAGCTCCTATTGCTAAAATGGCGGATATAGTTTCGGGGTACTTTGTTCCAGCGGTAATATTTATAGCAGTTGTATCTGCACTTTTATGGTATTTTGTTGGAGGTAAAGATATTGTTTTTGTACTAAAGATATTTATTTCTGTGTTGGTTATAGCTTGCCCTTGTGCATTAGGACTTGCGACACCAACGGCGATTATGGTAGGTACAGGAAAAGGTGCTGAAAATGGAATCCTTATAAAAAGTGGTGAAGCTTTAGAAACAGCTCATAAAATAGATACAATAATATTTGACAAAACAGGAACAATAACAGAGGGTAAACCAGTAGTTACAGATATTGTTTTAAATGAAAATATAAATAATTTAGATAAAGATTATATTATGCAGATGGCATCTAGTGCAGAAAAAGCATCAGAGCATCCTTTAGGAGAGGCTATAGTTAGATATGCTAAAGAAAAAAATATAAACTTTAAAAAGGTTGAAAAGTTTAGTGTAATACCTGGCCAAGGTATAGAAGCTATTATAGATAATAAAAACTTACTGCTTGGAAACAAAAGATTAATGAATGAAAAGAATATAGATATAGAGGTTTTAGAAGAAAAGTCAGATCAACTAGCAAGATCAGGAAAAACACCAATGTATATATCTTTAGATGGAAATTTATATGCAATAATTGCAGTGGCAGATACAGTTAAGAAAAGTAGTAAAGAAGCAATAGATAGACTTCATGGTATGGGCATAAAAGTAGCCATGGTTACAGGTGACAATAAAGAGACAGCTAAGGCCATATCAAAACAAGTGGGAATAGATATAGTTCTTTCTGAAGTCTTACCTGAGGATAAGGCAAAGGAAGTTGAAAAATTGCAAAATCAAGGAAAAGTAGTTGCTATGGTAGGAGATGGAATAAACGATGCCCCAGCTCTTGCTAAGGCCGATATTGGCATTGCAATAGGAAGTGGAACTGATATAGCTATGGAATCAGCAGATATAGTTTTAATGAAAAGTGATTTAATGGATGTAGCATTTTCTATAAAGCTAAGCAGTGAGACAATTAAAAACATAAAGCAAAATTTATTTTGGGCATTTGGATATAATACAATAGGTATACCTATAGCAGCAGGTGTATTGTATTTATTTGGTGGATCTCTTTTAAATCCTATGTTTGCCGCTTTGGCAATGAGCTTAAGCTCAGTTTCAGTAGTTTCAAATGCTCTTAGACTTAGAAATTTTAAATACTAAGAAAGTCTAGTATTTAAAGTTGAGTAAAGTAAAAAGAAAAGAAAGAAAAAAAATGTTTTACTTTAATTAATATAGATTAATGTGTGAATTTATCAGATATACATTAATTACTTAATAAATATACAGTGAAAATGGCATTAACCACAAATAGTTTGATTTTTACTATTTGTGGTTATATGTACGCTGTACTATAATAGATTACGCAGGGGTTTTTTTGAAGTGAAAGGGGGACATTAAAAATGCAAGCAAAAAAAGAATTGAATGCAAAGACTAAAAAAAATTTTGAACCAGAGGTGTTAACCCGGAGTTTTATTAATAATATCAACTCTTATAGCCATTATAATAGCTAATACTCCTTTAATAGAAAATTATAATTTTCTATTTCATGATTTAAGTATATTTAAGAATTTTAATTTACACATGCTAGTCAACGATTTTCTGATGGCTATATTTTTCTTATTGGCAGGGCTAGAAATAAAGCATGAGGTTTTACATGGAAATCTATCGTCAGTAAAAAAAGCTACATTTCCGGTTATAGCGGCGTGTGGAGGAGTTATAGTTCCAGCAATAATATTTTTCTATTTTAACTATAAGACTAAATTTATAAATGGGATAGGGGTACCTATATCAACTGATATTGCATTTGCAGTAGGAATATTTATGTTATTAAAAAATAAATTAAATCCTAGTTTAAAAGTATTTCTACTATCACTAGCTGTTGTTGATGATTTAATATCAATAATAGTAATAGGCATAGCATACTCATCAAATTTAAATTTGGTTGGTATAATAGGGGCGGTAGTTGTGCTTTCTATTCTTATGTTTATGAATAAAGTATTAAAAATAAACAAGTCATACCTTTATTTAATGGTAGGTGCTGCTTTATGGTACTTTGTGTATATAAGTGGAGTACATTCTACAATAAGTGGGGTACTGTTATCTCTTGCTATACCATCTAAAGCATATAAAGGAGATGTTTCTGTTTTAGATAAATTACTAGATAAGTTAGGACCTCTTTGTAATTATTTTATACTGCCATTATTTGCATTTTCTAATACTGCAATAAATCTAAACGTAAGTTTAGATTATGGACAAGTAGATAAAATGATGCTTGGTATAATGGTGGGTCTTGTGTTAGGTAAGCCAGTTGGAATAATGCTATTTACGTATATAGGAACAAAGCTTCACTTAACCGAAAAACCTAAAGACTGTAGATGGATTTCGCTTTTAGAAGTTTCTATGCTTGCAGGTATAGGATTTACAATGTCAATATTTGTTGCAGAAATAGCTTTTGAAGGTTCAAGTCAACTTATAGATGTAGCTAAGATATCGATACTTATGGCTGCTGTTTTATCAGCAAGCTTGACATATATGACAATAACATTAAAACCTGTTTTAAGTAAATCAGGTGTCCTAAAGTACTTGCATTCTGGTGGCAATAGGATAAGACAATAATAAATAAAAATTAAGTTTATTAAAAATTAAAGGGCTATAGATAGTTTATGTTAAAATAATCTATCCGTGGCCCTTTTGTAATTCATAGGAAATTATATTTATATTATAGTAAAATATGAATAACAGGTTCAATTGTACTAGTTTTAAAATTGTAATATAATAGTTGTATATAAAATATATAGATTATATAAGTGTACAATTTGTATTTGACAATAATTGCCTAGATAAATAAAATAAAAGAAAATATAATTGGCATCCTCTAAAATTTTAAAGACTAAAATTTATTACATATTAGAAAGGAATTGTATTATGAAAAAACTATTTAAGCTATTAAGTATATCAATTTGTATTATAATAGCAGGTGTGTTATTTGTGGGTTGTGGTAAAACTTATAACGAGGAGATAAGTTTTTTTAATTATGGAGAAAATATAGATGAAGAAACTGTAAAAGAATTTGAGAAAGAATATGGCATAAAGGTTAATATTGAAACTTTTGACGATATGGAAGCAATGTATCAAAAAGTTAAAAGTGATGCTGTAAGATATGATGTTATTTTAGTATCTGATGCTATTATGCCGAAAATGATTAAAAATAACCTTGTCAAAAAATTAAATAAAGATAATATACCTAACATATCTCAAATGGATAAAGAGTATTTAGATTTGGCAATAGATCCAGGAAATAAGTATTCAGTTCCTTATATGTTTGGGACAGTTGGACTTATCTACAACAAAGATGTAGTAAAAGAAAAAGTAGATAGTTGGGACATATTATGGGATGAAAAATATAAAGATAGAATTTTTATGTTTGATACATATAGAGATACAATAGGGGTTGCCTTAAAAAAACTTGGGTACTCTTTAAATTCAAACAATCCCAAAGAAATTAACGAAGCAAAAGAATTACTACTAGATCAAAGAAAATTGGTAAATCCAATATATGGTGTTGATAATGGAACTACGATGATTCCAGCAGGTGAATCAGATATAAATATGATTTGGTCAGGAGAAGGGTTAAATCTTCAAGACGAACACCCAAACCTAGTCTATGTTGTACCTAAAGAGGGGGCAAATTTCTGGATTGATAGTCTGTGTATACCTCATAATGCTAAAAATATTGATGGAGCTGAGAAGTTTATAAACTTTGTAAGTGATAAAAAAAGTGCACTTAGAATAGCTGATGAAATAGGATATACAACACCAAATAAAGAAGCTCGATTAGAACAACCAAAAAAAGTTAGAAACAATCCTAATGCATATATGACTAAAGAAATAATGGACAGATGTGAAATCTATTCCGATTTTCCTAAAGAAGTCAAAAGGTTGTATGATGATGCGTGGATGAAAATAAAAGTTAAATAATTAAAAAGATAACCAAAATACAATAATTAACTTGCTAAGTACTGATAACCGTATCATAAGTAAGGGTACGGTTTTTAAATTCCAAAATGCTTATAATTTTATTACATATATGTAATATTTCGTAAGGTTTATAGATAGTACATTTCTAATTTTTTTATTAAGATAGTACTATAAAATAATAAAAATGAGGTGGAAAGTAAATGGAGTTTATAGAAATAATTAAGGCCATTATATTGGGCGTTATTGAAGGAATCACAGAATGGCTTCCTATAAGTAGTACAGGACATATGATACTAGTTGATCAATTTTTACAATTAGGTATGTCTCCAGAATTTAAAGAAATGTTTTTTGTAGTTATACAGTTAGGTGCTATAATGGCCGTTGTTGTATTATATTGGAAAAAGATTTTTCCGTTTTCACTTAAAGGTGGGGCCTTTGTCCAAAAAGATATAATTATAATGTGGGTAAAAATTGTTTTGGCTTGTATTCCAGCAGCAATAGTTGGTCTTAAGTGGGATGATCAGATAAATGCACTATTTTATAATTTTCAAACAGTAGCCATAGCTCTTATAGTGTTTGGTATTTTCTTTATACTAGTGGAAAATTATAATAAAGGAAGAAGACCTGTAGTAAAAAATATGAATCAATTAACTTACAAGATGGCCTTGATTATAGGGTTATTTCAATTAATAGCAGCTGTATTCCCAGGAACATCTCGTTCAGGTGCAACAATACTAGGTGCATTATTAATAGGGGTTTCAAGAGAGGTATCTGCTGAATTTACATTCTTCTTAGCAATACCAGTTATGTTTGGTGCTAGTTTGCTTAAATTGATTAAGTTTGGAATTGCATTCACTGGTTTTGAGTTAACAGTCTTAATAGTAGGAATGGTAGTTGCATTTATAGTATCTGTATGGGCTATTAAATTCCTTGTTGGATATATCAAAAAACATGATTTTAAAGTATTTGGATGGTATAGAATAATACTTGGATCTATATTGT
Organism: Asaccharospora irregularis DSM 2635; assembly: GCF_900129815.1. Classification (GTDB taxonomy): domain Bacteria; phylum Bacillota; class Clostridia; order Peptostreptococcales; family Peptostreptococcaceae; genus Asaccharospora; species Asaccharospora irregularis. The sequence goes on from NZ_FQWX01000003.1 coordinate 27,694, forward strand.
TAGTTTATTATTTTTTTATAATGTAAATCAATAATTTGTAGATAAACTAGATAAAAAATAAATATGTTAAAAAAAATAAATATGTTAAAAAAAGTAAATCCGTAACGCTAGTTACGGATTTATATTATTTTCCAATATATAATGAGTATATGAAATAAACATTAAAAATATTGGAGGAATGATTATGGATAATAAAATGTTTTGTTTTCAATGTCAAGAAACTGCTGGATGTACTGGATGTACAAAATTTGGTGTATGTGGTAAAAGTCCAGAACTTTCAAATATGCAGGATTTATTGATATATGTAACTAAGGGGCTATCAGAATTAACTACAAGATTACGTATGGAAGGTAAGAAAATAGAAAAAGGTTTAAATCATTTTATTACATTAAACTTATTTACAACAATAACAAATGCCAACTTTGATGATGAAATATTCTATGAAAGAGTAGCTCAATCACTATCATATAAAAAAGAATTAATAGAAAAATTAGATGATAAAAGTAATTTATCACAAGCAGTTTTATGGGAAACTTCTTCAAGAGATGAAATGTATGAAAAATCTTTAACTGTAGGTGTATTAGCAACAGAAAATGAAGATGTTAGATCTCTAAGAGAATTAATAATTTATGGATTAAAAGGTTTAAGTGCTTACGTTAAACATGCTAATGAATTAGGGTATGATAATGAGGAAGTTGATGCTTTCTTACAATCTACATTAGCAAAAACTATGGATGATAGTTTAACAGTAGATGAATTAGTGGCATTGACTTTAGAAACTGGTAAAGTTGGTGTAGACGGAATGGCTTTACTTGACACTGCAAATACTTCAACTTATGGAAATCCAGAAATGACTAAAGTAAACATTGGTGTTGGAACTAATCCTGGAATATTGGTTTCTGGTCATGACCTAAAAGATATAGAAGAGTTATTAATACAAACAGAGGGGACAGGAGTAGATGTTTATACTCACTCAGAAATGTTGCCAGCTCATTACTACCCACAATTGAAAAAATACAAGCATTTAGTTGGTAATTACGGAAATGCATGGTGGAAGCAAAAAGAAGAATTTGAAAGCTTCAATGGACCAATATTAATGACAACTAACTGTATTGTAACACCAAGTGATTCTTATAAGGAACGTGTTTATACAACTGGTGCAGCAGGATTTACAGGATGTAAGCATATAGAAGGTGGAGAAGGAGTAAAAAAAGATTTCTCTGAAATAATAGAACATGCTAAGAAATGTAGTTCACCTAAAGAAATTGAAAGTGGTGAAATAATAGGTGGTTTTGCACATAATCAAGTATTCCAATTAGCAGATGCAGTTGTTGATGCTGTTAAATCTGGAGCAATAAAGAAATTCGTAGTTATGGCAGGTTGTGATGGTAGAGCAAAATCAAGAAACTACTACACTGATTTTGCAAAAGCGCTACCAAAGGATACAGTAATTTTAACTGCGGGTTGTGCAAAATATAAATACAACAAACTTGACTTAGGTGATATAGGTGGAATCCCAAGAGTACTAGACGCTGGTCAATGTAATGATTCTTACTCTTTAGCTTTAATAGCACTTAAGTTAAAAGAAGTATTTGGTTTAGAAGATATAAATGAATTGCCAATTGCATATAACATAGCTTGGTATGAGCAAAAAGCTGTAATAGTATTATTATCTCTATTATATCTTGGAGTTAAAAATATTCATTTAGGACCAACTTTACCAGCATTCTTATCTCCTAATGTAGCAAATGTATTAGTAGAAAACTTTGGTATAGCAGGGATAGGTACTGTAGAAGATGATATGAAAATATTACTTGGATAATAATTTTAAAAAATAATATTAATATAAAAAAATACTAATGGATTAAAAACTAATCCGTTAGTATTTTTTCTAGTTCATCTAAATCTAATATTTTTATAAAATCTCTTGAATAATCTATTATACCTAAATCCTTCATATTAATTAGCTCTCTAGAAAGAGATGGCCTAGGAATACCAAGAGATTCTGCTAACTTTTCCTTTGTAGAATTAAGTCTGATAAACTTGCTACCATATAGTTTATATTCCTCGAGAATGAAGTTACTTAATTTTTGACGTATGGTACTAAAGGATAGACCTGTTATAGATCTATTGAGTATAAAAATTTTATTAGTCAATTCCTTTAGAAACATTCCTAAAAAATCATCATGAGATGTGCAGAATTTTATAAAATCTTCTTTTTTAATAAACATAATCTCAGAATTAGTAGAAGATATCACAGTCGCAGGATAAACGTTTGTATCAGAAAAAGCTATTACTTCACCAAATAGATTTCCAGATGTAAAGGATGAAACATGTATAACTTTATTGGTTAGTAGACGCTTTATATCTATATTTCCAGCCAACACTAAACCAATTGTATTGCATGAGGATCCTTCCATGGCAATTATATCGCCCTTAGAAAAATTTCTTATAGTGTAGTTAGCATCTTTGAAAAACTCCAAGATCTCATTTTTATTTTTACCTTTAAACATTACATTACCAACCTTTAAACATTATATTTTATTATTTACCTTATATATAAAATTATAATTGTATATACTCATTAAGTAAATACAAATTAGCATAATAGAGCATTAGCACTAATATTCTTTTTCACATCAAATTCATATATAAGATATAAAATTATTGTGATAATATTATAGAAGGGATTATACTAGATTGTTAGGAAATTTAGAGTGGAGGTTGGCAAAATGGGTGAATCTATACTTGTTATAGAAGATGATTCAAATATACAGGAACTTATAGTAGAATTTCTGAGTTCTGAAGGGTATGAGGTAGATTATGCAAATGATGGATTAGAGGGCATACAAAAGTTTAAGCAAGGTAGTTATGATTTAATAATTTTAGACATAATGATGCCAAATTTAGATGGATATGGTGTTTGCAAGATGATAAGAAAATCATCAGGAGTTCCAATTATATTCTTAACGGCATTAGATGATGAGAGTGATCAAATAAAAGGGTTTGAATTAGAATGTGATGATTATATAACTAAACCATTTTCTTTTAACCTATTAATAAAAAGAGTAGAGGCGGTACTGAGAAGAAGTAACAAAACTGTAGGTGATAGATATGTATGCTTTGAGAAGCTAAGATTAGATTTAGATACATATATAGTTGATATTGACGGAGAAGTGGTAGAGTTGACCTTGAAGGAGTTCAATATTTTAAAGATGCTTATTGAAAAGTATCCTCAAGTAATAACAAGAGAAGGACTTTTAGACAGTATATGGGGGTATGATTATTATGGTGATACTAGGATAGTTGATGCCCATATAAAGAATATAAGAAAAAAAATGTCGCTACCATATATAAAGACAGTGAAAGGTATAGGTTATACGCTTGAAAAGGATATTTAGTCATTGGGAAAAATTAAATATAAAGTACAAGTTATTTTCAATAACTACTACTTTGCTTTTAGCACTGGCAATGATAATCTATTCATTCTTATATTTTTTATTACCGTCATATTACCATGAATACAAAATAAAACTATTAGAGGAAAATGTAAGGTCATTAATAGATAGATCTGTACACTATGATACAGAAACATTAGAAGAGCGCCTTTATTATATGGCAAAAGATCATAATTTAGCTATACTACTTAGAAACAGCGAAGGCAAATTTATATATGGCAAAAATGAAGTTTTATTATTAAAGTATAGAAGGTATATGCTAGATAATAGTGATGATGAATATAGAGTTTCAGTACTTTTGTATGTAAAAGATTCTGTATATCCATATAAATTAGATATAATAATGCCACTACAACCTATTGATGAGGCGACATCTATAATAAGGACGTTGATTCCGTTTATGATTATAGTAGCTATTTTGATAGCGGTTATTGGTGCATATATATATTCAAATACTATAACAAAACCATTGATAGACATAATAGAAAGTGAAAGAGAAGAGGAAAATAGACGAAAGGATTTTGTTGCAACAATATCTCATGAACTAAAAACACCTATAACTATAATTAGCGGGCAAATAGAGGGGATGATTTATAATATAGGAAAGTATAAAGACAGAGATTTGTACTTGAAAAAATCTTATGAATGTACACAAGAATTAAGAGATCTTGTAGATGAGATGATGGAAGTTTACAGAGCAGATATGGTTGGAAAAGATTTGAATTTAAGCAAGGTAGATTTAAGTAAACTCCTTTATAAGTTGGCACAAAGACAAATATTTTTAGTTGATGAAAAAAATATAAAAATGAACTTAGAGATAGAGGAAAATTTAGTTGTAGAGGCTGATAGAGATAAGATAACCAAGGTAATAAATAATATTATAAATAATGCCATAAAATATTCACCAGAAGGGGAAACAGTAACAGTTAGACTTTATAGAAAACTGAATTCTAAAAAATATAGAAAAAATATAAGTTCTAAGATATTTCTAGAGGTTCAAAATACTGGTGTAAATATAGAAAGTAAATACCTAGATGAAATTTTTAATCCGTTTTATAGGGTAGAAAAATCAAGATCTAGAAAAACTGGGGGGAGTGGCCTAGGATTATATATAGTAAAACAGATATTAGAAAGTCACAATTTTGGGTATAGTATAAAAAATAAAGACAATTCTGTGCTTTTTACTATAGAATTCAAGAAGTAATGACATATTTCAAGTAATTTTCATATTAAATACACAAAAAATTCATATAGTAGATGTATTATAAAGATGTATAAAAGACTAGCTTAAAAACATAATATAATACTCACTTTATAATGGTAATTTTCCCTCAAATCCTCTAAAAATGGTTACCATTATAATAACTTAGGGCTGATTGAAAATTATATTTAATTTTTAAACAGCCCATCTTTTTTATTGAGGTTAAAGTTTTTAGATAAATATTCAACTAAATATCCCATAATAATAACTCCAGGTAGATCTATTAGAAGTCGAAACAAAGTAAACTTATACCCGAGTCCCCCTATCTCAAATAATAAAGTAGAAATTTTTATAACGCACCATGCGTTCATAAAAATTATCACATTAGAAAGCTTTACATCTTTTTTTAGTAGTACTGATGCAAATGGGAAAGCAGCATACATTGGGCCAGCTGCAAAAGATGCTATTAAAATCGATATAAAAATACCAAGTAATCCAGATTTTTCACCCATAAGCTTCATCATAGATTCTCTTGATATCCAAACATCAATAAGACCTAAAATTATCATAATAGGCGGAAGTACAGAAAGCATTTGGAGTAAACTAAATTTTATACTTAAAATTGATGTAGATGCTATTACCTTGTTCGATAAACATATAAGAAGAAAAACAATAAAAAATATAATGAAATATCTGTAGCGCTTGAAAACAAATTTTAGTTTCATTATTTAAATATCACCCCTATAAAAAAAGCTACTATAAAAGAAAAAAAGAATGCTATAAGGTTTCTAAAAAAAGCAGTTTTTTTACCTATATACTTTGCTTCTAATGTAAACGTAATAACACCTACCATCGTTAGTGTAGACACTAAGGCGGCAACTTGAGAGTAGCCAGCCCCATTTTCTAAAAGAGTGTTTGCTGTAGAGAAAGCAACAAAAGTAGGCATCATAGTTATAGAACCCACTATAGAAGATAAAAATACTCCTATAAATCCTGAATTTTTTCCAATTAAGTGTGAAATAGTGTCTGTATCTAGTATAGATAAGATCACACTAATTACTATTATTATTGAAAGAAACTGAGGCATTATATTCTCAAAAGATTTTAAAGCTTTTATAAGAGCTTTTTTAGTTTTATTTTTGTCTTTAAAAAATGATATAAGAAGTAAAAATATAGAAATACTATAGAGAATAAAAGATGTCATTAAATCACTCCCGAAAACTTTGTTGATTATAATATGAATTTTTATTGAGATTGGTTAAATAATTATTATGCAAATAATTTTATGTATGTTGGGAAAAATAATATAAATACTAATTAGGAGGTACTTTTATGGATAATATAAAACAAGATGTAAACAAAATGAAAGATGATTTAGAAAAAGGAATGAAGAAAGCTGGACATGTTATTAAAAATACTGCAGAAGATTTAAAGAATGATGCAAAAGGCGCTATGGCAACTATGGAGATGAAAAAGGACGAAATGATGGAAAACTATGAACAAAAAAATTCTCAAAAGAAATTAAAAAACAAATGGAAAGAGAAATGAAATAATTATTTAATATTAATTTGTATTAAAATCAAAGGGAACTGTCTATAATTCAAAATAAGACAGTTCCCTTTTAAATTATTTTAAGTTGTTTTATGACTCACTACTGATTTGCTTCTCCAATAGCCGAGCCTATAATATACATACGTAATTATTAACCCGAGAATCCATCCAATGGGGATTCCCATCCAAATGCCGTTTACCCCGAAAAACTTAGATAAAATATATGCAGCAGGTATTCTAACCAACCATAAGGAGAAAACTGAACTAAGCATTGCGAACATAGAATCCCCAGCTCCCTTTATAGCGCTTGAAAGTATAAATGAAATACCTATAAATACAAAAAAAGGACCAATTATAAGCAGGTACTGAGAGCCTATAGATATAACATCTTTGTCTGAATTAAATAAAAGTATCAAATTGGATCTATATATTATAATTAGAGCAGAAATCACCAAAGACATATATAATGCCATTTTGATTGATGATTTAACACCCCTTTTAACACGTTCTTTTTCTCCTGCACCTATATTTTGAGCGACAAATGTAGAAACAGCTGAACCTAAGTTCATAATAGGAAGAGCTATAAATGTTTCTACTTTAGATCCAGCTCCAAATGCTGCCATAGCAGATGTCCCGTAGTTATTAACGAGAGTCTGCAGTGCTATGTTTCCAAATGCAAATAGCATCTGTTGTATACCACTAGGTATACCTAGTTTTAAACCCATTTTAAATATATCGTTATCATAAATTAAATTTTTCATCTTTATTTTTAGAAGTGGATGCTTTTTGTTTAAATATATGACACTTATTATAAACGATGCACCTTGAGATATAACTGTTGCAAATGCTACTCCCTCTACACCCATACCAAGTTTAACTATAAAAACTAAGTCTAATAAGATATTTAGAATAGATGCAAAAATAAGAAAATAAAGAGGAGTAACTGAATCTCCAAGACCCATAAGCACCGAGCTTATAAAATTATAACCTGCTGAAAAGAATATTCCAGCAAATATGATTGTTAGATATAGTTTTGATTGGTCAAACACGATACTAGGGGTATTCATAAACTTAAGAATAGAACCACAGAATGTTAAACCTAATATAGTTATAACTATAGATGATAAAACCACAAATATAGAGGCAGTATCTATAGTAGCCACTACTTTTTCAGTATCTTTTGAACCATAAAACTGAGATAGTAATATTGAAAATCCTAAACAAATACCAATAAGTAATGATGCAAGTAAGAACATTATAGGATTGGCTCCAGATACTGCTGCCATTGCGTTTTTACCTATAAACCTCCCTACTATAATACTATCCGCTGTATTATACAACTGTTGGAATAGGCTTCCGATGAACATGGGCATTGCAAATAAAAAAATAGACCTTCCCTCATGTCCAGTAGTCAAGTCTTTCATTAAATATCCTCCAAATCTGTTGAAAATTTTATCTTATAGTAGAATATAAGTTATTTTTTAGATCATAATTTTAAAAGAGCTAAGTAAAAGATACTTATATAGTAAAATATAGTAAAAATAATTGTAATAAGAAAACCCCCAGTAAACCTGAGGGTTTCTTTAGACTAATTTAAAATAAATTAATTTAGATATTTAAAGATTATATTTCTCTTGTATATTTAGCTAACCATTCTTTTTCTTCATCATTTAAATGTGGAGAAACTTTTTCAAAAACAAGCTTGTGATACTCGTTAAGAAGTTTCTTGTCTTCATCAGACATCATAGATGGCTCTAAAGCATCTAAGTCCATTGGGATATAAGTGATTGGTTCAAAGTACATAAATTGACCGTACTCATTTTTTTCACCAGCTTGGCAAAGAAGTTCGTTTTCAAGTCTTATACCGTGAGAACCTTCTATGTATATACCAGGTTCATTAGTTACTATCATTCCAGCTTCAAATGGATGAGCTTCGTGTGCTCTGTGTTGCCATCTAAATCCTGTAGGAGCCTCATGTATATTAAGTAGATAACCTATACCATGACCAGTACCGTGGTTGAAGTTTAAGTTTCTATCCCAGAAAGGTTTTCTAGCTAATATATCTAGTACCTGTCCAGTTGATCCATACATAAATTTAGCATTTGCTAATTGCATGTTACTTATAGCAACTAAAGTAAAGTGTTCTTTCATTATAGCTGGAACTTCACCTAATGCGAAAGTTCTAGTTATATCTGTTGAACCTTCGATAAATCCTGCTCCTGTATCACTTAGGTAGAAAGTACCTTCATGGAACTCTACATCAGTTTCTGGAGAAGAAGTATAGTGAACTATAGCAGCATGTTCTCCAAATGAACTTATTGGCTCGAAACTTGGACGTATAAAGTTGCCCATTTCAGCTCTAAATGAATCTAATTTTTCAGATGCACTTATTTCAGTTATTTTTTCTTTACCAATGTTTTCTTTAAGCCATTTCATAAATCTAACGTGAGCTACACTGTCTTTTATTTGAGCTACTCTTATATTTTTTATTTCAGTTTCATTTTTTATAGCTTTAAATAATATTTCAGGGTTTATTTTTTCAACTTTTTGTGCACCTTCTGGAAGGTTGTTGTATAAAGCATAGTTTAATTTACTTGGGTCTATTAATAATACTTCATTTTTGTCTATTTTCTTAACATCTTCATAGATATCATTGTAAGGACGAAGTTCTATACCATCTTTAGCGAAGTTTGATTTTATTTCATCAGATAATTTTGCTTCATTTATGTAAACTACCATTTTGTCCATAGTGATTACTGCATAAGATAAAACTAATGGGAAGAACTCTATATCATTTCCACGAATGTTTAATGTCCAGCATATATCATCTAAAGTTGTTAATATATGAGTAGTCGCTCCACATTCTTTCATATATTGACGAATACGGTTTAATTTAGAAGCTACAGTTTCTCCAGCATATTCAACACCTAATTCAAATGCAGGTTCCTCAGAAAGAACAGGACGATCTTTCCATATTGAGTCGATTAAATCGTAATCATATAATATTGAACCATTTTTTGCGGAAACGATTGCCTCGTATCCTTGACCTTCTCCCATAGCTACAACTCTACCATCAAATCCTAATACAGTTTTTTCTGGAAGTTTTGCTTCTAGGTATTCCTCTATTGAAGGAACTCCTGGTTCACCCATTTTCATTAATTCAACACCAGTTCCTTCTATTTGTTTAGCAGCCTGGATGAAGTATCTTCCATCTGTCCAAAGTTTTGCTTCAGTAGTAGTTATTACAGCTGTACCAGCACTACCTGAAAATCCTGTTATGAATTTTCTTGCCTTAAAATGCTCTCCAACATATTCACTTTGATGGAAGTCAGCAGTAGGTACAATGTAAGCATCCATATTTTTTTCTTTCATAAGAGAACGAAGTTCTTCTATTCTTTTTGCTATGTTCATGTTTTAAAGTCCCCCTTTTAATTTGTTTGTTGTATATATATTATAGCATATCTTTTTTTTAAGGGAATAAATCCTTTACAATATTTTAGTAAATTTTATATAAATAATTAAATTTAAAGATTAATTTTAAATATAAGTTGATTTTATTATAGAGGATAGGTATATTTAATAGATACAATAAAGGCTTATTTTATAGTAGGAAGTATAAAACAAGTCTTTAACAAGTATAAAATGAGACATTATAATAATGTAATTATAAGTTTTTTAAAAAAGTATATTCGAATATTAAATAAAATAAAAAAGATTTTGTACGTACATATTGACAAAACAATTTAATTAAATTAAAATAATATTCGGGAAGAAAATTAAATTTAATATAGGAATCATATAATTTTGACAATAAGGGTCATGAGTTTCTACCAGAATACCGTAAATGTTCTGACTATGATACTATTCTTGATTATTAATTAATCAAGCAGGAAAATAGGACTCAGTTTGTTTAAAATACAACTGAGTATTTTTTTTGTAAAAGTTAATAGGAGGTGTTGTTATGGAAAAATTATTTCCGATTGTAACAAACAAGAATGTGGACATGAAAAAAGAAGTAATGGCGGGAGTAACTACTTTTTTAACTATGGCTTACATAATAGCCGTTAATCCGAACATTTTATCAGCTACAGGAATGCCCGCAGGAGCGCTTGTTACAGGTACATGCTTAGCAGCAGCATTTGGGTGTATTTTAATGGGGTGTCTTGCAAACCTTCCGTTTGCATTGGCATCAGGAATGGGACTTAATGCATTCTTCGCGTTTTCAGTAGTTTTAGGAAAAGGAGTTCCTTGGGAGTTTGCACTTACAGCAGTATTTGTGGAAGGTATAATATTTATAATCTTATCTTTTTTCAAAGTTCGTGAAGCTGTGGTAAATGCAATTCCTAAAAATATGAAACTTGCAGTGACAGGTGGTATAGGTATATTTATAGCTTTTATAGGTTTAGTAGGAAGTGGAGCTGTTGTTGCAGATGAGGCTACACTTGTAAAAATGGGTGCATTTACACCTACAGTAGCTATAGCTTGTATAGGATTAATCATAATAGCTGTTTTAGACAAGAAGGGTGTAAGAGGGGCTATACTTTTTGGTATAGTTACAAGTTCACTACTTGCATGGGGATTTGCTTTAATAAATCCTAAGTATGCTACTGATTTAGGAATATACTTACCAAATGGTATATTTAAATTTGAAAGCCTAGCTCCAATAGCAGGGAAGGTTGACCTATCTTATGCATTTAATACTGAGAATATAGGGATGTTTATAGGTGTTGTATGTACATTCTTATTTGTAGACTTTTTCGATACAGTTGGAACATTGGTAGGAGTTTGTTCAAAGGCTGGTATGCTAGATGAAGATGGAAATGTTCCTAATGCCGGAAGAGCATTAATGGCAGATGCAATTGCTACTACAGTTGGCGCTTGTATGGGAGTATCTACTGTTACAACTTATGTTGAAAGTTCAACTGGGGTTGCTGCAGGAGGAAGAACAGGATATACTTCTATAACTGTTGGTATATTATTCCTGATAGCTATGTTTTTCTCACCAATATTTACATCTATACCAGCATGTGCTACAGCACCAGCTTTAATCTATGTTGGATACTTAATGTTAGGTGCAGTAAAAGATATAGACTTCAATAATATAACAGAAGGTGTTCCAGCTTTTATAACTATTGTTGGAATGGCTTTAACTTATAGTATAGGTGATGGATTAACTTTAGGTATATTATCATATGTTACTATAAATATATTATATAATTTATTTGGAAACAAAGAAGATACTACAAAAGTTTCTTGGGTTATGATAATACTTGGAATTTTATTTATGATAAAACTTATTGTACTATAAAATTGTAATACAATAAATATATATATTAATAGAAACCACTTGATAAATATCAGGTGGTTTTTGTAATGTACTATAAGTAAATACAATGTATAGAGTATATTGGATTTTGATTGGGTCTATTATTTCTATACTTAAAATGATAAAATTATAAGGTACAAGTTTTATAGTTATATATATGGGTAGAATAATTTAAGTAAATCAATTTATAACTAATAATAAATAGGAAATTAACTTTTATATAATTAATTTCTAAATACTAGATAGATAGAGGAGATAAAATGCAAAAGGTAGAGTTGTTAGCACCAGCAGGTGATTTAGAAAGATTAAAGATAGCTTTTATTTATGGAGCTGATGCAGTATATATAGGTGGAGAAATATTTGGTATGAGATCTGCTGCCAAAAACTTCTCTAAGGAGGATATGCAAGAAGGTGTAAATTTTGCCCATGATATGGGTAAACAGGTTTTTGTAACTATAAATATAATACCTAGAAATAATGAAATTGAAAAATTACAAGATTATTTAATTGAGTTAGATGAAATAGGCGTAGATGCAGTTATAGTTAGTGATCCAGGTGTTTTTACTATAGTAAAACAAACAATTCCGAATATGGAAATACACATAAGTACTCAGGCTAGTACAACCAATTCCCAGGCGGCAAATTTCTGGTATAATCAGGGTGCAAAAAGGGTAGTTATGGCAAGAGAATTATCATTTAAAGAAATAAAGGAATTAAGAGATAATACCCCAGAAGATATGGATATAGAGGCATTTGTACATGGAGCTATGTGTATGTCTTATTCAGGAAAGTGCGTTATAAGTAATTACACAACCGGAAGAGATGCAAATAGAGGAGCATGTGCTCAATCATGCAGATGGAAGTATACTCTAGTTGAAAAAGGTGATGAGGGCGAATTTAAGCCAGTTATAGATGATGTTGGTCCATCATTTTTCTTTAATTCAAAAGATTTATGTATGATAGAATATATACCAGAGATATTTAAAAGTGGCATAACGAGTTTTAAAATAGAGGGAAGAATGAAGACGGCTTATTATGTGGCTACTACTGTAAGAGCTTATAGGATGGCTATAGATGAGTATTATAGAGATCCGGAAAATTGGAAATTTAATCCGATGTGGTTAGATGAACTTAAAAAAGGAAGTCACAGAGATTATAATACAGGTTTCTTTTTCAATAGCCCAGATGCCAATGCACATAACTATAAGTCAGCATCCTATATAAGAAATTATGATTTTATAGGCATAGTAAGAGGTCATGATGAAGAAAATAATCTTGTTGTAGTAGAACAAAGAAATAAGATGAACTTAGGAGATGAAATTGAAGTTATAGGACCTTTTAAGGAAACTATGAAAACTACTATTGAAGAAATGTACAATGAGGATGGGGAACCTATAGAGTCAGCGCCTCATGCAAGACAAATAGTAAAATTAAAGTTAGGTATAGAAGTTTTTGAAAACTATATCTTAAGAAAGCCTATAGTAACTATAAATACACTTTAGATAAAAAGCTACCTTAAATTAAAGTTTTATATAATAATAAAACTTTAATTTTTAAGGTAGTTTTTTTACAATTAAATGGATTTACTATTAAATAATTAAGCGATATTGGGGTTTTAAATAAATTATTAAATAGAATATAGTTTATTATATATACAATTTATGATAAAATTAAATGGTACATAGATAATAACAATTAACATAATCATATATTAAACTATGGTATGTTTATTATATTTTAATTCAAGGGGGATTAGATTTGGCAACTTATTTATTGATAGTGTCAGTTGTGATTATCATGTGTGTTTTTTTCAACAGAATAACAAGTAAGTTAGGAATTCCAATGCTTTTAGCATTCATCTTACTGGGGATGATTTTTGGATCTGACGGATTGTTAAAAATACATTTCGATAATTATTCCTTTGCCGAACAAGTATGCTCTACTGCTTTAATTTTTATTATGTTTTATGGTGGTTTTGGAACAAAATGGAGTGAAGTTAAACCAGTTTTGGTTAAATCTGTACTTCTATCTTCTGTCGGTGTAGTTTTGACCGCAGCAATAACCGCTTTATTTTGTCACTTTGTATTGAAGATAGAAATGCTTGAAAGCTTTCTAATTGGTTCAATTATTAGTTCTACTGATGCAGCTTCTGTCTTCTCCATATTACGTTCAAAACAGCTTAATTTAAAGTACAACACAGCTTCTCTTCTTGAAGTGGAAAGCGGAAGCAATGACCCTTGTGCATATATGTTAACCGCAGTAGTACTTTCTATGATGGGTGGAGGCTCAAATCTTAATAAGATTTTCTATTTGATTTTTTCACAAATTACTTTTGGAGCGTTATTAGGATTTATTATTGCTAGTTCATCACTATGGATCTTAAGGAGATTTAAGTTTTCTTCATCTGGGTTTAAAGCAATTTTTGTTTTAGCTATAGCAATCCTTTCTTATGCTGTTCCAGAAATGCTTGGAGGAAATGGTTATTTAAGTACGTACATAGTAGGTGTGACTATTGGCAACTGTGAAATCAGAAATAAAAAGGCCTTAGTAAACTTTTTTGATGGAATTACAGTTTTGATGCAAATGCTCATTTTTTTCCTACTTGGACTACTATCTTTTCCGTCACAACTTCCTGATGTAGCGCTTCCAGCATTATTAATAGCTCTGTTTTTAACATTTGTAGCACGACCTATATCTGTATTTGCGATATTATCACCATTTAAAAGTAACCTAAATCAAAAGTTACTTGTCTCATGGTCTGGACTTCGTGGGGCTGCATCTATTGTTTTCGCAGTTATGGCGACAACTAGTGATGCATACACCAAAAATGATATATTTCATATAGTGTTTTTTATTGTTATTTTCTCTATTCTTTTGCAAGGATCTTTGTTACCTCTTATATCAAAAAAGTTAGATATGATTGATGAAAATGCTGATGTTATGAAAACTTTCACAGATTATAGCGATGAGGTACCAATACAATTTATAGAATTTACAATTCCATTAAAACATTTCTGGATTGGAAAGAAAATAAGTGAGATTTCACTTCCGCCAGATACAATTCTTGTACTATTACAAAGAGGAGATAAAACTATAGTTCCACATGGTAGGACAATTATTCTAGCAGGTGATACATTTATATTAAGCGCAAAATCTCTTGGTAAAATAGAGGGAGTGTCTCTTTATGAAAAACATATAAGTAAGGGAGACCCATGGGAGAACAGATCTATTTCAAAGGTTGTTAAAAATCCAAATATGTTGATTATAATGATAAAAAGAAAAAGAAGAATCATTATACCAAAAGGTTCGACTGTTTTGAGAGAAAATGATGTATTAGTGATTAACCATATATCATAATTCATTTATAGTTTATATAAATGAAGCAAAAATAAGTATATTGGAGGTATAAAGATGATACAAGGGGAAAATGTTTTTATACGACAGCTTGAATTAGGTGATGAAGAGTATCTACATAAGTGGTGGAATAGCAAAGAAGTGATGGGTCATATTGGATATGAGTATGGATATCTCAAGAGTAGAGAAGCAATAAGGCAAAAAATATTGGCTGATATTGAGAGTCAGGAAATTTTTCCTAAGGAAAAATTATTTATGATAATAAGAAGAGAGAACAAAAAGCCTATTGGTGAAATTAGTTACTATGATTTTGATTCAAGAAACCAAAAGTGTAAATTTAATATAAAGATATGTGATCCAGCAGACCAAGGCAAAGGTTATGGAAAAGATGCATTATATAATTTTGTAGATTTCCTGTTTAAATTTTTAAATTTAAACAAAGTAGATTTAAAAGTACTTGCAGATAATGAAAGAGGGAAAAGACTCTACAAAAGCATTGGATTTAAGGAAATAGGATATATAAGAAAAGATTGTTTTGATAGTAGAAGTGGAGAGTTCGTAGATATACTTTATATGGATTTACTAAAAGAAGATTGGATTAAAATAAGAGAAAATTAAGTGAAAAATAAGCAATACCTTTAAATAGCTATAGTAGTTATCTAAATGTATTGCTTATTTATTTTTTATCTTACCCTCTAAAATCGAAGAGTTTTCCTTGTCTTAATACCTTAGGTTTTATATCTATATTGAATTCTTTTTTATAATCTTTTATTGTAGATAGTTCTTTTTTTGTGATTATTGATATTGTATCACCACTTCTGTTACCTCTAGCCGTTCTTCCAGATCTATGTATATATTCATTTTTATTAGCTGGAAAATCTAAGTTAAATACATGTGTTGTATCAACTATATCTAAGCCACGGGCAGAAAGGTCAGAAGATACTAGTATTTTTGCCTTACCAGATTTAAATCTGTCCATTGCAGTTTTTCTATCCTCTTTAGCCATTTTCCCAAAGATTCCAACAGCGTCATAGTGGTGATAATTTAGTTTTGAAGTTATTACTTCTATGCTGTCTTCATTGTTTACAAATACAATAGCCTTTTTAGGGTTGGTAGCAGCTATGGATTTTCTAAGTAAAGTAAACTTATCTCTAGGTTCACCCAATATATACATATGGTCTATTTTAGGATTTATATATGTTTTAGTTTTTACAATTTCAGGTTCCTTCATTAAGGATTCACACACATCTACAGTAGAGCTGTCAATGCTTGCAGAAAAAGCTTGTATTTGTCTATCTCTAAGGGTAGTTTTTATTATATCTTCGATAACTGATATATTGTTAGAGCTAAGTAAGCTATCTACTTCATCTAATATAATATTTTTTATATTATGGGATTTAAGCTTTTTTTGCTTAATTAGATCCAAAATTCTTCCACAAGACCCTATAACTATATGAGGTTTTATTGATTTAATGTTTTTTATTTGTTTTTGAATATTAACTTCTCCAAAAAGAGCAAGTGAAGTTACAGGAATACCTGAATTTTTGGAGAGTAAAGCTACCTGTTCTGAAATTTGCATAACTAGTTCATGAGTTGGTGCTAATATCAAAGCTTGCGTATCTCTTTTAGAAGTATCTATTTTCTCAAATAAAGGAAGTACATATGCAAGTGTTTTGCCGCTACCCGTTTGAGATGTTACTATTAAATCTTTACCCTCGAGTATTTTTTGTATTACAAGAGATTGTACCTCTGTAGGAGAATTTATTCCTTGTTTTTCTAAACCATCTATTAAATTATTATTTAATTTTAAACTTTCAAATGTTGTCATTCTAATTACTCCTTTTATTTTTTACAAATTAAGTGTGTCTTAATCTATTTAATTATACACTTATTATATGGAAAATCATATAAAATAATTTAAAACACCTACTTTAGAAATAGTATATAATTTTATAAAAATATAATAAAATACTAACATTGTAAATTATTACATACTTAAATATGACAAACTTAAGCATTCAATAGGTTACAGTAATTTAACAAATACAATAAGGTATTGCAAATATAACTAGATAGAGTATACTATGTAAGAATAAATTAATAAATATTAGGAGAAAACATATGAGGAAACTAACTAAGAAAGATAAGACTTTTATCCAATATGGATTTTTAATATTTTTAATTGGACTCACTACTTACTTAGTATCTACTACTCTAGATATAAAACTAATACCCGGAATTGTTAAGCTAGTAAATAAAAAGTATATATTATCAGGAATATTTTTAATGCTAGTGTACATGTCCCTTGAAGTTATCATTATAAAAATAATAATAGACTCTATACAAAGGACTAAAAGTAAATTTATTAGTTTTAAAATAGCTACTATGGGGTTTTACTACAACTTAGTAACACCATTTGCATCGGGTAGTCAGCCAATGCAAATATACGCTCTAAAAAAGAATAATATAAGTTTTAGTAAGGCTGTAGCTATAGTGACAAACAAGACGGTAGTATTTCAAGCAGTTGTAACTTTATTTTGCGGGATTTTAATTCCAAGTAGCATGGGGCTTTTAAAAAGTGAGGTACATTCTGTGATAATACTGGTTGCCGTAGGTATGTCTATGAATACATTTATGCTTATCTTTGGGTTATTGATAGTTTTTAATCCTAAAAAGATAAAAAATACAGTACACTTTACTATAAGTACGCTGGTTAAATTTAGAATTTTTAAATTCTTAGAAAGTAAATTAGAAAAAATAGATCATTATATAGATGAATACAACAAATCAATAAAAATGTTTATAAGAAATAAAACTGCACTGGCTCTAAGCTTAGGTCTTACACTTATTCAACTTATAGTATTTTTTAGTGTAGTTTATTTTATCTACAAATCCTTTAATTTAATGGGCACGTCTTATTTTAATCTATTAAGACTTCAGGTATTTTTATATATGGCGATATCGCCCATTCCAACGCCTGGTAATGTTGGGGCAAATGAAATAGTATTTTTGAAAATATTCTCAGGTGTTTTTCCTAAAGAATATATAGGCTATATGGTATTTTTATATAGTGGGTATGTATATTATTTTGTTTTAATAGTTAGTGGATTATTTACAATTGGAACACATTACAATCTAAGTAAGGGCAAAGAAAAACAATTAAAAAGTATTGCTGAAAAAATTTAAAATAATAATATAAAAGTAGATATGATATCGTATTATATCTACTTTTATTTTTAGAAATATTGATAATAAATAGGTAAAGGTGAATTAAAATATCAAATTAATACCATAATATAAAATGAAACAATTAATAGATGTTTCTATTTGATTTTATAAATTGAGTGAAAATATCTATTTTATATGAAAGGAAGATATTATGGAAAATAAAAAAAAGTTTTCAAACAAAAATCGAGAAAAATTAGATAATAACAAAGAGATGAAAAAATTATTAAAGGAAAATAACAATAAAATGGAAATAGCTGAAGAAATAAAATCAAACAAAAAAATTGCCGATGTATTAGGAAATAGATTGGCAAATAAAAAGAGATTCCCTCCTTGCTAATATTGATAAATTAAAAACTTAATATTCCCTTAACTTACCCTTAACATATACTTAACACTCCCTAGAAATTATGAGTTTATAATTATAAAGACTACAATAACTAATATAACTATTGCTTAATATTTATTAAGCAATAGTTATATTAGGTTTACATGTGTGATAATACAGAAATAAATATAACTATTGTCATTTAACTAAATATTTTACTGTAGCCATGTAAAAATAAAATATCTACTGGGGGTGGATTCTATGGAATCATCTATACACACAATCGCATGTAACAATTTGCTTATTATTTTTGCAATTGTTGCTTTGACAGGAATTGTCTGCACAAAATTTAGCGAAATATTAAAAATACCAGATGTTGTACTATTTTTGATGGTAGGAATTGTAATTGGACCATCATTTTTAAAATTTATAGATATAAGTAAGTATGAGGTTGAAAATCAACTAATACTTACTTTTGGATCTGCTTTTATCCTATATATGGGAGGAAAAGAGATTAGCTTAAAAGTTTTAAAAAATATAAAGGTATCAGTATTTCTTCTTGCTACCTTGGGGGTATTTATATCGGCATTTGTAGTGCAGAAGATTATAGGGGTTGTATTTGATATAAATCCTATTACAGCACTGCTTGTTGGATCTATAGTAGCTTCTACAGACCCTGCCACTTTAGTTCCTATATTTAATCAGGTTAAAATAAAAGATAAGGTAAAACAGGCAGTTATAAGTGAATCTGCATTTAATGATGCCACTGGAGCAATACTTACATCTGCAGTGTTGACTATAATACTATCAGGAAAATTTTCATTGACTCAAAATGTATATAGCTTAATGACTATGGTTGTAATAGGTATAGTTGTAGGTGTAGTTACAGGAGTATTATTACTAAAACTAGTTAACGACAAACCATACGGCATATTTAAAGACTTTGCGCCTATTATATCAATATTATCAGTATTAATCTCTTATGAGCTATCTACAAAGCTAGGTGGGAGTGGATATATGTCTTGCTTTATTGTAGGTATAATAAGTGGAAATAGGAAAAATTTTAAAGTATGGCTTACTCAACAGTCATATGATGCAGATTTTCATGTAGTAGAAACCTTAGGAACTATTTGTCGTATGACAATTTTTATAATACTAGGTAGCCAAGTTGATCTTAGTATACTGAGTAAATACTTTATCCAATCATCAATTGTAACTTTGGGTCTTATGTTTATAGCTAGACCTTTATGTGTAATATTATGTACTTTATTTGATAGAAAGGCAAAATGGAATAAAAAAGAATTGATTTTTATGATGTGGGTAAGAGAAACAGGGGTTATTCCTGCAGCACTTTGCGGTATAATTTCTGCTATGAAAATACCAGGTCAGGAGGTTATTTCTTCTATAGTATTCACAACTATAATTTTGACTTTAGTATTGCAAGGAAGTACAACTAAATTGGTTGCAAAAAAATTAGGATTACTTGAAGAAGACGTTTTAGAAACTAAAGCAATATAGTTTTAGATTAAAAAATAATAATTATTTTTAAAACTAGTAACAAATATTTGTTACTAGTTTTTTTATACCTAAATGTTGAAATTCTAACTATTAATCCATTTAATAATTTACTGAAAACTTTATAGAAAAATAAGAGTTGTATCTTTTTTGTAACTTTTTCACAAAAAAGGGTTTCTAAAATCACTAAAGTGTATTATTATATATACGTGGTTACAAATTGGAAACAAATTGTTAATTAATATTGATTTTTAAAATAGGGAGGTTCTTTATGATAAAGAAAATTATAGTGACTACTATATCACTTTTTTCTGTAGTATGCATCTTGGGTACAAACAATTCATATGCGGCTGAAAAAATGGGAACTATAACTGCTAGCACATTGAACGTAAGAAGTGGTCCATCTTCAAAATATAGAGTTGTAGGAAAGTTAAATAGAGGAAATAATGTTACAATTGTAGACTCTAGCGGAGGCTGGGTAAAGGTAAAATTCTCAGGTGATAAAACTGGATGGTCAAGTAGTAAATATGTTAAAGGAAGTGACACTAGCACTGAGGTTAAAAATAATACTGCAGTTAAAAATAGTTCTACAAATATTCAAAATAAAAGTGTAAAAGTAGTTGCAACAGCATATACAGGGTATAGCACAACTTCAACAGGACAAAAACCAGTGTGGGGAACTATAGCAGTAGACCCTAAGATTATACCATATGGTACAAAGGTATATATACCTTACTTTGACAGAGTGTTTATAGCTAATAATACTGGTGGGGCTATAAAAGGGAACAAGATAGATATATATATGAATAGTAAAAAAGAGTGCCGTAATTGGGGAAGAAAAACAATCGAGATAAGAATTATAAAATAATACATAAAAAGACCTGTTTTTATTATAAAACTATAATTTAAACAGGTCTTTTTGCGTAACTTGCATGAAATTATGCCGTGTGGTAGAATTTGAGTGTGAAATTAAATCGATGTAAAATTAAATTTGAAGACAGGTGATAAAATGCTAGAAGAAACGAAAGAGTTACTAAAGGGCTTCTATGATTTAGATGAGGAGACATTTAAATTATCTGAGGAAGTAATGGAAGATATAAAATATAAATTTGAAGAGATAAAACAAATAAGAGAGTACAATCAGTACAAAGTATTAAAAGCAATGCAGGAAGCTCGCCTAAGTGATAACCACTTTAATTGGACCACAGGCTATGGATACAACGATATAGGAAGAGAAAAAATAGAAGAAATATATTCAAAAGTTTTTAATACAGAAGATGCACTGGTTAGACCTATAATAGTTAATGGAACTCATGCATTGACTCTATGTCTACAGGGACTAGTTAGGCCAGGAGATGAAATTTTATCGGTAACATCAAGACCATATGATACATTAGAAGGAGTTATAGGAATAAGAGAAGAAAAAGGGTCTTTAAAGGAATTTGGGGTTACATATGATGAGGTAGATTTTTTAGAAGATGGAAATATAGATTTAGAGGGAATAAAGAAAAAAATAAACGACAGAACCAAACTTGTAATGATACAAAGGTCAAAAGGGTACTCATGGAGAAAATCCCTTACAATAGAAGATATAAAAGAAGCTATAGATACTATAAAATCGGTTAAACCTGAAGCTATAGTAATGGTTGATAATTGCTATGGAGAATTTCTAGACACTAAAGAGCCAACGGATGTTGGAGCTGATATAATGGCCGGATCGCTAATAAAAAATCCTGGAGGAGGACTTGCTTTAACAGGAGGATATATAGTTGGAAAAAAAGACTTAGTAGAACTTATTTCATATAGATTAACTGCTCCCGGAATAGGAAAAGAATGTGGGCTTACATTTGGAACGAGTAGAAGTGTTTTACAAGGGTTCTTTATGGCGCCATATGTTGTATCTCAAGCAGTTATGGGAGCAATATTCTGTGCAA
The DNA here is from genome assembly GCF_900129815.1 of Asaccharospora irregularis DSM 2635. Classification (GTDB taxonomy): domain Bacteria; phylum Bacillota; class Clostridia; order Peptostreptococcales; family Peptostreptococcaceae; genus Asaccharospora; species Asaccharospora irregularis. Next base: position 49,586 of record NZ_FQWX01000003.1, read on the forward strand.
GAGCATTTGAAAAATTAGGATATGATGTTCTTCCTAAATATGATGATGTAAGAAGTGATATAATACAAGTTGTTAGATTAAATAATGCAGATGAAGTCATTGACTTCTGTCAGGGAATACAAGCTGCGGCTGCAGTTGATTCATATGTAAAGCCTGAGCCATGGGCAATGCCAGGTTATGAGAGTGAAGTTATAATGGCTGCGGGTGCATTTATACAAGGGTCATCTATTGAACTAAGTGCTGATGCACCAATAAGACCTCCATATAATGTATACTTCCAAGGTGGGCTTACGTTTGATCACTCAAAAATGGGTACATTAAAGGCTATAGGTCATATGAAGAAGAACGTAAGATAAGTATGACCATATAACATATTTTTTATATTAAAGGTTAAAATATTATTAAGTTTTAATAAAGTATCAAACATTATTATTAAAACGTTGTACAAAAGAATAAAATAAATATAGGGATTATTATAATAATCCCTATATTTATTTTTAGAAAATCTTATAAGGCTTGGAGGAAATGATATGAAAATAGCTATATTTTTAGGAGCAGGTGCATCTGCGGCAGAACATTCTCCTATTCAAAATGAACTGTTTAGTGAATACTTTAGACACATAACATACAAGGATTTTGGAAATGAAATGAACCAAGAGTTATATAAGTTTTTTAAAGAAATGTTTAATATAGACGTAATTAAAGATGATGTTGATGAGATAAATTTCCCTACATTTGAAGAGGTTTTAGGGATTTTAGACCTAGCTGAACAAAGAAGAGAGTCGTTTAAAAACTTTGGTCTTGAGAGTTTAAACAAAAGAAGTGATAGTATACGATATCTTAGACAGTACTTGATACTATTAATGGCCCAGGCGATATATAAAACGGCAAGAACAAATAATAAATACCATAAACTATTGACTGAAAAGTTGTTGATGGAAGGGATATTATCAGATACTACATTTATTAGCGCTAATTATGATATACATATAGATAATACTATAGTTGAACTATGTAGAGAAACAAATCATAGTATAATGCTTGATTACGGTGTAGATTTTATAAACTTCAATGTAAATGATAGTTGGAATGAACCAAGAGATCCTTCTATTAAACTATATAAGATACATGGCTCCCTAAATTGGCTTTACTGTCCAGTATGTAACAACTTGACTCTTACACCGTTTGAGGGCGGTGTTATGAGGCTTATAGATAAACCAGAAGAGGCAAGATGTATAGAGTGTGGAGAACTTACAGTACCTATAATAATCCCACCAACATACTTTAAGAATATGTCTAATATATTTTTAAGTAACGTATGGCAGGAAACAGAAAAAACTCTAAGACAGAGTGATGCACTTATATTCTGTGGGTATTCATTTCCAGATGCAGATATGCATATAAAATACATGATAAAAAGGGTTCAGACTAGTAGAAAAAAATCACCTCTAAAAATAATGGTCTTTAATAATCACGAAGGAAAACAAAGTGTATCTCTAAAAAAAGAGGAAGATAGATACAAAAGATTTTTAGGCGAAAATATTATATTTACAAAAAAATCTTTTCAAGACTTTGCACAGGACCCTATTAAGTATATAAATATGATTAAATAATCTTAAAATTATAACTTTTCACATAATTGTATAAAAGTATATAATGTAAATAAGGTATTTGCAAATATACCTAGAGACTGACTTAAAGGGGGATAATATGATAGCAACAATAGTAAATTGTCTAGCAATAATTGCAGGATGTTTGGTAGGTTTAATAATAAAAGGAGGAATACCAGAGAAGTTAAGTACAAATATAATGAATGGAATCGCTTTGTGTGTACTTTATATAGGTATATCGGGTTCATTAGGGGGCGAAAATACCCTTATAACTATAATATCCATGGCATTAGGTGCATTGATAGGTGAACTAATAGATATAGATAAAAGTTTAAATAAATTAGGATCTTTTATACAGAGTAAGTTTTCAACAAAAGATGAGGAAGATTCAATAGCCAAAGGATTTGTGTATTCAAGTTTACTGTTTTGTGTTGGTGCGATGGCAGTAGTGGGTTCCTTGGAAAGTGGACTGACAGGTAATTATGAAACTTTATTTGCAAAGTCTGTGTTGGATGGAATAAGCTCTGTGATTTTTACGGCTTCGCTAGGGATAGGAGTTATATTCTCAGCGGTATCTGTATTTTTATATCAAGGAATTATAACATTAGGAGCATCTTTATTGTCAGGTGTTTTGAGTGAGAGTGTAGTTGGGTCTATGACAGCTATAGGTAGTTTATTAATTATTGGATTAGGCCTAAATATGTTAAAGGCTACAAATATAAAAGTAGCTAATCTACTACCTGCAATGTTTATGCCTATAATATTCGGAATATTGGGTATTTTGTAGAAGAACTAAAGTAAATTTAGACAAATTCCTCATTTAGAAGGAGAATAGCATTTGTAATCAAATTAATTAGATAAGAAATGAATTTTTGGAGGTATTTTAGATGATTACATTTGATATAAATGGAGCTAACGTGGAATTTGGAGAAAAACAAGAAAATTATAATGCTATAAGAAAATCTTTTAAAGAATATGCATTAGAAATATCTGATTGCTTTTTTGAAGATTGTCTAGATAGTATGAGAAGCTTAAAACAAGTGTCTGAGAACGGATTAAGCAAAGGAGAGAAATATATAAATGAAGCCCTTAAAAAAGGGGTAGAAACAATAGTAAGTTATAATGTAGTTACTGTAGATATTAATATCTTTAGAGAAGTATACTGCGAAAAATATCTTGATTACAAGAGACTATTTAATAATCTTAATAAGGCGTATTTAGTACCAAATAAAAATAAAAAAAATAACCATATAAACCTATATGACATTAAGTCTACAATAGAAAAGTTAAGAGACTATATATATGATGATTGTTTTAATATACATTTTGCAGTTATAGATGCACTTATAGAAAATGGAGTAACAAGAGTTGGTTCGTATGTTGATGATGAATCAATAAAAAAATCAAATGCGCTGTTTAATAATTATAAAGATGGATTTATAAACAAACCATACGACTGTAATGTGGTAAAACAAATAATTTTACTGAATCCATATAGAGAAGATGTGTATGAATTTTTTGTAAAAGAAGACGGTGACTTTAATAAAGAGATAGAAAGGCTAACTGATTTTTTAGGATATGATATAAAACCATGCAAAGAAAAATTAATGGATTTATATATAAGTGAAATAATTAAAAACCCAGTAGTAGATATAGAGTTCGAGAAAGAAAAGATAGAGAAATATGCTAAGTACATAGGGTATGATGAGGTAAATATATATACTGCAAGAATTGATGCTATTTATACTTTCCAAAATGCATAAGTATTCTTAATTTTATTGTAATAAAAATAATATTTAAATTAATAAAAAATTATAGGCAAGAATAATAAATATTGTATTTAACTTGTTAATAGTATATAATTATGCAAGTAAAGTTAATATGACAGTTCGTGAGCCTCCTGTCTTTAAATAAAACTACGGTAAAAGAGCATTTTTTTAATACTTATTATTTTTGTGCAGAAAACCGTATTTTTTGAGTACGGTTTTTTTTAATTTAAATTAACTTTTAAAGTATAATTAAGAAAATATATGCAAATAAAAGTAATATATAGTTTATTACTTTGCACGATATTGAGGAGGACAATTATGAGAGAAAGTACTAAGAAAATAGTTGTTACGGCCTTAGTTGCAGCAGTATACGCAACATTAACATTATCATTAGGATTTATAAGTTATGGGCCAATACAATTTAGGATAGCAGAAGTAATGATATTATTAGCATTTATTAGGAAAGAATATATAATAGGGCTTACATTAGGTTGTTTTCTTGCAAATGTAATAGGACCTTATGGAGTACCTGATATAGTATTTGGGACAATGGCAACATTAATGAGTGCTATTTTAGTTTACTTGACATCAAAAATGCAAAAAAAATGGTCTTTATTAATAGCTTCTTTATGGCCTACTATTATAAATGCTATAATAATAGGAGCTATGTTAAATATATTCTTTGGAGTTCCATTAATTTTAGGAATGTTACAAGTAGGGTTTGGACAATTTGTTGTTATAACGATTATAGGTATTCCGTTTTTCAAAATGGTTAATAAAAAATATGGTAGTTTGATAGAGAGTGTATTTTAACAAATATTAAAAATAGTGAGGCGACGATATGAATAATTTAAATAATTTAACAAAAAATGCAAAAATAATAGGTATTGGTGATGATGGTATAAAAACTTTGGATTCTATAATAGATAAAATAAAAGATACTATGGATATTGAAAAGATTAGTATTAATCAGGATATTGATAAAGATTATGTTAGAGGTTTGTTAGATGGAGTAGATATACTTACATTAACTTATTCTAGTAAAGATTTGAGATCAAAAGAAATAGTCAAAGCTATAGGATACATGGCATCAGAGAGAAGAGTTTTATCAATAGGACTAGACTCTTCACCTGATGAAATCAAAGACGATTTGGGATTAAATAGAGAGTTAAAAATATCTAAAAACATTGAACTAATTGATTTGGTTAAAATGATGGTTGATTCAGTATCAGACCTTTGTATGATAAATATAGATTTAACTGACTTAAAAGAACTATTATCAACAGATAAATCTATAAAATATACATATGGAGAGTTTGATAAGTCTAGTAGCTACGATGATATTACAAAGTTATTATTTGAAAATATGAAAGATACAGGCAAAGAATTCATAGATAAAAAAAGCATAATATTTGTGGATATGGATGAAAATTATATAGGAGAAGATGCTACATTAATAGAGCTAAATGAATTGCTGAATAAAATAGAAAAAAATTCTAGATCAAAGGCAGAGTCAATATTCTCCTTATATCTAAGAAAACAATTAGATGCCAAAATTAGAGTTGGCATAATATACAACTAAAGCTTAGGATAGATAAAAAATTCCTCTATAATAACAGTTATTAATCAACTGAATGTTATAGAGGAATTATTTTATATATAACATATAAAATACTAAAATAATATAATAAATTAAAATCAACTTATGGTATTAAATTTTATTGTAACTTTAAACAAGTCTCCGTCTATATCTAAACCAAGACTTCCATTTTGTAGTTGGACTAGGCTTTGTGCTATAGAGAGTCCTAGACCGCTTCCTTCGGTGTTACGGGAAACATCACCTCTTCGAAACCTTTCTAAAAGCTCCTCTGATGAAATATTTAGTTTGTAGTTGGATATATTTTTCATAGTTATTATTACAAAGTTATCTTTTGTATACATATCTAAATAGACTCTAGTATTTTCAAGCGAATATTTAATTATATTAGATATAAGGTTCTCAAATACTCGAAAAGTTTTTTTACCATCTATATTAGTAAATACAGGATGATCTGGAGTATTTATTATGAAGTCTAGATTAGATTTTTTTATTCTATCGTCTAGTTCAACTAAGCTTTGGATTAAAAGCTCTTTTATATCTGTTTTTTCTATATTAAGTTCTATATCTCCACTATTTATTTTAGAGGCTTCAAATATGTCCTCAACAAGTGATTTAAGCCTCTGAGTTTTTTTATCCAATATATTTAGATAAGTAGTAGTAGTACTTTTATCTAGTTCATTGTTTTTTAATATATCTACATAGTTTACTATTGAAGTTAAGGGAGTCTTTAGGTCGTGACTTACATTAGTTATAAGTTCAGTTTTCATCTTTTCACTTTTAATTTGACTTTTTACTGCATTTTCAAGGCCGTCAGTTATTTTATTTATACTATCGGCAAGTTGTGAAATTTCATCTTCTCCTTTGACTTTTAATTTATATTTGAGATTTCCAGATTCTATATTTTTTATATTTTCACTTATAGCTCCTATATAATCTAATTTTTTAGAGAATGTAGAGTACATATATAAAGTAGGAGCGGAGTATAATAATGGGAAAAATATAAGAAGGAAAATAGGTTCATATACTATATTTTCATATAGATATAAAATTATAAATGTAAGTATAAATAAAGTTATGAAGACTAATATAAATACAGTGACTAATCTTTTCTTTAAAGAATTTTTATTATGCTTATATGATAAATCTTTAAGTAACTTATATGTTGAAATCTTAGATTTTAGATTTTTTCTATTCATTAAAATATACTTATATAAAATATATACAATAAAGAGTATTATTGTATCAAATACTATTAAGCCATTATCAAAAAAGGGAGGCGTAGTCCTCCACTCACAATATCTCATAGCTAGTACAATAAAAAAACTAAAAATGATTACTTCTAGTTGAAGTTCTTTTAAAAGATCCAGTATATAATTAGAGGACTTTGTGCATGTGTTTTTGTTTATTCTATAAATATTATAAAAAAGTAAACCAAGTAAAAATGATCCTAAAGCTATATAAGAGTAATCGTCTTTAATATCTGATAGGTACAATTCTTTGACGTACCCTAAAAAATAATACGCTTGAATACGAGTAGTCCTCCATTGGTCTTTACTAAGAAAGTTATACCTTAAATCAAAGCACGATTCAAAGCAAATTGATATAGATACAAATGTAAGAAATAAAAATATAAGCTTTGATTTATAATTGCCTTTAATTGAGTTCTTCAATTTTGTAACCAATTCCCCACACCACCTTTAAATATTTTGGATCTTTTGAATTAATTTCTATTTTTTCTCTTATCCTCCTTATATGTACAGCAACAGTTTTCTCACAGTTGTAAGGAGTATCTTCCCACACGTGTTGATAAATTTCGGAAGATGAGAATACAATCCCCTTTTTTTCTAATAAAAATTCTAGTATCTTAAATTCAATAGGAGTCACCTTTACTTCATCACCATCTAAGGTAACAACTTTTGTATCTTTATTTAAGTGTAATCCGCCACTAGATAATGAATTAGAATTACACTTTGCACTGCTTGAATTGTTCATATTGTTTAAATTTATATATCGTCTTAATTGTGACTTAACTCTAGCTATTAACTCTAATGGGTTAAATGGCTTTGAAATATAATCATCTGCACCCATGTTTAGACCGATTATTTTGTCCATATCTTGATTTTTTGCTGACAGTAATATTATAGGAATATTATTGTTTTCTCTTATCTTAAGAGTAGTTTTCAAACCATCCATATTTGGCATCATAACATCCATTATTATAAGATCAATATTATTATCTATCAAAGCCTCTATAGCGTTTAGCCCATCATAAGCCTTAAACACATTAAAGCCCTCTGGCTTTAAATAAAACTCTATGGCGTCTACTATTTCTCTTTCGTCATCAACGACTAATATATTTTTATTCATCTAAATCACCTCTTCAGGTTTCATTATAGCATAGAAATAAAGCTTTAAAATTTACATAAATACTCCTAAATTATTAAGAATTTATTACGAAAAAAGATAAATACTACGAATTTATTACTTAAAACATACGATAACTTTAAATTTCAAATTTTTGAAAATCTTGATGATATTATTAGTGTATAAAAGTTAAATATAGGGTGAAATCAAAGAAAATTAATATGAGAGGAATAAAAGAATGAACTTTAAAAGAAAATTTAAACTAAAGAAAAAAATATTAGTTGGAGTTATGCCTATTTTTTTATTGGGAATATTATCAGGTTGTACTAGTACAGAAACATCAGAAATAAATATATTAGCAACGACTGACTTGCACGGAGAGATACCATATAATTTGTCAGAATATATTAAAGAAGAAAAGAAAAAAGAACCGAATAGTATATTAGTTGATGCAGGAGATTTTTTTGATATAGGGATTGGAGAAATGGGCAAGTATTTTGATGATAGAGATGATTATATAAGACAAGGCAAGGAAAAACATTTGGAGGTACCAATTGCAAATACTATGAAAGAGTTGGGATATGATTCGGTAGTACTTGGAAATCATGAATTTGTTGCAAATAATAGGTTTTATTTAGACAGTATGATATCAGATTTTGAAAAAAATAAAATAAATGTTCTTTCGGCAAATACGTATAGAGATAGCGGTGAAAACTATACAAAACCATATACCATAAAAGAGGTTGAAACAGAAAATGGCAAGGTTAAATTAGGGATATTAGGACTTACAATAAAAGAGGTGGCTGAGGCTAAGGATATTGATGAAAATGGAAATTTAGTAAAAGCTAAATCAAGAGAGTTAAAAGATATGCCAGGTTATGAAGGAAAGCTGTACATAAATGATTTGGTAGACGAAGCCAATAAATGGACTAAAATAATGAAGGAAAAAGAAAAAACAGATTTAATAGTAGCGGTAGTACATAGTGGAGAAAGACCTAAGAAACCTAGAAATCCAGGAAACAGGATCCAGGAGATTGCAAAAGAGGTCGATGGTATAGATGCAATAGTTGCTGGTCATACTCATAAAACTTTTAAACAGCATGATTATAAAAATAAAAATGGAGATAATGTAATAGTTACGCAGCCTGGAAAACATGGTGAATGTATTTCAAAAATAACCTTTAAGTTAAAAAAGGATAATGATAAGTGGAACGTTGAAGAGAAGTATGCTGAATTAACTGAATTTGAAAAGGATAAATCCGATGATTACGCAGGGGAGTTGTACCGAGAAATAGCATCCATAAAGTCGGGTGTAGATCAAATAAAAATGACAGATATCACAACATTTAAATGGGATAAGGCGTATGTGTTTAACTCTAATATGACAAAGGAAAAAATATATGAAAAAGTCGGCTATGAGTGGAGGGATATTGCCAAGGCTGATAAAGACGATGCACTCCAAGTAGTATTTATGGATGGTAAAAAAGTAGCATGTTATTTTTATTGTGATCCAGAGCTAATGGAAATATCAATGCATTTTGATAAATCAGATTTCAAGGATAATACTGTAGAGATTTATAAAAATAAAAACGATAAATTTAAGGTTAAAAAGGGAAAGGAAGATTTCCAAACAGATCTTACATATATATCAAAATAGTAACTTTAAAACATAAAATTGTATTGTATGTAAATTCTAAGATAGTATAACTGATGATATATAGAAAAAATAATATAAGTGAACATTAGATTAGTTGACTAAAGTTAATATATGTTATATTATTAGAATGTTATGATAAAAAAAGTCTACCTTTGAAATATTTGGAGGTTGGCTTTTTTAAAATATGCGTACGGAAATATAATTTCCTATATATCATAAAAGTAAATAAGAGAAAGGAAAATGCATGAATGTTACAAGTTACTAATGTTGGGCTTAGATTTGGTGATAAAGAATTATTTAAAGATGTAAATTTAAAATTCACTAAAGGTAATTGCTACGGAATAATAGGGGCTAATGGTGCTGGAAAATCTACTTTTCTAAAAATATTAGCTGGTGATATAGAACCAAACACAGGAAATGTTTCTATAACTGATAAAGAGAGAATGTCAGTTTTAAAACAGGACCACTTTAAATATGAAGAAGAAACAGTTTTAAATGTAGTTATAATGGGGCATGAAAGACTTTACTCAATAATGCATGAAAAAGATGCATTATATATGAAGGAAGATTTTTCTGAAGAAGATGGTATAAAAGCTGCTGAACTTGAGGGTGAGTTTGCTGAACTTGATGGATGGGATGCAGAAACTAATGCCGAAAAAATACTAATGGGTCTTGGTATAACTAAGGACTTACACTACAAACAAATGAAGGAATTAACTGGTGGGGAAAAGGTTAAAGTATTGCTTGCACAAGCATTATTTGGTAAACCTGAGATACTAGTAATGGACGAGCCTACAAACCACTTAGACTTCCAATCAATAAATTGGTTAAACAACTTTATAATGGATTTAGAAGACTCTATAGTTATAGTTGTATCACATGATAGACACTTCTTAAATCAAATATGTACAAATATAGTTGATGTTGACTTTGGAAAAATACAAATGTATGTTGGAAACTATGATTTCTGGTATGAATCTAGCCAACTAGCATTACAATTATCTAAAGATCAAAATAAAAAAGCTGAAGAAAAAATAGCTCAATTAAAAGACTTCATAGCAAGATTTAGTTCAAATGCTTCTAAAGCAAAACAGGCTACATCAAGAAAGAAACAATTAGATAAGATACAAATAGAAGAAATACAACCATCAAGAAGAAGATATCCATATGTTGGATTTACTCCTGAAAGAGAAATAGGAAACGAAGTTCTAGAAGTTGAAGGACTAACTAAAACAATAGACGGTGTGACAGTTCTTGATAATGTATCTTTTAGATTAGATAGAGACGATAAAGTAGCATTTATGGGAGATGAAATAGCTATAACTACTTTATTTAATATAATAATGGGAGAAGATACTGCTGATAGTGGAACATTTAAATGGGGAGTAACTACTTCTCAATCATATCTTCCAAAAAATCATAACCAATACTTCGATGGGGTAGATTACTCTTTAGTTGACTGGTTAAGACAATTCTCAGAAGAAAAGAGTGAAAGTTTTATAAGAGGATTCCTTGGTAGAATGCTATTCTCTGGAGAGGAAGCTCTTAAACAAGCTCAAGTTTTATCTGGAGGAGAAAAGGTTAGATGTATGTTATCTAAGTTAATGCTAAGTAATGCTAACGTATTAGTACTTGATGACCCTACTAACCACTTAGATTTAGAGAGTATTACTTCTGTAAATAAAGGTTTAGAGAAGTTCTCAGGAGTGTTAATATTTAACTCTCATGACCACGAGATGATACAAACTCTTGCTAATAGAATAATAGAGATAACTCCTGGTGGAATAATGGATAGAAAAACTACTCTTGATGAGTACTTAGATAATAAGGATATACAAGCTCAATTAAAAGAGATGTATGGTGATTCTAAGAAGAAATAATTAGATGATTTTATAAATAGATACCTTTTGCATATGATAATATGAAAAAATGTGTGTAAACATTTTTGATATTTTAATTTGTATGTAGGAGGTATTTTTTTATGAAATTAATAACTTTTTTATTATAAAATTATATAATACTGAATAGTAATAACAGAGGTGATTTACTATGGGGAATAATAAAGATAATAAATCAAATGAAGAACTTATAAATATACTTGAGAAATCTATTGAATCATTAGAAAACATAAACGAGGTAATTAAAAATCAAGATAGGTTAGAGAAAAAGTTAACTGAACTGAAAGGTACTGTTAAAGATATAGAAAAACTTATGAAGGATACACGAGTTAAAGTTATTAAAGAAGAAGGGAATATTAAAAGATATATAGAAGAAGTAGAAAACATACATAGTATTTTTATGGATAATAGAGTGAAGAAAATTAAAGAGATGATAATTTATAATATATCAGATACTATAAAAACTAATAGAGATATTGATTATAGTGGAATGATAGATGGCAAATTAATAGAAGAAAATAATATATATTCAGTAGAAGAAATTAGTGAAAATGAAATATACCTTTTTAAATGTAAAGTAATACCTAAAAAAGTAAATAAAGCTAGTCATGAGATATATAAGTGTATAGGTGTTATATTAATAGAAGAAGATAGAGTAAGTGAAGATAGTAAATTTAATAATGTAAAAGTTATTATAAAGGATAAAGATATTAATGATGAGGATGTATATTTTAACGTTAATATATATAATGAAAGTAGAATATATCCATTAATCCATGAGTTAAATAATACTTTACTGTATAAAAAACTTCATATTAGGAATTGAAAGTAGGTTAATAGCCTACTTTTTTTGCTAGTTGTATAATTAAGTTATTACACAAAAATAAACAAAAAGAATTAACATGTGTTAATATAATACTATATGAAATATTTTAAATTAAGAATATCACAGCTTGTATAAAGGGGTTATAAACAAATCGGAAAAATTGGAGGATATAGAAAAATGATTGGTATTATTTTGATTATTTTACCATTGATAGCTGTTTCTATTGCAGTAGTCTTATTAGTAAATAATACTAAGAAGAAAAGTGAAAAAAAGGAAACTTTTAAAAATGAAACATTTAGTGAAAATGAGGAGGATACAGAAGAAAATTATATGTCTATAGGAATGTCCTTAGGAATGTGTTTTGGAGCAGGTATAGGTTCCATATTTACAAATAAATTTGGACTATTCAGTATTTCTTATGGTACATGTTTTGGAATGATAGGTGGAATGATTATAGGAATGGCAATAAAAAAAAGTGATTCTATTTAAAACATTCCTAGAAATAAAATGGCTAATATTTAAAAATCATCTAGTTTATAGAATGCTCCCTTTACAGTATAAACAGTTAAAAATATAAAAACTGTAATTACAAAGAGGAGTATTTTTTATGTTAAAATATATACAGTAGTGTTAGTTATAAAAAAAAGGGTATATTAATAAAATAAACAAAGAAAAGACCGGATAACTTATTAGGTGATCGGGTTGAATATTTTGTGTATTTATAGTATCATATTTTTTAAAATTAAAAACTATTTTTGAGGTTTTTAAATATAAACTTTGAATTTTATATATGTAAAATATAAATAGTTTGTATAAGTTAAAGGAGATTATTAGCATGAAAAAAATAAATGAAATAAACAAAACCATGAATCTTCTAATTACTGTTAGTTTAATATATGCAGTTATTGAAATGAGATTGGAGTTTTTAGCTCCAATAGCCACTATAATAATTCCGTATAAGTTTATGAAATATAAAGATAATGAAAGTATAAGAAATGATAAATTAATAAATAATTTGTTTATATTCAATTTAATAGTATTTTTATCTGTTATATTTATTACAAAAAATGTAAATCATTTAGTTATTAGCATCATAGCTAATATATCTATAGCATTTATATATTATAAGATTTCATACTTTGTTGGAGTAAACAAGAAGGTTATGTACGAAGATCCTAAATTATTATATAATGAGCTTATGAAAAGGGTTATTATATTAGAAAAAGTATATTTGAATACGGAAGAAGAAATTAGAAATGCTAAAACAGAAAAGGCAAAAGAAGATTTAATGGTTAGACTGAATTTAATAGGAGCTAAAATAGAAGAAATTAGGCTTCATATAAAAATCTTAGACAAACAGATAAAAGAGGATAACCTAGATAACAATAAGTAAAATTAGTTCAAAAAACCAATAGATAATCTATTGGTTTTTTTGCGTTAATAAAATGAATATAATAGATTTGATAATAAAAATATGATATCTATTGACATAGAAGAAAAGAAAGTATAATATTGTAATATGATTTAAAATAAAAGTATTACAAAAATAGGAGAGAAGATGGATAAGAATATAACTTTAACTGGAAACTTGAGAACTGAATGGATTAAATATGAAGAATATGAAATAAAACTAACTAAGGAGAATGAGCATTATATATGCCCTAAGGAAGGGTCTAAGTTTACTATTTATGATCCGTTTGAAAAATCTAATGAACTACTTCTTGATGTAATAGATTTAGGGGATAAGGCTATATCAGGAGAAATAGGGGAGGAAGATATAAATAATCTTGTAATAGAGTTTGCGAAAAAATACGGTTTACTAGGAGTAATAACTTCTAGTGTATATAATAGGGACATAATAGGAGAGTCAAAAGTCTTACTTACATCGACTAATATTTTGAAATCAAAGGATAAAATAATGGATGAAGATGATTATATAAGTATGTTTATACCTTTTGCCAAACAAGAAGAGGTTTATTTGAGAAAATTAGGTAAGCACATGACATTATTTAAGGCAGAAGATTCGCCTAAGTTTTATGGAAAAAGGCCTTTGATTTTGGATCTTGTATTTTCAAAATATTATTGTGAGAGAGTAGATTGGATAGTGGAATTTGCAAAGAACATATCTACCCACATAAACCAAACCTTAGTTTATAAAAATATTAAACTTACAGAAAGTGTCACTATAATGGCTGGGAAGTTTAAGGCTGAGAATATAGGTCTTAGTGTAGCAGTCCTAGATAGTCCGTATATAGAATGGGATTTTGATTCTCTTAAGGTGGCTATAGAAGTTATTTATTCTTTTACGGTAGCAGATAGCAAAAATACATTAAAAAGATGTGAAAACTGTAAGAAAGTATTTATAGCAAAAAATGATAATGAAAAATATTGCAGCAAGGTATGTAGGAATCGCTACAATGTAAATAAAAGCAGAAACAAAGCGAAAAGTTAAAAATAAAAAGTTAAAAACAAAAAATAAATTTAATTTCTGGAGGATAAATATTAAGATGAATAATGAAAAAAATCATAGAAAAGAAGTGGCTATGGAGTATAAGGAGAGAAAAGTTTCCGGGGGAGTTTTTAAAATAACTAATAAAATCAATGAAAAATACTTAATATTAAGTGATATTGACTTAAAAAGTTATCACAATAGGTTTAATTTTTCAGTTAAAACAGGTTCTGCAGTTCATCCTAGGTTGATAGATGATTGGAAAAAGTTCAAAGGAGAAAACTTTCAATTTGAAATACTTGAGGAAATAGATTTAAAAGAAGATCAAAGTATTAGTTTATTTAAAGAATCATTAAAGAAATTAGAAGAAAAATGGATTGAGAGATTCGACAAAGAAAAATCATACTTAAATAAGAGATAGAATAATTTAAATTTAACATTTAATACTCATAATGTTTAAAGTGAATTTCCAGAAATTGAAATTTATATTAAAAAACTCTTGACTCATACACGCATATTGTATACAATATACTCAAGAAGAATGATTAGAAATATATTAATAAAAAACTCCTAAAATAGATGTAATAAACTTTAAAAAAGTGTGCTGTAAATTTAGCAGCACACTTTTTTAATATAAATAAGTTAAATTACAGTATTCAATAGAAATTATTTAAAAATATGATAATATATATTTAAAGCATATGTTTATTCATAGTTTAATGAATAGAAAATATTTAGGGAGGAGATATTAAATGGATAAAAACTTAAAGTATATAAATGAAAAAAGGGTAGAGAGAACAATAAAAGCTTTAGAAAGTAATAATATGAGTGGATATTTTGTTAAAAATGAAGAAGAACTTTTAGCTAAGATAGACGAGTTGATAGAAGAAGGAAGTTTAGTAGGTTGTGGAGGTTCAATGACTTTATTTGAAACAGGTATTATAGATTTTATAAGAAATGGGAAATATAATTTTTTAGATAGATATGAAGAAGGAATTACTCCAGATGAAATGAAAGCGTTATTTAGAAAATCACTGTGTTCAGATGTTTATCTGACTAGTACCAATGCAATAACAGAAAGTGGTGAGCTTTATAATGTAGATGGAAATGGTAATAGAGTTGCTGCTATGCTTTATGGACCTGATAAAGTTGTAGTGGTTGTGGGTATAAACAAAATAGTAAGTGATGTAGATGAAGCTATAAATAGAACTAAAGTAATTTCTGGACCAACAAATGCTAAAAGATTAAATGTAAATACACCTTGTAAAACTACAGGCGTTTGCATGGACTGTTCAAGTCCAGACAGAATATGTTGTGAGTATACACTGATAAAAAGACAAAGGGCTAAGGGTAGGATACATGTAATATTCATAGATGGAAACTACGGATACTAGTAGATATTCCAATTATTATTGCCTATAGAACATGAGCTATATGTCTAGAGGTTTGTTCTTGGAAGGAGGACGCTGGGAATAATGAAAAAGGTAAAATTTGTATATAATCCAAACTCAGGCGAAAAGAAAATAATAGGCCAACTTGATAATATAATAAAAATTTATCAAGAAAATAATTACACGCTAATACCATATAGATTAAATATAGAGGAAAGCGTAAGTAAATCGCTAGAAGACATAGATGATACATATGACCATTTAATAGTGGCAGGAGGAGATGGTACTGCCGATATGGTACTAAATGCAATGAAGTCACTCGATATAAATATTCCTATTGGTATATTACCAACAGGTACTGCAAATGACTTTGCAAGAGCTCTTCAGATACCATTTGATTTAGAAGAGGCAACAAAAAATATAATAAATTCAAGGCCAAAGAAAATAGATATTGGCAAAATAAATCACAAGTATTTTATAAATGTCGCAAGTGCAGGTATGTTTACAGATGTATCTCAGCGTATAAATAAGGATTTTAAAAATTCTATTGGAAAGGTTTCATACTACATAAAAGGCATAGAAGAGGCATTATATATGAGGAAATTTGCTATAAATGTAACCTCAGATGAAATAAATTACAGTGGAGATATGTACCTTATGCTAATTTTCAATGGTAAAACTGCTGGAAACATAAACTTAGCCTATAAAGCTGAAGTAGATGATGGATATTTAGATGTTATTATTTTTAAAGCGATGCCAATCCCAAAATCAATACCAGTACTTATAAGTGTTCTAAGGGGAGAGCATCTAGATCATTATAATGAGAATGAGCTATTATATTTTAAAACTAAAAGATTAGAGATACAATGTGAAGATGATCTAATAACTGATATAGACGGTGAAAAGGGGCCTGATTTTCCTTTGACAGTGGAATGTATAAAGGATGGAATAGAAATACTAGGTATTATATAAAAATAGAGTTGATTGAATGGTATTTTCCATACAATCAACTCTATTTTATTTAAATTAGAGAATTTAGATTTAATCTAAATAAAAAAACTCTGAAATTTATTTTTGTGGTTTAAAAGAACTCTTTAGCGGAACAACTCTGTTAAATACTAACTTATCCTTAGTTGAGTATTTGCTGTCTACACTGAAGAATCCATTTCTTACAAATTGGAATTTATCTAAAACCTTAGCATCTTTTATTTGAGTAGGTTCTGAAAAACCTTGTAATACTTCTATTGATTTAGGATTTATTTGTTCTAAGAAATGTTTGCCTTCATTTTCAGGATCATCATCAAGTATTAATGGTTCAAACAGTCTAAATTCACAAGCAACAGCATTTTTAGCGTCAACCCAGTGTATAGTGGATTTTACTTTACGTCCTGTAAAACCTGAACCACTTTTAGTTTCTGGATCATAAGTACAATGTATTTCAACTACATTTCCGTTTTCATCTTTAATGACATCATTACATTTTACAAAATAAGCACCTTTTAAACGAACTTCATTTCCAGGGAATAGTCTAAAATATTTTTTAACTGGTTCTTCCATAAAGTCATCTTGTTCTATATACAATTCTCTTGAGAAAGGAACAAGTCTAGTACCCTTAGATTCGTCTTTAGCGTTATTTTCTATTTCAAGCATCTCAACTTTATCTTCTGGGTAATTAGTTATAACTAATTTTAAAGGTCTTAAAACACCCATTGCAAGTGGAGCTTTAGGCTGTAAATCTTCTCTTAGGAAGTAGTCTAATAATTGACTGTCAACTGTAGAATCAGCCTTGGATACACCGATTTCTCTACAGAAGTTACGTATAGATTCAGAAGTGTACCCTCTACGTCTAACACCTGATATAGTTGGCATACGTGGGTCATCCCATCCATCTACTACACCTTCGTCAACCAATTGTTTTAGTTTTCTTTTGCTCATTACTGTATTTGTAAGGTTAAGTCTAGCAAATTCTATTTGTCTTGGAACATTTTCCATTTCACACTCTCTTACAAACCAATCGTATAGAGATCTTTGGTCTTCAAATTCAAGTGTACATATAGAATGAGTTATTCCCTCTATAGCGTCCTCTATAGGATGAGCAAATGCATACATTGGATATATGCACCACTTATCTCCAGTGTTGTGGTGAGTGGAATGAGAAATTCTATATATTATAGGATCTCTAAAATTTATGTTAGGAGATGACATATCTATTTTCGCTCTTAAGACTTTTTCTCCATCCTCAAATTCTCCATTTTTCATTTTTTCAAATAGCTCTAAGTTTTCCTCTATAGATCTGTTTCTATAAGGGCTTTCCACTCCGGGCTCAGTTAAAGTTCCTCTGTATTCTCTTATTTGATCTTGATTTAAATCACAAACGTAAGCCTTTCCTTTTTTTATTAAAAGTATAGCTCTGTTATACATCTCATCAAAGTAATCCGATGCAAAGTATAGATTGTTCCAGTTAAATCCTAACCATTTGACATCTTCTTTTATAGAGTTTACATACTCTACATCTTCTTTTAATGGGTTAGTATCATCAAATCTTAAATTAACTCTGCCATTAAAATCTTCGGCAAGTCCAAAGTTAAGACATATACTTTTAGCGTGTCCAATATGTAGGTAACCATTTGGTTCTGGTGGAAAACGTGTTATGATGCTGTCATGTTTTCCGGTTTCTAAGTCATTTATAATAATATTTCTTATAAAGTTAGATGAATTCATTTCATTTGACATATCTTATACCTCTCACTTAATTTATTTTGTGTATAGTAAAAATATACTATAATCCATACTATTAATTTTAATCTAATATTAGTAAAAAATCAAAGATAAATTAGGTAAATTAAATACAACTGTTAATTACAGTATTATCCAAAAGATAAAATTTTATGTAAGTATGATAATTTTTTTGAAAATTGAGCAATAATATATAGAGAGTTAACAAAAAATATGTATAATATTAGATGGCGTATAATAATAAGAAAGTGGAAGGGATAAAAATGAAAAATATAACAAAAATTTTAGCAATAATAGCAATTATAATACTTATACTTGTAGGTGCTATTTACTACTTCTTAACTCCGAGTGAAAAATTGGATTTAAGTAGTACAAATAAAGAGAATAGAGTAGTAACTACAGAGGATTTATTAAAGGGAGCATCTATAGATACATTCAAAGTTCTTAATAATCCCCTTAGATTAGAAGGAAAAATAAATGTATCAGATGAAACTGTTCAAAATTTAGTCTATACAATTATGAAAAAATCTGATATGGAGAATGTAGAATACTCAGACATCCAAGTAGTAAAGAACAGAATAAAAATAGTTTCTCCATACAAGGTATTGGGATTTATAGATAGTCAATACGAATTGTATTTAGATTTGGGTGTAGAAAAGGATAACTTAGTTGCAACTTTAAATGATTTTAAAATAGGTAAAATAAAGGTTAGCAACACTATAATAAAAAATGTTCTTAAAAAGTATAAATCTACATCAGGATTAAAAGTAGAAGGCAATAAATTTATAGTTGATAAAAGCAATATTTACCCAATGTTAGTTAAAAAGGTTGATGTAAAGGATAATATTGTAATCTTAAATGTAGAGGTAGAAGCAGAAAATGTTATGGAATTTTTAAAAAATAGTAAAATAGGGGTTATAGGTTAGAAAGTGATTGAAATTGAGTTGTATTTATGATAAACTGATAAAGTTAATTATAAATTTATGATGCTTTTTAAGAGGGGGAAAAATGAAGAAGATATATATAATAACTACTTATACAGGTACAGTCCTATCTTATCTAATAAGAAATATAAGTAAAACCCCGTATGCACATGTTTCTATAGCTTTAAATGAAGATTTAAAGCCAATGTATTCTTTTGGGAGATTGAATCCTAAGACGCCGCTATTTGCTGGATTTGTTGAGGAAAATATAAATCAGGGATTATATGCAATTAGAAAAAATACTATGTGTAGGGTTTACTCGCTGGACATAACGGATTTGCAGTACGAAAACTTATATGAAAATATAATGAAAGTAAGTAATAATAGAGAAAAATATGACTATGATGTAAAAGCACTTGTATATTTATGCGTAAATAGACCTAGATGTGCTGAATATAAATATGTATGTTCTCATTTTGTTGCAGATATGCTTCAAAAGAGTGATATTAAAATATTAGATAAACAATCTTATCAAGTAAGACCAAATGATTTTTATGATTTAAAAGCATTGACTTTAGAATATGAGGGATTATTATCCCACTATTACATGGAAAGACATTCCTTTGTATCTGAGGTTTCAAACGCATAATACAGTATTTAGTAAGGCACAAAGTTGAATTTTATTTTAAATATAAAGCCAAGTTTAAAATAAATACCTCTTATCATAGAAGGGTATTTATTTTTTTTTAATAAATATATATAATGGTAATAATAACTATTTATTATCGAAAGGGGTACTAAATGAAAAGATATGTAAAAACATACTTTATATCATTTCTAGTAGTTGCTGTTTATGCATTTATAAAGTTACCTGTATTGAGATTAGATTTCGTATCTTTATTCTTTACTTTAGCCATATTCTTTGTGGTGGCAGGTTTACTAGATATGATGTTTGATAGGGCTGAAAAGACATCCAAAATTGCTAAGTATAATTTTTCAATAGCAATAGCTTTAATTATTTATATTGTTGCTGTTCCTTTCATAACTTCAACACCTATACTTCATGCTAAAGCATATAGAAATTTAATTGGTGATGTTAAAGAAAGTGAATTTACAGAAGATGTAAGTCCAGTCAGTGTAAAAGATATACGTCTTGTAGACGAGGACATGGCTATGAAGTTAGGAGATAAAAAACTAGGTGAAAGCCCAGCATTAGGAAGTGTTTCAAAGCTAGGTAAATTTCATATTCAAAGTGTAAAAGGAGAACTATACTGGGTTGCACCATTAGTTCATAGAGATATAGTTAAGTGGATAACATCACTAGAGGGTAGTAATGGATATGTAATGGTATCTGCAAGCAATCCTCAAGATGTCAGATTAGTACAATCAATAGACAATAAACCTGTAAAAATTGTATACCAACCAGATGCATACCTTCATCAGGATTTACAAAGACATATGTATATAAATGGCATATTAAATGTAGGTATTACAGACTTGACTTTAGAGATAAATGATGAGGGAAGACCTTATTGGGTAGCTAGTTTATATGAGCATAAAGTAGGATATAGTGGAGCTAATTGCACAGGGATTGCTATAGTAGATGCAGAAACAGGAAGCGTAAAAAGATATTCTATAAAAGATACTCCAAAATGGGTTGATAGAATACAACCACAAGATGTAGTTGCAAACCAAATAGATAACTGGGGAAGATATATTAGAGGATTTTTAAACTCTGCTATTTCAGAAGAAGGAGTATTAATTCCTACTGAGGGAACATCTTTAGTCTATGGAAACGACAATAAGTCATATTGGTACACAGGAATAACATCTTCAGGAGGAGATGAGTCTACTATAGGTTTTATGTTAGTAGATTCGCGTACTAAAGAGGCAAAATTATATAAACAGCCTGGTGCAACTGAATCAGCTGCCATGAAGTCAGCAGAAGGTAAAGTACAACAAATGAATTATGAAGCTACATTCCCTGTAATGTATAATATATTAGGCAAACCTACCTATGTATCATCATTAAAGGACAAAGCTGGGCTTGTAAAAATGGTTGCATTTATATCTGTTGAGGATTTTAGTGTATTAGGACTTGGAGAAACTAAAGAAGAGGCACTTAGAAACTATAGAGATTCACTAGAGTCTCAGGGAAATAATGTGAATTTAGAAAATGATACAACAAGAGAAGAAGTAGAAGGAACTATAACCAGAATTAATTCAGATGTTAAAAATGGGAATACTTCATATTATTTAACTATTGATTCTAAAAATGATGTCATTTTTAAGGGGGGTTCAAAGGTATCTAATGAACTTACACTATCTCAAATAGGAGATAAAGTAAAAATAGCCTTCCAAAAGGGAGAGCAAAATTTAGTTGATATTATAGAGTTTAACAACTTAAATATTGGAGAGACTGGTACTGTTTCAGACAAAGCAACTCTAGAACAATAAAGTCGATAATTTTTATATAAAAAAGCATTTGTAGATTGATTTATAATCTTTTTACAGATGCTTTTTTTAAAATTTTAATAATTATATCTATAATTTGTAAAGTTTCTATTCCTAAATTAATATAATGATAGTACAACTTGGTAATTAAATAACTTCAAGGAGATTAGACATAATGATAGGAATAGAAAAAGATATACTACTTTTAATTAGCAGAGTAAGATGTATAACAGAGACTCAGGTTGGAAAAGTTTTTGGAACAAGGAGAAGATATACTGTAAAACCATTTAAAAAAACTTTAAGAAAAATGTGTAATGACTACACATTAAAAAAATATCCATGCAATATAAATTATTGCGGGTATAGGGATAATTCATATGTTTATTATCTAAACGGAGGAAAAACCTACAAGGGGAAAGATCTTGAAAAAGTAATAATAGGGTCTGAATTAGTCATCAAAATTAACCTTGCAGGAGGGCAAGTAAAGAGATTTTATAGGAATGTTAAGGTCGATAAAACAAATTATGATATATTTATAGAATATATAGATCCTTGTAATGTGATAAAACAAGTTTTGGTAGATATAGATTTGGACAATAGTTTTGATATTTCCAAGTATAGAGACTTAGATATAAAAATTAAAAATTCTACAATTCCTTTTGTAAAGGTTCCTAAAGTTTTGATAATAACATCATCATGTATAAAACAAGATAGAATTTCAAATATAGATTGTGATCTAAGCTTTATAGATACAAGCTTGGATAAACTATTTAAAAATATATAAGAGATGTCCCGCTAACAAGGGATATCTCTTATATATTTTACTAAATTATATTGTAAAACTCAGAACAAAAAATCGCTTTTAAACTACGTGTTTTAGAATAAAAATTTAATTTTTTCCAAATCTACTATATAATTTATTTTTCGTATCATCCAAGAAACTATAAACAACAGGAATTACTACTAAAGTAAGTATTGTTGAAAATATTAGGCCACCTGATACAGTTATAGCTAGAGGTAATTGTATTTCAGCGCCCTCTCCTATGCCTAAAGTCATTGGAAGGAGTCCTAAAATAGTTGTAAGACTCGTCATAAGTATAGGTTGAAGTCTTGTAGGCCCGGCTATTAGTATAGCTGCATTTGTAGGTTTTCCTTCTAATCTTAGCCTATTTATTAAATCTACTAGCACAATACCGTTATTTACTATTATACCTGTTAGGATTACAAATCCAATCATGGCAGGCATACTTATTGGTATGTTGAGTATAAATAACGAAAGCACAGCACCTACAAATGCCAGTGGAACTGTAAACATTATTATAAATGGATTAAGTAGTGATTCAAACTGAGCCGCCATTACCATATAAACTAAAGCCACAGCTAATACTAATGCAAGTAGTAAATTTGAAAAAGATTCGTTCATCTGTTTTACTTCGCCACCAAAAGAGATTGAATATCCGTTTGGTAGTTTATAATCCTTTATTGATTTTTCAATATCGCTTACAACTTTTCCAAGAGATTTATCCTTTACATTTGCATTAATTGTCATAGTTCTAACTTGGTTTGTTCTATTTATGCTATGATATCCTTCGTTTCTTTCAAGTGTAGCTATTTTTTTCAGCTCTATCTTTTCGTTTGTTTGTGTAAATATATTTATATTTAAAAGATCAGATAGCGTTGAGGATTTTGCTTCATTTGCATATATATTTACGTCGTAGTTCTTACCTTCTACTGAGAAGCTAGATACCTTTGAGCTTTGCAGTTGTTGCTTAATTGCTTGAGATACCATTTGGCTAGTTACACCATATTTAGCAGCCTTTTCTTTATTTATATTAACTCTTATTTCTTGTGCATTCTTTTCATCAGCAAGTTTTATATCTACAGCCCCATCTACACCCTTAACTTTTTTGATTATATCATTAGATATCTTTTCTAATGTATCAAACTCATAACCGGATACAGATATTGTTATTGGGCTTGATGATGGTGACATTGACATCATACTAGATGCACTATGTACATTTATCTTGCAACCTGAGATATTTCCTAATTTATTTCGTATTTCATCAGATACTTCTGAGTCTGATTTTTTTCTTTCCTTTTTATTTTTTAATACCAACATAATCGATGAGTTGGACTCAGAGTCTGAAACTAAAGAAGCAGTAGTTTCAACTTCGGGGATAGCACCTATTTTTTTAGATACATTTGTCAGTGTTTTTTCTACGACATCTATATTAGTCCCTTTTGGTGATGTTACATCTACATAAATTATACCTTGGTCTGCTGTAGGGAAAAATTCAAATCCTACTTGAGTAAGAGATAGACCTCCAAATAATAAAGATAGTACTAATACAAGGGCTATGTATTTTCTATTTTCTAAGGACCATTTAAGTACAAAGAAGTATTTATCCTTTATCTTTTCTATTACTTTATTTTCCTTATTAAATGCATCATCCGTAATAAGCCTTGATGCTAACAGTGGAACTAATGTAAATGCAACTATAAGAGAACAAACTAAGGAGTATGTAACGGTTAATGCCATTTCCTTAAATATTGTTGCAGCTATACCATCAACAAACAAAATAGGTAAAAATACTGATACACTAGTAAGTGTAGAAGCTGTTATAGCTGAGGCTACCTCTTTTGTCCCCTGTATAGCGGCGTCATAGCTAGATAAGCCTAGTTTTTTAAGTCTGTATATATTTTCAATAACAACTATTGAGTTGTCAACAAGCATACCTATACCAAGTGCTAGACCGCCTAGTGATATCATATTAAGTGTCATATCGCTAAAATACATAGATACAAATGTGGCTATTATAGATATAGGAATAGATATAGCCATAATTATAGTGGTTTTTAAATCCTTTAAGAACACTAATAAAACTAAAATAGATAAAACCGCACCAATTATAGCATTAGTTTTGACTGCATTTAGAGATAAATTAATAAATTCAGCTTGATCAAATACAGAATTAACTTTTAGATTTTTGTTAGTACTCATTAAATCGTCTAATGCTTTGTTTACTCCTTTAGAAACTTTAGTGGTATTTGAACCACTTTCTTTTTGTATTGATAAAAGTAAACTATCCTCACCGTTTATTTTTACTACACCAGAGCTCTTATCTGAGCCTAGCTTAATTTTTGCCACGTCTTTAAGTTTTATTACATCCCCTGTTGGCGTAGGAATACGTATTTTCCTGATATCACGAATTGATTTAAAAGAGTTAGAAGTTCTAACTAGTATATTAAAATCACCTTCCTTTATTGTACCTCCAGGAACATTTATATTTTCACTAGCTATTAATTGTGCAAGTTGAGAAGGATTTATACCAAAAGATGACAACTTATCTGGGTTTATAATTACTTTTATTTCTTGATATCTAGAACCATTTAAATCTACTTTAGCTACTCCTTCTACACGTTCTAATGAAGGTACCAAAGTATCGTTTGCCCATGATGATAGTGATGATAAGTCTTTTCCTTTCATGCTTATACCAATTTGCATAATAGGCATCATGTTAGGATTCATTTTCATAATCATAGGGTTAGAAACCTCATCTGGAAGCATCCCTTTTACCATATCTATTTTTTCTCTTACTTCCATTGAAGCAAAGTCCATGTCCGTTTTATCTTCAAATTCAAGCATTATCATAGAAGACCCTTCAGATGATATTGAATTTACATTTTTTACATTGGATGTCGTAAGAAGAGCACTCTCAAAAGGAGAGGATAATATACTCTCTACTTCCTGAGGTCCTGCTCCTGGGTAAGAGGTTGAAACCATTATCATTGGTAAATTAAATGAAGGTAGCATATCTACATTTAATTTAAAAAAAGACACGAAACCAAACATTATGACTGTTATAATAGCCATTAATATTGTTATTGGTCTCTTTATACTAAAGGCAGTTATCTTCATTATTTATCACCCCTATCTACGTTTACTTTTTCATTGACTGATACAAAATTCTTTCCTTTTGATATAATTTTAGTTCCAGGCTTTAGACCAGTAGCTATCTCTATTTCATCGTCATTTTCCATTCCAAGTGTTACATTTAATCTTTTTACTTCATTGTTTTTATTTAGTGTGTACACATATGAAGACTTATTTCTTCTAAATAAAGCGTTTTTAGGTATAACTACAGCGTTATCTTTTCTTGCATATGGGATTTGTATTTCAGCAAAACTACCAGAACCTAATTTATTAGTATTTTTGATTATAATTTTTACAGTATGACTTCTAGGCTCTGAGTCATAAATAGGTTCAATAGAATCTATTTTGCCAGAAGTTTTTGAACTCTTTCCATTTTTATCAGATATAAAAACAGTATATTCAGAACCTACATTAATTAAATTTATGTCTTCATCTAAAACATCAATTTCTAGACATAAAGAAGATATATCTGAAACTACAACAGGAGGATTTAATCCCATTGGTACTTCACCAACTTTTGCATTTAATGAAGATACATATCCATCAAAAGGTGCTTTTAGTGTAAAGGATTCCTTAGCTTCAAGTGTCGAATCATATGCATTTTTCACCTGTTCAATCTGACCTTCCATATTTGTAGTGCTGGAAGAGGATAGGTTTTTTTCTAAGGCATCTCTTTGAACTGATAGTTGTGAAATTACCATACTTAGTTTAGGCAATTCCTGATTTAATGAAGAAATTTTTTCATTTAATGGTTTAGCCTTTTGTTGAAATTCATGTTCTGATATAGAATTATTTTGTTTATCTTTATTTAATTGTTCAAGTTTGGTTGTACTTTTCTCAATTTCATTTTTAATTGATTTCAAATCGTCCTTTTTACTATTTATTTGAGTATTTAACTTTGATAGCTGAGTTTTTGCCTCTGAAATACCAGAAGAAGCAGCACTAATTTGAGACTTAGCAGTTTCATATGCTTTTTTTGTTTGAGAAAGCTGTTCATCTAAACTAGAACTATCTAATACCATTAATACTTGGTCTTTTTTTACATTATCTCCCTCTTTAACACTTATACTTTTAACCTCTGTAGGCATTTGAGGAGAAATAGTCTCTTCTTTGACCCCCTTAACACTACCAGAAAACTTTTTATAACTTTCAATTTTTTTTCTTTCAGCTGTGCATAATTCAACTGAAGTTTTATCATTATCTTTTGTAACTTTATTATTATTTATAAATCTAAAGGTATATAGTCCTCCGAAAGCTATAGAAATAATTACTATAGATAGTAATAACCTATGATTTTTTTGATGAAATATAATAATTCCCCCTTTACTGAATATTGAAAATTTACATACTAGAACAACCAATAATAGTATATCACTAAAGATAAATCAATAAAATAGAGGTATTCTTTAATTTAACATAAAAATTTAAATTATTACTATTTTCAGTGCATTAGATAGAAATAAAAAGAATATTATAAAAAAGAGTTGAAATATTTTGGATAATATGATAAAACTATGTTAACAAATTAAAGAATTAAAAGATATTGAGCCTAGGGTAGAGGCGCTATAATTAAGAGTATCTAATTGGAGCTTGCAAGCTTAGATGATTAGAAAAAGGAATTATAGCCGAAGAAAATTTGTTGGCAGATGAATTTTCTGGTTTTACATATAATATGTGTAAAACTGTCACTTGAAAGTAATTTAAGTGGTGAGCTACAAGGTTACTTTGAGTATTTACGTCCAAAGTATACCTTTGGGCGTTTTTTATTACCTTATTCTCTTTATTGATTAATAAGGAGGTTTTAAAAATTGAGTATAATTGTTCAAAAGTATGGAGGAAGTTCAGTAGCAAGTACTGAAAAAATTAAATCAATTGCTGAAAATATAGCAAAAAGAAAGAAAGAAAATTCTAAGATTGTGGTAGTAGTGTCAGCTATGGGAAAAACTACAGACCAATATATTGACCTGGCAAAGGATATAAGTGATAATCCTGATAAAAGAGAACTAGACGTTTTAATGTCTACAGGAGAAATGATATCTGCATCACTATTATCTATGAGCTTAAATGCTATTGGATGTGACTCTATAAGTTATAGTGCATATCAGTTAGATATAAAGACAAGTGGTTTACATGGAAAATCACTAATCGATGATATAAATACAGAAAGAATACAAAAAAGCTTAGATGAAGGAAAGGTTGTAATAGTAACAGGATTTCAAGGTATAAACACAGACGGAGATATAACTACATTGGGGAGGGGTGGATCAGATACATCTGCTGTAGCTTTAGCAGTAAAACTAAATGGTAAGTGCGAAATATATACAGATGTAGACGGGATTTACTCAACAGACCCTAGAAAATATGAAATGGCAAAAAAATTAGATGAGATAGAATATGAAGAAATGTTAGAGCTTGCTAGCCTAGGAGCACAAGTTATGCATTGTAGAAGTGTAGAACTTGCACAGAAGTATGGAGTAGAAATATATGTAGGGCGTTCATGTTCAAATGAAACAGGTACTTATATAAGAGGGGGAAATAAAATGAAATTAGAAGATAAAGTGATAACAGGATTGGCTACAAGTGATAACGATAGCTCTATAACTATAAAGGATTTCGAATCAAAATATATATCAAGTCTATTTGAAGATATAGCAACTAAGGGTATAAGTGTAGATATGATAAGCCAAACAGCTCCTTTGGATGGAAAGGTAGGAGTATCATTTACTGTTTTAAAAGAAGATTTAGATGAATGTAGAAAAATAGTTGGAGATTATTCAGATGAAAAGAATATTATAGTAGATAATAATATCACTAAGTTTTCTTTGGTGGGATTAGGTATGAAAAATACTTCTGGAGTAGCCTCTAAAGTTTTTAAAATATTTAACAAAAATAGCATAGATGTAAAACTTATAACTACATCTGAAATAAGAATAACGTGTGCTATAAATTCACAAGATAAAATGATTGCTATAAACAAAATAGCTAAAGAATTTAATTTATAATTTGGGGGAGATTTATATGAAACTTCATGGAAGCATGACTGTAGAAAATAACACTTTAAGCATTGGAGGAGTAAGTTGTTTAGATCTTGCTCAAAAATATTCAACACCTCTTTATGTATTTGATGAAGAGTTAATCAGAAATAATTGTAGAGAATATGTCAATTACTTTAAGGTAAATGAAAATAAAAATAAAGTTGCATATGCGGGTAAAGCTTTTTTACCTATATATATGTGTAAACTTATAAACGAAGAAAATTTATGTTTAGATGTAGTCTCAGGAGGGGAATTATACACAGCATATAAGGCGGGATTTCCTATGGAAAATATACTTTTTCATGGAAACAATAAAACGATAGATGAAATAAAATTAGGTATAGACCTTGGAGTAGGAAGATTTGTAGTAGACAACTTCTATGAGTTAGACTTAATAGAAAAAATATGCATTGAAAACAACAAAACTCAAAAAATATACTTTAGAATAACTCCGGGTATAGAAGCTCATACGCATGACTATATAAAAACTGGCCAAATAGATTCTAAGTTTGGGTTTACTCTTACAAATGGTGAATTATATGATGCAATAAAAAAAATATTAAATTATAAGAATATAAAATTAGTTGGGCTACATGCACATATAGGATCTCAAATATTTGATATAGAACCTTTTTTGGATGAAGTTGATATTATGTTAAACTTAGTAAAAGAAATAAAAGAAAAGTACAATGTAGATTTAACCGAAATAGACTTAGGTGGAGGAATTGGAGTATATTATAGCAAAAATGACAAACCCAAAACTATAAAGGACTTCTGTGAGGCTATTATCTCAAAGGCTGATGAAACATGTAAAAAATTAAATATAGAACTCCCTACTTTAATAATAGAACCAGGTAGATCAATAATTGCAAATGCAGGAAGTACTTTGTACACTGTAGGCTCAATAAAAGATATAAAAGATATCAGAACTTATGTAAGTGTAGATGGAGGAATGACAGATAATATAAGACCATCATTATATCAGGCAAAGTACGAATGTAGTGTTGTAAATAAAATTGGGAATAATAAAGGCAACAATGTAACTATAGCAGGGAAATGTTGTGAAAGCGGTGATATACTGATAGGTGATATTGATATCATGAAAATTGAAAGTGGAGATATACTAATAACTACATCAACAGGAGCTTATGGGTACTCAATGTCTTCAAACTATAATAAAATACCTAAAGCAGCAGTAGTTTCAGTGATTAATGGAGAAGAAAAATTAATTTGTAAAAGACAAAGCTATGAAGATTTATTGCTATTGGAAATGCAATAATAATTAAATACAACACTCCTTGATTTAAATCTTTACATTTATTTTCGATATTTTATCCTAAAAAAATGCTAATTATGATAAAATCTATACTAGATAAACAAGGAGGGATTTAATGAAGAAAAAAATAATTCTGATCATCACAGCATTATCTATGTTTCTTGTAGGGTGCTCATTTAAATCAGATAATGATTCAACAGAACATGGTAAAGAACTGTTAGAAAAGCATCAATATAAAGAAGCTATGAAAGTATTATCTGATGCCTTAGAAGAAGATAGTAATAATGATCATGCTAGGGCTATGTATATGCAGGCTATGAGAATGCTAAAGGTATCTAAATATGAAGAAAGTGCCAACTACGATAAAGCAATTGAAGAACTTGAACTTATAGAGAAAATAAGAGATGGATCATCAGATATAAAAGACGAAGCTTCTAAAAGAAAATCTGAATTAAAAAAGATTAGTGAAGAAGCTAAAAAAGCAAAATTAGAAAGAAAACAAAAGGCCAAATATTCAGCTAGTCAAGACAAAGGTAGAATTGAATCTGATGCTGAAAGTGAATATATAAAAGAAAATAAAAAAGAAGAAGTAGAGTTAGAAGTCAAAGAGGAAACTAATCAAGGTACAGAGAATAATAACAATCAAAATAATAACCAAAAACCACAAGGTACTGAGCAGCCTAATCCAGATACACAACCCGAGCCTACTAATCCAAAAGAAGAGGGTGCCCAGTAGGATATATATTAATTAAAAAATAACCTTACTGATTTATATAAATCAGTAAGGTTATTTTTAGTTAGAATCTTCTACATGAAGTCTTTTTTCAACGTATTTATCTAAGCAAGATTTTATAACAGCTGCTATAGGAACAGATAAGAATACTCCTATAATTCCAAATAAGCTTCCTCCAATCATTACTGCCGAAATTATCCAAAGAGGACTAAGCCCTACTTGATCCCCCATAACTTTAGGACCTATGAAGTTTCCATCTACCTGTTGAAGTATCAGTATAAATATCGCAACCCAAAAGGCTTTTACAGGATCGTAAATAAGTGTCATGATTATAGGAGGAACAGCACCTATAAATGGACCAAAGTAAGGAATTATATTTGTCAAGAATACAATAAATGATAAGAATAAAACATTATCTATTCTTATAATAAATTCAAATCCAATAAATGCAATCACACCAATTATAAGTGAATCAATTATTTTTCCTATTATATAATTGTAAAATATATCATGAGATATTCTAAAAAACTCAACTGTTTCATCTGCCAGATGTTTTGGTAGTGCTGCAAAAAGTAATTTTTTAAACCCTAAAGCAATTTTTTCTTTATCAAACAGCATGTATATTGATAATATAACTCCCATTAGTATATTAAATAATAAAGAAGTTATACTAAGAGCGTATACAACGACATTTGTTGAAAATGTCGTAAGAACATCGAGAACTTGCTTTAATATACTGTTTAAGTTATGCTGGATATGTGGCATGATAGCCTCTAAGAATTCTGCCTGTGATACATACCTAGATGCAAAACGATTTAAGAGATTTATATATTCTGGAACTTCTTTTATTAATCGGTTTAGAGTATCAACTATAGCAGGTACGATTAATTTAAATCCAACAGTAACCAACACAAATACTATTATATAAGATATAAGAATATTTATTAATCTGTGTTTTTTGAACTTACGCTCGAATATCATAACCAATGGATTTAATAAAAGTGCGAATAGTATACCTATTAAAAAAGGACTAAAGAATTTTGCTAATCCACCTATACCCCCTATAAACTTTAAAGGATTATCAATCATTTTGTATAATAAAATAGAAACAAACACTACAAAAATGTAGTACTTAATATTTTCTTTTGAAATCATGTTACCTCCTTAGGATTTTACAATATTATTAATGCTAAATATATATTAGTATAAATATAAAATAAAAACAAAGATTATTTTATAATAATTATAAGTTTATGTCTATCTTATTTTGTTCAATAAATAAATTTCTAACCTATTTGATTTATACAGATAGATATATTTGCTGTTAAATAAATATGTAAAGTTTTAAGGCTATAAGAAATAAGAAGCATACTTTTTATTTTTATATATCCTCAATATGTATTATAATATAAAGATAAAACAAAAACTGTTTATTTTACAAAAAACTTATAAAATAATAAAAGAAGGTGAATTTATGAGAATAAATAAATACATAGCTTCTTGTGGAATTGCATCCAGAAGGAAGTCAGAAGAACTTATATTAGAAAAAAGAGTCAGGGTAAATGGTAAAATAGTGGAAGAGTTATCTTTTAATATAGATGAAAATAATGATATTGTTGAAGTTGATAATAAAAAAATAAGTCTTGCTAATAACTATATTTATATACTGCTAAATAAACCAGAGGGTTACATTACAACTGTGAAGGATCAATTTAATAGGCCTAGTGTAATTGATTTATTAGATATAAAAGATAGAGTATATCCTATAGGAAGACTAGACTATGAAACTAGTGGATTTTTGCTGCTTACAAATGATGGGGATTTAACCTATAAGCTAACCCATCCAAAGCATGAAGTGGATAAGACTTATATTGCAAAGGTTAAGGGAACACCAACTCAAGATGAGATTAACAATTTTAAAAACGGACTTACAATAGAGGATTATAAGACAGCTCCAGCTAAAATAAGAATACTAAAAGAAAACAAGGAAAAAAATTACTCATTGTGTGAGATTAAAATACATGAGGGAAGAAATAGACAAGTTAGAAAAATGTGTAGAGCTATAAATCATCCTGTATTAAATTTAAGAAGAACAGCTATGGGAAAAATAAGACTTCAGGGCTTAGAAATAGGAAAATACAGATACTTGACAGAAGAAGAAATAT
Organism: Asaccharospora irregularis DSM 2635; assembly: GCF_900129815.1. GTDB lineage: Bacteria > Bacillota > Clostridia > Peptostreptococcales > Peptostreptococcaceae > Asaccharospora > Asaccharospora irregularis. The sequence goes on from NZ_FQWX01000003.1 coordinate 82,409, forward strand.
CGTATTTAAAAGGAATAAAATAGAGGTGGAACATGGTAAGAGCTAAATATTTAACTAAAATTACTGATATAAATAAGATGTATATAGACAAAATATTAAAAGAAGGCGATATTGTTGTAGATGCGACTATGGGAAATGGTTATGATACAAAGTACCTAGCAGAGAAGGTCGGAAGTAGCGGTTTTGTATATAGTTTTGATATTCAAGAAGAAGCTATAAGTTCTACAAAAAAGAGATTATTAGAGTCTAACTTAGAAAATAGGGTAAAGCTAATCTTAGATGGACATGAAAATATGGGCCAATATGTAGATGAGGAAGTTTCTTGTGTTTTATTTAATTTGGGATATTTACCTGGATTTAAGCATATGGTTGTAACAAAACCCCAGACTACTATCAAAGCTATAGAGGCTAGCTTAAAAATATTAAAGCCTCATGGCATAGTAAGTATAGCGATTTATACAGGTCATCCTGGGGGAGAAGATGAAAAAAATAGTGTATATGACTTTGTCAGTACGTTAGATCAAAAAGAGTTTAATGTTTTAGAAAGTTCATTTTTAAATCAAATCAATAACCCTCCGAGATTAATTTTAATTGAAAAGAAAAAAATATACTAAAATCATAAATAAATATGTTTACATTTACTCCCTATAAGGGTTTACTAAAAAGTTTACTGTATAGGGAGTTTTTATGAATAATCTATAAATAAACTTGACAAGAATAATATAAAAGATATTATTATATATGTACATTGAATACTATAAGCTTTTTTAATATGATTATTTATTTATGAAAAATTAATTATTATATTAAAAAACATAAACAAAAGTGTTATAATTGAAATGGTTATTCTATAGGGGTTAAAAGTCAGAAAATTTAGAACCTTAATTGTTTTGTTTCATATTATGGAGTGAAAGTAGCATATAATAATTGGGAGGGATAACAAGTTATATTTATCTAGAAAAATTCAAATGGTTTATATTTAAAAGGAGATAGGAATGGAAGATTCAAAAGAAATAAAAGATAGTAAACACTTAATATCGAATATACAATCACAGTATCCGAGGCTAAGTAAGGGACAAAAACTTATAGCGCAGTATATTTTAAAAAATTATGACAAAGTTGCCTTCATGACAGCGTGTAAATTAGGGGAAACAGTTGGAGTTAGTGAGTCTACAGTTGTTAGATTTGCAAATGCACTGGGGTATTCAGGTTATCCGAAATTGCAGTCTGCACTTCAAGAACTTATAAAAAACAAACTTACTACCGTACAAAGAGTTGACATGGCTCATGAATATTCTGATGATTCAACTATTTTAAATAAAGTTCTTAAAAGTGATATAGACAATATAAGAGGTACGCTTGAAGAAGTAGACGAAATTGCCTTTGAAGAAGCTTCTAATAAATTGTTAAATGCAAGAAAGATATATATTTTAGGTATGAGAAGTTCATTTGTAGTTGCACAATACTTAGGATTTTATTTGGATATAATACTAGATAGTGTGCATATAATTAGAATGGATATGGGAGATGCATTTGAGCAAATAGTTAGAATATCAGAAGACGATGTTGTTGTAGCAATTAGCTTCCCTAGATACTCTAAAAAATCTTATCAGGTTGTAAAATATGCAAAAGAAAAAGGGGCTCATGTAATTTCTTTAACTGATAGTTTGTTTGCACCTGTTGCATCAATTGCAGATAATACTCTTTTAGTTAAGAGTAGTATGGCATCATTTGTTGACTCTTTAGTACCTGCTTTTAGTGTAGCGAATGCACTTGTAATATCTGTTGGTATGAAAGAAAAAGAAGATATCAAGCAACATTTTGATGATTTAGAACAAATATGGACTAAATACTCTGTATATGAGTAGGCTAAAAAGGCTGTTAGAATTAAAAATTCTAATAGCCTTTTATAATGCCAAAAATCTATAAAAAATTTACCACGATATAATATATTTCATTGAAATCCATATAATATATCTAATTACAAATTGGTTAGGAGGGGTTTGTGTGAAATGTATAAAAAAATTAGGAATTATTTTTTTATTAGTGTCAATATCAACATTTGGTGGACTAACTACAAAATATATATATGCTAGAGAACCTATAATGGAGTACAGATACACAATAGAAGAAGCGAAAATAAAAAGAGCTCAATTTATTTGGACATCATGTCTAGAAGAAATGAGAAGAGACAATTTATTAAAGAGTGAAGATATAAAAGAAATAAATAATTATATCAATAAATTAAAAGATATTAAAAATTCACAAAATAAAGAAAAAAGATATTTAAAAGAAAAAAGCGCCTTAAAAGTATCTACTGTTGATAAGTTAGTTAAAGAAGGATTGATAAATAGTAGTCAGGGGAATATATTAAGAAAAAAACTCAATAAATATGACTTATCAAATTTAGAAAATTAAATGTATATTTATTATTGTTTCAAAATAGTAAAATTTAAATTAGTCATAAAATCTGAATAGTAAAAAACTATTTAAAATATAGTTTTTTACTATTTTACCTTTAGCTGTTATATACTGTAGAATAGTGGAGAAATAAACTTTTTAATAGTTGAGAGGGGTAGGAATTATGAGTTTAAAGAAAAAAATTTTGACGCTAACTGTAATTAGTACGCTAATTTTATCGGTTGGATGTTCACAAAAAAAGGCTAGTGAAGATAAGAAAGATAGCACTAAAGCATCAGCAATAACTATAGTAGCTGGGAGTGATTTAACAAACCCAAACCCATTATTTGCAAATGATAGACTTTCTATGACAGTTATGAATTCATTATATTCTCCGCTATATGTAGTAGAAGAAACAGGGGAAAAAACATTCTACTTAGCTGATAGTGTAGATGTTTCAGATGACTTTTTAACATACAAAGTTAAATTAAAAGACAACCTAAAGTGGCATGACGGAAAACCTTTAACTGCTGATGATGTTGTATTCACAGTAAATACTATACTAGATAAAAATCAAAATTGCATGAGTAGAGAAGATTTTATAATAAATGATAATCCAGTTGAAGTTAAAAAGGTAGATGACACTACTGTAGAATTTAAACTTTCAAGTATTTCAACACCATTTGAATATATATTAGGTGATATAAGACCTATACCTAAACACATATATGAAGGTGAAAAAGATTTAGAAAAAAGCGAAGAAAATAGAAATCCAATAGGTTCAGGGGCATACAAATTTAAAGAACATAAATCAGGGGAACTGATAACACTAGAAAAATTTGATGATTTCTACGGAGAAAAGGCTAACTTAGATACAGTAAACTATAGAGTTATAGCTGATGCTAATTCAGCTAATACAGCTTTACAAAATGGTGAAGTAAACGTTAAATATGTTTCTGCAGATGATGTTGAAAACGTAAAATCTAAGGATAATGTAAATATAATTACTTTCGATGAAGGTATGGTTGATAATATAATATTCCTTCAACAACACAACAAAGATTTAGCTAAAAAGGAAGTAAGACAAGCTTTAGCTTATGCAATAAATAAAGAGGAAATTATAAAAGCTTCATATAAATCAGAAGAATATGCTACAAAAGCAGACTCATTATTTGCTCCTAATACAGTAGGGTATACTGGAGAAGTTGAAAAGTATGAACAAGACAAAGAAAAAGCTAAACAGCTATTAGAAAAAGCAGGAGTTAAGGATTTAAAATTAAAATTCGGATACTCTACACACAAACCTTCGCTTGAAGCTACAGCATTAGTTGTACAAAACAATTTAAAGGATATAGGTGTAGAAGTAGAGTTAGTTCCTCTTGAAAGTAGTGCTTTTATAAACAAAATACTTAATCCAGAAGAATACTCATTTGACATGGCTTTAAATGGGTATGTAATGGGAACTAACCCAGCTTCTTATGCTTCATTATTTGTAGAAGATGGATCAAACAATTTCAATAAATATAAAAACGAAAAAGTAGAAGAGTTATTTAATAAGGCTTTATCAGAAACAAATGAAGCTAAGAGAACTGAATTATACAAAGAAGCACAAAAATTAGTAATAGATGATATGACTTGCTACCCAATTGCATACTCTAAGTCAATTGTTGCAATAGATAAGGCTTATGACGGAGTAGAAGATGCTACACCAGCACCAATATTTATGTTTAGAGATTTACATAAATTAAAACTAAAATAAAAAATATATCAAGATAATAAAATATATCAAAATTAAAAAATAGCCGTATTAAAGCGGCTATTTTTTGGTATTAAGTCTAAGAGGTGAAATATGAAAGAAAAAATAGTAAAAAGATTATTTAATGTAATACCTATGTTATTTTTTATATCTATAATTTCATTTTTACTTATGCATCTGGCTCCAGGGGATCCTATACAAGCATATATAACTCCTAAAATGAGTGCAGTAGACATAGAGAGAGTAAGACATAATATGGGACTTGATCAACCTATATATATTCAATATTTTAAGTGGTTAATTAATGCTGTTCAGGGTAATTTAGGATACTCTTTAATTAATCATAGACCAGTAGCAACTGTTATATTTGATAGAATACCCAATACTATATTGATAACACTGACTGCGTTGATACTATCGCTGATTATAGCTATACCTGTAGGTTTGATATCTGGTTATAATAAAAACTCAGTACTTGACAATGTATTAAATGTAATTGCATATATAGGTATTTCTATACCGAGTTTTTGGTTTGCCATGATGATTATATATATCTTTTCCTTAAAGTTAAATCTGCTCCCTAGTATAGGAATGAGGACTATCGGAGTTGATACTACGGTTGATTTAATAAAACATATGATAATGCCTGTAATAGTTCTTAGTTATTATAACGTATGTGTATTCACAAGGTATATTAGATCTAGCACAATAGGTCAACTAAATGAGGACTATGTCCTAACTCAGTATGCATATGGAGCTAGTGCTAAAGAGGTACTTTTCAAACACGTTTTCAAAAATACCTTACTTCCTATAATAACTATATTTGCTATGTCACTTCCACAGCTTGTGACAGGTGCATTTATAACAGAGACGATATTTGGGTGGCCGGGTATGGGTCAGCTTGGTGTAACAGCAATATTTGGTTATGATTATCCCGTTGTTATGGGTATAACTATGATTTCCTCAGTAGTGCTGATAATTGGCAATTTGATAGCTGATATTTTGTATCAGGTTGTAGACCCTAGAATAAAGCATTAAAGGAGGAAGAAATGATAGAAAAATTAAAACGCAATTTTAAGGAAAATAAACTAGCACTAGCTGCTTTGATAACAATAATTATATTTGTGCTTATATCAATATTTGCATTTTTAATGCCTTTTGACCCAAACCAGATAGATCCTGTAAATAGGCTTAAACTACCAGGAGGTAAAAACTATTTTGGTACTGATAGTATGGGAAGAGATTACCTGACAAGGGCATTATATGGTGGTAGGGTGTCCTTGACTGTAGGGTTTATGTCTATGATCATATCTACATCGGTAGGAACGTTAGTTGGGGCAATAAGTGGATATTTTGGCGGTAAGGTAGATAACTTTATAATGAGATTAATAGATATACTTATGAGCATACCTACTTTCTTTTTAATACTTGTAATAAACTCTTACCTAGGATCTAGCATAAAAAATATTATATTGGTAATAGGATTGTTAGGTTGGATGGGAGTTGCAAGAATAGTTAGATCAGAAACATTGTCTATAAAGGAAAGAGAATATGTATTATATGCAAAATCATCTGGACAAAGCTGGGGTAAAATAATAATAAAACATATAATACCGAGTATGCTTCCTACGATAATAGTGTCTTCTAGTATAGATATAGCTAACTCAATACTTATGGAATCCTCACTAAGCTTTTTAGGATTAGGAGTTAAACAGCCAAATGCATCGTGGGGTAGCATGCTTAAAGATGCACAAGCTTTTTTAGGAGATGCACCACACCTAGCTATACTTCCAGGTATTTTTATACTTTTTACAGTACTTAGTTTTAATCTAATAGGAGATACTTTAAGATTAACATTTGAGGCAAAGTCTAACAATAGGTAGGTGTAATTATGGAAAAAATAATACAAATAGAAAATTTAAAAACATCCTTTTTTACTGAAGCAGGTGAGGTACAGGCAGTTAGAGGTATAAGTTTTGATGTATATAAAAATGAAATAGTAGGAATAGTCGGAGAAAGTGGAAGTGGTAAAAGTATAGCTTCTAAATCTATAATGGGTCTTATAAAAGACCCTGGAAAAATTGTAGATGGTACTATAATGTTTCTAGGTCAAGATTTGACAAAGTTAAATGAAAAGCAGATGCTAAAAATAAGAGGAAATGAAATAGCTATGGTATTTCAAGATCCCATGACTGCTTTAAATCCCCTGATAAAAATTGGGAATCAGATGAGTGAAGTAATAATAAGGCACAGTAAACTAACTAAAAAAGAGGCGAGAAATAAAGCTATAGAACTGCTAAAATTGGTCGGAATACCTTCCCCAGAAAAAAGAATAGATAGTTATCCTCATGAGTTTAGTGGTGGAATGAGACAGAGGGTATGTATTGCAATGGCTATAAGCTCATCTCCAAAACTATTAATAGCAGACGAACCAACGACGGCTTTGGATGTAACTATACAGGCTCAAATCTTAAGGTTGATAAAGAAATTAAACAGTGACAATGAAAATTCAACTATATTAATAACCCATGATTTAGGTATAGTTTACAATGTCTGTGATAGAGTTATAGTAATGTACGGTGGAATGATTATGGAGATTGGTAGTGTAAAAGAAATATTTGAAAATCCTAAACATCCATATACTATAGGTCTCCTAAGATCTATACCAAAGATGAAAAATTCTAAAGGAGATAGGCTTATTCCTATAGAAGGGAATACACCTAGTTTACTTATGCCAAAGAATGGTTGTCCGTTTTATGATAGGTGTGACTTGAGGGTAGAAAAATGTAAGCTAAGACAGGATTTTATAGAGATTAGTAGTACACATAAAGTTGCTTGCAATCTAATATCTAGGGAGGCTAACAATGAACTTAATAGAGGTTAAAAATCTAAAAAAGTATTTTGTAGAAAAAGATGGACTTATCAAAAAAAATATCAAAGAAGTTAAGGCAGTTGATGATGTAAGTTTTTATATAAAAAAGGGAGAGACCCTTGGCCTTGTTGGAGAGAGTGGATGTGGGAAGTCGACTTTAGGAAGAACCTTAATAAGACTCTACGATGTTACAGATGGAGAGATAATTTTTGATGGAGTTGATATATCTAAAAATAAAGAAAAAGATTTAAAACAATTTAGAAAAAGAGTTCAGACAATATTTCAGGACCCTTATGCATCTTTAAATCCAAACATGACGGCTAGAGATATAATAAAAGAGCCCTTAGATATACACACAAAGTTAAGTAATGCACAAAAAAATGAAGTTGCATATGAGATGTTAGAAAAGGTTGGACTTAGTAGAGAACATGCTGATAGATATCCTCATGAATTTAGTGGTGGTCAAAGACAGAGAATAGGAATAGCAAGAGCATTATCTGTAAAACCAGACTTTATATTTTGTGATGAGCCTATTTCAGCACTAGACGTGTCTATACAGGCACAGGTGATAAATCTTTTAGATGACTTAAAAGATGAATTTAAAATAACTTATTTGTTTATTGCTCATGATTTATCTATGGTAAGGTATATATCTGATAGAGTATGTGTTATGTATTTAGGTAGTATAGTAGAGATCGGAAATAGTAGTGATATATATGAGAATCCAAGACATCCTTATACTAAAGCTCTTTTGAGTAGTATACCAAGTATTTATTCAAGCGTTAAAGAAGAGATACTCGAAGGGGATGTTCCGAGTCCTATAAATCCTCCTTCAGGTTGTAAATTTAGGACTAGATGTAAATATGCAGAAAAAATATGCGAAGAACAAGCACCTAAGGCTAAAGACTTAGGTGATAATCACCTAGTATATTGTCACATGGTATAAAACAAATAAACATATTTAAAAAGTATAAAAATCCTAGTAGAAATTAAATTTCAAAAGCTTTATAATATAATAAAGTATATTAAATCTAATATATTTTATATTTATGGATATAATACAAATTGGAGGGATTTTATATGGACGTAGAAAAAATGACTGTAAGAGTTCAAAAAAGTTTAAATGATGCATTTAGCGAAGCAGTAAACAATAACAATCAACAGGTAGATGCCATCCATCTTTTTTCAGCACTTATAAAACAAGAAGATGGACTAATCCCAAATATATTTGAAAAAATGAATATTCCTGTTGAATCATTAAAGAATTCTGTAGATTCTGAGTTAGATAAATTACCTAAAATCTACGGAGAAGGTATAAGTTCACAAGGTGTAACAGCTACTAGAAAAATAAATGAGATACTTCTAAAGGCAGAAAATATTTCTAAGGAGTTTAGAGATGATTATATAAGTGTCGAACACGTGATGCTTGCGATTATGGACTTAGAAAAAGACTCAAATATAGGTAAAATATTAAAACAATATAATATAAATAAAAATGATTTTCTAAATGTTTTATATCAAGTTAGAGGAAACCAAAGAGTAGAAACTCAGGACCCAGAAGGGACTTATGAGGCTTTAGCCAGATATGGGACAAACTTAGTAGACTTAGCAAAAAAACATAAATTAGACCCAGTAATAGGAAGAGATGAAGAAATTAGAAGGGTTATAAGAATTCTTTCAAGAAGAACAAAAAATAATCCAGTTCTTATAGGTGAACCGGGAGTGGGTAAAACTGCAATCGTAGAAGGATTAGCAGAAAGAATAGTAAGAGGAGATGTTCCTGAAGGGCTAAAAGATAAAATTGTATTTTCACTTGATATGGGTGCCTTAATTGCAGGTGCAAAATATAGAGGTGAATTTGAGGAAAGATTAAAAGCAGTCTTAAAAGAAGTTCAAAGTTCTGATGGAAAAATAATACTATTTATAGATGAAATTCATACTATTGTTGGAGCAGGTAAAACAGAAGGCTCTATGGATGCTGGAAACTTAATTAAACCTATGCTTGCAAGAGGAGAATTAAACTGTATAGGTGCAACTACTTTTGATGAATATAGAAAGTATATAGAAAAAGATAAGGCTTTAGAAAGACGTTTCCAACCTGTAATAGCAGAAGAACCTAGTGTAAGTGATACAATATCAATTTTAAGAGGTCTAAAGGAAAGATTTGAAATACATCATGGTGTAAGAATACATGATAGTGCAATAGTAGCAGCTGCAAAACTTTCTAATAGATATATACAGGATAGATTTTTACCTGATAAGGCTATAGATTTAATAGATGAAGCAGGGGCTATGATTCGTAGTGAAATAGATTCTCTTCCTACAGAACTAGATATGGTAAGAAGAAAGTTATTTACACTAGAAACAGAAAGAGAAGCTTTGCTCAAAGAAAATGATGATAAAAGTAAAGCTAGATTAGATGTAATTCAAAAAGAAATCTCTGAATTGAAATCTAAAAATGACGAGATGACGGCTAAATATGATAAGGAAAAAAATCAAATATTAGAAATTAAAAATTTAAAATCTCAACTAGATGAAGCAAAAGGTAATGTAGAAAAATACGAAAGAGAGTATGATTTTAATAAAGTTGCAGAAATTAAATACGGTGTTATACCTAAATTAGAAGAACAAATAAAATCTCTTGAAGAAAAGATACAACAAAGCTACGAAAATGCATTGTTAAAAGAGGAAGTTACTGAAAATGAAATATCAAGTATTGTTTCTAAGTGGACAGGTATTCCTGTTACAAAATTAGTTGAGGGTGAAAGAGAAAAATTAATTAAATTAGAAGATGAACTTCATAAGAGAGTAATAGGTCAAGATGAAGCAGTAACAGCAGTTTCAAACGCAGTAATTAGAGCTCGTGCTGGTCTTAAGGATGAGAAAAAACCTATAGGATCATTTATATTCCTAGGACCTACAGGAGTTGGTAAAACAGAACTTGCAAAAACACTCGCTCGTAACCTATTTGACAGTGAGGACAATATAATTAGAATAGATATGTCTGAGTATATGGAAAAACATGCTGTATCTAGACTTATAGGTCCTCCTCCTGGTTATGTTGGATATGAAGAGGGAGGTCAGCTTACTGAATCAGTGAGACGTTCACCTTATTCTGTAATATTATTTGATGAAATAGAAAAGGCACATGAAGACGTGTTCAATTTATTTTTACAAATATTAGATGATGGTAGACTTACTGATAACAAAGGAAAGACAGTGGACTTCAAAAATACATTAATAATAATGACTTCAAATATTGGTAGCAAATATTTATTAGAAGACTATGAAAACAATAAAAAAGAGGCTGATAATCTAGTTATGAATGAACTAAAATACAGATTTAAGCCAGAGTTTTTAAATAGAATAGACGATATAATAATGTTTAAACCTTTAAGTGAAGAAGATATAAAGAAAATAATAGATATATTTATGCAAGACTTAAAAAATAAACTAGAAGAAAAAAATATAAGTCTAGAATTAACTGAAACAGCTAAAAAAGTATTAGTTAAGGAAGGTTATGATCCTATATATGGAGCGAGACCTCTTAAGAGATATATAGGAAATACATTAGAAACTATGATAGCTAAACGACTTATAACAGGTGAAATCTATAGTGGTTCTACAGTAATAGTAGATGGAGAAGAAGACAATATAAAAATAATAGTAAAATAATAAATAGAAAGGAACTAGAATGGTTATATGCTCTAGTTCCTTTCTAAATTAATTATCTATAACTTTGAAACCGTTTCCAAGAGCTTCGTGTACATCTGAAATTATTACGAATGCATCTGGATCAATCTCTTTGACAAGCTTCTTAAGCTTAACAACTTCTTTTTTCATAACTACAACTAAAAGAATTTTTTTATCATTTCCAGTATAAGCTCCTTCCCCTTTTAGGATAGTAGCTCCTCTGTCTAGTTCTTCCATTATTTCTAGTTTAATCTCATCAGACTTATCTGATATTATAGTAAATGATTTTGAATAATCAAGTCCTTGAATCACTAAGTCACTTACCTTTACTATTATATATAAAGAAATTGCAGAGTAAAGTCCAATTTCAATTTCTTTGTTTACTATTCCTGATAAGGTAACTACTATACAATCGACTATTCCCATCAATATAGGAACGCTTACTGAAGGGAAGTAGCTATTAAGCAAAAGACCTATTAAGTCAGTTCCACCAGTTGTCCCATTAATTCTAAATATAAGACCTAAGCCCAATCCCATCAAAATGGCTCCTACTATAATTGCAAGAAATACATCTTCTGTAACATTGAGAATAGCTAAATTTTCTGTAAGTTTAAGTGCTAAAGTAAGAAAAACTATTCCTAATATTGTTTTTATACAATCTTTTTTAGTTAATATTTTATATGCAAATAAGAAAATAGGAACATTTAGTACTAAGTTTATAACCCAAAGAGGTACATGAATTAGTGTGTTGACTACTATTGCGAATCCTGTCAATCCACCTGGTGCGATAGAGTGTGGGTCGAAAAATAAGTTAAGTGAAATAGACATTAATATACAACCCAACATCAAAATTAGTATTTCTGATAAAGTTAGTGCGTTTTTTTTCAATAATATCCCTCCCTAGAGCAGTTCTAATATATATAATTTTTATAACTACAAAAATGAGTTTAACTACTTATCTTATTAGTACTATAGTATGCCAACTTTATACAAATCAGTTCTTCTATGATTAAGTAACGGAAGCTGTTGTCTAATTTTACCAATCAAACTTCTATCAATATCTACATAAATAATATTTTCGTCTTTTCCAGCAGCACCTATAATTCTTCCCCAAGGGTCTGAGACCATAGAGTTTGCATAGGAAATGTATGAAGCATTTTCATCTCTAGCTGGAGATACACCTGCAAAGAATATTTGGTTATCAAGAGCACGCATACGAATAGATAACTCCCAGTGTGCAGGACCTGTAGTCATATTAAAGGCTGCCGGTAGTATCACAATTTCTGCTCCCTTTAATGCCATCAATCTAGATAATTCAGGGAAACGTACATCATAGCAAATAGCGACACCTATTTTCCCGTACTCAGTGTCAATTACTGTAATGTCATTGCCTCTAGATAGAGTATCTGATTCCTTGAATGAAACTCCATCCTTTACATCAATATCAAATAAATGTACTTTTCTATGTCTTCCTATTAGTATACCCGATTTATCAAAAACATATGAAGTGTTGTAGATTTTGCCGTCTTCAAACTCAGGTATACTTCCTCCTATTAGATATACACCACAATCAAAAGCTATCTTACTTAAAGCTTTTGATGTTTCTCCTGGATATTCTTCAGCAAATTCTTTAAAAAATCTATTTTCATAAGGACAGTTAAACATCTCAGGAAGGGCAACTACATCTGCACCATTTTTAGATGCTTCTGCTATCATTTCTATAGCATGTTGGATGTTCACTGTTTTATTATTACTAGTTTTCATTTGACATATAGCAAGTTTATATGAATTCATAAGATTAACCCCCAAAGCCTTTTACCATATTATACCATAATATATCTTTGCCTATACTATAAAATAGTACAATTGGCTAACTTTATGATATAATAAAATTTTGATGAAGGATATAATATAAATTCATAATACTTTAGGAGGATACTATGGCAAATACATTTTATATAGTTAGACACGGACAAACTAATTGGAATATTCTAGGTAAAACTCAAGGTCATGGAAATTCAGATTTAACAGAACAAGGAATAGTTCAGGCTAGAGAACTTGCAGAAGATATTACAAAATACCCTATAGATTATATATATAGTAGCGACTTAGGAAGAGCAATTCAAACTGCAGAAATTTTAGGGGAAAAGTTAAATCTAGAGGTTCAAAAAACTGAAGGTTTAAGAGAGATGGGGTTTGGTGTTTGGGAAGGACTTCTAATAGATGAAATAAAGAAAGACTACTCAGATATATATGATATATGGAGAAATGATCCACACCTAGTAAACATTCCTAAAGGAGAAACTCTTCAAGTAATAAAGGAAAGAGTTGATAATTTTATAGAAGAAATAAATAAAAAACATGAAAATAAGCATATAATATTTGTAACTCATTCAATTACATTAAGAGTTATGCTACTTTCATTTTTAGGATCAGGAATGGAAAATATATATAGAATAAAGCAGGATAATACAGCTTTAAATATAGTTGAGTATAGGGATTATGGCCCAGTTGTTATAAAAATGAATGATACCAGTCATATAAAAAATCATACAAAGATAAATAATTCAGCACTGGAATAAGGAGAATTTTTATGTCTAAAATAATAGTTATAGGAGGTGGACCATCTGGGATGATGGCAGCACTCCAAGCTTCAAAAAATAATCACCAGGTTACACTTATAGAAAGAAATGGAGAACTAGGAAGAAAACTTAAATTTACAGGCGGAGGAAGATGTAACATCACCAACAATAGGGATATAGAAGATTTTTTTGAAAAAATAGTAAATAACAGAAAATTTTTGTATAGTAGTCTGTATTCATTTACAAATAGAGATTTGTTAGATTATTTTTCAAATAATAATCTTGAGTACAAGGTTGAAATAGATAATGACTATAAAGTTTATACAAAAAATGATAAATCTATAGAAGTTATTGAAGCACTAAATAAAGATTTAATACAAAATAAAGTAAAAGTATTATACAATAAAAAGGTAGTAGACATTATAGTTGAGGAATGTGAAAATTATAATTTACCTACTGTAAAAGGCGTAGTTCTAGAAAATGGCGATAAGTTGTTTTGTGACAAGGTAATAGTGTCAACTGGAGGTATGAGTTATTCTCATACTGGTTCTGATGGAAGTATGTATAAAATACTAAACAAATACAACCATACAATAAATAAAATATACCCAGCACTAACTCCACTGACAATAAAAGAGAGTTGGGTAAAAAATCTTCAAGGGATATCTATTAAACAAGTAGAAATATCATGTAAGATTAAAAATAAAAAAATATCTAAGGTAGGAGATATTCTATTTGCCCATTTTGGAATTACAGGACCAGTTGTACTTATAATGTCATCATATATAAATAAAGTCCTAGAAAACCAAGATATTGCACTAAAAATAGATTTTTTACCACAAATAACTGAAGAGGAAATTTCTAAGGCTATAAGAGAAAATCCAAATAAAAATGTTTTAAATAATATAAAATCTCTACTCCCTCAAAACTTCCTAAAAGAAATTTTTAATATTTTATCTTTAAGTGATAAAAAGGCAAATGAATTATCAAAATCAGATGAACTAAAAATAATTAAGTATATAAAGAGTATGGAACTTACTTGTAATGGAACAAAAGGAATAAACACATCTATGGTAACTAGTGGAGGTGTATCTGTAAAGGAAATAAACTCTTCTAATTTAGAGTCTAAGTTAATAAAAAATCTATTTTTAACAGGAGAGGTTATAGACGTAGATGCAGAAACTGGAGGATACAATTTACAAATAGCATTTTCAACTGGATACCTTGCAGGAATAAGTGTTTAAGATAAAATAATATAAAACAACAGGAGTAAATAATATGAACAATTTAATTATAGCTATAGATGGTCCAGCAGGTGCTGGCAAGAGTACAATAGCAAAGATAATATCTAAAGAACTTAATATAAATTATATAGATACAGGGGCTATGTACAGAGCAATTACATATAAGTGTTTAAAAAATAATATAGATATTAATAATACAGAAGAAGTTATAAATATGGCAAAAGACACCGAAATAGACTTTAGAGATAATAATATATATCTAGATAATGAAGTGGTAAATGAAGAAATAAGAACTGTTGAGGTAAGTAACAACGTATCAAATGTAGCAAAAATAAAAGAAGTTAGATATTTAATGGTTGATGTCCAAAGAAAAATTGGTGAAAATAACTCAGTTGTATTAGATGGTAGAGATATAGGATCTTATGTTTTCCCAAATGCTGATTATAAATTCTTTTTAGTTGCTACTCCAGAAGAAAGGGGAAGTAGACGCTATAAAGAGCTTTTAGAGAAAGGCTATGAAGTTGATCTAGATGAAATAATAAATGATATAATAAAAAGAGATAAAATAGATTCAAACAGAGAATTTGCACCGTTAGTTAAGGCTGAAGATGCTTTAGAAATAGATACAACAGGCAAAAGTATAGAAGAAGTGGTATCAGAAGTTGTATCAAAAATAAGAAGGTAGTTGAGAGGAGATAGACGTGAGTTTCTATAAATTTGTAATTGGAGTTTTTGAGGGTTTTTCAAGGATATTTTTTAAGTATAGGGTAATAGGTGCCGAAAATATTCCGGATGATGGAAATATAGTAATAGCGTGTAATCACAAATCAAATTTAGATCCTATATTTCTAGCTGCATCTATAAAAAATAGAGAAGTTGCAGCAGTGGCAAAAAAAGAGCTATTTAATATAAAAATATTAGGTTATATTTTAAAAAAGTTAAACGTAATTCCTATAAATAGAGAAAAACCTGATGTATCTACAATAAAAAACATTTTAAAGTCTATCAAAGATGGATATGTACTAGGAATATTCCCAGAGGGGACAAGAGTAAAAGATCCTGGATTTGGAAAAGCTAAAGCAGGTCTTGCGCTATTTGCTATAAAAGGTAAAGCAAATGTTATTCCTATATCAATAATATCTGATTATAAATTGTTTAATAGGGTAACAATCTATATAGATAAACCAATATCCTTTGAGGAGTATTACAAACAAAAACTTACTAATGAAGATTATGAAAGACTTTCACAAAACGTATTAGAAGTAATAAAGGAAAATTATTATAAATACTCAAAATAGGAGATACAATTATGAACGTTAAAATATCAAAAAATGCTGGTTTTTGCTTTGGTGTAAAGAGAGCTATGAAGATGGCATGGAATGAACTAGAGAATAGTGAAGAATCAATATATGCATTAGGTCCTCTTATTCATAATAAGCAAGCAGTAGAAAAATATGAGGAAAAAGGACTTAAAACTGTAGATGAAGTTGAGTCTGTTCCAGAAAGTAAAAACATGATAATAAGGTCACATGGTGTATCAGAGTCTGTATATAAGAGTGCAAGTGATAAAAACATAAATATAATAGATACAACATGTCCTTTCGTAAAAAAGATACATAATATAGTTAACACATATCACAATGAAGGGTATCAAATAATTGTTATAGGCGATATGAATCACCCAGAAGTTATCGGTATAAATGGATGGTGTGATAATTCAGCAATAATAATAAAGACTCCACAGCAAATGGATTCTATTGAACTAGATAAATCTAAAAAATACTGTGTAGTGTCGCAAACCACTATGAACTTAGACCTACACAAACAAATAACAGATAAACTTTCTAAAGATCTAGACACTGTAGTATTTAATAACACTATATGCTCTGCTACAAAAGAAAGACAAGAAGCTGCAAAAGATCTATCAAGAGAAGTCGATTGTATGATAGTCATAGGTGGAAAACATAGTTCGAATACTCAAAAACTTGTCAATATATGCAAAGAAATAGTCCCTACCTTTGCTATAGAGACAAAAGAAGAGCTAGATGGAGAAGAACTAAATAAATATAAGACAATAGGCGTTACAGCAGGAGCTTCTACTCCTGATTGGATAATAGATGATGTTATAGACTTTATTGACAGTATATAATTTAATACTAATCATAACCCTAAAAGTGTGTAGCTTAATTGTTTAAGGTGCACATTTTTAGGGTTTAAAATACTTAAAAAAATATAAAATAGTTAGATCGGAGGTAAATATGGTGGAAATATTTTTATCATCAGCAGAGGACTCATTTTTACATGTGGGGTCATTAGTTGGATTTTTTATATTACTATTTGGATATATAAATTATAAAACGAGCGGAAATTTCACAAATTCTTTAGCAAGAAATAAAAAAATACAGCCATTAGTAGGTGCTATTGTAGGTGCCATACCTGGGTGCGGAGGAAGCTTAGCTATAATGCCTTTGTATATAAAAGGGCAGCTTAGTTTTGGAACTATAATAGCTAGTTTAATATCCAGTATGGGAGATGCAGCATTTGTATTAATATCTTCTAATATAGAAATGTACATATTTGTAACTATAATAGGTACTATAACTGGTATAATAACTGGTTATATTGTAGATTTTATGAATCTAGAAGAAAAATTAAAACTAAGAAAAGTTAAAACTTCAGGACTTACTAGAGGTCAAGCTTCTTTGATTAAACATGAAGACAATCACTCTACATTAGATGATATAGCACATAACCATGGCAATTCAGGTAGACTTGCTTATGCTATAACACACGGTGTAGGTTATAAGATTTACTTGGCTACACTATTTGTGGGATTTGTATTTATGCTTATATCACATTCAGGCCTTCACTATGAATGGATAGAACAAATTCATGAGTTAGAGGAGATTATTGCGATAACTGGAGTAGTATTCTCAGTAATATATATGATATTTTTCAAAAAAGTATTTAAAAACTCAAATATAACCGAGGAAGAAAATAAAAAAACTTCTCTAAAAGAAATGTTAATCCACTCTGTAGGCGAAATATCCTTTGTAATTACATGGATATATATAGCTTATTTAATTTATGATTTAATTATAATAATAATTGGAGGAGATGAGTACCTGGCACAAATTATACTATCAACAGGTGTTGCCAGTGTATTTATAGGTGCAATTTTAGGATTAATCCCTGGATGTGGGGTACAAATCGTAATAATGTCTTTCTACTTAAAGGGAGCAATACCCCTAGGAGCTGTGATAGCGAATTCAATATCACAAGATGGTGATGCACTTTTCCCTCTTCTAGCATTAGATAAAAAATCATCTATCTGGTCTATGATTATTACTACTATACCTGCCATAGTTGTAGGACTTATTGTATACATGTTCTTCGGATAATAAAAAAATTATATAATCCAAAATACAACTGCTAAATCTATATAAAAGAACTTATTTATACTCTTAAAATAAATAAGTTCTTTTATTAAAATTAATATTATATTTATAATATTTAAATATAATATGGGTTCTGATATAATTGATTAAAGCTGTTAAAACAGTTGTTATTAATTCACAGTTTTTATATAAGAGGTGCATAATGGAAAATAGAATCGATTTAACTAAAGGTGGGATTACAGAAAAACTAATCAAACTTTCCCTACCGATAATGGGAACATCATTTATACAAATGGCTTATAATATGACAGATATGATGTGGGTTGGAAGAATAGGAAGTAGAGCTGTTGCAGCAGTTGGGACAGCAGGTTTTTATCCATGGTTAGCCATGGCTTTTGTAATGATTTCTAAAATAGGTGGAGAAGTAAAGGTATCACAAAGTATTGGTAAAAATAATATAAGTGATACTAAAAACTACATAAAATCTGCAATAGAGATAAATATTATACTTTCTTGTTTGTATACTTTGGCCCTAATATTATTTAAAGATAATTTAATAGGATTTTTTAGACTGACAGATACTGGTGTGGTATCTATGTCTAAGAACTATTTAGTTATAATTGCTTTTGGTATGATATTTTATTTTATCAATCCGGTATTTACAGCTATATTCAATGGGCTAGGAAACAGTAAGACTCCGTTTTTAATTAATACTATAGGTCTAATTACTAATATTATACTGGATCCTATATTGATATTTGGTATAGGATTTATACCAAGACTTGGAGTTGCAGGGGCAGCAATTGCCACTGTATCCGCTCAGATGATAGTATCGTTTTGTTTTTTATT
Organism: Asaccharospora irregularis DSM 2635; assembly: GCF_900129815.1. Taxonomy (GTDB): domain Bacteria; phylum Bacillota; class Clostridia; order Peptostreptococcales; family Peptostreptococcaceae; genus Asaccharospora; species Asaccharospora irregularis. The sequence continues at coordinate 101,203 of NZ_FQWX01000003.1, forward strand.
TATGATTATTAAAAGTAAAGAAGAATATTTCAAAATTAAGTTATTTAGAAATATTAACATAAATTATTATAAAATACTGTATAAATTAGGTATTCCAGTGGCATTCCAAAGCGGACTGTTTACAGCATTTTCAATGATACTGGGTGTAATAGTGGCTTCCTGGGGACCAGTTGGAGTTGCAGCACAAAAGGTTGGCTCCCAAATAGAGGCAATTTCATGGATGACTTCAGAAGGGTTTGCTGTTGCCCTCTCAAGTTTCGTAGGTCAAAACTACGGTGCAAAAGAATACTTTAGAGTAAATAAAGGATCTAAAATCGCAATAATTATAGCTGCACTTTGGGGTGTACTTACTACTTTAATTTTAGTTTTCGGTGGAAATAAGATATTTTCATTGTTTATAGCAGAAAGCGATGCTATACAAAAGGGTGGCATGTATTTAAAAATAATAGGATATTCTCAATTATTCTCTTGTTTAGAAATAGTAATAGGTGGAGCATTCAAAGGACTTGGCAGGACTTATATACCTTCTATAGTAAGTATTACTTTAACTGGAGCTAGAATACCACTTGCCTATATAATTTCAAAACCTGAGTTTTTAGGATTAAATGGTGTTTGGTGGAGTATAAGTATATCTTCTGTATTAAAAGGAATATTAATGATATGTATATTTACATACTTATTAAAACACAAAAAATTATATACGGTTTCTGATGAATAGTATTATATGATTTAATACAATAGGGGGATAAGCTTTAGTTTATCCCCCTATTATTATTAAATTTGACCTAAGAACATTTGTACAATAAATGATACCACTACAACAAGAGCTGATATAATAAATCCGTGTAGCATAGGTTTGAACCCTGATTTAGATAATTCTCTAAAGTTTGTATTCAAGCCTATCGCACCTAAAGCCATAATCATAAAAAATTTACTTAAACTAGATACATTAGAACTAACATATTCGGAAACTATGCCTGTACTTTTTATTGTAACCATAGCCAAAAACATTAATATAAACCAAGGGAATATTTTTTTAATATTAACCTTTTTACATCCATCTATATTTTGAGTACTATTTTTAGCTATCAAGCGTTCATTTATAAATGAAAATATAAGAACAACAGGTACTATAGAAAGGGTTCTTGTAAGTTTTACAATCATAGCAAAACTTCCTGCTGCATCAGAAAAAGCATATCCTGCTGCTACAACTGATGATGTATCATTTACAGCTGTACCTGCCCACAAACCAAATCCTAAATCACTCATTCCAAAATATTTTCCCATAATAGGAAATAAGATAATCATTATTATATCAAATATAAAAGTAGCAGAAATAGCATATGCAATAGTACTATCTTCGGCATCTATAGTTGGAGCTATTGCAGCTATTGCAGACCCTCCGCATATTCCAGTTCCGGCTGAGATAAGTCCTGATAATTTCCAATCCATACCAAATACTTTTCCAAGTAGATACCCACCACCAAAGGCTGCAATCAATGTAAATGTCATAACTATTAATGAATATTTACCAACTTGCAACACCTGAGAGAAGCTAAGAGTTAACCCCATCAAAACTATTGCAAATTTTAATACCTTTTTAGATACAAAAGTTAATCCTTTCTTGAAAAAGTCATACTTAGATATAATAGGATTTAAAATCATTCCTATTAAGAGAGCAAATACACCTGCACTTATTAAGTGATAGGGTATAAACCCACTAATAAAAGTAGATACAATTGCTAGAAGTATAGTCATTAATACTCCTGTAAAATAATTTTTAATAACGCTCATAATAAATCCTCCCTTTTATAAATTTACATTATTGATTTTATACTTAATATTGATTTTATACTTAATTTATAATAAACTCAAATTATAAATAATTATAAATATATAAATTTAACTTATAGGAGGAATTTATGCTAGACTTTAGGCTCGAGACTTTTTTAACACTATGTAAACTTAAAAGCTATACAAAAACAGCTGAATATCTTCATATCACTCAACCTGCTGTATCACAACACATTAGATACTTAGAGGAACATTATAAAATAAAGCTATTTACATATAAAAAAAGATCTCTAACTCTAACCGAGGAAGGAGAAATGTTAAAATCTTTTGCTATGACTATGCAAGCTGGTTCAAATAAAATAAAGTTGATGTTGTCAGATGTCAACAAAATACATCCACTTACCTTTGGTGCAACGTTGACAATAGCTGAATATACAATGCCACCTATTTTAGCTAAAACATTATTAGATTATCCTACAATAGATTTAACTATGGAAGTTGATAATACACAGGTACTTCTTGAAAAACTTATAGATGGTAAAATAGACTTCGCACTTTTGGAGGGGCATTTTGATAAATCTAAATATGAATCAAAAATATTCTCTATAGAAAGGTTTATCCCTGTATGTTCGCCAAAGAATCCACTAGCCTATAATGTAGTAAATTTTACAGATTTTTTCAATGAACGTCTTATACTTCGTGAAAAGGGGTCTGGTACAAGGGAAGTATTTGAACAAACTTTGTATGAACACAATCTTACAATAAGTAATTTTAGAAGTGTTTCTAAAATGGGTAATATGAGCGTGATAAAAAATTTAGTAAAACAAAACTTAGGAATAACATTTTTATATGAAGAAGCTGTATTAGAAGAGCTAGCAAACGGTAAATTATGTGAGATACAAATACCAGATTTTAAAGTAAATCGTGAGTTTAACTTTGTATTTCTAAAAAATAGTGTACATGAAGAAGAGTATTTAAGATGGTTTAGATATTTTAAAACGAAAAAACCTGTCTCAGTGTAAAAGACAGGTTTTTTCGCTTTAAAACTAGCTAGCTTTTTTATTTATATCAACATTTGATGTTTTAGCTATGTATGGTAGAATCAACCCTATACCCATTAATACTAGTGGAGTAGCAACATTCATTCCAACTAGGAATATCCATTCTGATGTGAATGCTGGAATATCTGAAGGAAACATACCCATTATACAGGCAAATGCTGTAAATGCAAAACACCATAGTCCAACCATAAAACCAATTTTAGGATTTTTTATAAATTTGTAATCAGAACCAAATTTGTCAATTGATTTCTTAAGTCCCATATAAGCTAAGAATACCCATAAATATCTCATTGGCATAACTACAGAGTTTAATTTTAACAACCAGTTAAATAGGTCAGTAGTGTTTCCTATTCCTAATGCTGGAACTATTATCAAAGTACCAACTAATACAGAGGTCATTATATAACCATTAACGAAAACGCCATTTTTATTAGTTTTAGATAGTTTATGAGGTATAAACTTACTATCAGCATCTCCTAATAAAACTCTTAAAGGAGCATCTATAGAAAATACCAGAGCAGATACTTGAGTAGCTGTGTTAGCAAAAGCATATACTACAACCAATGACTTTCCTAGTCCGTAGTATTCACCAAGTAGTTGGAATGCATAGTATTGTCCATTCATCATTAGGTCTTTTGGAATATTATTAGAGTCAAACATCATTCCCATTGCTATAGAACCTAAAAGAGCACAAATAGCAACCATACCCGCTAAAATTAACATTCCTTTAGGGAAGTTTTTAGATGGATCTTTAGTTTCATTTACATATGGAGATATTTTTTCACATCCACCAAGTGCAAACACTAACATAGATAGAGTAGTTAAATATGCAAAGTCAAACTTAGGTATAAATGAGCCAAATGTTATATTTGGTGTAGCTACAGGTCTGCCTGTTATCGCAGGAGCACTTACACCTAATACTATATACAATATAGACATTATAAACATGGATGTGCCTGCTACACTACCTATAACTTTTAATATTTTTACACCTTTTGTTGAAACATATAAAAATACAAAGAATACTGCTAAAACCATTGATTGTAATATTAAAGGATTTAAAGCTTTGATTACCTCGGCCAATTCTCCGGATGGATTAACAACCCATGATAGAGCTATAAGTATTGCTTGAGGTTTTTGAGCTAGATAAGGAATATGTACAACCCAATAAGTCCAACCTGCCATAAATGCAAGCATTGGAGTAGTAGTAGAGCGTATCCATGTTGAAACTCCACCCTTTCCATCACTAAATGATGAACCTAATTCTCCTACCATAAGTGCATACGGTACAAAGTAGCAGGCTACCATGAATATCCATGAGAATACAACAGTAAGCCCTTGGTTTGCGAAATTGTTAACTACATTACCAAATCCCCAGACCATAACAAAGCCTGTCAAGGCAATGTTTTTCCAAGTTAATTTTCTGTTCTGTTCCGACATTATTTTCCTCCTAAGAAATTTTCAAAATAGATTTATAAAATTACATTTGTTACAGGTATAATTATACATTATCTGAAAAGAGTGTCAACGATTTTGTTAAAATTTTATGAAAGTTATAATTAAATAGTATTGAAAATTTTAGTAAATATTAGCTATATATACTATATATGGCTAACTTTATATAATATGATTATTTTCGAAATTTATATATATAAAATAAAGTTTATAGAAATTTTGTATTATAAAAATAAATATAAAATTCATTATATATATACTTTAAAAAGAAGGAATAAAAATAAACATTGCATATTATTATATTAATTACTTGTTTATAGATAGTAATTTGAAGATTATATACTATAACCTTGTATTTTTCAGATAAATATCGTTAAATATATATCTATAGCTATCGATCGATATATATCTATAATTATAGATATATACTTTGTTAAGAGTTATTTATTTAATGTGCTATAATAGTCTTGTAGGGGGGACAAAATGAAGAATCTTAATATCATGAGTAAGGTAAATAAAAATATTCGTCTATTTCTCACAGTGAATATAATAGCATCTTTTGCAATGGGTATATTTAATATGTTAATTGGAATATACTTAAAAGAACTAGGCTATAAAGAGCACTTCGTAGGTATGGTATTATCTATAAATACATTTTCTATAGCGTTATCGTCTATTCCGAGTGCTTACCTACTAGAGAAAATAGGCAGAAAAAAGAGTTTAGCTATTGGTTTTTTATGTATAGCTATCGGCAGTAGTTTTATAGTATTACTTAATAATAAGCTCTTAATAATAGCGATGTCTATACTTGTAGGAACTGGGCTTAGTGTAAAAACCACAGCAGAGGGGATGTATATAACAGAGAATACAACAGAAGAAGAAAGAGTATTTGCATTTAGCGTAAACTTCATCATATTTAATGCTGGAATGATGATAGCTTCATTTATAGGAGGAGTTTTATCCTCTTACATCAGCAATTTCTTGACATCGGCACAGTCTATAACATTAATATTCATATCATCAGCCATATTATCTATGACAGGACTAATACCAATTCAGTTTATGAAAGAACCCGAAAGTTTAAAACCAAGAAGCCTAAAATCTTGTATTAAAGGGTATATAAAAATTTTAAATAAAAAGGTTCTCGAATTTATGACCTATAATTTTCTGATCGGTTTAGGAGCAGGAGTTGTAGTTCCATTTTTTAGTGTATATTTAAAGTACTCCATGAACATAGAGGATAATATTGTAGGAACAATACTTTCTATATCTCAATTTGGTTGTATCGTTTGTGGTGGATTAGTTCCTTTTCTTTCAAACAAACTCGGCAAAGTTAAAACAGTTATCTTGTGTCAAATATTATCTATTCCTTTTTTGGTATCAATAGCATTTCCTCAAGGATTGATTTTAGTTACTATATCTTTTTTTATAAGAAATGGTCTTATGAATATGGCAATACCTCTAACTCAAAATTTATCAATGGAACTTGTAGATAAATCAGAAAGAACAAATCTAAGCAGTTTTTTATCTTTGTCATCTAATATTAGTAGGGCAATGGGAATAGCAATTGGTGGATTTATGATGGAAAAAATATCTTATAACTCACCTTATTATTTAACAATAGTACTTTATGTAATGGGAATAATAATTTTTAGTTTTATATATAAGGATGATTTAAAAAAGGAAAAAATTAAAACTCATAGTTGTAAAAAAGTTAACTCGATAGGATAGAGTGTATTATACTCTTTAAAAGTTTACATAATATAGTTATAGTAAACTAAATTTAAAAATAGCGTCAAAAATTTCGCTATAAGCTCTACGATGGGTTTTAAAGAATTTTGACTGTTTTTAGTATTAATAGTCGATAAAAAATAAATAGACCCCTTAAATCGGAATTTAATGGGTCTATTTTTCGGCTTTATTGAAATTCATGTAGAATTTTATTAGAATATTTACACAATTCATTAAGGTTCTAATTAAAAAATATATAGTTTACAATAATTTAATTATGTATACTGATTGTGCATCCTTACCAAAATCTAACTTTAAAATATTCTAAGGTTATCCTTGATTAAATAAGCTTTCAGAAATCTTATCAGAAGCTTCTTTATCCATTTCTTTAAGTACATGAGAGTAAATATTAAGAGTTGTATTAATGTTTGAATGTCCAACTCTTTCAGAAATAACTTTTATAGGTACTTTAGAGTTTATAAGTAATGTTACATGAGAGTGTCTCAAATCATGAAATCTTATATGAGGTAAATTATTTTCGTTTAAAAACCTTGAAAACTTTTTACTTATAACATCTTGTGCTATAGGTTGCTGATTTTTGTCAACGAATATTAAGTTGTTTATATTTCTAGTACCGTTTTTTAATCTATTTTCAATAGCTTTTTTCTTGTACTCTTTTAATAAACTCATGACTTCAGATGGTGCTGATATTGTTCTTCTTGAACTATCTGTTTTAGGCTCTTTAAGTATGACCTTACCTTCATGTCTAACAGTTATATTTTCAACTGTTACAGTATTATTATTGAAGTCTATATTATTCCAGGTTAGGCCGAGTATCTCTGATATTCTAAGTCCCAGTCCTATAGCAAGATTTATTGGCAACTCCATATATGTATTTTTACAAGCTTCTAAAAGTTTTATCATATCTTTATTGTCGTAGATTCTATTTTTAAATTTTTTATTTCTAGGAATTTCTATACAATCAACTATATTTTCTCTAATTAGTCTAAGTTTATATGCTCTTTTGATAGCTAAATTTAATATATTTATATGAATCTTTATGGTTTGAGGAGTTAGTATTCCTACTAAATCGTCTACATAATTTTGGATATGTATAGGTCTCATTTCCACCACTTTAAGTTTTCCTATACTTGGAATTATATGTTTTTTGCAAATTCTAAGATAACAATTATAAGTTGTTATTGATAGATTTTCTTTGTATTTTTCTAGAAAATCAAGAAGAAAATCTTTTAGTATAAGGTTATTGGGAACCAAAAATTCATCCTTATATAACTCGTCTTTTATTTCGATAAGCTTTTTATTAGCGTCCCTTTTTTTATCGAAAGAACCCATATTCTTTTGTATTTTCTTTCCTGTATCCTCGTCCTTATATTCTAAATAAACTATATAGTTTTTACTCCTTTTTCGTATGAACACATAACTCATTTTATACCCCCGCAAATTTATAAATTATACATATATTGTAACATAAAATCAAAATAAAAATATGAAAAACTTCTGACCTATTACTGACATAAACTCAATATATACAATTATATAGATTGAAAACACTAGATTTATAAATTTTGGCATAAAATAATATATTTTATGTTAAGCATCAATCTATTTGCAGTAACCTAGAGCTAAATTTAATCATAATTTATATAGACAACTACTATTAATATAAATCTAAAGGGGCGTAAATTAATTGAGAGTTTTAGAAACAAAAAAATGTATATTAAGAGCTGCAACAATGGATGATGCAAAAGATTTATTTGAGTGTTACAAAAATGATGTGACGGTCAAGTATCTTCCTTTTTATAAACATAGAACGATAAAAGATACTAATAGATTTATAAGGTCATTTTTTTTAAACAACTATAAAAAGGGTAGAATTGGTCACTTTGTTATAGTATTTAAAGATGCAAATAAAGTAATAGGAAATATAGGATTTAATAATATATCATCTAATTCTAGAGAAGGGGAGATAGGAATCTGTATAAACCCTGATTATTGGGGAAAAAACATATCTAATGAACTCGCATTAGCAATTATTAAATATGGGTTTGAAGATTTAAATTTAGAGAAAATCATAGCTATTACATTTGAGGAAAATAAATTTTCACAAAAACCTTTAAATGATATCGGTTTTATATACACAGAGACTTTCAAGAGAAAATCTCCAAAGTTTACAAAAGGGTATATAAACTGCTACAAATATGAATTAACTAAAGACGGCTATAGATTCTCACTAGAGTAATTATAAAAAATAAGTAGTTCATATTAAAAAACTCATATATCCGTATCCTATACGAGTATATGAGTTTTAATTAAATATATATAAATTTATATTAATTATTTAAAGTTTTAAATCCTTGACCTAGAACCTCGTGTACGCTACTTACTATTATAAAGGCAGTCGGATCAGTCCCATTTACTAATTTCTTAAGATAAGTTTCTTGTTTTTTAGGTAAAACAACTAAAAGTATTTCTTTTTTATCTTTAGTATACCCACCTCTTCCTTCTAAAATAGTAACACCTCTATTTAGATCATCAGTTATAACTTCTCTTAATTTTTCTGGCTGATTAGATATTATTAAAAAAGCCTTAGAGTAATCAAATCCTGCCATTATTGCATCAGCTATTTTTACTATTACATAAAGAGCAATTGCTGAATAAAGACCTATTTCTAAGTTATTACTAGCTATACCTGCGGATATAACTACCATACCGTCTAGGAAAGTCATGAACTTTGTAGGTTTTATGCTAGGGAACTTCTTACTTAGTATAAGAGCTATCAAATCTGTTCCTCCAGTAGATGCATCAACCCTAAACATTATTCCTATACCTGACCCTAATAAAATACCACCAGATATTGCGGATAATAGTAAATCATCAGTCAATCTTAAATTAGATAAGGGTGATGTAACACCAACTATGAAAGAAAATAATACCGTTCCAAACAACGTTTTCAAAGAATTTTTAGTTCCCATTATTCTAAAAGAAAAAATAACTAAAGGAATTCCTATAACAAGCATTATTGTAGAAACTTCTAAACCAGTAATTTTACTTATTACTAAGGCTAAACCACTCATTCCCCCTGGAGCGATAGTATGTGGTTTAAAGAACATATTGATACCAACAGCCATTATTATGCTCCCTACAAATAGCCCTAACAATTCTATTAGAGCAGATGATTTCTGTTTTTTCATATAAGCACCTCCATAAGTTTTCACAATTAACTATTATAACAATAAATACGTGTTTTTTGAAGTTATTTTGAGGATATATTTTATTCTTTAATTATAGATTATATAAATATGTTTATTTTTTAAGCAAAGAGGGTAAATTAACTAATACAATAGATTTACTTATTTTAGCAAAAAAGTAAAATTCCATTGCTTATATATACTATAAGGGTATATAATATATATGTTTTAATAAAATATTGAAAGGAAATGATTTTATGAAAATTACTTTACCAGAAACAGCAGTTGATACATTGAAAGATATATTAAAAGATAACCAAGATAAACCTAATAGCATAAGAGTTTACTTCGCAGGAGTTGCATGCTCTGGGCCATCATTTGGACTTGCTTTAGATGAGAAAAAAGATGATGACTTAACTTATGAATTCGAAGGATTAGAATTCGTAATGAACACTAATGAATATAATACCTATGGCGATATAGTTATAGAAGATACTGGTTTTGGATTTAGAGTTGTTCCTGAAAACATGAAAGATCAAGGCGGTTGTGACGGAGGTTGCTCTGGTTGTGGCGGTCATTAATAACCAATAAACAAAAGGGGGGTATCAGTAAATACTGATGCTCCTTATTTGTTTAAAATAAATTTTTATTTAAATCAATTTTTAGATAATGAGGAGACATTTATGAGGAGAAGAAGAAAAAAGGGTGCAGATGAAAAGCTTTTAAGTTATGAAAACTATGTCATAAAAAATAATATAGAGTTATTAAAAGGAAAGTGGAAAAAAAGATTTAATAATGAAAATCCTATACATGCTGAATTTGGTACAGGTAGAGGTAAATTTATAACTACACTAGCTAAACAAAACCCTGATATCAATTATATAGCTATGGAAATCAAAGAAGAGGTTTTATTAAAAGCTGTTGAAAAAGCTGCTGAAGATAACCTAAGCAATATATTATTTGTTTGGGGGGATGTTAGCAACATACTAGACTATTTTGACAAAGGCGAGCTGGACAGAGTATTTGTTAATTTCTGTGATCCTTGGCCTAAAAAAAGATGGGCTAAAAGAAGATTAACTCACTCTAATTTTTTAGAAATGTATAAAACTATACTAAAAGAAAATGGAGAGCTTCATTTTAAAACAGACAATGAAAAGCTATTTGAATTTAGCTTAAATGAAATAGCATCTAACAACTGGCTGCTTAAAAATATATCACTTGATTTAGCAAACAGCGATTACACCGAAAATGTCACAACAGAATACGAAGACAAATTTATGTCGCAAGGCATAAAAATATTTAGATGTGAGGCCGAAAAACGTAATTAATTATAAAATAATATACTTAATTATAGAAATTTGCACTATTAAATCACATAAAACTAAGGCTGGGTAACAAGGAAACTATAATATATCATAGAAGATAATAATATACCATTTATATCGGAGGTTATTATTGAATATGAAAATAGTTACTTTGTTGCCATTTTTATTAATTATTACAATTTTTAGTTTTGGAAGTATATCTGTAGCACATGAAAGCTTAAGTAGTAATGATGTTTTAAGTGAGAGCCAGCTTAAAGAGATTTTCCCCGACTATAATTTTAGAAACGCCGTGAAGGAAAGGGTTAGTCCTAATGAAATAACGTTAAATAATATAAAATCACTCGATGGAGTGTTCGACGCTACAAATGAAAAAATTTCAGACTTAAAGGGAATTTCTACACTAGAAAATATAGACAGTTTTATTTTTTGGAATAATAATATAAAAACCATACCAAATGAGATATTATTATTAAATGATTTAGATTATATAAATATAGCTAATAACTATATAACTACAGATAATATTTTAAATTTACTGTCTAGAAAAGGTGTGAAAATTAATTATGATCTCAACTTTATTGATAGTAACAAAAACCAATATTTATTAGAAGCTAAGTATAAAAACTTAAGTATATCCAAAAATGAAAGTATAGATCTAAGAAAAGTTATCGAAAAAAATATTGATAATTATTATAAGTATTGGGAAGTTTCAACTGAAATACCAAAGGACCTAGATCTAGTAGTATACATAGAAGATAAAAATATAGTTTCTGAAAACGATATGATTATAACGGGTAAAAATAAAGGAACTACTGTAGTTAAGATTGGTTTGAATAATAAAAATTTAAATCAAATCGCAAATATTTCTATAACTGTAGATTAATCTATAACTTTAGTATAGATTAGTTAAATGGGACTGGTACACTATGTTTAGTGTGCCAGTCCCATTTTAATTGTCTTAAAAGAACCCATTCTTTTTATTTATAGAGTATAATCCTAATAAAACTATAAATGAATAAATACTATATAATGCAATTCTTATATACTGTACATCTACACCTAAAAATTCTCTCCCATGACCTTGTGTCAACATTACCAAGATAGATGATATAAGAATAAGAAGAGGGTTTATTACTATTTGTTTATCTGTTCTTAAAACTATTATTTTTTCTGCCCAAATAATAGACAATATGAAAAATAAAATTTTAAGTATAAATTCTACAGTATCTAACATATTCAAACTCCCCTTTACTCAGTGGATTTAATAGTATTATCTCCTTAAAAAATCAAACTTAATCAGAATATACTAAATTTACCACATCAAAAGTATACACAACTAATAACTTTAATACAATATATATATTATAAATAATTTAGTACTAAATTCATAATAAATGGATATAATAATCTAATATTATATACTTTTGTCCGTTTGAGTATTAAGTGTATAGTTAAAGATATTTATATTTATAAAAGACTAAGGAGGTATAATTATGTGCATGTATAATCACAGTTTTAATGATAAATTTGATTTAACAAATCTAAGTGAAGACGAATACAAATTATTAAAAAAAATCTACGATTCAATAGAAGCTAATGATGTGGATAGTGCAAAACATCTGACAGAAAATCTAATAGCTCTTCAATCCTCAGATGAAAGCATAAAAATATTAAATGAAGCAATATCTTTCCTATAAATTCTATAAATTATAATAAGTTCTATATCTAAGATATATTTTCCTCTCAAAATACATATTAATTTAATATATGTTTTGGAGAGGAGAGTGCTATGAATTCTAAATTTCTAAGCTGGTATACACAATCCTTAGGTGGTACCCTTGGCATTGTAGCATGTGTATATGCATACTTAAACGGTTATATGCATATTTACGGGAATATAGTTAAATTTTTCGACTATATAGGTATGTCTGGAGTTATAGGCAGTTGTTTTTTACTTCCTCTATGCATTATAACTTTATTATTTGGAGTTATTAAATCTTATACCGAGGACTTATCACAAAAGAATTTTTTAGGTATTCCTCTATCAAATATCAATCAAATTGTAATAGTCTCTACAGTTGTAGTAGGTTTTCTAGGGGCTAGAATTTCTTTTATCATACCTACTATTTTCATTTTATTTGACAATTACACCCAAACTGAGGCTTTTAACAACTTTAAAGACAAATTGCTAAATAGTAAGGCTACAGCTATACCTCAAGGTCTAGAGAAAACTCTAGTAATTGATGAGAAAACATGCGAAGATAAAACAATGTCTTTGATAGAGGATGATAAATACTTAAAAGTATTAAAAACAAAAGAGACGATTGCAATAGATCTTTTACATAAAAACTCAAGCAAAAAATTTATTATGGATATAACAGGATTCTCACTAGAAGAAATAGAACATCTTGAAAAAAGACTGAAGACGAAGGCATTTTAATAGGCAAGAGACTTTTATTATATTTGCCTGATTATAATTTAATGAAAAAGTTAATACATTAAAAGTGTTGATGATTTTCATCAGCACTTTTTCTTTTATAAAATAATTTTTTATGATATAATATTAGCACCAGGTAATAATACAAGGGGGTAACAATATGAAAATCGATGAAATAAGAGAGTTATTAAAGATTATAGATTCAACAGATTTAGACTATGTAAAACTTCAAACTGATGATTTAAAATTAGAGGCATCTAAAAAGTGTAAATCTACAGATGCAACTTCCCCTGCAACAATAAAAGATGCAACAAAGGATGATATATCTGAGATAGCAGTAGAGAAGTTAACAACAAAAGACAATGATGAAGAAAATTTTGATAAATTACATACAGTGGCAGCTCCTTTGATGGGCACTTTTTATGCATCACCAAATCCAGATTCAGATAACTTCGTAAAAGTAGGAGATATTGTAAATAAGGGCGAAACTCTGTGTATACTAGAAGCAATGAAGCTTATGAATGAAATTACAAGTGAAATTAAGGGCGAAATAATTGAAATTTTGACTAAAAATGAAGAGCTAGTAGAGTATAATCAGCCTCTTTTCAAAATAAAACCAATAAAGTAGGAGGAAGTAATATGATAAATAAGATACTAGTTGCAAATAGAGGAGATATAGCAGTTAGGATAATTAGAACCTGCAAAGAATTAGGAATAAAAACTGTTGCTATATACTCAGATGCAGATAGAGATTCCTTTCATAGATATATAGCGGATGAATCTATTTGCATAGGACCAAATAATATAAGCAAAAGTTATAACAATATAGAAAATATAATATACCTTGCACTAAAGCTAAGTTGTGATGCTATACATCCAGGATTTGGATTTTTATCTGAAAACCCTCAGCTTGCCGAAGAATGCGAAAAAAATAATATTATATTAATAGGACCAACCAAGGAACAAATGCTTCTAATGGGTGATAAATCACGAGCAAGAGAAACCATGGTTAATTTAGGTGTGCCTGTTGTACAGGGTTCTGAATCCGTCTTAAAAACAAAAGAAGAAGCGTTAGAAGTAGCAAATAAAATTGGATACCCAGTTATGATAAAAGCCTCTAATGGTGGGGGAGGGAAAGGAATGAGAATAATAAACTGTAAAGAAGAATTATTCTCAAGTTTTGATATAGCGAGTTCTGAAGCTCTATCTGCCTTTTCTAATAGCGACCTATATATGGAAAAATTTATAGAAAACCCTAGACATATTGAGGTTCAAGTGTTCGGAGATAAACATTCAAATGCTATACACCTCGGGGATAGAGATTGCTCTATGCAAAGAAGAAATCAAAAAGTAATAGAGGAATCGTTAAGTCCATTTCTTTCTGATGATCAAAGAAAGAATATATATAAAACAGCTTTGGATATAGTAAAGGGAATTGGCTATATAGGTGCCGGAACTATCGAATTTATAGTAGATAAGGATAAGAATTTTTATTTTATAGAAATGAATACAAGAATTCAGGTAGAACATACTGTAACAGAGATGATTACAGGCTTGGATCTTATAAAACTTCAAATTTTAATAGCTAATGGAGATGAAATACCTTTTAAACAAGATGATATAGTCTTTAGAGGTCATGCAATAGAATGTAGAATAAATGCTGAAGATCCTTCAAACGATTTTACTCCGTGTCCAGGAAGAATAGAGTCAATAAATATCCCTGGGGGATTTGGGGTTAGATTTGATACATTTATTTACTGTGGATATACAATCCCACCAATTTACGATTCTATGATAGGTAAGCTAGTTTGTTGGGCAGAAACTAGGGAAGAGTGCATAAGTAGAATGAATCGAGCTTTGGATGAGTTTATAGTAGAGGGTATAAAAACAAATGTAGATTTTCAAAGAGAGCTTGTGACTAGTGAAGCATTTAAAAACAATACCCATCATACTAAATTTATAGAAAATGTGTTTATAAATGAAGCGAGTACAATGTAAGGGAGTAAATAGATTATGATAAAAAAATTTCTATCATCTAAGGAATCTAAATACGTCACGATTTCTCTAGATGACAATTTTAAAGAAAATAGTGTAGACGATAAGTTTTGGATTTACTGTAAGGGATGCGATAAACATGTGTTTAGAAAAAATATAGAAGAAAATTTAAACATATGTCCTAGCTGTTCTTATCATTATAAATTTAAAGCAAGGGATAGAATAGATTTACTTATAGATAAGGGAAGTTTTGTTGAGTTTAATTCAAATATAGAAACTCAGGATCCTCTAAACTTTCCAAACTATAAAGAAAAATTAGAAAAATATAAAGAAAGTACTAATGAGTCAGAAGCTGTTATAACAGGCTATGGAAGAGTAAACGGCATAAAAACAGTTATTAGTGTAATGAATCCTGACTTTATGATGGGTAGTATGGGTTCTATTGTAGGAGATAAGATAACATATTCAATCGAGTATGCAGCAAAAAATAATTTACCTGTAATAATATGTTCGGCTTCTGGAGGCGCTAGAATGCAAGAAGGAATGGTATCTCTTATGCAGATGGCTAAGACGTCTCAAGCACTTTCTAAGCTAGAAGAAAAAGCTTTACCTTATATATCAATACTAACAGACCCTACGACTGGAGGAGTAACTGCTAGCTTTGCAATGCTTGGTGATATTATAATTTCTGAACCAAATACCTTAATAGGATTTGCCGGTCCTAGGGTAATAGAACAAACTATAAATCAGAAGTTGCCAGAGGGATTCCAAACATCAGAATTTTTACTTGAAAATGGATTTATTGATATGATAGTAGACAGAAAAAGAATGAAAGAAGTACTTTATAAAATTTTGAGTATCCACTCATAAGTTCAAATGCACGAGGAGGTGATATTTTGGCTAGTAGAGCTATATCTAAAGATGTAATAAAAGATAAAATAAAAGAATTAGAAAATGATATAAAACAGTTGATCTACATTTCTGAAAATAACAGCCTAGATTTAACTGATAAGATAAACTCACTCAAAGATAAATTAAGTAATCTTAAGGAAGAAGAGTTCTCAAATTTATCTCCATATGAAAAAGTTTGCATAAGTAGAGATATAAAAAGACCCACAACGAAGGATTATATAGATAATATATGTACACATTTTTTAGAATTACATGGAGATAGGTTATTTAAAGATGATCCATCGATAATAGGAGGAATAGGTCAAATTGATGAATATAAAGTTACCATCATAGGACATCAAAAAGGAACTGATGTAAAAGAAAATATAAAGAGAAACTTCGGAATGCCTCACCCTGAAGGTTATAGAAAAGCCCTAAGATTGATGAAACAGGCAGAGAAGTTTGGTAGACCAATAATAACGTTTATAGATACTCCTGGAGCATTTTGTGGTTTAGAAGCTGAGAAGAGAGGTCAGGGAGAAGCTATTGCAAGAAATTTACTAGAAATGAGTAAACTTTCAGTACCCATAATTGTATTTGTAATTGGAGAAGGGGGTAGTGGAGGTGCACTAGCAATAGGTGTAGGAAATGACATATGTATGTTGGAGAACTCTGTTTACTCAGTTATAAGCCCAGAGGGGTTATCTAGTATATTATTTAAAGATGCATCAAAATCTAAAGAAGCTAGTGATGTAATGAAACTTACAAGTGAAGATCTATATAACCTAAATATTATAGATAATATAATAAAAGAACCTCTTGGAGGAGCTCAAAAAGATCCAGCTTCAGTATCGAAAGAAATAAAATCTTATATAGTTGATAGATTAAATTATTACAAAAACTTTTCGAAAGAGGAGATTATAAAACAAAGATATGATAAATTTAGAGAAATAGGGAAGTGCTTATAAGGTAGACTATATCTAATTTGTAGATAATGTTAAATTTTATAGATAAATAGTAGATAAATAAAGGTTTTTTTTCTTACTTATAGAACTATATTGTAAACGACAATAACTTATTCGTAGTAGATAATTTATTAAGTATATAGTTTAAAAGGAGATGTTGAAATGGAAGTACTAAAGGTTTCCTCAAAATCTAATCCTAACTCTGTAGCTGGAGCTTTAGCTGGAATAATAAGAGAAAAAGGAAGTGCCGAAATGCAAGCTATAGGTGCGGGTGCATTGAATCAGGCCATAAAGGCAATTGCAATTGCCAGAGGTTTTGTTGCCCCAAGTGGAATGGATCTTGTATGTGTTCCGGCATTTACAGACATAATTATAGATGAAGAGAAAAAAACTGCAATAAAATTACTTGTTGAACAAAATAAGGCAAAATAAATAGTTAAAAACAAGTTTATGATTGAATTATGATTAATATTTAAATTGAACGTATAGATTAAACTATACGTTTTTTATTTTTCCTATTTTTACAATATATTGTAATTTCAAGCCTAAGAAGTGTTATATATAACTAGTCTTTAAATGTATATTTAGGGAATAGTTAAACTAAAACTTATTTATATCTACTTTTTTCTGTTAATAACAGAAATATTTCTAAATTGCTTATACTTTCTTATTTTTAAAAAATTTACATATTCCCTTACCTTGTATCTAATTATTTATTAAATGTATCTAATTATTTGTTAAGTTAAATAAAAACAAAAATTTATTATCTTTTTAGATATATTATTTATTTAGGATTAATTACAACTTATATAGATTTATTCGTATTATATTAATAACCTAATTAATATAATTACTTTTATTTTGTAAAGCTACTTCTAATTCAATTATATTTAAATAACTATGTTTATATCTATATACCTCATATCTTAATACTGCTTTTAATACTGCTAACCTTTAATGCTCTTAATAATCTCTTTGTTTATCGGTCTACCTAAAATATATAGTTTTAAGGAATAGTTGAACTTAAAAAAACTATATGTTATTTTATATTTAAGCTAACTATGGAGGTGATATTTTGAGTGACAAGAAAATAATAAAAATACATAATAAATCAGACAAGCCAGATAATATCGTGATCAGAGACAATACCCTTATAGAGCGATGTATTAATATAGAAAATAAACTTCCAAAGTTTATGAAGGACTATTTCATCTATTTAAAGGGATCTGTGGCAGTTTCTACGAGACTTGCCTACCTAGAAGACATACACTTCTTCTGTTCCTATTTGGTTGAATCACAAGAGCTTACAAATGCATCTGACATTAAAGATATTACCCAAAGTGAATTTGATAGAATTAGTGCAAGGGATGTAAACTTATTCTTGGGGGACTATTGTAGCAGGTATTATAGGCAAACTGACAAAAATACCCTAATATTTGAAAATAACAATAGAGCTTTAGCTAGAAAAAAATCTTCTATCTCTACTCTATTTAAGTTTTTATTTAGAAATGAACAAATAAAAAACAATATTACTGATGGATTTAACCCAATAAAGCTTCCAAAGCCTCAGCCAGATGCCATAAAACGTCTTGAAATCGATGAAGTCGCCAAAATGTTAGATGCTGTTGACACAGGAGAAGGTCTAACTGAAAAGGAAAAGGTATATTGGAAAAAGACTAAGCTTCGTGATAAAGCTATCTTAGCCCTATTTGTAACATATGGATTAAGGCTTAATGAACTTAGAGAATTAAATATTTCTTCATTTAACTTCTCAAGAGGTGAATTTAAAATATACAGAAAAAGAGGCAAAGAAGTTTTGATGCCTATTAACCATACCTGCGAATCTGTAATAAAGGATTATATTCTAAATGAAAGACCTCAATCTGAACTATTAGAAGAAGACGTAAGAGATGCCCTGTTTTTATCGTTACAGAAAAAAAGACTTACTCCAAAAGCAATAAGATCTTTAGTTAAAAAGTATACATCAATCTCTATGGAAACATCTAGAGAAAGCGGATATAGCCCGCATAAACTAAGAGCCACTGCTGCTACATCCTTAATCCAAACTGGTTTTTCTATTTATGATGTTCAAAATCTACTAGACCATGATAATGTAACTACTACCCAGTTATACGCTGCACATAAGAAAAATGTTAAACGAGACATTGTAAACAACTTTGAATGGATTGATGATGATAACGACAACAAAGAAATATAATTTAATCTATTTTTATATAGTATACAATAATGCAATTATGTAAACTACATTAGACTATATATAAAAATATAAAAAGTGCTAAAAATGCGACCTCCGAACAGATGTTCGCGAAGGCTGTTTTTGGCATTTTTTTATTAAATAAATAAATTTTTTCATCAAATAACAGTAAATCAAACAATTTCTCACTCTATATTAACTAAGTATTTATAAACTATACTCTAAGTATTGACCGTATATATGCCTTTAATTCAGCTAAAGAACAAATGTTTGTATAAATATTTGTATTATGTTACAATATATAGTAATAAGGTATTTATCTACCCTTATTAAGCTAAATTAAGTTTGGAAATGAGTGATTTTATGTATTTAGATTTAACTGATAAACAAGTTTTAATATTAGAATTTATAAAGTCTCAAATTATTGAAAAAGGATACCCACCTGCTGTAAGGGAGATTTGTGATGCCGTAGGATTAAAATCTACATCTACTGTCCATTCTCATCTAAATAAGCTAGAAAAACTAGGATATATAAGAAAGGACCCTACTAAACCTAGAGCTATTGAAGTTCTGGATGGAGGTAACTCTAATAGTGTTTCTGGAATAAACCAAGAAATATTAAATCTACCTTTAGTAGGCCAAATAACTGCTGGAGAACCTATATTAGCAGAACAGAATATAGAAGAATATATTCCCCTTCCAGCTAGTATAGTAAAAGGTACTAACAACTTTGTATTAAAAGTCAAAGGTGAAAGTATGATAAAAGCAGGTATTTTAGATAAAGATTATGTTATAGTTGATAAGAAAAATACAGCTTCAAACTCTCAAATAGTTGTCGCCCTTATAAATGGAGAAGCTGCTACTGTAAAGAGATTTTTTAAAGAAGAAGACAATACTATAAGGTTACAACCTGAAAATGATTTTATGAGTCCTATGATATTAGATGCTCGAAATGTTGAAATCATAGGTGTTGTTACAGGTGTATTCAGAGTAATAAAGTAAATAAAAAAAGATATGGATTTCCATATCTTTTTTATTTATAACGATTTATTTTACTACGTTTAAAGCTATCTCCATCATCTTTGTAAATGTTTCTTGTCTTTCTTGTGCTGAGCATTCTTCTCCTGTAAAAATACAATCTGATATTGTAAGTATACTCAATGCATTAACTCCTGCTCTTGCAGCATTCATATATAAAGCAGCTGATTCCATTTCTGTGCATAGAACTCCCATTTTTTTCCATCTCTTATAACTTTCTAAACCTTCATCTCCATAGAATATATCGCTAGATAATATATTACCTACAGTTACTTCTACTCCTTGTTCTCTAGCTACATTAACAGCGCTCTCTAATAAAGTGTAGCTTGCTGTTGGAGCAAATGTTCCTGGTAAGTTATATTGATGTGCATAGTTTGAATCTGTGCATGCACCCATTCCTATTACTACATCAAGCATTTTTAATTTGTCACTTATTGCACCTGCAGAACCTACTCTGATAAGGTTTTTAACTCCATAAAAATGTATAAGCTCATAAGAGTATATTCCCATAGATGGCATACCCATTCCAGACCCTTGAACTGATATTTTCTTTCCTTTATAATAACCTGTATATCCAAGCATACCTCTAACAGTATTGTACTGAACTACATCTTCTAAAAAGTTTTCTGCTATAAATTTAGCTCTTAAAGGATCTCCTGGAAGTAGTATTGTTTCTGCTATATCTCCTACTTTTGCATTATTATGTGGTGTTGGTGTTTTACTCATATTATAAATCTCCTTACTATAATCTATTTATTTAATTTAACTTAACTTAAAATAGTATCCCCTTAATTATTATTTTCCATAACATCTATCGCATGGATCGAGTTTATTACTTTCTTTTATTGTTCCTGAGAGGATAGTTTTACTTCTAATAAGTGCACTACAATCTCTTCTTGAATGATAACTTTTTCCTTTAGGAGTGTAATACACTATTTCATCATTTTGACCACTTTGCTGATTATTAATTTGCTGGTCGTTATTTTGAATATCTGAGTTGCTACTTTCTCTTTTACCTGGAGTGTAACTTCCCGCTTTACAGTTTGTTGAGACTCCATCGCCAGTTGAGATAAATATTATATCAGAACATTCATCATTTCTATGTACTTCTATTCCTAGTCTTTTTAACTTATCCATGGTCTCTTTATGTGGGTGTCCATAGGAGTTACCCTTTCCTACTTGAATTACAGCATATTCAGGAGTTGTTTTTTGTAAGAGTTCATCTGTTGAACTACTACGAGAGCCATGATGACCTACTTTTAAAAGGTCTATATCACAAAGTTTAGGCATAATTTCTTTTTCTGTTCCTGCTTCTGCGTCTCCTGTAAATAATATTTTATCATTTTTATTGGTAAAAAGTAAGACTAAAGATTGTTCATTGGTTGTACTTCCACCATTAGTGTTTAAAACCTCAAAATAAGAGTTTTCTAAGAAAAATTTATTATTTTCTAGTGGTACACTTGGAGATAGGCCTTTGTCTGACAAAGCATTTATAAAGTCTCTATAGCTTTTAGAATCTGCTGATCCATTAGATACGAATGCATTTTCAACCGCAAAGTTTTTTACTACCGCATCTAATCCACCTAAATGATCTGCATGTGCATGAGTAGATATAAGATATTTGATATTCTTTACACCCTGATTATTTAAATATCTTACCATAGAAGCTTCATCATCATTGTCTCCCCCATCTATTAGTGTGAAGGTTTCTCCTTCTTTAATTAGTATTGCATCACTATTTCCTGTATCTATAAAGTGTATTTCAGCGTTATTCAAGCTAGAAACTTGCGAATTAGAAATACTCTCAGATTCAATGTTTTCTTTTGAGGTAACTTGTTTTGGATTTTCAGTGTTATTACACCCATTTAAAAACAATGAAGTCGATACCAAAAGTAATGTCAATAAACTTTTAAATTTGGTGATTTTTTTATGCATAAATATTCCCTCCATAACAATATCAATTATATCATCATAGAGGGAATATAACAATTTTTTACCTTTATCTACATTTATTTTAACAAGCTAACATATTTATCTAATTTAGTCTATTTTAATCTCATACTTTATCTCTACTCTTCTAGATGCATCTCTATTTACCTCTCCATTACTTTCTTTTATAAGCTCAGCTTGTGATCTCCCAACAGCTATTATGTCTTTTCTTAACTTATCTTTGTATTTATAATCTCCTATTTCATCTCCAACCATATACTGTGCAACACTGTATGCTCTTCTTTGAGATAAATCAAGGTTGTATAAATAAGTTCCCACATCGTCTGTATGTCCTTCTATAACTATTTTGGATATATTTTTACCGTAATCCTTGTAAATAGTTTCTACATACTTAGGGATAAAAGTCTTTAGTATTTCTTTAGCTTCCGGCTTTAATTCTGAACTATCTACATCAAACATAGTTTTTTCTCCAAATGTTATCTCACCAGTGTTTTTATCTACCTCAACTGGAATTTTATTTTTATCTAGTGTTTCCTTTACTGAGATATTTACATTTTTGGCTAGGTCCTTTTCAACTGATCCTGCTATACTCTCTGAACTAAATAAAATTAGTATTACAACCATCAACACCGTTGATATTAAATCTGTAAATGTAGGCCAGAAACCACTTTGTTCAGATTCCTTATTTATAGTTCTTCTATATTTATTAATCATTTAAATCATCCTCATCTATATCTTTTATAATTGAGTATTCTTTTTCTATTTCATAAATTTCTTCATTAGAAGGTACTATATAATTTTTATCTTTTATTGAAGATATACCTGAAGCTTCTTTATATAAATCAAGGTAATTAAACATCATATCTAGTTTATCCTCTATATCCTTTGATGCATTTGATATTATATTACTAAGATTGTTTAAGTCTTCTTCTAGGCTTATCTTTCTGTCGTAAATATCTCTTTGGTTATCTATTATATTATCCTCTCTATCCACTAGCTTTAATAGTAAATCCTGTGCACTTCTTTCATATAATCCAAAAGTTGCACTTAGATTTCTCATATATTCACTAACTCTATATTGATTTTCTGTTAAATCATAGATTGATTTTGCAGACTCTTTTATATCGAGAAGAATTTCCTTATTTATATCCTCTTGCTTATCGTAATTCTCAAATAATCTATTAAATTTTATATTTAAAATATTGAATTGTTTATCTAGCTTTCTTATATTTTGATCAAATGTTTTAATAGAGTTTTGAGATCCTTCTAGTAATCCCTTTAAAACTTCTATTCCACCTATAAATTCCTCGTTAAATTCAGTTAAATCCTTAGATATTTTATCAAATCTTTCTATAGCTTCAATAGATTTACTTATCTGTTTTATAGTATTTTTCACTTCTTCTATTTTTGAATCAACACGTTCTGATTTAACATGTGTGACATCTGAAGTTATTAAATTTTCAAGTTTTAGCATAATTTGTACCATTACATGCTCGCAATTATTAATTTTTGTTGAGAAATTTATTATCATTGAACAAATTATACCAAATATACTAGTCGTGAATGCAGTTTGCATACTACTTATTGTACTTGGTAGAGAGTCTATAATATTTTTAGTATCTACATTTAAGAGCATCATAGAAAGTCCTACAAATGTACCTAACACCCCTAATAATATACATGTTGAAGATGATCCTTTTATACTTCTTATTTCCTCTATCATAGGCTTATTTTTATGTCTAAAATCTGAAGCCACCTCTTCAATAAAGGAAGTCATATTAATTTCTAAGTAAGGATTTTCCTGTTGATATACACTGTACTTACTTTTAGCGTTTATGTATAGTTTGCTATTTTTGTAATTGCTATTTAACTCTATTAACTCGGTATTTATGAAATTGTATAAATTTCTATTTTCTAAAATTCTTACCAACATATATAGAGTTATCGCAATTAAAAATATTACTGTTATGGAGTTTGTAAATATTGAACTAATTAAATTAGAACTTATATTACTCATTATCATCACCCTGCCTTATAATTTATTTATCAATAAATTTATATGTACTAGTTGCTAATAAAATACAAAATAAAAGTAGCCTAGTTAAATTTAACAGGCTACTTTACTTTTATTTTATAGTAATTTCCATATAATCACCAAGTGCATGTTGTATAGGAATTATAAGAGTTAAAGAATTTTTATCTCTATAACTAAATACTTCAGGATATACAAACTCTCCATTATTGTTAGAAAAATCGGCTTTTAATAATGAATCTTTTATCCATGCTTCATCCTTTTGTTTTATATAATCCTTTTGTACCTTAGCTAAGTTTTTATCCTTTGTTTTTAATTCGTACTTATCATCACTTAGTAATACTTGAGTAACTATATCTACATCCTCATAGTCTTTAAGTCTTATTTTAGACTCTTTTTCTAAGTCTATATTAGTTGTACAAGCAAAGCTAGTCGGATATGCATTGTTTGAATTATTATAATATCCCTTATACAGTATAGATATCATGTTATCATTTAGAAGTTTTATTTCATAATTAACTTCTAATGTAAAATCTTTAGAATCAGAAGTATAGTGTTTCTTTATATTAGATATGTCATCTTTTATTATAGTGTTTATCTTTTTACTTTTATCTTTATTATCCTTTAACTCTATTTGAGGATACTTTATTAATATGTCATCCATTTCGTATACCACTTCTTTTACACTCTTATCACTACTTTGTGATAAAACACTACTTTTAGATACTTCCTTTTCTTTTGATACACTTTGCTGGCTACAGCCAGTAGCCATAAATCCTACTATTATCATCATAGGTATTGCTATAAAGAATTTTCTCATATGAAATTTTCTCCCTCTTTAAATTATTTAGATAACACATAGAAATTCTTGGCCCAAGAAGCTTCGATTTGTGAACAAAAACAATTTCATCGTTGTGTTTAAATTTATTATTTTGTATTTAATTAATTCTCACTATATACTAACAATTCCTTGTTGTTTTTAAAAATTAAAATAAAATATTATTGACTGATTTTAACAAATTTTATAAAAAACCCGTCAATAATATTTTATTTGTCTATATTTAGTGAATTAACACTATATTTTAACAATATATTCTAACAATATTTTTTTAACTATTACATTTATAGCAAACACATTTGTAAACAGAATTATCACAATTACAGTTACAGTAATTTTTTTGGTCACATTCTAAATAGTTCATATTGCATCCACAATGATTTGTATAGTGATTTTCGTAGCAATCAGCTGCTTTATTTAAACACTCTTTAGCTTCATCCATCAAGTTTTCACTCATATCAGATAGTTTTTTATGTTCACACCAAAGGTCTTTAGCCCTATTTACTTCTTCATTATATTTCTCTTTAAGGCACTTAGCTCTTCTGTCTGATTCACTTGCCTCATTAGCAACTTGATTAGCCTTTTGACTTAAACAACAAGCCTTTTGACATTTTTCATTTGCAATTTCTTCATACTTTTTGCAATTAGGATTAAAACAATTACAGTTTTTATTAAAGCACTTATTTTTGGACTTATTGCTAAATTTATTATTACATTTATGGTGGTTATATTTACAAGTTTTCCCCTTATTCCAATATTGCATTCAAATCACCCTTTAAATTATATTATTTGAGACTTATTTTCATTTATTTAAATCTCTTATTGATATCATTATATGGAAGTATACCTAAAGTGTTACAAAATAACTCTATATACACAAATAAACGACATATTTCTTTTTATCTAAGGGATGAGATTATCTACCATAATTTACAATTATTTTTTTATATATGCTGATGTTATAATATTAATAGAGGTAGGTAGAGGTAAATTTTATTATATTTATTTTAAAAATATTGTAAATGGGGGAAATAATATGGCAAATGCAAACGATATCATAGTAAATGAAGAGGGATTCTGGTCTAGGGAAATCAGATGTCCTAAATGTGGAAGTTCAAATCTAAATAGCTTAGTATCTAAATCTAAATCTTTATATCAGTATTGTGAAGAATGTAATTATGAAAAAGATAATTCTTTGAAACACGTATCTATTGATTCTATTCTAATGACAATCAAAAATAATTTTAAAAAACTTGAAAAGAATAATACAAACCTATTAAGTATAGATTTAGTCCAAGAAAAATCTAAACTAAGTTTATTGGTGAATAGAGAAAATTTAATTAGCGAAAACATTCCTAATGAATTAAGCAATAATGACATATTTTTTATAAAAAATAGTATCTATTATTTAATAGAAGATTTCTATAGCTATGATAATAAAGTACATAACAATATATCTATAAACATAATATAAAACAAATATAAAACAAAATCCCTGAAACTAATTATAAGTTACAGGGACATATATCATAAAGTATTAATACCTTTACCACAATATTAACATTTTTGTAAATGCAAAAAATTCTCTAATATAATATACAGGTACAAATGATGCTTTAGATTTACTAGTGTAGAATGTAGCACTAGTAAATCTATTTTTTTTGGCTAATATACTACTTCTAAAGGCATGAAAATCTGTAGTCACAACCTTTATATTTAAGTCTTGAATCTCTTTTTTTGAATGATTTTCTATCATTTTTTTAGAGAATTTAAAATTCTCATATGTATTTTTAGACATATTTTCTTCGATTATTATATTTCTATTAATTCCATTATTTATTAAGTACTCCTTCATAGCAAAAGCTTCCGATACATTTTCTCCGCTTCCTTTTCCACCAGATACAACTATATAACAGTCGTCGTTTGTTTTGTTTATATACTCTATGGTGCTATCTAACCTTCCCTTTAATGTTAGGCTTGGTGTATTATTTTTTACAGCAGCTCCAAGTACAATTAAATAATCACAGTCATCTTTAATATTTCTTTTGGGATAAAAAATAAATACAGATTCTAGTATTAAAAATACCGTCAACAAAGTAGTAAACGATAACTTTAAAAATCTATAGAGTTTCCTATTTATTTTTTCCTTTATTTTATGGTAAATAATTAGTACTATCCCAAAAATCAGGAAAATTTCATCAAAGGATATGCCTCCAAAAAACAGCCTTAAATAAAAATAATATATTATAAACACACTAGCTATCATTAAATCTATATTCTTTTTCATAAAAACCTTCCTATCTATATAATTATGGTTTGTTCTTATATATAAGTATAATACAAAAGAGACTGTTTATAAAATGGGGAAATTATAAACAGTCTCTCTATGTTGTTTAAAAGTTAAATATCTACATCAGGGGGGATGTATAATATTTATGGGATATTGGGATAGTATATTAATACCCGGGTAATTTAGTTTAAAACATTTTTATACAAAATAAGTAAATTTTTTTATCCTAAAACTCTTTTAGTAAATTAACCATTTCTATAGCAGTAACTGCTGCATCATAACCTTTGTTTCCAGCTTTAGTTCCAGCTCTTTCTATAGCTTGTTCTATTGTATCAGTAGTTACAACTCCAAATATAACAGGTATATCGGAGTTTAAAGATACTGTTGCCACTCCTTTTGATACTTCTGCACATACATAATCAAAGTGCGGAGTTGCTCCCTTTATAACTGCCCCTAGACAGATCACAGCATCATATTTTTTACTAACTGCCATCTTTTTAGCCACTAGAGGTATCTCAAATGCGCCCGGTACCCATGCTACATCTATATTATCTTCTTCTACTCCATGTCTCTTTAGAGCATCTAATGACCCTCCTACTAATTTTGAAACAATAAATTCATTAAATCTAGCTGCTACTATTCCTATTTTTGCACCATCTGCTACTAAGTTTCCTTCTAATATTTTCATATTTTATCTCTCCCTTTTTTATTATCATATTATAAGTATATAATTTATTATTTTTAGTAAATTTATTATTCTTAGCAAGTTAACATATGTTGCATCTTCTCTTTTTTAGTTTTTAAGTAAAACTCATTTACTTCATTGTGATCTATCTCAATAGAAACCCTTTGAATTATTTCAATTCCATAATTGCTTAAACCAAGTATCTTTTCAGGATTATTTGTCATCAAATTGATTTTTCTCACTCCTAGATCTTTAAGCATTTGAGCCGCCATACTATATTCCCTCATATCTGCATCAAATCCAAGTTCTAAATTTGCCTCTACAGTATCAAGACCTGTATCTTGAAGTGCATATGCTTTTAACTTATTCATAAGGCCTATACCTCTACCTTCCTGTCTCATATATAAAAGTATGCCTCTACCCTCTTTTTCAATTTCTCTCATTGCCCTAGCATACTGATCTCCACAGTCACATCTCTTTGATCCTAAAACATCTCCTGTTAGGCACTCTGAATGTATTCTAGTAAGTACTGGTTCATCTCCACTTAAATCACCTTTAACCAAAGCTATATTTTCTTGTCCAGTAATTTTGTCTATAAATCCATACATATCAAAATCTCCATACTTTGTAGGCATTTTTACTTTTGCAACCCTCTCAACTAACTTTTCATTTGCTTTTCTATATTCAATTAAATCTTCTATAGTTATTATTTTTAAATTGTATTTTTTTGCAAATTCTATAAGTTCTGGTGTTCTAGCCATTGTTCCATCATCATTCATTATTTCACAGATAACTCCACCAGGTTTAAGACCTGCTAGTCTTGATAAATCAACAGAAGCTTCAGTGTGACCTTTTCTAACTAATACTCCTCCCTCTCTAGCTACTAGTGGGAAAATATGTCCTGGTCTTCTAAAATCATCTGCTTTTGAGTTGCTATCTAGTAGTTTTTTAACAGTATGTGCTCTTTCAAAAGCCGATATACCTGTAGTTGTATCTACATGATCTATAGATACTGTAAAAGCTGTTTCATGATTGTCTGTATTATTATCTACCATTTGACCTATATTTAAGCTACTAAGAAGCTCCTTTGTCATAGGTGCGCATATAAGTCCTCTTGCGTATTTTGCCATAAAGTTTACAGCTTCTGGTGTAACTTTATCAGCAGCTATTACTAAATCGCCTTCATTTTCTCTATCAGGATCGTCTATTACTATTACCATCTTTCCATCCCTAATATCTTTTATAGCATCTTCTATTTTGTTAAATTCAAACATAATTTTTGTTTCCCCCTCTGTGTAAAATTTTAAATTTTGTTTATATTTCGACTTATAAAAATCCATTTTCCTTTAGAAAGTCTTCTGTCAAGGATGTCTTTTTAACTCCATCTTCTTTACTTTTAAAGCCTAAAAGACGTTCTATGTACTTACCAACTAAATCACATTCAATATTTACATTTTCTCCTATTGTTTTAGAGAGTAATATAGTTTCCTCACCAGTATGAGGTATTATAGATACTTTGAATACTTCATCATCAACATAAGAAACTGTCAAACTTATCCCATCAATTGCAACAGAACCTTTGTAGATAATGTATTTTAATATATCTTTTTGAGGTCTTATTGTTAAAACAACTGCTATATCCTCCCTTTGCATTAGAATTATTTGCCCTAATCCATCTATATGTCCACTTACCATATGTCCTCCAAGCCTAGTGTTTAGACTTAAAGCTCTTTCTAGATTTACTCTACTTCCAATTTTGAGACTACCTAAATTACTTACTCTTAAAGTCTCAGCCATTATATCAGCCTCAAAAGTTTCTTTGTATATATTCTTAACAGTCAAACATACACCATTTGTACATATGCTATCTCCTACTTTAGTATCTTCCAGTACCTTATTTGCCCTTATCGTGAAGCTAGAAGAATTATCACCTTTTTTTATATTTTTAATAGTTCCTATCTCCTCTATTATTCCTGTGAACAAAATCCCACCCCCTTAACTTACCTGTTGAATTTATAAAGTAAAAATTCTAATTTAGATTTACTTGTCTATATATCCCTCAATAAGTACATCTTCTCCTATATTTGAGGTAATCATATTTTTTAGTTTAAAGCAGTCTGATAGCTTATCTATTCCAAGCCCTCCTATTGGAGTTTTTGAATTTACACCGCCTATTATTTTAGGAGCAATATAAAATTGAACCTTATCAACTATTCCCTCATTTAAAGCGGAAAAATTAAGTTGTGATCCACCTTCTAAAAGGATACTATCTATCTTTAATTCTCCAAGCTTTCTAATCATATCTTTTAAATCAACTCTGTTTTCTTTTGAGTTTGTAAACAATAGTTCAATTCCTCTATCTTTTAGTTCTTCTGCTTTTTTGTGATCTGCCCTATCAGTAGTCACTATAATTGTTCTAGACTGATTGTCATTTATAACATTAGATTCCAAAGGAATCCTAAGGGTACTATCGGTTATTATCCTTATTGGATTTTTTCCGCCCTCAATTCTACAAGTAAGCTTAGGATTGTCTTTTATCACTGTGTTTACGCCAACTAATATAGCACTAAGATTGCCTCTTAATTTATGAACTTCATCTCTTGATTTATCACAACTTATCCATTTTGAATGTCCTGAAGCTGTACATATTTTCCCGTCTAGTGACATTGCAATTTTCATAACTACAAAAGGTATTTTTTCTATTATGTACTTCATAAAAACTTCATTTAGGCGTTTATTTTCATCATCTAAAATCCCCGTAACCACTTCTATCCCATTTTCTCTAAGTTTTTTGATACCTCTTCCAGATACCAAAGGATTAGGATCATGCGATGCTATAACAACTTTTGATATTTTATTTTTTATAATCCTGTCTACACATGGTGGAGTATTTCCATAATGTGAACACGGCTCTAAAGTTACATACATAGTTGAACCCTCAATACTTTCTGTAGCACTTTTTATTGCATTTACTTCTGCATGATTTTGGCCATATTTCTCATGATATCCCTTTCCTATTATCTTATTATCTTTTACTATTACAGCTCCAACCATAGGATTAGGGTTTACCAAGCCAATACCTTTTTTCGCTAAGTCAAGCGCTAGTTTCATATAGAATTCTTCCAACCTATCTCACCACCTTATTTTTAAAAGCCCTAAGTCATAGATAACTCAGGGCTCTTGGATGAAAATAATACTATATTTTTTATAGTTATAAATAGATAATAAAAAGCTCTGAAATAAAAATATTCCAGAGCTTGATTAGACATATAAAATAACTACACTAAATTTACATATATCAAATATCTTCTTTCATCCAGACTGTACTGTCGGCTTCGGAATCTAACCGAATCATGCCATTTAGGCTCGCGGGCTTTACCGCCGGTAGGGAATTTCACCCTGCCCTGAAGACTTATATTAAGTTTATACTTAAATAATAGTTATCTTTATAAGAAATGTCAATACTATTTATCGTTAATATCAGTTAATATTTTAAGACTCCTTTTCAAAATACCGTTCATATAGGCAATAATAATACCGTAGTTAGTAAAAGGAATGTTCTGATCTATAGCGCAATTTTGACGATGTATAACCTCACGTTCATTTAACATACACCCACCACAATGAACAATCAAACTATATTTTTCTAAATCATCTTTAAAGTCCCCACCAGATGTAAATTCAAATTTTAAATTTTTCCCAGTGTGTTTCTTTATCCAGTTTGGTAATTTGACCCTTCCTATATCGTCGCATTGACGGTGATGAGAACATCCCTCACATATCAAGACAGTATCTCCATCATTTAATTTCTCGATATTTTTAGCCCCACTAGCTACTGTGTTTAATATTCCTTTATACCTTGCAAAAATTATCGAGAAGGAAGTTAATAAAACTGTTTCAGGCACAATATCTTTTACCTTAGAAAATACTTGACTATCTGTTATGACCATTTTAGGATCTTCTTTAAGTGATAAAAGTACATCGTTTAATTGTTCAGGTTGAGTAACTACGCATATTGAATTTGAATCTATAATATCTCTAATTGTCTGTACTTGTGGCAGTATCATGCGTCCCTTAGGTGCTGATAAATCAATAGGAGTCACAAGAACTACTATGTCAGATTTCGATAGTTTATCACCTATTATTTTGTTATTGTTTTTTTCTGCCTTAGCTAATAAAATAATTTTATCCTTTAACTTATTGATATTTAAATTTAGGGTTGCACTAACTGCTATTTCATTATCATTTAAATTATCAATAGTTTTTAGATCGCTTTTATTGTACACAACTAAATGTGGAATAGACTTTTCTTTAAATAATTTGACCAAATCATCATCAATATCAGTATAACCCTCGCTACTATCTACTACTAAAACAGCTATGTCTGTTTTGCCTAAAACTTGCTTTGCCTTTTTAACACGTAGGTCTCCTACTAAACCTTTATCATCAATCCCAGGAGTATCTATAATTATAACAGGACCTAAGGGTAATAACTCCATAGCCTTTTTTACAGGATCAGTCGTTGTTCCCTTTATAGGTGATACAATAGATACTTCTTGAGAAGTTAGCACATTGATAAGACTAGATTTACCGGCATTTGTCTTTCCAAAAAAACTAATATGAACTCTATCAGAATTAGGGGTTTGATTTAAATTATTTGACATAATATATCCTTAAAAACGAAAATCACGTTTACCGTTTTCAATTTCCTTTAGGTTGTTTTCACATATTTTACGAACTTTTTCTTTTGGTATATTATTTAATTCACTTTCTATCATCTTTTCCCCTACTTTTTTAGTTTTCTCACTTGCATAATCCTCTAAAAATTCTTTTAGTGTCATAAGAGCATTTGGATGGCAGCAGTTTTGAATTTGTCCAGTCTTACAAAGGCTCATAAATCTATCTCCTGTTCTTCCCTCACGATAGCATGCTGTACAAAAAGATGGTATATATCCTATTTCCATTAACCATCTTACAACCTCATCAAGACTACGTTGGTCAGATACATCAAATTGTTCAGTATCATGTGGACGTTGATCTTCTTCATAGCCACCGACACTAGTTCTAGATGCTCCACTAATTTGAGAAACACCAAGACGAATTATCTTTTCACGAACTTCCTTGCTTTCTCTAGTAGAAATTATTATTCCAGTATAGGGTACACAGATGCGTATTAAAGCACAAAGTTTCTCAAATATCTCATCGCTTATACTGTTGTCAAAAACATCTGGATCAATATCATCTGCATGCTTAATACGAGGTAGACTTATTGTGTGAGGACCAACTCCATGAACTGCTTCTAAATGCTCTGCATGCATAAGAAGACCTGCAAATTCATATCTATAAAGTTCCAGTCCAAACAATACACCCAAGCCTACATCATCAATTCCACCCTCCATAGCTCTGTCCATAGCTTCTGTATGATAGTTGTAATTGTGTTTAGGACCTTTTGGATGTAATTCTTCATAGCTTTTTTTATGGTAGGTTTCTTGAAACAAGATGTACGTTCCTATTTCTGCTTCTTTAAGTTTTCTATAATTTTCTACAGTAGTCGCTGCAATATTTACATTAACACGGCGAATTGCTCCATTTTTATGTTTTATAGAGTATATAGTTTTTATAGATTCTAGCACATATTCAATAGGACTATTAATTGGATCTTCTCCACATTCAATGGCAAGACGTTTGTGTCCCATATCTTGAAGGGCTATTACCTGTTCACGAATCTCATCTTGTGTAAGTTTTTTTCTTGTAATATTGGAGTTTTGCTTATGGTATGGACAGTATACACATTCATTTATGCAGTAGTTTGAAAGATACAAAGGTGCAAACATTACAATACGGTTTCCATAAAAATCTTTTTTTATTTGTTGGGCCATATCATAAATTTCATTTAAAATTTCAGGGATTTCACAGGCAAGAAGCACAGAAGCTTCACGGTGGCTAAGACCCTTACGCTCCTTTGCTTTATCAAGGATTTGACGAATAAGATGTAAATTATCCTTGTTTTCATCAGCATATGCTAATGATTCTATTATTTCCTCATGATTAATAAATTCTTCAGCCTTCATTGATTTTGGATTATACATTTATTTAACTCCCTTTCTTCTGGGTCAGATATAATCTTTCCCATTAGTAAATTTATATTATTTTGTAGTCACCGCGATTAACGGTTAAATTGTATCCTATATATTTAATGCTATGTTCCAAATTAAATTTATACTCTGCAGATTCTTCTTTAGAACAAGCTTTATTGTTATACAAAGTATACTTTTCTCTAACACTTTCTGGTGACAAATTAGGCATAACTACATTTGCACCTACTAAAATTCCTCTTTCCCGACCACATGGATCAATTGTTGCAAGTGCCGTTGTAGACGGTAAAAGAACATTTGGAAGCATTAGCCTAATTATACTTAGTAATTTTAATGTTAAATCTATTGTCCCCGGTGAATGATTTTTAAATGGAGTATCTTTGTGTGGTATAAATGGGCCAATACCTATCATATGTGGGTTAAGTTCTTTAATAAAAAGTAAATCCTCTACAATATTATCGAGTGTTTGATAAGGGGATCCTACCATAAATCCACATCCTACTTGATAACCAATTTCTTTTAGATCCCAAAGGCATTGTTGACGTTTTTTTAAAGACATTGATTTGGGATGGATTTTGCTGTAGTGATTTTTATTTGCCGTCTCATGCCTTAGTAAATATCTATCTGCCCCTGCATCAAAAAATGCCTTATATGATTCATAACTTTTTTCTCCTATAGAAAGTGTTATTGCACAGTCAGGGTGAGAAGACTTTATTGAACTAACAATATCTACTATTTTGTCAGTACTAAAGTAAGGATCCTCTCCACCTTGCAACACGAAAGTTCTAAATCCTAAGGAGTACCCTATGTCAGTGCAATTAAGTATTTCCTCTTTTGTTAATCTATATCTCTCAATATTGTTGTTGTTATGACGAATACCACAGTACAAACAATTGTTTTTACAGTAGTTTGTAAACTCGATTAAACCTCGAATATATATATCACGACCATAAATACTATGACTAGTATCCCTAGATTTTTCGTGTAAGTACCCAATTGATTTTACATCTTCAGTCTCTAGAATTTTTTTAAACTCATCAACTGAAAGTATCTTTTCCCTTTGAAGCTTATCAACTAATTCTTTTATCATTTATCTAACCCTATGTAATTAGAATATGCGATCTTACTGTTTATTCCATCTAGGCGTCCTATTTTACCTGACAATGCATTTATCATATCTTGTGGCGCATCTATTGCAATACTAATAATGTTAATCCCCTTCTTACGATATGGTACTCCCATACGACCTATAATATAGTCTCCGTATTCATGCAAAATACTATTTAACTTATCAATTGAGTCATTATTTTCAACAATAACCCCAATAAGTGCAACTCTTGTTTCCATATGCATCCCCCTTTTTATTCAGATTATTCTGTCAATTTATTATATTTTTGCATATAAATTTCTAATTGTCAACATATGTTAATTTATTAATAGTGTGTTTTGATATATAAAAATCCCTGAGATAAAAAACATCTCAGAGAATTTTATTATAATTATATTTAATTTATAACCATATCAAATCTATTTTTTTAATCTGCTAGCAACTCATTAAGAGCTTCATATGAAAAGTCTATTATCTCAGAACAACTTATCTTATTTTTTTTCAGTTCTGAACATATTTCTGTATTATATT
This sequence comes from Asaccharospora irregularis DSM 2635, assembly GCF_900129815.1. Classification (GTDB taxonomy): domain Bacteria; phylum Bacillota; class Clostridia; order Peptostreptococcales; family Peptostreptococcaceae; genus Asaccharospora; species Asaccharospora irregularis. Next base: position 136,848 of record NZ_FQWX01000003.1, read on the forward strand.
TATTTCTAACTCTATTCATTAATTCTCTTGAATATTTTCTAGCATCATTAGGTTTTGAGTTATCATCTCTTCCCTTTACATACCCAACTACTAATGCCGCACCATTTACAGCCCCACATAAACTTCCAACTGTCATCCCAACACCCATACCACTTCCTAGTGATACTGGTATATTTGTATTGTGTTCTTCATTATATGATTTTATTATAGCCTCTGCGCAGTTGTAGCCTTGGCTATGATATATTGATGGTTTTGTCATTTCTTACTTCATCCCCTTAAACTTTATTTTTGATATATATTATTTATATATTTCCATAAGTTATATTACTTCACTAAAATATTTAAATCTGTGATTTTGTCACAAATACTGTAAATTTAAACCAGTAATACTTAAAGACATAAAACCAAGTATAAGTATAAAATATTTCCTTTATTATAACAAGGTTATTTAAATTATATTTTTGTTAACCACTTGCTAGTTGCTATTGCTATAATATATACTTTACGAGGAAAGACTTACAACATAGGGAGGTAATCATGAAAAAATTATGGAAATACATATTTAAATATAAACTCCTATTTTTTGCACGTATAATGACCATTTCTTTGGCTGCACTATCTGTCATTGGCTTTGATTTTATGATGGGGTTTATTGTAGATATTTTTTCTAATGGAGAAAAAGAAAAGTTCATTCCAATTATTTTAACAAGTATCGCACTTATAGTAATATTGTTTATAACAGAATATATCGATGGATATGTTATGTCATCCTATATAAAAAACACTGTAAATTACCTTAGAACAGATATTTTTACTAAGGTCCTAAATAAGGATATAAAAGATTTTGCACTCGATAATAGCGGTAAATATATATCAATACTTTATAATGATATAAAAATAATTGAGGATAGCCTTTTAAATAATATATTTTTAGTCATTTCATCTTTTATTTCATTTATTATTTCATTAGTGTTTTTATTTTCTATAAGTCCAGCTATAGTTTTATTTATAACTGTGTTTGGAACTCTTGGTTTTGTAATTCCAAATGCTCTTTCTAAAAAATTAGTGATTGAGAGAGGAAATTACTCTAATAATCTAGAGGAAATTACTTCTGTTACTAAGGACTTATTTTCTGGGTTTGAAGTTATAAAGGGATTTAATATAGGCGAGAAAGTTAATACCATATTTAAGAAATCATCTAATACAGTTGAAACTAGCAAGAAAAAATGTTCTATACTTGAGTCTATAATAAAAGGTTTTTCTCTTTCATTTAGTGTGACAATATACTTAGGTGTTCTTATTTTAGGTGGATATTTGATGTATAAAGGTGAAATTTCTGTGGGTACAGCTATTATAATAATACAACTTAGCACACATATAGTAAGTCCTGTTAAAACTAGTATCTCTTTAATAAACCAGATAAAATCTGTTTCACTTATAGCCGATAAAATAGATGAGTTGATTTATGATTCTTGTGAAGATATCGAAAAGTACCAATTGCCTAAATTTGAGTCTAAGATAGAATTCAAAAATTTAAGTTTTTCCTATACTCCTAATAGAAAAACTCTAAGTAACATAAATTTGACATTTGAAAAAAATAAGAAATACGCTATCGTTGGCGAAAGTGGATGTGGAAAAAGTACACTAATAAAACTACTAATGAGGTATTATAAGGAATATGATGGAGAAATACTAATAGATAATAAAGATCTACAAGAAATAATTACTCATGACTTGTATAAAAATATGTCTATGATTCAGCAAAACGTATTTATGTTTGATGAATCTATAAAAGAAAACGTAAAATTGTTTGCAAACTATAGCGATGAAGAGGTCCTAAATATTTGTGAGAGATCAGGTCTTTCTAATCTAATAAAATCACTTCCTGATGGAATCAACTCTTTAGTAGGTGAAAACGGAAATAAATTATCAGGTGGAGAAAAACAGAGAATAGCTATTGCTCGTTCTTTAATAAATAATACAAAAATTTTAATTTTAGATGAATCTACCTCTGCCCTAGATAATGAAACTGCTTATAATTTAGAGAATTCTTTGCTAAACATAGACGATTTGACATTGGTTGTTATTACTCATAAACTTATAAAAAATATTCTCATTCGCTATGACGAAATAATAGTTATGAAGGATGGTATGATAATAGAAAAGGGTTCTTTTGATGAACTTATAAAGCTTAAAAAATATTTTTATAGCTTATATTATCTAAAAAATGAGGAAATATAACAAAAGTGGTGAACCTAATTTAGATTCACCACTTTTCTATTTTCACTATAGTTTTATAGTTGTAATCTTTTTAATTATTACTCTGCTGTTATTGCTGAAACTGGACAGTTATCTCTAGCTTCTTCAGTACTAGCCTCTAAATCTGCTGGAACTTCAGTAGTTATAGCTACAGATTTTCCATCATCGTCCATACTAAATACCTCTGGACAGATTGATGTACATAATGCACACCCTATACAAGTATCTTTATCTACGTTTGCTTTCATAATTAAAACTCCCCTCTCTTTATATCATATAATCTTGCTCAATATAATTATATCATATAAAAAATTTATATATGGAAAAAATTTGTATAATTTGATATTTTTTTAAACAAATTTAATATGTTTAAAACATTAGTTAGATAGTTTGTTTTATATTCCCTGTTTTAAACAAGTTTTTAAATCTTCATCAGGCGTACTTATAGGTCTTAAGTCAAATGTATCAACTAGATATTGAAGTACATTTGGACTTATAAATGCTGGAAGTGTAGGTCCTAAGTATATTCCTTTTATTCCTAATGATAATAAAGCTAATAAGTCTGCAACTGCTTTTTGTTCATACCATGATATTATTAGAGATAAAGGAAGACCGTTTACATCAGTTTCAAATGCATCCGCTAATGCAGTTGCAATTCTAACTGCTGAATAAGCATCATTACATTGACCAACATCTAAAAGTCTCGGAAGACCTGCAACCTCTCCAAACTCTAACTTATTGAATCTATATTTACCACAAGCTAGAGTAAGTATCACGCAGTCTTTTGGTACCTTTTCTGCAAACTCAGTATAATAATTTCTACCAGGTCTAGCACCATCACAACCTCCTATTAAGAAGAAGTGTCTTATCTTTCCTTCTTTTACTGCATTAACAATAGTTTCCGCATGACTTAATGTAGCATGATGACCAAATCCGACTAGTATTTCATGTGGTTCTTGATCCTCTTTATAACCGCCAAGTTCTAGGGCTTTATTTATTATTTCAGTAAAGTCTTTTTTGCCGTCTTTGTTTTTACCTATATGCTTAACTCCATCCCAACCCACAACACTAGTAGTAAAGATTCTATCTTTATAAGTTTCTCTAGGTCTCATTAGGCAGTTAGTAGTCATAAGTATACAACCTGGAATACCATCAAATTCTTTTTGCTGTTCTTGCCAAGCCCCACCAAAGTTCCCTACAAGATGAGAATATTTTTTGAGTTCTGGGTAACCATGACTTGGTATCATTTCACCATGTGTATATATATTTATACCTTTTCCTTCTGTTTGTTCAAGTAACATTTCTAAGTCCCTTAAATCATGCCCTGATACAACTATAAATGGTCCTTTTTTAATATGAACATTTACTTTATTAGGAGTTGGATTTTTGTAAACTGTAGTATTTGCTTCATCCAACTTCTTCATAACAGCCACACTCATATCTCCAGTTCTCATAGTCCATCTTATTAAATCTTCTACCCCTAAATTATCATCTGTTGTTGCTTCTAAAGCTCTTACATAGAAATTATCTACCTGGTCATCATAATAACCAAGTTCTCTTGCCTGATGACCATAAGCTGAGATTCCCTTTAAACCATATATTATAGTTTGTCTTAAAGAACGTATATCTGGGTCTAATTCTTGGTCATACATTATCCCAGCTTTTTTAGCATCTTTAAGCATCTCAGCCTTTGTGTCACTTAGGTTGTATGTAACGTGTTCAGTATTATTTTTTATACTTCCTACTTTACTTCTTAATTTTTCTTTTATTTTTTGAGATTCTCTTAACATTTCTACATGCACATCAGCATCGAAGTTTACATTTGTTAGTGTTGTAAATAATGAACTTTCAATAAATGTAACTATATCCTTGTCCACATTTTCGCCTTTGTCTACTAGTTCTTTTGCATAACAGCTTATTCCTTTTATTTGAAAAATCAATAAATCCTGAAGTGCAGCTATTTCTGGGGTTTTACCACATACCCCCATTTTTGTACATCCCTTACCTCCCACTGTTTGCTCACACTGGTAGCAAAACATAGGATATTCTATAGCCATATTATTTTCCATATTAAAGACCTCCTGATTTTATTTTTTACTTTCTCTATATATAATTCCACAAATATCTTAAAAATATAGCTAAATATGGAATATATATTAAAATTATTTAAAAAGTACACTAAAAAATGATATATATAGAAATGTCTTTTGTTTGTAAACTATATTTTTCATATGTTTTTAATACTTTATTATCCAAGTGAAACGTCTAAAACCATCATAATCATAAATCCAATTGCAAACCCTATAGTATTAATATTTGAATGTTCTCCTTGGGACGCTTCTGGAAGTAATTCCTCTACTACTACGTAAATCATTGCACCTGCTGCAAAAGCTAATAAATAAGGTAGTATTGGTGTTACAAATCTTGTCAATAAAATCGTTATAAATGCAGCTATTGGTTCTACTATACCTGATAATGTTGCATATAAAAATGCTTTTTTTCTGCTATTTCCCTCACTTTTTAGTGGTAATGATATTATTGCCCCTTCTGGGAAGTTCTGTATTGCAATTCCAATAGCTAATGTAATAGCCCCTGCCATAGTTATCTCACCATGACCTGATAATACTCCTGCAAATACAACACCTATTGCCATACCCTCAGGTATATTATGTAGTGTAACAGCGAAAAGTAGCATTGTGTGTTTTTTTAAATTACTTTCGAGTCCCTCAGAAGTTTCACTGTTTATATGCATATGAGGAACAAGCATGTCCATAAGGTATAGAAAAACAATACCAAACGAAAAGCCTACAACTGCCGGTACAAATGCAAATTTACCCATATTTTCTGACATATCAAGTGCTGGTATTAAAAGCGACCAAACGGATGCAGCCACCATAACTCCCGATGCAAATCCTAGTAGTCCTTTTTGGACATTAGGGTTTATTTTATCCTTTAGAAAAAATACACAAGATGCCCCTAATGTCGTTCCTATAAATGGAATCATTATACCTAGAAATATATCCATATGATCACCCTCTTCTTTCCTATTTAATTTTAATGGGAAAAAATTTTTTATAATGCATAGAAAATTTTTTTATTTTATATACTATAATTATAAGCTATTTCTCTTGTAATTGGAGAATTTTATATAATATTTAACAAAATTAGTCTAAAATTCTCATATGATAACAATGTATAGCATACTCTCCCAGTTTATCTACTAACTTATTGTTGACATATGCTCCAACGATTGCACCGATTCCTGGAACTAATTGAAGTAATTTAGCTATATCTATATAATCTCTATACTCCTGCTGGAACTCCTTCCAATTAAATTCATTTATATCATCAAATAAAATATCTTCAAAATCATCCCAAGCTTCTACTTTCTTAAATACTTTATTCACATACTCCTGACTTGAGAAAGCAAGTTGAAAAATATAGAGGATATATAATCTTTCTTTATAATCTTTTGTATCAAATCCATATACACTAGCAACTTCATAAAGTAATTTCAACTTTATACTAAGAAGCAGCGGAAAATCTGCAAGCCCTATAAGTAATCCACCAGCTCCAGTTCCTGCCCCTTCAAGCATAGCTGTTTTTTTGAATAATTTAATTTTTTCATAGGCTATCTTATCTCTTTCTTCTAAAGAAAGATCTCTCAAAGGTTTTTTTGTCGTATACTTAGATCCAAATAAAACAACTTTTGTCATATTCTTTATAGCTACAGTTAGTACAGTATGATAATTTTCAGGTAACATAGAATTCATATTATCTTGAGTTTTTTTTGAGATTTTATTTATAAAAGAAGGCTTTTTTCTCATTTTAGACTTCCAATTTTCAAGTTCCTTTAGTTTTTCATAATTGTAACTTTGCATTTTATCACCTACTTTTTATCTATATCTATCTATTTTGTATCATTTGAGATTATCAAAAATGAATGATAGTTATCCATTAATTTCAAAAGTATTTCTTCATTAAGCATATTATCATATATGGAAAATGCTGTATACATATAAGTATATCCTCATTAATAGATTACTATTTACTTCAACTAAGCAAAATGTTATTTACTATATATCCTTAACATATCTTTTATATTTTCTATTACAGAATCTCTAAGTTCAAACGGGCTGATTACCTCTGCATCTGAACCTAACTGTAATATCCATTTTGTTAGTCCAGTGCCTAGTTTTGCATTAAATCTAGCTTGATACGTATTATCATCAATTTTGCATATACTAACGTCCTCACCGAGTTCATCAATTATTACATTCAACAAAAATGGCCTAATGCTTAAAACTACTTCACAACAATCTCCCGAGAACATTTTAAAGCTCTTTTTAGAATACATTGCTGCATTAAAATAACCTTCTTCACAGTCTTTTATATCTTTTAACGGTTTTATATCTTCCTTAAGAATTTGAACATTTTTCATTCTATCTATTCTGTAATTAGTTAAATCATCATATTTATCATGATTGACTATTGCATAGTAGCAATCTTCTTTTAATATTAGCCCTACAGGAGTAGCAGTATACATTTTTTTATCTAGACTATCCTTTTTTAATCTTGGGATTAACTCTCTTTTGTAATTATAATCATAATAGTTAAATGATATTTTCTTCTTAGAATTTATTGCTTCATTTATATTGTCTATACTATATAATATTTCTTCATTTATAGACTTAGATCTATCATCGATAAATATTTGCTTGTTTAGGTTATATGCTATGTATCCATTGTTTAAATTACATAGTTTATCTATAAGTTCTTTAGTTTTCTTTTTTGTTATAAATCTATTTGCAGATATAGAATCAACTAGCACCCTAAGTTCATATGGTTCAATTGGTTTTGTAATAAGTGCATACCCTATTTCATTTTCTTCAAATGTACTCACCTCAAACCCTATTTCTTTTAAATCATTAATATAATTATATATTGTCCTTCTATCCAAAGTTTGGTTTATCTTATCCATCATCTTTTCGTTTATTTCCTTTATAGACAAAATCATATGGTTTGATTTATTTTCTTTTGATACTTCTAAATGTGGATTTATATAAGAGTATGTACTAAGTATCTTTATAAAGTGATAAAATTTTATATTATTGCTTACCTTACTTCTATTCATATAACAGACCCCTTTATTTTTATTTATAATAATATTGTACGAACTTATAGGAATATTTTTAACTAAATAAATATTTTAAAGCCTCAAAAGGGCTAGATTTTACGCTCTAGCCCTTTTAGGTAATAGTTTTTATTTTACCTCGTATCCATCATCTGGAACAAATTTCACGGTCACGCTACTTAATTCTATAGTATCACCATCCTTTAATGCTGCGTTTTGTTCCTCTCTCTGGTAGAAGTTTTCCTCTCCTTCTACTCCCATAATAAGATTAATCCCACTTGAGGACATTACATTTCCTCCACCTTTTACAGCGTATATATCATACACCCCTTCTGGTATGTCTTTACCTACTAAATAAGTACCATTTCCTAAAGTAACAGTTCTAGCTTCTAACTCTTTTTGTTTTTTTAATTCATCTTCTTTTCGTTTTTCTTCTGCTAGTTTATCTTGTTCCCTTTTATTTTCTTCCTCTTTTTTCAATGTTTCTATTTTTAAAGCTTCTTTTTCAGCATCCTTCATTTCAAAAAATGTTTTTGCCTCTTCTACTTTTGCTTGTAAGTTTTTATTTTCTGCTTTTAATCTTTCATAATCATCTTTTGGTACCATTTCTGATGACCCTATCCCAGACCCTAAAAATAATGCAGTTATAAATATAACGCCGTAACTTATTATTTTTTTTGACTTTTTTGAACCTAATGATTCGGATTTCTTAAATGGATTATTCACCTATATCTCCCCTTTTATATAATTTTTACCCATGCTTTGATTATATTTAAAAAGGGAGGTTTATTGAATTAGGGACCTGTACATAAATGTGTATAGAGTTATTACTTATTTTTAAATCTTGTTTTATAATACTCTCTTATTCTAAATTCAATAGCATCTTTTACGTTATCCTTAAAATTCTCACTATTTAAAAATACAGATAGTCCATTATTTAAACATACATAACCTTCATCTTCATAGAAAAATTCACCACTAGTTTTACATAAGAAATACACAGGATTTTTTCTAGCAAAATTTACATACTGTTTATCTGTCCAATATTTAAAATTAGATGTACTCTTATCCTTTAACATATCAACCGCATTCGACCCTTTACTATAGAATTTTCTAAATGATTTAGCAATGTCTTTATCATCTATTTTTAACTTCATATCTCCACCATTATAAAAAGTTAATATTAATGGCATTTTAGGAGTTTTACTCATACTAGTTGTTTCTATTAAGTTAATAAATTCAGCTCCTAGAGTATTTTTAAAATTTAATTCTTCAATAGTTAGTTCATCAACCTTATCTAAAAAACTTAAATAATCCTTAAAAATATTAATTTTAGATTTTTTCTTCATATTGTAATATAAATCACTATCCATATAAGTAAACATCTCAACTCTTGATGGTCTATGCCCTAAATCTTCTTTTATTTTGAAAAATTCTTCTTTTATCATATCCTCAATCTTTATATTTGCCTTGTTCATTTTTTCAAATATATCTACAAGTCTAAAATCAAAATCTATAAAACAATCTTGTGGATAATCTTCTTCACTAAGTATGCTCTCTCCTATATTTAATAGTTCCTTACTCTTTCCCGATAGTAAAAAAGGTACTAAGTTAGCTTTTTTGTAATTACCTATAAAATCAAGAACATTTAAATAGTTTTTCTCAGTATCTTTTCTGAGTCCCCTACCTAATTGTTGCAAAAATACAGTAGGGCTTTCAGTAGGTCTTAAGAACATAACCATATCTATACTCTTTACATCAAGTCCTTCATTGAACATATCAACTGAAAATATAACCTGTATATCCTTATCTCTAAGTTTTTTTAGTGCAATACTTCTTTCTTCGTTATATTTACCTTCTTTTCCACTGTAGACAGCACAGGCTTTTATACCTTGTTCATTGAAGTATCTAGCCATAAATTCTGCATGTAATTTACTAGTACAAAATCCTAGAGCCCTACTAGATTTATATTTTTTATAATGTCCTATAATTAAGTCAGCTCTCTTATTTATACTTAAAGCATCTTCAAGTTGCTTCTCATTGTATTTCCCATTTTTAAAATCTATTTCCTCATAATTTACACTATCATCATAAATTCCATAATATCTAAATGGTACTAACCATCCTTTGTCTATTGCACTTTTTAAGTTTACTTCATAGACTACATTATAATCACAAACACTAAATACATCCTTGTTATCTAGTCTTTCTGGTGTTGCTGTAAGCCCAAGCATAAATTTTGGTTCAAAATAATTTATTATATTTTGATAATTTTTAGATACTGCATGATGAAATTCATCTATTACTATATAATCAAAGGAATCTTTTGCAAAATAATCTTCATTTAAATATTCCTTTTTTCCTAAGCTTTGAACTGATGCAAATATTATATCACTGGTAGTATCTTTCTCAGAATTCATGAAAAACCCCATGTTATATTCTTTATCTAGGTTTCTAATTTTATTATTTTCGCAGGGATCTGCTACCTTATTCTCGCTTTCCAAGTCTATTTTTTCATAATTTATTAATTTATCACTTCTTATATTTTTAAAGCTCTCATAAGCTTGTCTTAATATTTCTTCTCTATGTGCTATAAATAGTACTCTATCAAAACCTATACTATCAAATGCTGCCAAATACGTTTTCCCGATACCTGTAGCTGCAACTACTAACCCTTTGTCATTTCCATCTAGCCTTGTATTTTTTAGTTGATAAAGAGCTTCTATTTGTGCTCCCCTTGGTTCAAATAGATTAGATACGTTTGAATCTTCATAAGTATAATTTATGTCTTCTTCTTTATTATCTACTTTTGCATATATTTTAGGTCTTTTCCATGACTTAGAGTATTTTTCAAGTTCTTCATCATTTACTATTATTGAATTATTAAAGAATAGTTCCTCAAACATTTTTTTAAAGTATTTAAAATCATCATAGTTTGCATTTTTATCTATTCTATAGTTCCATTCTATACCACTAGTCCATGCAGACTTTGAAAGATTCGATGAACCGATAAAAATTTCACCGCCGTCTCCTTTTTCAAATATATATGCCTTTGCATGAAAGCTTCTTGTTGTATCATTATAAAATCTTAAGTCCACCTTATTTCCAAGTAAATCCTTTAAAAGATATAATGCTGATGGTTGAGTTATATTTAAGTAGTTCCCAGTTAGGATTCTTATCGGAATGTCCCTATCTCTTATTGCCTCTAAATCTTTTTGTATTAATTTTACCCCTGATTCCATTAGAAAGGATACTATTATATCTATCGATTTTGCTGTATGTATGCTTTGTTTTATGTGTTTATACAAATGATCGTTATGACCTGTTATGCAATTTAGTTTCATATTTTTTCCCTTTCTATATATTTAAAATTAATTACATATTTTTCCATATAAGCTAACTTCATTTTATCATATTATTATTTTATTTATAAAAACAAAAATGACACTTTACATTGTTATTTCTATTCATCAATATACTCGTATCTTATCATATTTTGACAAATACTTTTATTACTTTTATAATTTTAAATATAATTATTTTTAGGAGGTTTTGTATGAAAGTCTACGATAAATTGGTTAGAGATAGGATTCCTGAAATTATTGAATCTAGTGGTAATAAATGTGATATTGAAGTTGTTAGTGATGAGGTTGCTTTAGATTACCTTTATAAGAAACTTAATGAGGAAGTTAGTGAACTTATTGAAGACAAAAATCTTGAAGAAATTGCTGATGTTATGGAGGTACTTTTTGCGATTGCCTCTAAATATGGATATAACGAGAAAGATGTTCTTGATAAAAGGGATGAAAAGAAATCTGCACGTGGCGGATTTGAGAATAATTTAGTTTTAAAATCTACTTATTAATTATTTAAATACACCCCCTTACAATTCAATATAGCATCTTTACTAAATTTAATATTTTTAATATAGTTTTATTTTTATATTTACACCCCTTAGTTAACATATTTTATACAGTATAAAATATATAATAACTAAGGGGGTGTTATTATTTCTAATGTTTTAATTGCCAATAATCATTTAATCGATACAAATTCTAGCCTAAAATCGAAACTTTCTTCCTATTTTAATATTTATGACAACTATTCTATAAACAAATATGATTTTGATTTTATGGCAGAGTTTAAATTATCTAATTCTAAGTTCTTTCTTAACAGAAAAAATGTAGTATGGTCTTATGACAACAAAGAGTATATATTTGCAAAGAATTTTGATAAATTAATGAAATCTGACTTTGATAATTTAATTGTTCCATTTTCTAATTTCATATTAAATGATTATGTTAATCCTAACAAGAATCACATGTATACTTATATCACCTTATTCCTATCTTCTAACTATACCGATAAAAATCTAATCGATTCTATAAGAAAATATTCCAAAAGGAAGAGTTATAAGTTTGGTCTTAGAGGATATTCTGTGTTTAGAATTATTCTTTTTAATAATAGTACAAATGAATTATTCTACAATAAGGATTCCAAAGACACTATAAAATTTTATAGGGAGGTTTTACTTATATGAATACTTTTACATTATTGATTGGTAGTGCTGTAATTTTATTTATTGCCTACATCGTTTATGGAGGGTATCTAGCTAAAAAATGGGGTATTGATGATTGCAGAAAAACTCCCGCCCATACTAAGTATGATGGAGTTGATTATGTACCTTCAAAAGCACCAATATTAATGGGACATCATTTCGCTTCAATAGCAGGTGCTGGCCCTATAATGGGTCCTATCCAGGCAGCTATATTTGGATGGATACCTGTTGCACTATGGATATTGATTGGTAGTATATTCTTTGGTGGTGTTCAAGATTTTGGTTCTTTATTTGCTTCTATTAGACATGATGGAAAGTCTATAGGTGAAATAATTGAGGTGAATATGGGACATAAAAGCAAGAAGTTATTCTCTTTATTTGCCTGGCTTACTTTAATTCTTGTCGTTGCAGCCTTTTCTAATATAGTCGCTGATAGTTTTGTCAGTACTCCTGCAGCAGGTACTGCATCTATTTTATTTATAGTACTTGCAGTTGTATTCGGTTTTGCTGTTTACAGATTTAGATGTCCTCTACCTATAGCAACAGTTATAGGTGTAATTCTTTTATTTGTGTGTATTTACCTAGGATTTTTATTTCCTATTTCACTTTCTAAAGGTACATGGATAGCTCTTTTATTAGCCTATATATTTATAGCTTCTGTTACTCCGGTTTGGATACTGCTACAGCCTAGGGATTATCTGAATTCATATTTATTATATGCTATGATGTTTGGTGCACTAATCGGTATTACTGTGCTTAGACCTGAAATACAAATGGATGGATTTACAGGATTTACTGTTAATGGACAATTTTTATTCCCAGTACTTTTTGTTACTGTTGCATGTGGAGCTATATCAGGATTTCACTCATTGGTTGGATCTGGTACTTCTGCAAAGCAACTATATAAAGAGAGTGATTCTAAAAAAATTGGTTATGGTTGTATGCTTGTAGAAGGTTTGTTAGCAATAGTGTCTCTTATTACAGTTGCATATATATCAAAGGGTGATTTTGCTAATCTTCTAAAAAATGGCGGTCCTGTTAACGTATTTTCTGAGGGTATAGCAAGTTTTATGCTGTCTTTTGGTATACCTTTTAAAGTCGGTAAAGTATTTACTTCTCTTGCTATTTCAGCATTTGCATTAACTTCACTAGATACATCAACTAGACTGGCTAGATTTATATTCCAAGAGTTTTTTGACCAAGATAATAAAAAAATTAATAATACTAAAAATTCTCTTACAAATATGTATGTTTCTACTGCATTTACAGTGGCTGTTTCTGGACTTTTAGCTGTTATGGGATATCAAAAAATTTGGCCGATATTCGGCTCAGCAAACCAACTATTAGCAGCTATTTCATTACTAGCAATAGCTATATGGCTTGCTTCTTCTAGAAAAAGTTATAAAGAACTTGTTATACCTATAGTATTTATGTTTATAGTTACTACATTTTCACTAATACTTAACATTAAATCTAATATAGGTACTAACCTAGCCCTAGTTGTTATAGCTTTTGTTCTACTGGTTCTTTCTGTAATATTAATTTTAGAAGCTATTAAAGTGGCCAAAAAACACAAAGGAGATTCTACCCAATAACAAAAATAATTAACTATAAAAAGTGCATCTATTTTCAGATGCACTTTTTACTTAAAACTAATTTTCTAAATTATTCTACCTATCTTATGATAAATGAAATTGAAATTTAATCAATCTTTTTCACATTTCTAATAAGAAGCTGATTAATAATCAAGTAGCAAAGGATAATACCTAAGTAAATTAAAAGATATAACTTCCAGTTAAACTCAAGATTTATTCCACAAGCTACATTAGATGCTAAATATGGATAAACCCTATCCATTATAAATTTTGCTAAAGGAATGCATATAGCTGCCCCAACTGCAATTACATAAAAGTTTGCATTTAAATATAGTTTTCTAATTTCCCCTGTTCTAAAGCCAAATATTTTCCATAACTTTTTCTAATATCTTTTATTTCTAAATACATAGTTCTCTCCCCCTGTGAAATTTTATTTTAAAATTTTTTAATTTAATGATATTTTTTATCACTAACATAACATTGTTATGTTGATGGTAAATTTTTAGCTATATCGCAAAATTATAAATTTATCGGTATATAGCCTAATTTTTTAATATTATATAATCTTATTTTCTAGAACTGGTAAACATAGAGCACCATCCACCCATTAAATAGTTTGCAATTACATAAATATGTTTTTTAGCTTCTTCTTTTGTTAGGTCATGGGCAATAATCTCGGCAAATGAGCTAATTTGCATATGAGAAATCCAATGAATTATATAATCATCTATTGTAGGAACATTTAATTCTTCTGATAATCTATCTGCAAATATTCTGTAGTGCTTTTCTGTGATTTTGTGATCAAAAGCTTGAACTCATCATTATATTCATATAAATAATCAACTATATCAAAGGCTGCCTGAATATCCTTTCCCATATTATTGTTTGTCGAATACTACATTTTATTGAATGCAGAATTTTTATCTGATATACTTTAAAGTGCTGTCAAATATTATTTAGGAGGATGAGTGTGGAATATTTAAAAATAATGCTTTTATCAATGGTTCCCTTTACTGAACTAAGAGGGGCAATACCGATAGGTATAGCAATGGATTTAAATCCAATCGGAGTTTACATAGTAAGTGTAATCGGTTCTACAATAGTGTCTGTACCTTTAGTACTTACATTTAGACACATATTGCATTTTTTAAAGACTAAACAGATTTTTGCAAAGTTAGTAATAAAGATAGATAAAAAAGTAAATTCAGGTATTAAAAGATTAAAGAATGTATCAATAGTTGGGATAATACTATTTATTGGTATACCATTACCTACAACAGGGACATGGACAGCTTCAGCAGTTGCATCTATTCTTAAGATGAGAATAAAAGATACTCTTTTAGGTGCATTGCTTGGAAATATGCTATCTGGTATTATAGTTTCTGCTATCTCATTACATTTGATATAAAGGTTTAGTTATAAATTTTCCTATATAGTCTAAAGGAGGCAAATTAGTATGGGAAAATTATCAGTTATTATACCTTCATATAATGAAGAGCAAATGATTTCTAAAACATCTAATGTAATATCTTCTCTTTTAGAGAATGAACATATCTCTTTTGAGATAATCTTTGTAAATGACGGTTCAAAAGATAATACATGGAAACAGATTCAAGAATCATGCAATCAAAACAAAAATATTAAAGGATTTAATTTTTCAAGAAACTTTGGTAAGGAATCTGCTATTTTCGCTGGTCTTAGCTACGCATCAGGAGACTGTTGTGCTGTAATAGACTGTGACCTTCAACATCCACCCAAAGTTTTAATAGAAATGTATAGAAAATGGGAAGAAGGATATGAGGTTATTGAGGGCGTAAAGGCATCTAGAGGAAAGGAATGTTTTCTCCACAAAATGTCTGCTAAATGCTTCTACTCTCTTATTAGTTCAGCGACCAATATCGATATGTCAAGAGCCTCAGACTTTAAGTTATTAGATAAAAAGGCAGTAAGTATACTTAGATCTATGCCAGAAAAACATATTTTTTTCAGAGCTTTATCTTCCTGGGTTGGGTTTAAAACTACATCAATTGAATTTGATGTTCAAGAGAGAGATTGTGGTGATTCTAAATGGTCTACCATTTCTTTAATAAAATATGCTATTACAAATATAACTTCATTTTCAACTGCACCAATGCAGATAGTTACATTAATGGGAATAGTATTCTTAATATTCTCAATTACTTTAGCGGCTCAATCTCTATATAAAAATTTTACTGGCCAATCATTAGAAGGATTTACAACAGTAATTCTATTATTATTGATAATTGGAAGTATTATAATGCTAAGTCTAGGTATTATAGGGTATTATATAGCGAAGATATATGAAGAAACTAAAAATCGCCCAAGATTTATAGTTTCCGAATTTGAAAATCATCAAGAACAAATTTACGAAAAGGGTATTTAATTATGGAAAAAGTATTGTATCTATATAAAAAATATAAAGAAATTTTATTGTACCTGTTTTTTGGAGTGCTTACAACTATAGTTAGTCTTTCAACCTATTATTTTTTCAGTGAAATATTAGAAATTCATTATCTTATTAGTAATGTTTTTTCTTGGATTTTTGCTGTATTATTTGCATATATAACTAACCGCCTTTGGGTATTTAAAAGCAAAAATAACGACATAAAATCAATTTTGAAAGAAATGTTTGCTTTTATAAATTGCAGGTTACTATCAGGTGCTATTGATATGGTGGTTATGTTTTTACTTGTAGATATATTAATTGTAAATTCTATGTATGCAAAACTTATTACACAGATAATTGTAGTTATATTAAATTACATATTTAGTAAGTTAATTGTGTTTAAAAATTAATACTTCGCATTTGAATTTAGGAGGGAGTAAATGAAAAATAAAATATTAAAAAACCCCAGATTTTTTATATCTGTAGCATTGTCCATCTTTTTTGTATTTTTAATAGCCCAAGTACCATATAGCCATGATGATTGGCAATGGGCAAGCCAAATCAAATGGGAATTAATGCTTAATGGATTTAAAAATTACAACGGTAGATATTTAGGGAACTTGTTTGAAATACTTATAACAAGAAGTATCTTAGCTAAAAATATTATTTTGGGTTTTGGTATGATTGCTATTATATTGGTAGTATATAAGTTTGTAAGTTATGAAGCTAAGGCTAAAGATAAGACTGCACTATTTTTATTATCGTCTATATTATTACTAGCAATACCTAGAGAACTATTTAGGCAAACCTATTCCTGGATTGCTGCATTTATTAACTTTATACCGCCAGTGATATTAATAATTTTATACCTAATTATTATAAACAATATATTTGATGATAAAAAGTTTAATTGTTCAGCATTAAAATACCCATTATGGTCGACTTTTCTTATGATACCCTTGGGTATATCAACACAACTTTTCAGTGAACATACTACAGTGTTTACTGTTTTGTTGGCAGGTTTTATAGTAGTTTTTACATTTATTAAATATAATAAATTTTGTAAGCTTCAGTTAGTTTACTTAATTTCGACTATAATTGGTGCTATTATAATGTTTTCTAATGGATCATATTTCAATGCTGCTAACAATACTGATGGATATAAGCAGATATCACTTTCAATTATAAGTATAATAAATTTATACTCAACTCAGATATCTGATAACTTGTTTTTAAATAATTATTTATTAAATGCTATACTTGCTATAACATGTATAATAATTATTACAAAACACTTAAATAAAAATATTGTATTTAATTTAATCGGAAATATTCAAATATTTATACTATCTACCTATATGATATATGGATTTGTTCATAAGGTATATCCTGCTTGGAATATTTTTACAAACCCCGATAAAACATTGATTTTTAATGCTCTATATTCATTATTATTCTTTGTATGTATTATAAGTGTAATAATTATATATATTAATAATGAAGGCCTTAGAATGAAGATATTTATGATGTATGGGTCTTCGTTGGCTGTTGCTATGCCATTAGTAATAGCTAATCCAATAGGACCTCGTTGTTTTTATGCATCTTATGTATTTACTATAATATCTACCCTTCAACTACTAATATATCTATTAAATAACTCAAATATAGAGTTTAATTTATTTAGTTCTATAGCATCAGGTATTTTAATTATGATATGTGTGTTTTATGCTAGTATGTTTATAGATGTGGGTATTGCCGAAAAAACAAGGGTAGAAACTATAAACAATGGAGTATCTAATGGCGAAAAATCTATCACTCTTAATAGATTGCCTTATGAAGATTATTACTGGACTACTGTTCCACCTAATGAACATTGGGAATCATTCTTTAAGGAGTTTTACAATATACCTATGGAAACAGAGCTTCATTTTAATTAATTATAAATAATTTTAAAACAAACACCAAAGGCTGTAGATAATGATTGATTATTACCTACAGCCTTTTAATTATTATTCATTTCCATAATTATAGAATCGGAGCCTGGTTATTCATCGAATATCCATCGCTTCTTACATCGCCAACATCTACTGTGTCCTTTTTTATTTCAACCTTTCCAAGTTTTTTGACTGCACCATAAGGCTGAACTAATGAGAGTTTATCTCCTCTTGCTGATATAACCCATAAAATCTTATATCCTCTAGGTGTTACTTTTAATCTCTTTTCACCCTTACCATCAGTAAAATACACCAATAAGTTTATATTTTTATTATTAGCATACTCAAAAACTGGGTTAAACTTGGTTGAACCTCTTATATTAATTCTATCCTTTATATCCTTTATAGACTTAACTTTGTATACGCGTCTAATTTCGCTGTCACATTCTATAATTGTTATTTCATTGTTGTAGTTTTTTACTATATTGAGTACTTCTTTAATAGCTTGTTCGAATTCCTCATCACTAATACTTCCACTTATATCAAGTGCGACAGCTATATTTGCCTTATGACCTCTAAGTTCACCTCTTAAATCTAGTCGATCTGGTTGTCTTCTATTTCTTCTAGTTATAGTTTTTTTCTTATTGCTTTCAACCGTTCCCATTAACTTCTTAAGGTATAAATTCCAAGGTAATTCACTTTTAGAATTTTTAAGTGCTGATATAATTCCTCCTAAATAATCTGGTATTTTTCCCTTTTGAGAGTTATTGACAACTTTTTCTGTAAATTCTCTAAGAGTTTTTTGTTCTATATCATCAGAATCATCCCAAATATCATGGGTATTTTCCGGATTATATTCAGTTTGTATGTTTTCATCTTTCATGTTTTTGTCGCTATCATCTTCTTCGCCTTCGTCATCTACCTCTTGTAAATCCAGTTCAGTCTGTATATTTTCTACATAATATTCAAAGGTTTCATACGGCTCAAGCCTCAAAGAATAAGTATTATTTACAGACTCAAGAGTTGTTGCATAAGGTGGTAGGTTACTTAAGTACTGATTTACTACTATATCCATAGCCATATTTATAGCTAATGTACTGTA
The DNA here is from genome assembly GCF_900129815.1 of Asaccharospora irregularis DSM 2635. Lineage (GTDB taxonomy): Bacteria > Bacillota > Clostridia > Peptostreptococcales > Peptostreptococcaceae > Asaccharospora > Asaccharospora irregularis. The sequence continues at coordinate 155,837 of NZ_FQWX01000003.1, forward strand.
TTTGCCCTTTAACTCTTTTGCTCTTATTAAGTGCATAGATACTACATGAAGAATCTCATGCTTAATTGTACTTTCCATTTGTCTTATATTAAGGCTTAAGAAAATTATTGGGTTAAAGTATATGATATACTTAGCTCCTTTAAAGTTAACAGCTGTCGGGCTACTTATATCAAACCTTATATCTCTTGACATTTGAAATAAAAAATATCCATAGAAGTTGTCCTTTTCCTCCATAAGACTTAAGCTAACCTTGTCTACAAGTCTAAAAAATTCAGCCTTAAAATCCTGTGGGATGTCTACTTCAAACTTATCGCCCTTATGGTTTGCCTTTGACATAAGGTAAGTGTCTATAACCATATTTGATTTGTCGTAGAGTTCTCTTTTTTGTTTATCAAAATAAGTTTCCATATCTTATCCCCTTATTAAACTATAAGATTCAAAATATAATTTTACAAACTCTTCATTATCTATAGACAATTTGTATACTTCAGAATAATTATTTTTTATTTCTTTCATAACTCCGACCATCAAATCCACAGGATATAATTTTAGAAACTCAATAAGTCTATTGATATAGCCGTCTAAGCCTGTATTATTATCTTTAATATTTGATTCCAGCCTTTTTAGGATATTCATAGCTGTTAAATAAAGTCTTGTATGGCCTTCGTTTTTTACTCTGTCTATTACAGAAGGATTTAAATTGTCCCCTAAAAAAACATCTTCATATGACAATAATTGTTTAGAATCTGATTCAACAAAATTTATAAACTCCTCTGCAATAACCTTTCCTACATTTCCTCTCAAAACGTTCAAAAATACATTTCTAGGTATTGAATCTTTTTTCTCTTTATAAATCTTATAACTCTTAGATACTCTTTCATAACTTCTTGGAGTAGCTCTTACGTCTTCTTCATTTACTTTATTAAGATACTCTGGGAATGTGGAGATAAATTCTATAACCTTTTGTTCAATTCCTTCGCCTATAGCCCAATTTAACCACTGTGTGTGATCACTTTCCATATTAAGCCATACAAATCTATTTTCCTGGGCTGCATCCATATCTACAACTTGATAATCAAAATCTGAACCATATTTACTAGATGGGTTCATTGCAGCTAAGATTTTGACATCTTCATGTAGCTTATATCCGTTTATCTCTCTATTTAAAATCAGGTTCATAAGCTCTTGTTGGACTGTATGCTCACAACGGTTTATTTCATCAATAAATAAAAGAACAGTTCTTTCTTTAGCTATTTCCTCGTCAATTTCTCTTAATCTATTGTGAACAGCATATACTGTAGTCTTCTTTTCTATTTCAAATCCATTAGAATCAATAACCTTGTAAGATTCAATTGTAGGAAGGCCTCCTATTTCACCTTCTTTAAGTAGATTTCCATCTATAACAACTAAACTCCAATTATTTTCCTTAGCAAGCTTTTTTACTAAAGCCGTTTTTCCTATTCCACTTTCACCAACTACTAGAGGTACCTCGCCAGTAGATAGTACTAAGTCAACGCTTTTTAATGTCTCTATAAAATTCATGTTCGCTCTCTCCTATATCATATTTAATCTTTCATCTACAGCTATTTTTTTTGCCTTTTTACTTCCGTATTTATAAATAAACATTACTTTATCTATTTTTATGGTATCACTATTTATATCTATAATACTACAGTTTAAAAAATCTCTAACATACTTTTCATCTACATCCTCATCTGACAAAACTTCTTTTAGCAATTTTTCTAATTCTTCTTTATTAACCTTTTTTGCTATATATTTTAGTATTAAAATATTAACCTTTAAAAACTCTAATATTTTATCTTTATTTAAGTCTCTTATAAAACTAATGGCAGCTTCATTATTTTTAATAGCTACAATTTGTGCATTATAGCTAGGAGATTTTATATATCTCAATGCACTATAGTTTATTTTTACAGCTTCTATTTGAACACTTTCATAAGGATTTTCTATATATTTTATTGAATCATAGTTTTTCCTTACCGCTAATAGTTGTAATTCCTCACTAGGTTTTTTTGCATATTGTATTGCCCATCCAGCCTGATTTATAGCTAGTTTGATTATTTCATCGGTTGGATTTTTGATATGGTCTAGTATTGTCCATCCGTAATCTATTGCCTTTAACATCATATCTCTTGTAGGATTCTCTATAAATTTAATCGCCTTAATATTATTGTCTATAGCAAGTTCTTGCATTTCTCTAGTTGGATTTTCTATGTACTCTAGTGTAAGACCATTTTTCTTAATAGCTAACAATTTCATCTCATCCGTAGGGTTATCTATAGTCGATATAATATTGGGATTGTTTTCTATCATTTTAATAAGTTTTGCTTGTTCCATAATGCTTCTTCCTTTTTCAATTTTTTTTATATATAATTAATATACTTTTTTATATTAATTCAAACAGAATAATTATAAGCATATTAAAATTTATTTTCCAATTAATCTTATTATACATAAAAAATCGTCAGGGTTAGATAAGTAATCTAACCCTGACATTCAATATATTAAATTTACTCTGTTTTATTCTATTCTCTAAATTAAATTAAATAAATTTTCTTGTATTACCTCTTCTTCTTTACCTATATTAAATTTATCTATATATACTGATTCATCAACTTTACTTTGCTTAACTTCATTAATGTCAACAAATTCTTTATTTGAAGTAGTCTTTTCTACTGTCATTAAATATATTTTATTAAACATAGCTCTTATAGATGAATTAGTAACATGTGTGTAAGATATTATCTGAACTCTAAACTTTTTAGCAAGGTCAAATATTTCCTGTAAAAAATCCTGTTGTGATGTTTCTCCAAAAGGATTGTCCATAAGTAGCACCTTTCCTTTGTATTTACTATGATCAATTATTGCCTTTCTATCATACCTTTTGTATTCCATCAATAAAATAGTAATAATAAATGATATACAGAATCTTTGCCCTCCTGTAGTTTCATTATTTATGTTATTCCATTTTACAATCTCATTTCTATTTATTTCATATTTTATAACTGATATTGGAATTCTCCCTATATTGAGTATCCTATTTAAAATATAAAACGTATTTATCTTTTGTTCAACATCACTTAAATTTGCATCTTCAATTATTTCATCTATAAGTATATCTACTAAATTTAAATTATTATCTATTTTATCTTGTTTTGGAAGATTAATATTGAATAAAGATTGCCCTTTATGTCTTCCAAGTTTATTAATTATTCTAAACTCTTCTACACAATCCATTATATAATCTTTAATTTGTCTTATAATTATATTTTTTTCTTTTTTAAGCTGTTCACTGTGTTTTTCTACTTTACTTATCTCTTCTCTTATAACTAATAAGACTATCTCAACTTGTTCTATCTGACGATTATAAGCATCCTTATTTACATTTAAACATTCTACAATATTACTGTAATTTTCTTGATATTTATAGTTAAATTCTTTTAATTTAGATATCATTTCCTCATATTGTTTTATTGATTTATCTATTTCCTCTTTAATAATTTGTAGTTTGTTTTGTAACCTTTTGCTTTCAGTAAATACATTCTGTGGCTGATATATTATAGCTTTTCCCTGTATCTTATATTTTTGTAAATCTCTTAATTCATCATCAAGTTTTTTCGCATTATTTACATTGTCACTTATAATCTCTAAAATATCTTTCAAATCTTTTTTTATTTCTTTTTTCCTTTTATTGAATTCAAAATCCTTTATAAATTTAGTCTCTAATGGTTCTTGTCCTTCAAATCGTCTAAATATATCTGTTTTTTTACTTTTCAATTCACCATTTTTTTCAGATATCATGCCTTGGATTTTTTCTCTATCGGCATTTAATTCATCTATAATTTTATTATTTATAGATATTTTATTCTTTAGTTCTTTTTGAGTATCAGAAATAACTATATTTTCATATGAATCAATTGTAATACTAGCTTTATACTCATCTAATTCATATGAGTAATTTTCTACTTTCTTAATACATCTTGAAATTTCCTCATTTAAATCTTGTATCTCTCTTTCAGTTGGATTCTTACTATATTCATCGTATTTTATTTCTAGCTCATTTAAACTAAGATCTATTAATTTTTTCGCATTATATGCTTTAAATGAATTTATCTTATTACTTAAACTCTTAATATTCTCTGAAATTATGTATCCCTTATGATTTGCTTCTTTTATATTTAATTCAATATACGTTGTTTTTTTATCAAGTTTTTCTTTTTCTCTTTTTATTTCTTCAATATGAGTAGTTAATTTAACTATTTCAGTTTTATTTTCTACTATTATTTCGTATTTATCCTTTAATTTTTCCAAATCTTTCAGTTTATTAAAATAATAATTTTTACTTTCTAGTAAACTCTCTTTATTTTGAATAAGTTCTTTTATCTTATCATTATGTCTATTTTTTTCGCTTGTTTTGCTCTTTATCTCATAACTTAAATTTAGTAACTCTTCTTCACGCTTTTTGATTTCATTCTCTATATTTAAATCAGAAGCATCAAAATTTATTCCATTTGTCTTTATTATAAACTCATCTAACATATTTTTTTCAAATTTAGAATCATCCAATTTACTTTGTATTTTTTTGATATAGTCTTTTAATTTGTTTATATCAAATTCTCTTTTTTGTGCATCTAATGAAGATTTATCAAAGTTACTTAATACATTTAACTTATCACTAATTACTAAATTATTTTGGGATGACACTATGTCACTTTCGATGTCCTCTCTTATTAGTATCGGTGTAGATATTTTTGTCTTGTTTTCTAAATTTATAGTTTTTAGTTTTTGATACTCTTTGTTTGTTATTATTATAGAGTATGGTAGTAACGGATTTTTAGAAATTAGTTTATTTTTATAATTTATATCACCCTCTAAACTTAATAGATACTTTATTCCTTCAATTGCCTTTATACCCGTTTTATCAAGTTCTAACAGAGTTTCCTCCTCAAAAATTATATCCTTATAATTTTCTAGGTCGTATAATTTATTTTCAAGTTCTTTTTTATCACCTTCTAAATCTTTTGTTTGAAGGGCTAATTTATTTAATTCTTTTTTAAGTTCTAAAATAAGCTTAGCTGAGCTTTCTAACTCATCGCTTATTTCAAATTTTGTTTTTATATTCATATACTCTTCAATAAAACTATCAATTAATTTTTTTCTATTTTTTAGTTCCTCAAGTTTTTTACTTTTTTCTTGATTGTTAAGTGTTAAAGAAGATATTATTTCTCCTATTTTTTCTATTTCTTTATATAAATTATCTATTTCCTTGGTCTCTAATAGTATATTATCTTCAACTTTATCGCGTTGATTTTCTATACTATTTATATATTTATCAAAGTCTATTACATCACCTAAAAAATTTGTTGATATAAAGTTATTAATATCTGGATTATTTTTTTTATAATCATGTATTTCTTTTTCAAAATCAACTTCTAAACTTTTAAATAGTTTCTTTTTACTATTTTCATCTACCAATAAATTTGTTAATCTATTCTTTTCAATTTCAAAATTTTTCTTCTTTTCTTCATACTCTCTACATTCATCTTTGTTTTGTTCTAAATCATTTATACTTTCATTTATTTTTTCTTTTAAACAAAAATGTATTGTACTACCAAGTTTATTAAGCGACTCTATTATTTCCTTATGACTTTTTTCTCTCAATACTTTTTCATTTTCTTTTCTTATTTTTATCTCTTGTTCTTCTTCTAATTCGAGTTTCTTATTTTTATACTTTAATATATTTAAGTGTTGGTTATTTAATGATAGCTTATCTTTTTCATAGCTTATTTTTTCTACCACATTATTTAACTCTGATTCATATTCGCTTATTTCTTTATTTATAATGTTACACTCGTAACTGGCTTCTTCATACTCTACCTGTTTTAATTCTAGTTTTTTAGAAATTTCTTGCTTTTCATACTGTACAATTTCTTCATTTAACTCATTTCTTTTATTTTCTATGTACATATATAAACTCGCTAATTCGTCTAATACAATATCTTTTTCTTCGCCCTTTTCCAAGATTTCATTTAATTTATTTTTTAACTCCTCTATTTTTTTATTTAAATATAAGTAGTTGTCATAGTCTAATAGTTTGTCTTTCATATCAATAATGTTATTTATGCATTTTTTTACTTGTTCTTTAATTTTTAATATAGGAGTACCTTCTTCTGTAGATAGACTCGTTTCAATTAGAGGTACTATTTTATCTCTTATAAGTTTTTCAGAAGTATTATATTCCTTTACAAAGTCAGATAATCCGCCTTCTTTATTATCACTATTAAGCTTTATTATTATTTCCTTCCATTCACTTTGATTTATTCCATATTCCGCTAATTTTTCTCTATATTGCTTTTTTGAATTGCTATTAAAATAGCAAACCTTACTTTTTCCATGTTTATCTCTTAATTTTTTTATGTACTCTTCAGTATTAACTAAGGATTGTACTACCTTTTTACCTTTATCATTGTTTTTTAGTAGCTGTATACTATCAATATCTATCCCTATTTCAGGAGACTCTTCTATTGTAAACATAAAATATTTATATAAGTCATCCTTTTTATCCTTGCCATCTTCTGATGCTATGCCTGCTTTTTTCTCAAACCCTATCCCCGTAAGAAGTAATGTTTTATCATCATCAAGCTTCCATTCAATCATAGAATATAGTGGTTCTTTTTTATTATAAATAGCAGTAAATGGTTTCGCTACATTAGCTAGTGGACAAATGCTTTGTATAATTGTTTGGATACTCATAGTTTTTCCAGCTGTATTTTCAGCTTCTACTTGTAAATTTTCGCCATAGAGTTCCATAGTTCTATTACTAAGTATTCTTTCTGATCCTTTACCGTACTTAAAATTTATAATCTTGTATTTATTAATTAGCGGCATTAAATTTTTTCTCCTTTTCTCAAAACTAATTCTTCTATCAGTATTTTTCTATCCTCATCTAAGAAGTAATTGTTCATAAGATCCATAAATCGTTTTGTAGGTTTTATCTTATCTTCATCAGTAATATATAGTATTAATCCTTCATTCTTTAGAAAAGTTATTACTCTTCTTACAAATCCTATTTGATAATCTGCTGATATTGTCTCTATTCCTTTTTTACTAGATTCATCCCACTTTCTTTTACTTTCCCAATAATTTTTTATCATAATTATGTTAAACTCACATCTCTTCTCTATTTCTTCTATATTATCCCTCGCTATAGAACGCTCTAAAGATTCTTGAACTAAATCAAGTATATGTACTACTTGAATATATGAAGCAGGAGCTACGCCATTTGTAAACTCAGAGAATATAATGGTCATGATTAAATATCCTAAATAACTGTCCTTTAAATCTTTCCCTAGCAATGACTCTTTTCTATAATCAAAACCTATAATATCATTATCATTGTTTGGGATTAAATATAAAGTATCTGAAATTGCTATAATTTTTATCTTAGATACCTCACAAATTCCATCTAATGCAGACCTTACATTACTATTATTTATATATGCTAAAAATAGTTCTTTAGCTTCTTTTTCTTTTAATTCACTTTTCTTAAGTAATCTATAGAAAATTTCATTTGCTATTTTGTACTCACTTAAAGATATATTCATTTTTTTACTCCTTATTTCTTTATTATTTCAAATTTTATATTTGTTATTTCCAGTTTCACTGCAGTCATAGTTTCTAAGTTTATTTCAGTATTTATTGTTATTTCGTCTCCAGATATTTTTTTACATTCTATAAAATTAACTTTATTTATAAGTTCAAATTCTTCAATCATTAAACTTTCTATTATTCTTTCAATTTGGAAATCTATACTAGGTGAAAATGTACTATGATCTAACATTTTAGTTATTTTTTTTATACTTATTTTATCTTTTTGATTGGCAAAAAATAATACTAAATTTCTCATTAACTTTGCATCTCTTGTTATATCTACATAAGCACCTTTGTTATGTGTCAGAAAATAATTTAAAAATTCCTTAAGTGTAAAACTATTTATTCTTACCCCATAATCTAATAAGTATTTGAAAAACTCAAAATAATAATTTTCACAATAAGCTATTTCTTCTTCTTTTTCTTTATTTTGAATTATTTCATAATCCCCATCATCAACAATATCATTTGTTATCTCTTCTTGACTTAGTAGCTTCTGTTCTTGATATGCAACACCAATATTGAATAAGTTTGGCATTTCTACTTTGAATAAAGAAATATATAACTCTCTAATTATACATATAAAATCACTATCTTTTTCTAGTCTATCTAATATTTCTTCTTTGAAATTAAATCTTTTAAGAACTGGAGTAGTTAATAGTCTTTTCAATATTTCATTAAATTCTTCTCTAAAAACTTGAACTCTAGTCAATAAATTCGATGCTGTGGATTTTGCCAATACCACTCCATTAATTAATTCTTTCATCTGTACTAATTGCATTTTAATATTTTTTATTTTTTCTTTATCTATTGGGTCATCTTTTTCTAAATAATCTTCTTTATCTTGAATTATGAGTTTTACTTCTTTTTTTAATTCTTCATACTTGTCCATTTCTTCTAATAGAGTTTCTACAGTTTTATCTATAACAGTAGAATATTTTTCTTCTTTTATATAAAATATATTTACTTTTATTATTTTTATGTAATTATCAATCTTTTGGCTTTGAATTTCTAGTGTATTTACTATGTCATAAATATCTTCCTTCGCCCCTTGATAATCTCCCTTTTCTATTCTCAACTTTGCAATCATTTGTGATATTTGAATTTGAAAAAGCTCATCATACTCTTTTGTTGCTAAAAGTAATCTATATCCTTCAGTCGTTAGAGAATAAGATAATCTTTCCTTGTTATTTACTTTTATATTCTTATCTTCAATTATTTTGATACTTTCATCTATATGGTTATCTTTTTCTATAGAATAATAGTTGAACATATATACTTTTCCATTGTTACTTAGTCCATTTATTATGTAATTTGTTAAATCGTCTAACTCGTCTTCTGAGTAAAACTTTTTATAGGATATATTGTTTAGCTCATCTATAAAAAACTTTATATCATCTCTTAAACAATGCTTTCGTCTCAATGATCTATCAAATATATAACATAATACCTCAATTAATAAATTGTAAAATTCTATATTTGTAAACTCTTTAAACTTATTCCTATTGTTTGCAATTGAAGCTATAAGATAATAAGATCCAATCGCATTTACCCTTTTGTTATACCCACCTAAAATACTTCTCATGTCCATATTTTATTCCTCCAGGTCATACATATTTAGAGATTCCTGAGGTATATATTTTCCCTCTAATAAGATTCTTCTGATTTTTTCTCTTAATTCAATGTTCTCTATATTTTCTAATGCATCTTTATACTTATCTTTTTGATTTTTTACCGAAAGTCTAATTTTTCTGTTGCTAGCTTTTTCAATCATATGATGATAAGCATTCTCAAATAAATTTATATTTAAATCCTCAATACTATTTTTTAATGAATAATAAATTGAAAGTCCAGTTCTATCTATATCTCCCCAATATAAAAACTTATTTTCTTTGTTCAACATGTACTCAAGAGTTATATCGTCTTTAATTCCTCTTATACTGTTAATTATCTTTCTTCCCTCTCCATATATTACTGTATCTATCTTATTTTTCAATACCTCTTTTTCTTCTAAAAGCATCTTTGTTACTGTTACATAAGTATCTTTATTTTCTATTATTAGTATTGTTTGTGGAGATACTCTATTTACTGATAAATATATAAATGGCTCTGGTGTATTATATACATTTAAATCTTTTACTATATCTATCTTTAAATTTTTGAGAACTTCCTTACCTTCTCTACTAGTTATAAATTTTTCGTCATTAAATATTTCGTAAGATCTTTCATTTATTGATATCCTCTTTTGTAAATTTGACGAATTTCTCAAAAAATAATCATTTAAATCCATTATTGCTGTTCTATGTTTTTTATAATCCTTTAAATTTCGTCTATAATAATCTATTCCCAATTTATCACAAGTTTTATAGTTAATTTCTTCTATATATTCTTTGTCATCTTCGGTTTCATGCTTAATAATTCTATATTTTGTATATATTTGTTCATGCATTGCTGTTAAATCTGATGTTTTTATCGGTTTTATTTTATTCTCTTTTATTAGTTTTCTGATTAAACCTACTAATTCTTTATGTTCTTTAATCTTATACAATTCCTTTATTTCATCTAAAAAAATGTATGTTTTTTTTATTTTTTTAATCATTTATTATTCTTTCCTTTTTTATTTTTTTAATTTTATTTCTTATATATTTAATTTTATTTCTTATATATTTAATTTATCATATACTCTATAATTGTAAATTATTTAATGAAAAACTTCTATATTTTATTAGTGAGCGCCTTAAAATACATATAAGTTACTATTTTTTATTATATCATTTATTATATATAAAAAAATTTTCTATGCATTATAAAAAAGGTACTGCTATACACTAGCAATACCCTACTCATATTCTTTAGAAATCTTTTTAATATTACTATAATAAGTAAACATTAAAGGAACAGCCGCAGCTATCCAAGCAATTGGGTCTGCTAAACATATCCCTGTAAATCCAATGAATTTAGGCAATATAAATGCAACTACACTTCTTGCAGCTAATTCATAGAACCCTGCCATCATTGGTACAAATGACTCTCCCATTCCCTGTAAAACATTTCTGTACACAAATATAAATCCCAGAAATATCATAAATACAGCTGAATAGTTTAATACTTCTTGAGTATATCCAATTATCTCAGCACTTGGATTCTCTATAAATAACATTACAAAATACTTACTAAATAAAACTAAAATAGCACCTGCTATTAAACTTGTTATTATAGAAATTTTATTCATTACTTTAACACCTTTTTTAATACGGTCAAATCTCTTTGCCCCTAGGTTTTGACCAGCATAAGTCGCTATTGTAACTCCAAATGATATTAATGGTTGCATCACTAATTGAAGAACTTTAGACGCAGCTGTGTATGAGGCTATTACATTTGATCCAAACACATTTACTGCACCTTGAACTATAATTATACCAACTCCTGTAACTGAGAACTGTAATCCCATTGGTATAGCTATTTTTAGATGCGTTTTATAGTAATCTTTTTCTACCTTAAAATCTTCTTTTTTAAGCCTTAACACTTGATACTTTCTATAACTATAAATTAAACATAACATTGCAGAAAGCCCTTGGGATATATTTGTAGCATATGCTGCTCCTGCAACTCCTAGTTTGAATTTTACAATAAACACTAAATCCAAAATTATATTAATTATTGAAGATATAATTAGGAAGTATAGTGGTGTTTTGCTATCTCCTAATGCTCTTAATATCCCTGCTGCCATATTATAAGCTATTTGAGTTGAGATACCTATATATATTATAGTTATATATGTGTTTGCATCCTCAAATATATTTTTTGGAGTATTCATAAGATCTAGCAACGGTCTTTTTAATATTAAAGCAATCACTGTAATTATAATAGCTGAAATTAGTGTTAGTGTGATATTACTTGCTACAGATTTTCTAATTTCTGTTTCATTCTTGGCTCCGAATTTTTGAGATACTAATACTGAAAATCCACTAGTAAGTCCTATTACCATACCATTTACTAAAAAGAACATTGAACCTGTAGAACCAACTGCCGCTAGTGCATCGACCCCTACAAATCTACCAACTATTATAGTGTCAACCATACTGTATAATTGCTGGAATATATTCCCTATTAACAATGGTATTGAAAACCAAATAAAAATCTTTAAAGGATTACCCTTTGTCATATCATTAGTCATAAATCACCTCTCTGATAATGTTTTTGTCCTATGGCCAAATATGTAATATGTCTATCATTTGTTCAATGATTCCATTTTTCCAACTTTTATAAAGGCCTATACCAAAAAATATTAATCCAACTATCATTAATGTTATACCTAAAGCTGAACCTGTGCTATCTTTAAACGCAAAGTGAAAGCAAATCATCCCTAATCCTATAAATGATAAACATGGTATTATCTTCTTCATTAAAAATTTCCTCCAATCTCTATATCCTAAATATAAATTTATACTAGGTTATAATAAATCTATATTTTATTATAGCATTAATAAAAATATAGTCTACACAGCTACTTAAATATAGTTTTATTTTTCGGTATTTTAACGAAATTATGTAAATATTCATATTTATAACTATACATTAAATTTATTTAAGGTTGCATTAGGCAAAGCACACAAAAAGAAGCATAGATGGGCAAGTATCTTATGAAAGTGCCCTCTATGCTTAAAAGGAGTATAAATTTGTTTGTAAATTGAGTTTATCTGAAAATCTAAAATTTAATATTTTAGAATCTTATCAGCTTATCCTAAGAACATTTTTAAATCATCTTCAACATTAGTTATTCCACCAATTCCAAAGTTTTCAACTAAAACATTAGCTACATTAGGTGATAAGAATGCTGGTAATGTTGGTCCTAGGTGAATATTTTTTACACCTAAGTATAATAGTGATAATAATACTATTACTGCTTTTTGTTCATACCAAGCTATGTTAAATGCTATTGGTAATTCATTTATATCTTGTAGTTCAAATACTTCTTTTAATTTAAGTGCAATAAGTGCTAAAGAGTAAGAGTCATTACATTGACCTGCATCTAATACTCTAGGTATTCCGTTTATATCACCTAAATTTAATTTATTGTATTTATATTTTGCACATCCTGCTGTAAGTATTACAGTGTCTTTTGGTAGAGCCTTAGCAAAATCAGTATAGTAGTTTCTTGATTTAGCTCTTCCATCACATCCAGCCATTACAAAGAATTTCTTTATAGCCCCAGTTTTAACTGCATCTACAACTGCGTCAGCTAGTGCAAATACTTGATTGTGCGCAAATCCTCCTACTATTTCTCCTGTTTCTATTTCTGTAGGTGGTTGACAAGTTTTAGCCTGTTTTATTATTTCTGAGAAGTCTTTGTTATCTTCACTCTCACCTTTTATATGCTTAACTCCTGCATATCCAGCTGCTCCTGTAGTGTATATTCTGTTTTTGTAACTATCTTTTGGTGGTACTATACAGTTTGTAGTCATTAATATTGGACCATTGAAACTTTCAAACTCTTCTTTTTGTTTCCACCAAGCATTTCCATAGTTTCCTGCAAAATGAGAATATTTCTTAAATGCTGGGTAATAATGAGCTGGTAACATTTCTGAGTGAGTATATACATCAACTCCAGTACCTTCTGTTTGTTTTAATAATAACTCTAAGTCTTTTAAGTCATGTCCTGATACAAGTATTCCAGGATTCTTTCTTACACCGATATTAACCTTAGTTATTTCTGGGTGTCCATAAGTTCCTGTGTTTGCACTGTCAAGTAGAGCCATTCCATCTACCCCTACTTTACCAGTTTCTAGAGTTAATGCTATTAATTCATCTATAGTTAAACTATCATCTAATGTTTTAGCTAAAGTTGACTGCATAAATGCATTTACATCCTCACTATCATAACCTAACGCATTTGCATGCTTCATATATGCAGATAAACCTTTTAATCCATATATTATTAATTCTCTTAAACTTCTTACATCTTCATCTTTCGTTGCCAATACTCCAACTTTAGTTGATTTTTCATCTAATAAACTATCTATATCAGTCTTTACTTCCTCTTTTCCACTTCCTAATATAGCATCCTTTATTTTACTTAAAATACCTACCTTTACATCCATTTCTGCATTTGAAGTTGCATTCCATAATGCCGCTTCTGGTAAGTCTGCCTTGTTAGTTAATTTTGATAATAATTGTTCTTTAGTTGCTAAAGTTTCTTTAACTCTTGCATAAAATACTGCATCATCAAAGTTTGCATTTGTTATAGTAGTAAACAAGTTTATAGTTATTAGGTGGTTAACTTCTGCACCTACTCTTTTGCCTTCTGCTCTAAGTCTTGTTGTTACTTCTGATAATCCTTTAGTTGTATATATTAATAGGTCTTGCATTCTCGCTAAATCTGGTGATTTTCCACATACCCCAAATTTAGTACATCCTGTGCAACCTGCTGTTTCTTGACATTGATAACAAAACATTGTATTCTCCATTTTTATTCCTCCAAATTTTAAATGTTTATTTTATATACACATTATATTGTATAATTTTTCTTTAATCCGTAACCTAGGTTACCAAGTTATATAATACTCTATTTATTTTTAAATGTATATTTATCTATATATATTTACTTTCTAATTTTTCTAATATAGATAGGTATTTACTCTTAGATTCCACGTTTTCTTCTTCAAAATCTTCACACTCTTTGTTTATAGTGTCTAAGATTTCATGATTTAATTGTTTTTCTGCAAATTTATATATAACCTTATCTTCCTTATCAATATGTCTTTCTAGTAAATGTGTGTAAGATACTGCGTTAGCTATTACATCTAATTTAGCTTCTTCATCCCCTGCTTTTAATCTATCCAAAGCTGAACGTAGCTCGATCATATGCAACCTACCTAAGTCATGTTCTACTAACATCCCATTTTTTACAATTCTCTCTGCAAGATCTCCTAAGTTTTCTACCATCTTACTAAAAAGTATCTCCTCTTCTTTTTTGTGATGATGAGAATCTGCATAATTTGATATAAAGTCAATTATTAAATCAAAATCATCGTAGTTTGGTTCTTTACCTTGTAATACATCAAAACTTACTTTTCTAACTACTTTCAGCATACGTTTTATATATTTATGTTCTTCATTCATTATCTCTATAGCTCTCATATCTACTCTCCTTATCAACTATATTAATTCCTCTATCTAATTTAATTTTTTATTTTGTTTTATAATGTGTATTTTATATACCCTTTTTATTTTTTAATTATTCATTATTTGCTGTTTCTGTATCTAGAGTATACAATATATATTCTTTGATTTATGTAACCTACGTTACAAACTAAAAAAACCTTAAAGTAGAATATACATATTTTTGTATCTACTTTAAGGTTTTTTTTAGAATCTTATCTTAGTTGAAATTTATATAAATAGTATTCCTCTTCCCACTGAATCACTACATATAGGTCCTTGTATCATTCCACAGAAACAATTATTTCCTGACTTAACAGCAACATATACATCGCCTATTTCATAGCAATCATCTAATGTGAACTCAAAAGTGCCTGTAGTAAAACTGCTCTCAATATTCCACTTTGCTTGTTTTAATACAACAGGTTCACTACTTCCTACAAAGCATCCATCCTCGTTATTTATATTAAAACAGTTTCCTAGTCCTTGACCCGTGTTTGGATCTTCAACTATTGCCTGTGGTGTAGAACTTTCCACTTCAGCATCCTCACATATCTGCAAGGCCCAACTACTAATATCTTGCCCATCTAACTCTGTCACAGTGTATATCCATGTCTGTTGTCCATTTTCACAATCAACACTATCAAGAGTTATTTCGTATACTCCTCCAAGTATAACACTATCTATTTGTCTATACATTTAAAAGCACTCCTTCATTGTAATTTTGTACAATCTGACCATCCTAAATCGTCTATTATAACATTTAAATCATTCTGACTTAGATTTGGTTTATATGATATAATCACACTTTTTATTCCTTCTATTGGCATATTCTCAGGCAGTGGTAAAGTATATTTAAAAGGTATGTCATCAAATCTACAATTATCTTTTTTGCCTGATAAATAAAAAATCCATTTGTTATTGTCTGTGAAACTCATTTTGGAGTAATATTTTTCTATAAGTTTAAAATAATTATTATCAGGAGTAAATATAAACAAGCCATTACTATCAACTACATTAGATTTATCTTCGTATAAAGCTACTTGTATAAATTTAATACATACTCTAAGAATAAAAGTATTTATTAACATAAAAAAGCTACTTGTAAGGTTATTTAAAATATTAATTAAGTCGCAAAGATCAATAGCTGGAAATCCTTTATCCAATTTAGTAGCATATTTTTTTATATCTACTCCATCTTTAATAATTAATTTTGAAATATTGCTAATAGTTATTTTTGTAAGTATTAATAAAAACTTATTTAAACGAAATACTTTGAGCTTTATCTTTTTTTTATTTAATGTTTTATCAATTTTATACACCAAGGTTTTTGCGAAAGTATTTATATTATCCTTGTTACTTGTTTCTCTTAATAGTTCCATTATAGTTTTATACGGTAATCCCTCTATTGGTGAAATTTGAGGAGTAATTAAATAATCTGGTGACTTTTTTCCTATACCAAGTTCATAAATAGTTTCAATCATATTCATATAACATGAATCGAGTAACAAAATATCTACTTTTTTACCCGTTTTTTCTGTAGCTTTATTAATAGCAACATTTACTCCATTAACACTCATTATTTGCGGACATTTCAATGTGTAATCTGGCAATATACCCATAAATCCTGCGCCATGACCTGCAAGAATCAACATAATATGTTTTGATGGAAACCTTTTAGTCCCCCATATTATAAAATCATTTAACGTACTTGGGTCTGCCATATTTACATCTCCTAAATCATCTAAAACTACTGATTGAAAATTTCTACTTTGTGGTGTATCTGGCTCCTCTTTAACTAAATAACGTCTTACACCACTCCAATCACCATCGATATCAGTTCTCCTAAATAAATTTGGACGTACAGTTTTAACTAATTCATACGGCGCCCTAGCTAATTGGACAATTACATTTGCATTGGTACCAGTTCCAATTCTTTCCATATCTAAAAGTGATTTACTAATTTCTGGTTCTAAATCACTGTTTCCATTCGCATATATCAGTACTGTCCAAAGCTTGTCTTTAGAAGAATTATTTTTCAAAACATTCACCTTCTAAAACAAAAGCAGGAAATTTTTTCCTGCTTCTATTTGTATATTTATTATTTTTTTATTCTGCACCATTACAACTACAAGTACATGGGGCTTCTTCACAGAAATCTCCATTACAGCTACAGCAGCAATATGCTTGAACTTCATATTCTACACTTTCTTCTTCTGGAAGAGGAACACATACACTGTATTCTCCATCACTATTAGTTATACCAACGTAATTATTTCCATCATTATCAGTTACCACTACAATAGAACCTGCAACTGAACTATCCTCGTTACTTGCACATAAAACTGTACCTCTCAAAATAGTAGCATTAATTTCTTTCATTAATATATAAAGATCATCAACTGGTGTTATAATATTATTACAGCAACATGTCCCATTTTCACTTGGTGCAACAGTTACATTTACAGGTGTTTGTAGCACTTGCCCTATACAACTCATATTTATTCCTCCCTTTAATTTTTAAGAAGAAACTTATTGTTTTCTTCCTAATTTTATATTATGTTCTTAGTAGAATTTTGTTACTATTTGTAGTTTTTTATCTTTTCATATTTTTATCTATATCTATATTTAAATCTACAAATACATCACCAGGTTTTATAGGAACTTCTTTTTTAAATACTTGTTTTTTTCCTTTAATTAATTCTGAAAGCTCTTTTTGAGATACTTTAGAAGATTTTAACTTAGTGCTATTTAAATTTTCCATATTGTTCTTATTATTAACTTTCTTATTATTTGGTTTTACTTGTGTTTTTTTATTTTTTTTTTTTATTATTTTGTTTATTAGACTGATTTATTTCATTGTGAAGTACTTCTTGTTCTTTGCGAATTTCTTCTACAAAAATATTCATCGACTTTAGATGTTTCTTAAACAAAACAATTAATACGCTTGCTAAAACCACTAAAATTACACTGATTAATAAAAACATAACATTATTTGGCATGATTTAAAATATCCTTTCTTTTAATATATTTATTAGAGACAAACTCCTAGTAACTATATTATTAAATTATCTCGAATAATGTTATTAAATGTCTAATAAATAAGTCCATTTAAATTTATGCAAATAAAAACGACGCTACTGAATTACTCAGTACCGTCGTTTTTACATTTTATACAAATTATCTTAAAATATTATATATTACAATGACCTACTATTTCATAGTCGTTAGGAACATTGTAATCTTTATTGATACTATCCATACTCCACTTTAAGTCAAACATAGTTGTATCTATTATTAGACCGAAGTAAAGCATAGCTATTCCAACCTCTATACTTCTTTCATAAGAACTAGTAAAGTCATCTTTTTTCACTACTAGTATAACCTTTGCACCATCTATTATAAATCTCCATGGCTGTCTATTAAGTGTTGATGGAGCCATTCTAGCATAGCTAAATGCATCGAAAAGACCTCTTTCCTCTAATTCAGTTACAGTAACATTTTGACCCCACTCGTTCATGTATACTATTTCTTCTACACCTAATCTATCTGATCCACCCTTATTTTTTGTATTCTTATTGTCTTCATAACCTAATGCTATAATAGCAGTAACTTCTTTATCTGATAAAATACCTAACTTTTCTTTTATAACATCACTATCTTTAAATGTTATCCAACAAGAATCAATTCCTAAATCTCTTGCCTTTAGTATCAATCTTTCTCCAACATAACCACTATTTTCAATGTAGTTATCTTTAACATCTGATAATATAACAGCATAACTAGGTGCTTTTATCATATATCCATTGTATCCTGATATCTTGTCTAGCTTTTCATATACATCTTCATTATTAAATATTTCTAATTCTACATCTATTTCAGGCAATAACTTTTTAGAATTTTTTATGTAGTTTTCTATTTCACTAAAATATTTTTCTTCTATTGCCTTGTTTTTAAACTCTCTTACTGATTTTCCATTTGATATTAGTTTTTTATAATCCATATATATCCCCCACTTTAATTTATTATTTTTTATCTTTATATCCTATTTATACCCAATTTGTAGTCTATCTAATTATTTTTTAATTTATTTTTCTATATTTCTATATAATGTATAATTTATTTTAATATAACAAAACTACTAAAAATAATCAAGTACACACTAGACAATTATTATATTTAAAAAAGTGATAACATTGTCATATAATAACAAGGTTATCACTTTCTAATTTTGCTCTATTAATTTATACAAATAGGTTTAGTCCAGAATCTTCAGTTGCTCCTAGGTATGAAGCAACCCCTCCTATTTCAACACCATCTATAAATTCTTCTGCCTTTATTCCCATTAAATCCATACTCATAGCACAAGCTACAACTTTTACACCCATATCTATAGCGTTTTTCATTAAAGTATCTAAGTCATCTACATTATGTTTTTTCATTATTTGATTTATCATTTTAGGTCCCATTCCACCCATATTCATTTGGGATAATGGAAGTTTGCCAGTATGAGATGGCAACATTACATCAAACATTTTTTCCATAGTATCTTTATTTGTCTTTGGTCTATCTTTTCTTTTTAGTATGTTAAGTCCCCAGAATGTAAAGAACATAGTTACTTCTTTGCCCATAGATGCAGCTCCTGTTGCTATTATAAATGATGCTATAGCTTTGTCTAGGTCTCCACTAAATACTACTAATGTGGCTCCGTCTTTTTCTTTTTGACTTATTGAGCATCCTGGATTAGTAAGTACGTTATTACTTCCCTTTCTTATAAAGGCAACAAATGATTTTTGTGCTTTGTCAAATTCAGCCTTTATCAAGGAGTTTCCTGTCTTTTCACACCAAGCTTTTATATCCTTTGAAAAACCAGGATCACTTGCTTTTACTTCTAATACTTGTCCCTCTTGCATTTTATTCATCTCTTCAAATACTCTTCTTATTGGACCCGGGCACTGAAGTCCACAAGCATCTAAACTAACGTGTGCATTTATTTCAGTTATATCTAAATCTTCTAGTTCCATGTTGTTACTAGGCTCTGTTGTTGAGATACTACTAGTTTTTTTGTTTTGGTTAGCTAAATTTTCCTCTGCTCTTTTTACAAATTGATAAGTTTTAACTCCACCATCTATATTTTTGCACTTAAATCCATGTTGTTCTAATAATCTACAAGCAACATATCCTCTAAGTCCAACCTGACATGTAGCATATAATTCCTTGTCTTTTGGAATTTCATCTAATCTATCTCTTAACTGCCCTAGAGGTATATTTATAGTGTTTGGCATCATACCAGTAACTAATTCAAATTCTTCTCTTACATCTATTATTACTCCGCCATTGTTTGTTACATCATCAACCTCATGCCACTGAATAGTTTCTACCATATCTTCTAGTATATTTGATGCATAATATCCTAGCATATTTACTGGATCTTTAGCTGAATTGTACGGTGGAGCATAACAAGTTTCTACATCTGGTAAATCGAATACAGTAAGTCCTCCTTTTATAGCCGTAGCTAAAACATCTATACGTTTTTCAACTCCATCTATACCAACGCCTTGTGCTCCGAATATTTTCCCTGTTTTAGGGTCAAATGTCATTTTTAAAGATATTGGGAATGATCCTGGATAATATCCAGCATGTGAACCTGGATGTATATGAACTACCTTGTATTCTACTCCAAGTCTCTTTAAAGTTTTTTCATTATTTCCTGTAGTTGCAACTGTATAATCAAATACTTTTGCAACAGATGAACCTAAAGTACCTTTATATTTTACATTTCTTTTGCATATATTATCTGCAACTATTCTTCCCTGTCTGTTGGCAGGCCAAGCTAAAGGTATCATTGTCGGCTTTTTGTTTACAAAATCTATTATTTCTACTGCATCACCTAATGCGTATATACTCTCATCAGAAGTTTTCATGTAGTCATCTACTACTATTGCTCCTCTTTCATTTAACTTAAGACCAGCCTCTTTAGCTATAGTAGTTTCTGGTCTTACACCGATAGATAAGATTATCATATCCGTTTCTATTTCTTTTCCACTATTTAATATTACTTTTTTACCATTGTCAGAAAAGGCACTTACTCCATCTTTTAGTATTAACTCTACACCTTTGTCTATTAAATGATCATGAACTATGCTGGCCATCTCTATATCAAGAGGCGCCATAACTTGATCTCCTGCTTCTACTAAAGTAAGCTTTATATCTCTATCCCAAAGGTTTTCAGCCATTTCAAGACCTATAAATCCTCCACCTACGACTACTGCATGTTTTGGTTTTTTATTATCTACATACTCTTTTATTTTATCTGTATCAGGTATATTTCTTAATGTAAATAAGTTGTCGCATTCTTTTATTCCTTTAATAGGTGGCTTTATAGGACTCGCCCCTGGAGATAAAACTAATACATCATAAGTTTCCTCATACTCATTGTTATTTCTATGATCTTTAACAGTTATTTTTTTTGAATCTTTATCTATCTTTATTACTTCACTTAACGTTCTTATGTCTAGATTAAATTTTGAACTCATAGCTTCTACTGTTTGAACTATTAGCTTTTCTCTTTCATTTATAGTCCCTCCTATATAATAAGGAAGACCACAGTTTGCAAAAGATATATACTCCCCTTTTTCAAACATTACTATTTCCATATTTTCATCTAATCTTCTAAGTCTAGCGGCAGTTGATGCTCCACCTGCAACTCCACCTATTATTACAACCTTTTTAGACATGATTTTTTTCTCCTCTCCAATACTTAGTTCTATATTTTAAAATAACAATTTATCCATTAATTTATTCATTCTTATAGGTAAATTAATTATTTAATAATTAATTTATTAACGTAATTGTATTATATTTCTAAAAATACTTCTGTGACTTTGTCACATAAAGGTAAAAAACCTTGAGCTAATTGCTCAAGGTTACATCTCTTCTGATATTTTATATATTTTTTGTCTATCTTTTTCATTTAAGGTTTTGTACGTTATACCCGCTATCATCCATATTCCTATTATATCTAATCCAAGTCTAATTAGGGTAAATTTCCACCCTAAGGAAGAAGCTTCAAATAAAAGTAGTGGTATTTTTGTAGTTGACCAAGCGCCTATAAATATCAATACATTGTAAAAACTAGCTCCTTTTTTAAGTAAAGTTCCTGCAATAGGAAAGGCTGCGTATAATGGACCAGCTGCAGCCGAACCCAGTAAAAATGCTATCAATACTCCTACTATTCCAGAACTATCTCCCATGTATTTTATCATTTTCTCTCTTGGTACCCATACATCAAGCAATCCCAATAATATAAATATTGGCGGTATAATCTTAATCATTTCATACACATTATTCATTGTAATATCTGTAGCCTGCTGACCCTTTGACGGTATAAATACATTCATAAGCACTAATACCAAAACCATAATTATAGATACTCTATATTTTTTTATTGTATTTTTCATTATAAAACCACCCCCATAACAATTGCTACTACTAGTGAGAAAATAAATGCCAATGAATTTCTAAGTATAGTTGCCTTTTTTCCCCAATACTTTAATTCAAGTGGTATAGTAACTATCCCAACCATCATAAGAGTTGATATAAATGCAGCTATTTGTCCTGTACCTGCCCCATTTTCCATCAGTGCCTTAGCAAGTGGGAATGCAATAAATGCAGGAATAAGTGTTATAGACCCTATTATAGATGATATTAGTACTCCTATAGATCCACTTCCTTCACCTATAAGTTTTGATATCGCCTCTGCATCTAATATTACAAGTATTATACCTATTAACACTATTATTGTTATAAATTGTGGTAACATATTTTCAAATGATTTCCATGCTTTTTTTAAAGCCATTTTAGTTTTCTTTTTATCTTTAACTAATGAAACTATTAAAAGTATTATAGCTAATATATATATTATATTACTAAACATTCTCTGCCCTCCTTATTTTGTATTATTAAATTATAACTGTTAATTTAATTTTATTCTGTAACTTTATCACTATTTTTAAAAAAATACCCCAAAATAATTAAAATTATTTTGGGGTATTTATTTTGAACTATTTATTATTGTCTACAAGCACCTTTTCCTTGACCTCTATTATTTTGTCTTTCTTGTCTATATGTTTGTCTTTCTTCTCTTCTCTTTTTCATTTGAGCTTTAAAGTCCTCGTCCATATACTTGTGTACTTTATCCTGAATTTTGTAATACTCGTTTAATTGTTCTTCAGTTAAATTTGAACACATATCATTTTTATTTCTTTCTCTAAAGTTATTGTTTTGTTGAGAAACTACAGCTGTATTGTCTAAATTTGCATTGTCTGCATTAGCATTTGCTGTAAATAACCCTGTTCCTAATAAAGATACTATTCCTAACGCTAATAAAGATTTTTTCATTGATATTACCTCCTGATAATTTATTTGTTTGTTTATATTTATTATAGGAGGCCAATGTCACACCAATGTTACAAAATAAAACTTTTTAATTTAATCCAAAATTCCACGCCATTTTCTTTATTTTCTACTCCGTATTTTCCATCATGAAGAGTTATTATCTCCCTTACAATAGATAGTCCCAATCCTACTCTATTATCACTTGAACTTCTTGCTTTATCTAATCTAACAAAAGAGTACCATATTTTTTTAAAATCATTTTCATTTATATTTTCACCTGTATTATATATACCTATATAAACATCATCATTTAGTAATTTAGTATATATTTTTATTTCACCTTGCTTAAAAGTATGATTTATTGCGTTGTCAATCAGATTATTAAAAACTTGCTCTAATCTTATCTTATCTCCTAATATATAAATTTTTTGTAGGTTTAAATTTATATCTATTAGTTTTTCACTTAATATAAATTCATGTTTTTTAACTACAGACCTTATTAAACCTTCTAAATCTACCTTTCCTTTGGTTATTTTAAAAGTATTAGATTCTAATTTGTATAAATCTAGTAAGTCATTTACCATTAATCCCATCTTTTTACTTTCTTCAAATATGACATCTATATAGTACTGCTTATCTTCCTCATTGTTTAAAATATCACTTCTAAGACCTTCTGCATATCCATTTATAACTGTTATAGGAGTTTTGAGTTCATGAGAAACACTAGACACAAATTCTCTCCTTAGTTTTTCTTGTTTTATTTTGTTGTCTATAAGTATTTCTAGTTCTTCATTTTTAACCTTTAAATCATCCATAGAGTTTTTTACTTTTAAAGACAATGTATTTATACTATTTCCTAATGTCTCAATTTCATCATTTGTATGTATATTAACTTTTTCATCAAAATTTAAATTGGATATCTTATTGCTTATATGGGTAAGTTGTCTTATTGGTTTTGTGAATTTATCGGAAAACCATATCGCCATAAATATACTAAGTATCGTTATAGGAACAAATATTATAAGTAAAAAATTTGATGCTGTAGCAACGCTATTTTTTATTGCACTTATAGGAGTTCTACATACTATCGAATATAAATTATCATATGTTAAAGTTATTGTTGCTAAAAATTCTATTTTTTTTGACTTATCTTCAATAATATATGATTCTAGATTTCTGCTAACTTTATATTCACCCTTTATTGATAGCCTATTTTTCCTATACATATTACCTTTAGCATTTATATTGTTTGCATGATTACCCATTGGGATATTTCCATTAGTAAAAATTAATAGATCATCTTTATCGTATACATCTACACTAATATTTTCGCTTTCACTATATGTCGGTATATACTTATCTAATTCAGACGCCCCAGTTTGAATTAGAGTATTAGAAATTTTTTCACCAAATTCGCTTAATTCTTTACTAGTATGTTTTATATAAAAATTCTCAAATCCAAATCTAAAAACTAATATCCCCACTAATATCATAGAGTTTATTAATATAATGCCTGTAAGTAATTTATTTTTTATAGACCTCAAGTTATTTTCCTCCAAATTTATATCCAAACCCTCTAATAGTTTTTAGTAAATGTGATTTAGATCCTAATTTATTTCTCAATCTATTTATATGGGTATCTAATGTTCTCGTATCTCCTAGATAATCATAACCCCACACCAAATCTAATAAGTTGTCTCTTTCAAATAATCTTCCTTGGTTTTTTATAAATAAAACTATCAAATCATACTCTTTGGGTTTTAGTTCAATCTCCTCACTACCAATTTTCATTAGTTTAGTATCTAGGTTAACAGATATATCTTCATAAATTAGTATGTTCTTATCTATTAACTCATTATCTGAACTTTCCACTCTTTTTAATAAATTTTTTATTCTAGCAACTAAAAGCTTCGGATTAAATGGTTTAGATATATATTCATCTGCCCCTATATCAAACCCAAACAATTCGTCTAAATCACTATCTTTAGCAGTTAGTATAAGTATCGGTATATTTGATTTAGCTCGTATTTCTCTACATACATGCCATCCATCATATACAGGCATCATTATATCTAATACTACTAGAGATATTTCCTCTCTATCAAATATATCTAAAGCCTCTTGTCCATCTTTTGCTGTAAATACATTATAATTTTCCCTTTTTAGAAAATCTGATATCAACCTCAATATTCTCAAATCATCTTCTGCCACTAATATATTTATCATCCTACTTATAAAACCCCTCCCTCTTAACTTTCTAGTCTTTAATTTAACTTAATAATACGTTTCTTAATATACTTAATTTAATATCCTATCTTTATATTTTAATATAATATCCTGGATATATTATAGTTAAAATACTTTTTTTGCTGTAACCTAATCACATAAATTTTTATAATTTTAAAAGTATTGAAACTTAATTCATGCGTAAAAAGGGAAAATAAAACTCCCTTGAGCATATTTTCCCTTTTATATTTTATATTTATTTTTAATTTTTTACTGTTTTATTATTTTACATTTTTACTGTTTTATTATTTTACATTTTTACTGTTTTTTGGTATTTTTATTTCCTGAAGTTTGATTTCCTTTAAGTAAATCCCTTATCTCTTCTAACAGAGCAATATCTTCTGGTTTTTTAGGATCACCCTTTAAGCTGACAGCTTGCCCTTCTCTTAGTCTGTTCACTACTTTTACAAATGCAAATAATACCGCTGTCACTAAAATCAAGTTTATAATATTATCAATAAACCTTCCAATTAATATCCCTGAGTTATTCGCACCTATATTGATTGTATATTCCTTATAGTTTATGTCACCAACGATTAAACTTAAGATTGGCATAATTACATCTGATACAGCAGATGATATAAACTTTGAAAAAGTATTACCAATTACAACCCCTATCGCTAAGTCTATAACCTTTCCTCTCATAGCAAAGTTCTTAAATTCTTCGAAAATTTTCTTCACTGTTTAAGACCTCCTCTATTGTTGATTGATGTAGGTATTATTATTTGCTAATATATAAATTTTATTTACTGCAAGGATTCTTATTTTATATTTTCAAAAACAAAATTAAAATTTTTCTTAATTTTATTGACTTATCCCTTTTGATGGAATATACTGTTAATAATTTAAATAAAAAATACTATGAAATAGAATTGGAGGGTAATTATGAATACTTTAATAAACAAACAAGCACGATTTAGTTTTTATAGCCAATTTATATAGGGTTTGTACCAAGTTATAAATTTGATTAATTTTAACATGGATGCAAGCCCCTTATGACTTACGATAATTCGGGATTGTATCTGTGTTGGCTATATTGTTTATAAGAGGTTATTTATAATTACCATTTATAAGGTCACACAGATTATACTGTGTGGCCTTTTTGTATTCAAAATCATGCCACACGAGTCATATTGTGTGGCTTTTTTGCATCCAAAATAATTCTTATGTATAAAAAAAATTTTAAGGGAGTGTTTAATATGACATTAAAAAATAAGATGATGAGTTTAATTTTAGTAGGAGCAGTTGGACTTTCTTTGCTTACAGCCTGTTCTAAAAATAGTAATACTGATATAAAAACAATAGGGATTACTCAATTAGTAGAACATCCCTCTTTAGATAAAGCGAGAAATGGTTTTATAAAAGCTCTAGAGGATAAAGGGTACAAAGACGGCGAAAATATAAAAATTGACTACCAGAATGCCCAAAACGATATGCTGACAACTCAAACAATAGCAAATAAATTTGTATCTGATAAAAAAGATTTAATATATGCTGTGTCAACTCCATCTGCCCAAGCAGCTTATAATTCAACTAAAGATATTCCTATTTTAATAACTGCCGTTACTGATCCAGTTGCCGCTGGATTGGTAAAATCTCTAGATAAACCAGAAGGAAACTTATCTGGTACATCTGATTATATATCTCTAGACAAGAATTTAGAATTAATTAAAACTCTTGTTCCAAAGGCCAAAACTATTGGTGTTTTATATAGTACAAGTGAAGTAAACTCCAAAATACAAGTGGAGATGCTAAAAAAATATGCATCTAAAAACAATTATAAAGTTGTAGAAAAAGGCATTTCATCTTCAAATGAGATCAATCAAGCAATCTCTAGCTTATCAAAGAATATAGATGTTTTATATGTTCCAACAGATAATTTAATTGTCTCTTCAATGCCAATTGTTTCTAAAATCGCTACTGATAATAAAATCCCAGTAATTGCCTCTGAAGATGGATCAGTTAAATCTGGAGCTCTTGCATGCCAAGGTATAGATTATGAAAAGTTAGGTTATAAGACTGGAGAAATCGCAGTTAAAGTTTTAAATGGAGAAAAAGTATCTAATATACCAATAAGTACATTAGATGATACTCAGATAATAATTAATGAAGATGTCTTAAATCTACTTTCTATGAAAAAACCCAATGATAAGGATATAGTTTATATAAAATCCGAAAAAAATTAATCATAAAAAAACTGACCTCCTTATATGTTAGAATTTTAGGTCTAACATATGGGGTCAGTTTATATTTCTAATTTTTTTTACTAATGCTTTTTACCTATTTTACATGCGACAACTTCGCTGTCAATATCTTTAGATATTATATCTGAATATATATCTCTGTGCTTTTTAAACCAAGAGTTGGCATATGAACATGTAGCTGTAGCTATAAGACCCTTTTCTCTTAGATACTCAGCAACTACACTCATCATTTTACCTGCTACACCTTGTCCTCTTAAAGCTGGGTTAACATAGGTATGATCAATATCTACCTCTCCATTTTCTTTTAAAACGTAAGTTGCCTCAGCCATCAATTCATTTTTTTCGTCTATACTATATATTCGTCCTTCTTCATATTTCCAATCCATATTGTCCTCCTATCTTAGATAAAAGCATTTATCTTATCCAGTTTATTTTCAAAGTATAATTTGATGATTCTATTATACAATAAACCACTTATTTTTGAAACTTGTTATAAAATATAAACATTAAGCATATCAAATTATCTAAGTATATAAATCAAACCTTAGGTATATTAATTAAATCCTAGGTATATTAATTAAACCCTAGGTATATTAATTAAACCCTAGAAATATTATATATCTTATTATAAATTTTATAACACTTATTTAAAAAGTTTATAATTCTTCACTATCAAATAAAAGCTTACTATCAAAATATTTAGCCTGTTCATTTTTTAATTTAAATTGACCAATAAGCTCCTTTAGTATCTGAGCCTGACTTGACAACTCTTCACTTGCAGCTGCACTTTCTTCAGAAGTTGCTGAATTGGTTTGAACAACTACAGATATTTGTTCTACACCTACGTTTACTTGATTTATATCATCTGCTTGTTCACTACTTGCATCAGCAATTTCTTGTATTACCTCAGCCGATCTATGTGAACTATAAACAACTTCTTCAAGTGCCTTTGCAGTTTCTGAAACAATTCTTGTACCACTTTCTATTGCTAAAAGAGATTTCTCAATTAATTGTGCAGTATCTTTTGCACTTTGTGCAGATTTCTCAGCAAGGCTTCTAACTTCATCAGCAACAACTGCAAATCCTTTTCCAGATTCACCAGCACGTGCCGCTTCTACAGCTGCATTTAATGCCAATATATTTGTCTGGAATGCTATCTCATCAATATTTTTTATTATATGACCGATTTTGTTAGATGTACTATTGATTTCATCCATAGCAATAATCATTTCTTTCATATGCTCTTTTCCTCTGTCTGTTGCAATACTAGATTCTTCTGCTATGTTTTTTGCTCTTTCTGCATTCTCTGCTGTATGTTGTATATGTGATGAAATAAGGAAATCACTCTTATCTACTTTTATACCTATACCCCATCCGTTACTGTTCTTTACTGGTGCATATCCAACAAAATAAAAGAGCATCAACATAAAGCTGCTAATACTCTTATATAAAAGATTAATTTATGCAACTGGCTAACTTTTAAAAAAGTCCCTCTAGCTTTGCGTCGCCGAATCACTTCGGGTTTGCTAATTAAATTTTATAATTTAAATTACATTTCATTTTAACATTTATAATTGTTTTTGTAAATATTTAGCATATTTTCTAAATTTATGTGATATTAAAATAATATCACTCCAAAAGTGGTACAAAATCGCATCGAGTTTAATACAATAAACTATACTAGCTAAATCACAGGGGGTGACTTAATGCAATCAATAGTAGAAGTTAAGAATCTTACCAAGAACTTCTACAACAAGGAAGGTGAAATAGAAGTTTTAAAAGACATCAGTTTTTCATTAAACGAAGGTGAAATTTTAACACTCCTTGGACCATCTGGAAGTGGTAAGTCTACTATACTTAACGTATTAGCAAATCTCTTGCAACCAACATCCGGTGATGTAAGAGTTGACAAGAATATAGGTTATATGTTTCAAAAAGATCAATTACTTGAATGGAGGAATATTATAGATAATATAACTATAGGCTTAGAAATTCAAAATAAAAAAAATGAAGAAACAATAAATAGGATAGAAAAGTTATTGAAAACTTATGGATTATGGGATTTTAGAAATATGTATCCAAAAGAGTTATCAGGTGGTATGAGACAAAGAGTTGCTCTTATTCGTACTCTTTCAGTTAACCCAGATATACTTCTTTTAGATGAACCTTTCTCTGCCCTAGATTACCAAACTAGAATTTTAGTAAGTGATGATGTGTATAGGATTATTAGAAATGAAAATAAATCGGCTATTCTTGTGACTCACGATATATCAGAAGCCATTAGTATGTCTGATAAAGTGGCAATTCTAAGTCACAGACCTGCCACTGTTAAAAATATGTATGATATAAATCTTAAAATGGCTGGGGAAAAAACTCCTCTTAAAGCTCGTAAAGTTCCTGAATTCCAAACTTACTTTGACATCTTATGGAAGGAGCTGAACAGTAGTGAGAATTAATAAAGACTCTGAAGGCTATTCAAATTATATTAAAGAAAGCAAAAGATACAAAAGAAATATACTTGTGTCCCAACTTTTAATTTTTGTAGGCTTTATATTTCTATGGGAAATTTTAGCCAATCTAAACATCATAGATACATTTTTATTTAGTAAGCCGAGCGATATATTTAAATTATTTTTACAATATAGTGAGAACGGACAGTTATTTAAACATATAGGGGTATCTATTTATGAAACTGTACTAGGTCTAGTAATCGGTACTATTCTTGGTATATTAGTAGCTATTATGCTATGGTGGTCAGAAAAACTTTCTAAAATTCTGGATCCATTTTTAGTTGTTTTAAATGCACTTCCTAAAACTGCTTTAGCTCCTATTATTATAGTTTGGGTTGGAGCAGGTATTAAGGGAATTGTTGTAACTGCTGTTACAATTTCAGTAGTAGTTACTATATTGTCTGCATACAACTACTTTATAAGTGTAGATGAAGAAAAAGTGAAGATGCTTAGAAGCTTTGGAGCTACTAAGTCTCAAGTATTGTTTAAACTTATTTTACCAGCAAATATTGCAAATCTTATAAATCTTACTAAGATTAATATAGGTATGGCATGGGTCGGTGTTATTGTAGGGGAATTTTTAGTTTCAAGAAACGGAATCGGATATTTGATAGTTTACGGTAGCCAGGTTTTTAGACTTGACCTAGTTATGATGGGTGTATTTGTTCTTGCGGTTTGTGCATGGCTAATGTATGCTATTGTTAATATAATTGAAAAAATATATAATTCTAGATAATAAAAATGTGTATATCCTATTTTGTGGGGTATACACATTTCTTCATTTTTTAAAAGTTATCTCAGCTACCATAGTTTTCTTTTAATTTTATATAGTACTTATTTATGTTTAACCCATTATTTAATCAATTACATATCTTTCCTGAAAACATCATTTTGATATATGGCCAAGTTCTATTTTATATCACATAGTTAATATAAAACTGTTATCTTACGACTGACTACCAGTAATCAGTTGTACTTTAAATACCACATAGTTAATATAAAACCATTAGTGAGCAACCCAGACCTGTTGCAGTCCCTGCTTTAAATACCACATAGTTAATATAAAACTTATTTGTTTTTTGTTGCCCGAACTTGGCAAAATAAACTTTAAATACCACATAGTTAATATAAAACCTTTTTAATTAAATCTAGTTTATGTTTTGTGTTATCATCTCTTTAAATACCACATAGTTAATATAAAACTATTGAAATCTATTCTTTTCTTCTTCCGTTAAGTCCTCCTTTAAATACCACATAGTTAATATAAAACTCTTCTTGCCCTGTACTTGTTATTTTAGCTAGTAAACTTTAAATACCACATAGTTAATATAAAACTACTGTAAGACTAGACCAAAAGCTTTTATTAACAAACTTTAAATACCACATAGTTAATATAAAACTAAAGGATTTACTAATTGAATATAAAATATATAAATGACTTTAAATACCACATAGTTAATATAAAACGGAAACAAAACAACAAGTATAGGGAACAACTAAATGGCTTTAAATACCACATAGTTAATATAAAACGCAATA
>NZ_FQWX01000006.1 GCF_900129815.1 Asaccharospora irregularis DSM 2635
TCAAAGTTGAATCATCCATTAGGGAGAATTTTAATAGAAAACAATTAAAGAAATGAATTAAGATCCGATAGGATTTTATACAAATTTAAAAATTAAGAAAAGTTGTTAATGTTCGTTAGATTATTAGAAAGTTTTCTATCAAATGTTACAACTACATTATACAAGGGGGGATTTGGATGAACAATAAACTTAATTATGCGCCAGGGCCATCAGAGGTGAGGGAAAACGTTAGATTAGCTAGATCTCAGAAGACTACAAATCCAGATATTGATGTTGAATTTGTAGAATTTTATAAAAATACTTGTGATAAAATGGGAAAAATAATAGATACCAAAAATGATATATACATATTGAGTGGAGAAGGTATATTGGGGCTTGAGGCAGCTTGTGCATCACTTACAGAACCGGGAGATAGGGTTCTTGTAATAGGAAATGGAATTTATGGTGATGGATTTGCGGATTTTGTTAGTATGTATGGTGGAGAAGTAGTACTTTATTCTAAAGAGTATTCAAAAGGTATAGATATTGATGAATTAAGAAAATTTTTACAGAAAGATAGCAACTTTAAATATGCTACTTTAGTGCATTGTGACACTCCTACTGGAGTTTTAAATGATGTAGGTAGCTTATGTCCTATACTAAAAGAATATGGGATAATTACGGTTGTAGATTCTGTTGCTGGAATGGTTGGAGAAAAGCTAAAAGTAGATGATTGGAGTATCGACATAGCCCTTGGTGGATCTCAAAAGGCAATATCTGCTCCTGCAGGACTCACAATAGTGAGTGTAAGTGATGATGCTAAGAAAGTTATAAAAAACAGAAAAACAAATGTTACTGGTTTTTATTGTAATCTACTAATATGGGAAGGATATTATGAAAAGAAATATTTCCCTTATACAATGCCTATAAGTGACATAATTGGACTTGATAGAGCCTTAGATAATATATTAGATGAGGGTATAGAAAATGTTTTAGATAGGCACGAAAAAATTGCATCAGCAGTTAGAAAATCTGTTGAGGAATACGGATTAGAACTATTTTTAGAAAAAGACTACTCTAATACAGTCACAGCATTAAAAATACCTGAAAGCATAGGTGCACTAAACCTAAGAAATCAAATATTAAATGATTATAATACGCTTATAGCAACATCTCTAGCTGAATATGAAGATAAAATACTGAGAATAGGTCATATGGGAGAAAACGCTGTTTTAAGCAAAATATTATATATATTAAATGTAGTGGATAATGGATTAAGAACTTTGGGATTTGAGGGAAAAGGGAATTTAGTAGAATTATTTAATAAATACTATATTTAACAAATGTTGTATTTAACAAATATTGTATTTATTAATACATAGATTAGAATATTAATTGAAATTTTGTAGCAGTTTTCGTATGAAAATGTAAATATACTACAAGAGATATAAATGGATTATGGGGGGGTAGAAATGCAGGCAACGACAAAGCAAAAATTTACAACAAAGGATTTAGTTGAGAGCTCACTGCTTATAGCTTTAGTTTTTATAGCAACTAAATTTATCAATATAAGACTACCTATATCAATAAACGGTGGCC
Source organism: Asaccharospora irregularis DSM 2635 (assembly GCF_900129815.1). Lineage (GTDB taxonomy): Bacteria > Bacillota > Clostridia > Peptostreptococcales > Peptostreptococcaceae > Asaccharospora > Asaccharospora irregularis. Next base: position 1,579 of record NZ_FQWX01000006.1, read on the forward strand.
TTATACATTTAGGAAATGTGATGTTATTTACATCAGCTATAGTATTTGGAAAGAGAAAAGGGGCTTTGGCCGGTGGAATAGGAATGGCATTATTCGATTTAGTATCAGGTTGGACACTATGGGCGCCTTTTACGCTAGTAGTGAGAGGTATAATGGGATATATAATAGGCAAGATAGCTTGGGCAAACAATAAAAATGGGGATAATACAATTACAAATATAATAGCTATAATTCTAGCGGGTATATGGATGTTGGTAGGTTACTATGTAACGGAAGTTTTGTTATATGGCAACATAGTTTCACCTTTGACGTCTATCCCAGGAAATATAGTTCAAATATTAATAGGGCTTATATTAGGGGTTCCATTAGCAAAAATTCTTAAAAGATACATAAAAATAGGTGGCTGTTAAACTATAGCATATATAATAGAAAAAAATAAAAGTACTCTACTATGTACATTTTTGTGGACTTAATAGAGTACTTTTTAAATTTTACTGCATGCTGTCGTATTTGTATAGCTGAAAGGTATTGTAGATACCTAGTATTAACCCCAATACACCGATGAGTATTTTCATCAGAATAACCTCCTAATTTTAGCCATAAAATCTTAAAATATACTAAATTAATTATAACATAATAAACTACAAATTATACTCATCAACATCTAAAATTCTACTTAAAACTCTTTTTATTATATCGTAATTAAATCCTTTATAAGCTAAGTGCTGTGAAATTTTTTGATATATCTTTCTTTTATCATCATTTTTAACTCTTTCATATCTTTTTTTTGCCAAATACATAGCATTTTCAAATTCTTCATCAGTATCTATCTCAGAAATAGCCTCTGATATAGTTTCTCTATCAATCCCTTTATTATAAAGATTTTGTTTTATTTTATTTCTACCGCATTTATTTAGATTGAGGTTGGTGTTTACTATTTTTTGAGCTAGCAATTCATCATTTACAAAATTATATTTTCTTAGAAATTCTAACACATCTTCAATTGTATCTTCTTCAAAATCATCTGAAAGTTTTTTTCTAATCTTGGACTCAGATTGATCTGCTTTAGATAATATATTTAAAGCTTTATTTTTTGCCTTTATAAACATTTCATTTTTAAGAATTTCCTCTAAATCTTTTTTATCTATAATAGAACCTTTTTTTAAGTTGAAAGTAAACACAAGTTCTTTAAATATTGCCATAAAAAACTCATCATCTACATAGATATTAACCCTATCACAATTTCTTTTTTGTGCTTCTATTTTAGTTATTATACTCATTTTATTATATCTCCATTTCATTTTAGTTTTAAATATATTTTATAATCTAGTATATACATTTCAAATACATACATTTCAAAAAATCTTTAAAGATTTTAGATAGAAAATTTTTATAGTAAAAAATTGTTTTTATATAAAAATTTTATCTGTAATTATATTAACGATATTAATAGAGGATATTAGTGAAAATTATAAAAAAATTAGTTTTATTGAATTATATTTTAAGTAAATTAAGATAAATTATAAAAAAATTACTTTAATTAAAAAATTAAGTGAAAGTATGTTAAAAAATTATTTTTTAAAGAGTTTTCGTATATTATAAATATAATTATATACTAAAAAAACAATTTATAAGCTTTAATAAATAAAAAATAATGGTACAATAATAATATAACTTGTAAAAGGAGACGCAATATGAAAATCGATAATCTAGTAATTATGGAAGAAAAGGAAAATAATAAAAAACTAGATGAATTTAAAAATAATAACAGTAAAATGAAAATAGGTATATTGGGAGGGACATTTGACCCTATACACTATGCTCACCTAGCAACAGCGGAGTTTATTAGAGACAAGTATAGTCTTGATAAAATATTTTTTATACCAACAGGTAATCCTCCTCATAAACTGGGAATAAAAACAGACAAATACGATAGGTATAATATGGTACTACTTGCAACCTCGAGCAATAAAAATTTTCTGGTATCAAATGTAGAAATAGAAAGAAATGAAAGGACTTATACAATAGATACATTAAAGTATTTAAAAAAAACATACAAAAATGCAGAAATATATTTTATAACTGGTGCAGACGCCATATGTGATATTGAAAAGTGGAAAGATGTAGAAAGTATTTTTGACTTAGCAACATTTATAGCTGCTGCAAGACCTGGAATAAACCAACTTGTGGCCCAAGAAAAAATAGAACAGCTAATAAAAAAATATAAAGCAAATATAATAAGTGTTTATGTTCCATCCCTAGATATATCATCTACATATATAAGAGAGCAATTAAAGGATGGAAGATCAGTTAGATACTTAGTTCCTGAAACAGTGGAAAATTATTTATATAAAAACAAATTATATGAACAAGGAGATGAGTAAATGAATCTAGACAATATCAATAAAAAACTAAAGGAAATGCTGACAGAGGGGAGATTTGAACACTCGCTAAATGTTGCTAAATGTGCAGAAAAATTATGTGATATATATGATTGTGACAAGGAAAAGGCTTACCTAGCGGGAATGGTTCATGATTGTGCAAAATGCTTAAATGAAAAGCAAGTAGAGGATTATGTAGAAAAATATGAAATATATCTAGATCCACTAGAAGAAAATAATCTAGCATTATCACATAGTGCAATAGGGTCATATATAGCTGAGTATGAATTAGGAATAAAGGATGAGGATATAATAAACTCAATAAAGTATCACACCACTGGAAGAGAAGAAATGAGTATATTAGAAAAAATAATATACATAGCTGATTTAATAGAAGAAGAAAGAAAATTCCCTGCAGCAGATGAACTAAGAAAATTAGCATATGCGGGTGAGCTTGACAAGGCTATACTAACTTCATTTAACAATACATTAAAGTACGTTATTGAGAATGATGAATTAATACATACAAGAACAGTTAGTGCAAGAAATTATATGATGCAAGAAATGTCTCTATAGTGGCATAATAATATTGACAAATAAAATAGCTTAAACTCTTTTGTTTATGGTATAATTATTAAACCTTAAAAAATAGGAAAGAGAGGAATTATTATGACTATAGAAAACATGACAAAAGTAATATATGATGCAATAGATGATAAGTTAGGTGAGGATATAGCAATACTTAACATAGGAAAGGTTTCAAGTCTATGTGATTATTTTGTTATAGCTACAGGATCTTCCCAAAGACAGGTAAAGGCTATAGCTGATAATGTTGAAGATGAGTTAACTAAACTTGGAATAGAGCCAAAAAGTAAAGAAGGGCATGGAACTCAAACATGGGTACTTCTTGATTATGGAGATGTTATGGTTCATATATTTAACGAAGAAAATAGAGGTTTTTATAACCTAGAAAAATTATGGAAAGATGCACCTTATGTAGATGTTGACACTTTAGCATAGAAATGATAGTATAGTTAAATATAATCTAAAAATTAAAATATTAAATAGACTAGAGTAGTAAAAGATTGAGTTTTACCAGAGAGCTAGTGGGTGGTGAGAACTAGCAAAATTTAACTTTGAACTTGCTAGATTTAAATCTATTTAGCCGTAGTTGGCATAAAAACTATCTAAGAGAGCCTATTTTAGGCTAATTAGGGTGGTACCGCGAAGATTATCCTCGTCCCTAAACGTAAGTTTAGTGGGCGGGGATTTTTTAATGAAATTATATATACTAAAATACATCAAAGGAGGAAAATAAATGAATACTTACAATCCAAATAAGGTTGAGTCCAAATGGCAACAAGCCTGGGCTGAAAATAATCAGTACAGAACTGAAACTAAAGATTCATCAAAAGAAAATTATTATGTGTTAGAAATGTTTCCATACCCATCAGGTAAAATACACATGGGTCATGTTAGAAACTATTCTATAGGTGATGTTGTTGCCAGATTTAAAAAGATGGAGGGATACAATGTACTTCATCCAATGGGGTGGGATTCATTCGGTCTTCCAGCTGAAAATGCTGCTATAAAACACGGCATACACCCTCATAAATGGACTATGGAAAATATAGAAGATATGAAAGGTCAATTAAAGTTACTAGGACTTAGCTATGATTGGGATAGAGAAATAGCTACTTCAACTCCAGAGTACTATAAAATGACTCAAGAAATATTCTTAAAGTTCCTAGAGCATGGACTTGCATACAAGAAGAAATCTTTTGTTAACTGGTGCCCTTCTTGTGAAACAGTTTTGGCAAATGAGCAGGTTGTCCAAGGACAATGTGACAGATGTGACTCTGTAGTTATAAAAAAAGACTTAGAGCAGTGGTACTTCAAAACTACACACTATGCAGAAGAGTTACTTAATGACCTAGATGAATTAGATGGTTGGCCAGATAAAGTTAAAACTATGCAAAAAAATTGGATAGGAAAAAGTGTAGGAGCAGAAATAACTTTTGATATAGAAGGAATGGATAAGTCTGTAACTGTATTTACAACTAGACCGGATACTGTTTATGGTGTTAGTTATATGGTGTTGGCCCCAGAACATGAACTAGTTAAGGAATTGGTAAAAGGTACTGAATATGAGGCAGATGTAGATGCATTTATTAGCAAAATGCATACTATGACTGAAATAGAAAGAACTTCTACAGAAACAGAAAAAGAGGGTATGTTTATCGGAAAGTATGTTATAAATCCTCTAAGTGGTAAAAAAGTTCCTCTATGGATAGCGAATTATGTATTAGCTGATTATGGTACTGGTGCAGTTATGGCAGTTCCAGCACATGATGAAAGAGACGAAGAGTTTGCTGGTAAGTACAACTTAGATGTAATTAAGGTTATCGATGAAGACAATAAGATGATAAACTCAGAAGAGTTTAATGGATTAGAAGTTGAAAAAGGGTTTGAGGGAATAGTAAGCAAAATAGAAGAAATGAAAATAGGAAAGAGAACAGTTAATTATAGATTGAGAGACTGGTTGCTTTCAAGACAAAGATATTGGGGATGCCCGATACCTGTAGTTTACTGTGATGATTGTGGTATAGTTCCAGTTAAACAAGAAGATTTACCTGTACTTTTACCAACAGATGTTGAGTTTACAGGAAAAGGCGAATCTCCACTTACGACTTCAAAGAAATTTATGACAACTTCTTGCCCTAAGTGTGGAAAAGAAGCTAGAAGAGAAGTCGATACTATGGATACATTTGTAGATTCTTCTTGGTATTTCCTAAGATATATAGACAATAAAAATGAAAGTGAACCATTTAAAAAAGAATTAGTTAATAAGTGGATGCCTGTAGATCAGTATATTGGTGGGGTAGAACATGCTATAATGCACTTACTTTACTCTAGATTCTTTGTAAAAGCATTTAATGATATGGGAATGTTAGACTTCAAAGAGCCATTCAAGAACTTACTTACTCAGGGTATGGTTCTTAAAGAAGGAACAAAAATGAGTAAATCCAAAGGAAATGTAGTTTCTCCTCTTGAGATAATAGATGAGTATGGAGCAGACACTGCTAGATTATTCGTATTGTTCGCAGCACCACCAGAAAGAGATTTAGACTGGTCAGAACAAGGTGTTGAAGGATGTTTTAGATTCTTAAACAGAGTATATAGATTGGTTGATGAATTGTCAGATATAGTTAAGTCTAACTATGAAATAGGCGAACTATCTAAAGAAGACAAGGCTATGAGATATACTATACACACTACACTTAAAAAAGTAACAGAAGATTTAAGTAATAAGTTTGGATTTAACACAGCTATATCAGCTCTTATGGAATTAATAAATGAAATGTACAAATACAAAGAATTAGAAAATAGAAATGAAGGTGTTATAAAAGAAGGTATAGAAACAATAGTAACTATACTTGCTCCATTTACACCTCATATAGGTGAAGAACTATGGGATATGATAGGAAAAGATGGAAGCGTATTTGATATAAAATGGCCTAATTATGATGAAACTGCATTAGTTAAAGATGAAGTTGAAATAGTAGTTCAAATAAATGGTAAGGTTAGAGGAAAATTAAGTATTGCTTCTAACATAAATAAAGATGAAATGGAAAGACTAGCTATAGAGGATGAAAAAATAAAAGCTTTAGTAGATGGAAAAACTATAGTTAAAGTAGTAGCAGTTCCTAAAAAATTAGTTAATATAGTTGTTAAGTAAATCTTATAATATTTAATTAATATAAAATATAAACATAAGGGCTACACGAAATCAAGTTTATGCTAAATTTTGTTGTAGCCCATTTAAAACGAAAAAACCTAAATAAATCAGGTGAATAATACTAACTAATTAAAAAAATACTGTAAAACATCTTTTTTATATTTTATAATTAATTTTAAAATTGCGAAAAAGGCTTTCCTTATTGATTTTTATTTAGAAAAAATATAGAATAAAGTTGTTGATATGAAAAAAACGTTTTATAGGAGTGGATGAAAAATGGCGAAAGTTACACTACAGGATATAAAAGATGCTAGAGAAACTATAAAAGATATAGTTAGAACGACTGATATATTAGAAAGTAATAAGCTTAGTGCTTTGACTGGGGCAAAGGTTTTTTATAAATGTGAGAACCTACAAAAAACAGGTTCTTTTAAAATAAGAGGAGCATGTAATAAAATAGCAAGCTGAATTAGTATTAGAAACAGTAGATCATAATCATATAGATGAGATAAGAACTGCTATAGAAGAAAAAGGATTTAAAATAGTAGAGATGTAGTAATACCAAAATGTTGAGATTTAACCTGAAGTGTAATTTATAAAAAAATTTCTATCTAAAATCTTTAAAGGATAATTTTTTTGAAGTGCATATACGGAAATTATATTTATCAACAGTTTGAAAATGAATATAATTTCATATGCATTATAAAAAAATAATAAATACTATTTTAATGTTAATAATAAAAAATGTGTACAAAACTTATTGTATAGAGTTATAATAAATAATGGAAATTAATTTTTTACAAGGAGGGTTCAATATGAAACATCAAGTAATACATACAGAAAATGCACCTAAGGCTATAGGACCATACTCACAAGCGGTAAAAGCTGGAAATATGCTTTTTATATCTGGGCAAGTTCCATTTGTACCAGAAACTATGGAAATAGTAGAAGGAGATGTTAAGGCACAAACAGCTCAATCTCTAACAAACCTTAAAGCTATATTAGCTGAAGCAGGAGCAGATTTTTCAAATGTAGTAAAAACTACAGTTTTCATAAAAGATATGAATGAATTCGGAGCTATAAATGAAGTGTATGCTGAATTCTTCGGTGAAAATAAACCAGCAAGAGCATGTGTAGAAGTTGCAAGATTACCAAAAGATGTTAAAGTTGAGATAGAATTAATAGCTGTATTATAATATGCTTTAATTCATAAACTTTATATAGAAGGTTTAGCAAAAATTGGCCAACTACAGTTGGTCAATTTTTATTTTTGTGAAGACTTAGAAGTAATATTAATAAATATATAAAATTAGTTTTTATTTATAATTATAAAAAAGATTATATAGATAGTTAAACTATACGAATAAATAGAGTAAATACTTTAATAAAATGGTTAGATTTTGTAAAATAATAAAAACTACTTTCAAAAAACGAATTTTTTATATATAATATTAAATATATGAGATAATAAGATATATATGTTGATTTTAAATGATTTTTTTTATATATAAATCGACATAAAAAGAGTTATTTTTTTATATCTTCTGGGTATATAAATAATAATTTGTCATCAAAAAAACAATTAAGAAGAGACACTTAAGAAAAGAGAGGGAATCTAATGGCTAAAGATTATAGTGTATTTGATATCGTAGGACCTAATATGATAGGACCATCTAGCTCGCATACAGCAGGAGCTGCAAGATTAGGAAAAACTGCATCTAAAATAGCAGGAAAACCTATAAAAGAAGTTAAATTCTTGCTTCATGGTTCTTTTGCAGAAACTTACAAAGGACATGGAACAGATAAAGCACTAGTTGGTGGTATTCTAGGATTTAATCCAGATGATTCTAGAATAAGAAATTCTTTTAATATAGCGGATGAAAGCGGTCTTACGTTTGAATTCATAAAGGCTAACTTGGGAGAAAACGAACATCCTAACACAGTAAAAATAGAAATGATTTTAGAGGATGGATCAAAGTCAACTGTCAAAGGAGCATCTATAGGTGGAGGAAATATAATACTTACAGAAATGGATGGTTTACAATTAAACTTCAATGGTTCAAAACCAGCTGTAGTATTAGAAATAAAAGATATACCTGGAGCAGTATCGTTTGTTACTGGACTTCTTGCTCATAACAATAAGAGTATAGCGACAATGTCAAACAGTAAACCTGCAGGATCAGAGTACACATTTGTTACTATAGAAACAGATGAAAAACTAGAAAAAGACATAATAGATCAACTAAAGAAATTTGAGGTTGTAGCTAAGGTTGTAGTGTTAGACAAATTCTAAGAGTTAAGGAGAAATAGACAGATGAAATTTAATTTTACAAGTGGAGAAGAATTATTACAAAAATGTAGAGAATTAAATCTTCCTATACATGAATTATGTATAGAAAGAGAAGTTGAACTTTCAGGCTTATCTAAAGCTGAAATCAGAGAAAAAATGAGAACTAGTTTAAATATAATGAAGTCAGCTACTGAAAAAGCTGTTGAAGAAGATATAAAGTCAGTTGGTGGACTTATAGGTGGGGAAGCTAAAAAATTAACTTCACATAGAAATAACGGTAAAACAGTTTGTGGTAGTTTTATGAATAAAGCCTTAGCAGCGGCTATGGGTACAATGGAGGTAAACGCTTCAATGGGACTAATAGTTGCAGCTCCTACAGCTGGCTCCTGTGGTATTCTTCCAGCTGCTGTAGTAACAGTAGGAAAAGAATATGAGTTAACTGATGAAGAGATGATAGATGCTTTATTTACAGCTTCTGCAATAGGAGCTATAATAACTAGAAATGCAACAGTTGCTGGTGCTGAAGGTGGATGTCAAGCTGAAACTGGTTCTGCTGCTGCTATGGCTGCCGCTGGTGTAGTAGCTATGATGGGTGGTACTCCAGAACAATCAGTACACGCTGCATCACACTGTTTACAAAACGTTATGGGACTTGTATGTGACCCAATAGCAGGACTTGTTGAAGTTCCTTGCCAAGGTAGAAATGCTATAGGTGTTGCAAATGCATTGATATCAGCAGAATTATGTCTTGCTGGAATCCTAAATATAGTACCTTTTGATGAAACAGTTGAAGCTATGTACAAAGTAGGGAAAACTCTTCCAGAAGAGTTAAGAGAAACTGCTTTAGGTGGAATAGCTGCTACTTGTAGAGGTTGTTCTTTAACTAATAAAATATTTGGATAATAAGATAGTTAAATAATAAATTTATATAATGATAAAAGGGATATGTAATCGGATACATCTCCCTTTTATTTGTTTTTATCTTCTTTTATTTCTTTTTATTTTCTTTCTATTAATATCTATAACATTTTTGGATATAGATTTTCTTCTTCTAGCTTTTTTTATAAATACATAAACAACTAGTAGTACAAATACAAGCCCAATAATCAGTATAAGTTTGATTAGGTTTATCAACAGTACATTTTCTGTTATAAAACTAAAACTACTGTTAAGATTGTTTTGAGCGATTAAATCTATGCTAGATTCAAGTTTATTATCGGCATATACTTTTAGTGTACCAACTTTGTCACCAGTTTTTATAGGAAGTTTAATTTTATCAAGCTTTACTTTTGTAGTATATTCTGATTGAGATGTACCGTTTGGTAGTACTACACTATAGCTGTGTTTTGGTTGATATATCAAAGTCTTTTGCTTGGTAAATAAAACATTTTTTTCATCTCGATAACTTTCTTTTTTGACTACAGTACTAGAATAGAAATTGTCAAATCCGTAGTCCAGTAAAGTACGTGAATCCGTATACAAATCATTGCCATTGGATTTAAAAACAGCAGCTATTACTCTCATATCGTTCTTTGTTGCACTAGACAATAAGCACTTACCGGCCTTATCAGTAAAACCAGTCTTTAGACCATCAACTATATCATATCTTATATCTGTTTGTTTACCTTTATAATTTATTTTTTCGTTAGAAGTTAAAAACTTATTAGTATTTTTAAAATGTCTTTCAAATGGATACGCCTCAGTAGGGGGATATTTAACATATTTCATTTTAACTATCGACCTAAATGTAGGGTTACTCATGGCTTTTCTAGACATAAGTGCCATATCATAAGCTGTAGTGTAATGATTATCATCTGGTAAACCATGAGGATTATTGAAGTGGGTATTTTGAGCACCTACTTTTTTTGCCTCAGAGTTCATAAGTTCAGCGAATTTATCGATTGATCCCGATACATGCTTGGCTAATACATACGCTACATCATTACAAGAATGAACCAATAGGGCATCTAACAATTCCTTTACAGTAAAGGATTCTCCGTTTCTTAGATACATACTAGAACCTGTAATATGTGGCAAGTCTTTTATTGTTATGACTTCATTTAAATCATCAACATGCTTTATAACTAAATAAGCCGTCCATGCTTTAGTCGTTGAGGCTGGATAAAGTTTTTGGTTACCGTTTTTATTGTATAGGACTTTTCCAGTTTCATAATCCATTAAAACCGCATATTGAGCTAGTATATTAGGCTCATTCTTATATGCAAATGAGGAGTTTGCTATTCCTAGTAAATTAGTAAATACAATAGTAAGTACTAATAAGAGTGATAAATTTCTTCTCATTGTGGACCTCCAAAATTTAAACTTATATTTTAGTATATCATATTTTTGTCAATAATGAAGAAGAGGAGTGATTTTAAGATGAGAAATATGAAAAAAATAATTATATTTTCCTTAATAAGCATTCTATCGATAATATTAATAGCATATAAAGGAATGGATAATTTAAGTGAAAATGTCTATGTAGTGAGTGAAAGCGACACAAAAGAAAAACAGTCAATTTCACAAAAACAAGACAAAGAAGATGTTAAGGACACTAATAAAGATAATAAAAACTTAAAAAATAATAAAAATTTAAAGGAAATAACTGTATATGTAAGTGGCGAAGTTATCAATCCTGGAGTTGTAACATTAGATGTTGAAAAAAGATTATCGGATGCAGTCAATTCTTTAGGAGGAGTTACTAAAGACGCTGATTTAAATAGAGTAAATTTAGCTTTAAGATTAGAGGATGAACAACATTACATAATACCGAAAATAGGTGAGGAACTATGCATAAGCGATAATAATCAGGGAGACAGTCAAGAGTCAGGGAAAAGTGAATCAAACCAAAAGGTGAATATAAACACAGCAACAGCAAAGGAATTAGATGAATTACCTGGTATAGGAGAGGTTACTGCAGATAAAATACTAAAATATAGAGACGAAAGTGGTAAATTTAAGTCAATAGAAGAAATAAAAAATGTAAACGGTATAGGAGACAAAAAATACGAAGATTTAAGAGAACTTATATCTGTAGACTGATTTAGTAATCATAAAATATATATGTTTAATATAGAGCCTCAAATATGTTATTATAAATATGTATAAGTTACGGTAGGAGGTATCTATAATGAAGACTTTTAAAAAACTTACAGAGATGACAACAGCTGGAGGATGAGCAGCCAAAATAGGACCAGAGGTTCTGGCATCAGTTTTATCTCAGCTTCCAAAAAATGAAAACACAGAAAATCTTTTAGTAGGATTAGACACTGCAGATGATGCAGCTATTTATAAATTAAATGAAGAAATGGCGCTTATTCAGACTCTAGACTTTTTTACACCGATGGTAGATGATCCTTTTATATTTGGACAGATAGCAGCGTCAAACGCACTATCAGATGTATATGCAATGGGAGGACACCCTACAGTAGCAATGAATATAGTATGTTTTCCTTCATGCCATGATATGGATGTGCTAGCTGAAATTCTAAAGGGTGGATTTGATAAGGTAAAAGAAAGTGGGGCTCTTTTAGTAGGGGGTCATACTGTTGATGATAAAGAACCAAAATACGGTCTATCAGTATCTGGAATAGTTCATCCAGATAAAGTTTTATCAAATGCAACAGCAAAACCAGGCGATAAATTAGTAATTACTAAGCCTATAGGTGTAGGAGTATTAAATACTGCTATGAAAGAAGGATTAGTAGAAAAACGTATTGGAGATACGGTAATCGAAGTAATGATTCACTTAAATAAATACGCAGCAAAAAGTTTTGACAAAATAGAAGTAAACTCAGTAACAGATATAACAGGATTTGGACTTTTAGGACATACCTTGGAGATGGCGAAGGCATCAGAGGTTAGTATAGAAATAGAGGCAAAAGAAGTTCCTATTTTAGAAGGAGCTATTGAGATGGCTGAAATGGGAATAATACCTGGTGGAATGTATAAAAATATGCACTATATATCAAAAGATGTAGAAGTGCTAGGAGATATAGAAACTGCAGTAGAAGATATTTTATATGATCCTCAAACATCAGGAGGGTTGCTTGTATCTGTAAAAGAAGAATTTGCAGCAGATCTTGTCAAAGATATGAAATTAAATGGATCGATAGAAGCTAAAATAATAGGTACTGTAAAGGAAAAAGGCGAAAAATATATTACAGTTGTATAAGAATAATACAAAAGAACTTAAGACATATATTATGAGGAAAGAGTGATTATTTTGAACAAAAAGAAATTATTTGCGATGTTACCTTCAGTTGATGAGATGTTATCAGATACAAGGATAGAAGATATATTAAAAGATTATCCAAGGAGCTTAGTACTAGAATCCATCAGAGAAGTTATAGATTCAAAAAGAAAGTTAATAGTGGGATTAGATGATGAAAAACTAGAAAAGTTTACGATAGAATTTGATGAAATAGTAGAAAGTTCACTTGAAAGCGTAAAAATAAAATACTCTCTATCTCTAAAAACGGTTGTAAATGCAACCGGAACGGTAATTCATACAAATCTAGGAAGATCACTTCTTAGTGAAAAAATCAAAGATGATCTGTGGCATGCTGCATCTAGATATTCTAATTTAGAGTACGATTTAGAAAAAGGTGAAAGAGGTTCTAGATATTCTCACCTAACAGAAACAATAAAGAGATTAACAGGTGCAGAGGATGTTTTAGTGGTAAACAACAATGCAGCGGCAGTGCTTCTTGTACTGAGTACTATGGCAAAAGGTGGAGAGGCTATAGTTTCTCGTGGAGAGCTTGTTGAGGTAGGGGGATCTTTTAGAATACCTAGTATAATGTCTCTTAGTGGAGCTAATTTAGTTGAAGTCGGAGCAACGAATAAAACTCATCTAAAGGACTATGAACACGCTATTACAGAAGAAACAAAAGTTTTAATGAAGGTGCACACAAGTAACTATAGAATATTAGGCTTTACTCAAAGTATTGAAATAGAAGAACTATCAAAATTAGGCAAAAAATATGATATACCGGTAATAGAGGATCTGGGAAGTGGAGTATTTATAGACTTATCTAAATATGGATTATCATATGAGCCTACAGTACTTGACTCCATAAAACAAGGTGCAGATATAGTGACTTTTAGTGGAGATAAGATGCTAGGAGGACCTCAAGCTGGAATAATAGTAGGTAAGAAAAAATATATAGAAAAAATGAAAAAGAACCAGTTAACTAGAGCCTTAAGAGTAGACAAGCTAACAATATGTGCACTTGAGGCTACACTTAGAATGTATTTAGACGAGGATAAGGCAATTGAGGAAATCCCTTCTTTGAAGATGTTGACATACTCTATAGAAGAACTAGAAGATAAGGCGGATAAGTTATACAAAAAAATAGAAGAGTTAAATTTAGATGCCACTATAAAAATAGAAGATGGTTTTTCTCAAGTAGGTGGGGGATCGATGCCACTTGAAACCATAAAATCTAAAGTAATATCTATAACACCAAGTAATATAAATGTATCGTTATTAGAGAAGAAGTTGAGACTAAGTAAATCTCATATAATAGCTAGAGTATACGATAACAAATATATACTGGATGTTAGAACTATATTTGAAGATGAATTTGATATAATAGCAAATGAGTTAAAAAATATAAAGCTTTAATAGGGAGAAAAAAATGAAGAACATAGTAATAGGTACAGCAGGTCATATAGATCATGGTAAAACAACTCTTATAAAAGCACTTACAGGTAGAAATACAGACACACTAGCTGAAGAAAAATCAAGGGGAATATCAATAAACTTAGGGTTTACATACTTTGATTTATCTGATAAGAAAAGAGTAGGTATAGTGGATGTACCAGGTCATGAAAAATTTATAAAAAACATGTTAGCTGGAGCATCGGGTATTGATATAGTATTACTTGTAATAGCAGCTGATGAAGGAGTTATGCCACAGACTATTGAACATATAGATATACTAACTTTTTTAAACATAAAAAATGGAATGATAGTATTAACTAAATCAGACACTGTTGATGATGACTTTAGAGAGTTAGTAAAAGAGGATATACGAGAAAAATTAAATGGAACTTTTCTAGAAAATGCAGATATTATAGAGGTTGATTCTGTATCTAAAAAAGGTATAGATACACTAATACAAAAAATAGACCAAATTAGTGATGAGATTGAGGGAAAAAATGAAAACTCGCCTTCTAGACTTAACATAGACAGAGTATTTTCTGTAAAAGGATTTGGAACAGTAGTTACGGGAACTTTAATAGAGGGAAAAATTAGTGTAGATGATGATTTAGTTGTTTATCCTCAAAATATAAAAACAAAAATAAGAAGTATTCAAGTTCATGGAGAAAGTGTAGATACAGCTTATGCGGGTCAAAGAACAGCAATCAATATTTCTAATGTCAAGGTTGATGAAATAGAGAGAGGAAATGTATTGGCTGCACCAGATTCTTTGGAGGAGGCTATGATGTTAGACACAAAGATTTCTCTAGTAAATCATTCAGAAAAAACATTAAAACATTGGGATAGATTAAGATTATACCATGGAACTAGAGAAATACTGTGTAGAGCAGTTCCTTTAGATAAAGAAATGATCGAAAGTGGAGAAAGCGGTTATGTACAACTTAGGCTAGAGGAAAGTATAGTGTCCAAAAAAGGAGATGTATTTGTTTTAAGATGTTATTCTCCTATGGATACTATAGGTGGAGGTGTAATAATAGATACATCTCCTAGAAAGCATAAGCGCTTTGATGATAAAGTAATAGAAACCCTAAAGATAAAAGAAAAGGGTGAATTAAGGGATATTATAGAAGAGTATCTAAAGAGAAGCTCAAATAATTACCCTAATATAAAGGATATAATGACATACGCTGGTGAAAGTGATGATTTAGTAAAAAAATCTCTAGGCGAACTCTTAGAAAACAACAAGGTAATCATAATAAATAATATGTATCTGCATATAAGTCAATATGAAAAACTAAAAGAGAAAATAATAAACCTTTTACAAGAATACCACAAGAAGCATAGATTGAGAAAAGGTGTACTAAAAGAAGAAGTAAGATCAAAAATAGAAAGTAAGTTTAAAACTAGAGACATGGATATTTTATTGGATAGAATATGCAGTGAGAATCTAATTAAAATAGTCGATAATTTTGTATCGTTATATGATTTTGAGGTCGTATTAAATGACAAACAAAAAGAAATATACAAAATTATAGAAAAAAGGTTAAAGGATTGCAAATCTGAGACGATACTAACAATGGGAGAGGTTTGCGATAACAATAAAAACTATCAAGAAGTCTTAGAATCTATGATAGGTGAGTCAGTAGTAAATTTAGATGACACATATGTAATGCATAAAGAGATATATATAAAGGTAAAGCAAGACCTGATAGATTATATAAACAAAAATAATGAAATAACACTAGGCGAATATAGGGATTTAATAAATTCTAGTAGAAAAAATTGTATGATTATACTAGAGAATTTTGATAGAAACAAGATAACAAAGAGAGTTGAAAACAAAAGAGTTTTATTTTAAACATAGAAAACAAAAGAGTTTTATTTTAAACATAATAGTATAATAAAAAAATTTTAAATACCAATATAGCATATACATTATATATTATATTGGTATTTTTTTCACTTTAGCCAGTTTATTTATAGTATAATTATTTTAAAGGTCAATAGGGGGAGAGTGTAGTATTGAAGGATATGATGAAAGATGTTGAAAAAAAAGAATTATGGGATGAAAAGGTTAGTGTCTTGTGCATTCTTGGTTTTTCTATAATTTTATTACTTTTAGTAAAGGACCAGGTAAAATGCGGGGTGTTTATACATTCTACATATTCTACTTTTTTAATAGCTATGGGAATAATAGTATTCAATATAACAAACCTAAACAAAGATAGAACATCGGAGATTATAGGTCTTATATTTGGTATTACAGGGATAATGGAAGTAGCTTATATATTTAGATTAATAACATATGGTCATTATTCATATATGTTGAATAATTTGACTATAATAATTTCAGGTGTGGTTGATATTTTCCCTATAATTGGGATTTATCTAGCATTTAGATTGAGTAAAAAAGACACTAATGTCTTTTTTGTAGTATTTAGAGTTTTGTTGGGGGTAGTAGCAGTTGTAAGTTCTATAGTATTGTCTGCAACTTTACTATCAAAGACTAGCATTACAAACTTTAGATGGGCTTTATCTTTTGAGGGAATAGTATTTATAATAAGTCTGTCTGTAATAATAATTTCGCTTACCATCTATACAAGCATTAAAAAAAATAATTATGACTTAGATGCATGTGAAAAAAAATTACTTACAAAAATATTAGTTATAACAATCATAGCGAGTTTTCCAAAATTATTACATTTTGTGATAGGTAACTTTTACCTAGAGGATCTAATAAGTCAAATAATAACAAACCTAGCAATATATTATTTATATCAATATATAATCCAAACAAATGTTAGAAAAACTTATAAAATGCTTAATGAAACAAATGAAGAGTTGCTAATAAAGACAGAAGGTTTAAAGGAAAAAAATAAAAAGTTACTTCACGAAACTAATAAGATTGGTGAACTCAAGGAAGTACTAACTATAAAAGAGAAAAAGTTACAGTCTACACTAAATGCTTCGGTCAATAGCATTGTTGTTTTCAATAATAAAAAGGAAATTACTTATGTAAATAATGCATTTAAATACTGCTTTAGTGGTGATGAGCATAAGTTAAGTTACAATATTGATGATGATTTAAAACCAAATCTTAAAAATTATGAGGACTTAATAGTAAACATAGAAAAGGTATTTGAAACTAAAGCAAACAGCAATGAATTTATATATACAAATGATGGAAGGATATACCAAGCTATATTTGCACCATTAGTCATAAATCAGGATATACAAGGGGCATTATGTATATTAATAGACAAAGCTAAGAAAAAAGAATTCGAAGAAAAGATAATTGAAGCAAATCAAAGGTACGAAAGTTTTCTAGAAAGTATTGGAGATGGTATAGTAGTTCTTGAAGGTGAAAAAAGGGTGTATGTAAATAAAGCATGCAAGGATATATTTAAACAGGATATTGACAGCATAAATTTTAGTGAAAATTGCGACAAAAATAATGTCGAGAGTGAGTATATCGTAAATGGAGAAAAAATATATGTAGAAAAGAGATTTTCTAGATACACTAAAAATGGTAAAAATAAAACAATAATTGTAATAAGGGATATAACTAGTAGAAAAAAAGCACAGATGAAGCTAAAAGACAGCCAAAAATCATATGCGAGATTTATAGATATTCTTCCAGATGGTATATGCTTAATAGATAAAGAACTAAATATATATTATGCAAATAAATCTCTTTTGGATATGTTAGAGATAAGTTCTATAAAGGATATAAAAAATACAAATGTAAAAAACATAATAAATCTAACGCTTGAAGAAAAGGACGTATTTGATAAAAATATGATGGAGGTTTTAGAAAAAAACAGGTATATATATCTTCTTGAACATGAGTTTGTAGCGACGACAAATAAAAAAGTACAAGTAGAAGTCAACGCTTTGCCTTTTAGTATTGAAAATAACAAGTATATAATGCTTATTACCAAAGACTTAACGCATAAAAAGACATCTGAGATGGCTGAAAAAGAACTACTAGAGAGACTCAAGACAGATAAGATAAAGACCGAATTTTTTGCTAATAT
Source organism: Asaccharospora irregularis DSM 2635 (assembly GCF_900129815.1). Lineage (GTDB taxonomy): Bacteria > Bacillota > Clostridia > Peptostreptococcales > Peptostreptococcaceae > Asaccharospora > Asaccharospora irregularis. The sequence continues at coordinate 19,694 of NZ_FQWX01000006.1, forward strand.
GTCTCATGAATTAAAAACACCGCTTAATGTTATATCAAGTTCAAATCAGCTGGTGGACTCATTTTATAAAAGCGGAAAAATTGAAGACTTCAACAGCAACGTTAAATCTCATATAGAACTAGTTAGACAAAGTTCATATAGATTACAAAGGCTAATAAATAATATTATAGACTTAACAAAAATGGAGTCTGGATTTTATAACTTAAAACTGGACAAACATAATATTGTTGAAGTAATAGAGGATTTAATTGGATATGTAACTGATTATACAGCAAGAAAGGATATAGACTTAATATTTGATACAGAACTAGAAGAAATATATGTATATATAGATAAACAGGAAATTGAAAGAGTAATGTTAAACTTACTATCAAATTGTATCAAGTTCACTGAAAATGGTGGTAATATATACTTGAATATATATACAAAAGATCAAGAAGTATGTATAAGTGTAAAGGACAATGGCGTTGGGATTCCTAAGAATAAACTAGAGTTAATATTTGAAGAATTTGCCCAAGTAGATAAAACCCTTTCTAGAAATACAGAAGGAAGTGGTATAGGTCTTACGATAGTGAAAAATCTAGTGGAATTGCATGGTGGAAATATAAAAGTAATAAGTAAGGTTAATGTAGGGACAGAGTTTATAATAAGTATTCCTATCAAAAACTTAAACTATGAGGATTGCCAACAAAATAAGGGTATATACAACATTGAAGAAAAGGTTAAAATTGAATTTTCTGACATATACTATTAAAATGGGAGATAATGATGAGTGATTTGGATTTTAGAAAATGTGTAAAATCTAGAGTAGTCTATACTTTCTATACACTAGTTTCTTTGTTTTTTTTAATTTTAATGTATGAAAATAAAGGAATTTATAAGTGGACCCTAAATAGTGTAAATTTTATATTAAGTATCATTATAATATTTTCTATTGTAAGTACAGAAAAACAGGAATATGAATCTACATGCTACATAGAACTTGGGTGTATTATATCGAGTTTGTTGATAACTGGTAGTTTGTTTATAGGAAAAGATTTTATAAGTTTTCATAAGATGCTTATGGTTTCGGGAATTGTAGAGGTATTATCCTTTGGTATAAATATAAATTACCTGAACAAAGGGAAAAAGTATAGTTCTAGAGAAATAACTAAATACTTTATAAAAATATTTTTGCTATGTATTATATTGTTTGCATTAGACTTTAAGGCGGAGTTAATAAGTATTAACAAAATAACTATTCATATAGCAGATTTAGTTTTGGTTTTAGTCTTAGCTTATTTAATTTACAACTTAAAAGCATTTAAAAAAAATGATGATATAGGAAACTCTAAATTTCTGGTTATAAAGAGAATTATGAAGATAAAAATTTTAAGTTTTATAACTATATTAGTCTTTCCTAAGATCGGACATGACGGTAAGTATATGCATATACTTATAGAATGGTTATCCTTGCTACAAATATATTTAATATACAAAATAATAATATATGCAAGAATGATCAATCCTTATATACGCATAAAACAAATAAATGAAGTGATAAAGGACCAAGAAAATATTGAACAAGATAAAAATATTATATTAAAAAATATAAAAGATGTACAGTATGAAATAAAAGAAGAAGTTAAATATAAAGAAGGATATCTAAATTCAATATTTTCATGCAGTGTCAATGGATGCATAATATTTGGAGAAAAAAAAGAAATAGTATATGTAAATAGCGCTTTTAAAAAGATAGTAGGATCAAAGGGAGATGCCATAGAAGATATCCTAGAAGCTATAAATAAAAATATTGTAGATAAAGACGATTTCTTAAACTGTTTAATAGATTCATACAATGAAAAGGTTGTATCGGAAAAAGAAATATTGACTAGGGATAATGGAATTTACAGGTGTACATATATACCACAGATTCAAGAAAAAGAATGTGTATGTATTTTTGATGATATTACCAAAGAAAAAGAGATATTAAACAATTTAATAGCACTAAATGAAGAGTACGAAGATTTAATAATTAATATAAAGAGTCCTGTATTTATAGCTGATGAAAACAATAACATAATAAAGAGCAGTAAATCTTATGAAAGCATATTTGACTCGGAGTATTGTGATGTGGATGAAGAAAAATTTATAAATGAAGTAGTACATATTGACTATAGAGACAAATACAGACAAGTTTCCGAGATAAATAAAAGAGCAAAGTCAAATGATGAGTTATATAATGAAGGATTTTTTAGGTATGCCATAGTAAATGGGGACGGCCAGACAATTTGGTTGGAATCAAATACTACTGTCTATTATGATGAAGGCAGAAAATATAATATAATGAGTTATAGCGATATAACTAAATATATAGAGGCCATAGATTACCTGAAAAAGACAGAGAGTATGTATATAGCACTTTTGGATAGTATACCAGAGGGAATATACATGGAGGATTTAGATACTAATAAGTATATATTTATTAATAAAAAGTTTAAGGATATGTTTAGTATAGACCCTGATATAAACGTAGATGATCTTGGGATATGTAGGAAGGATTTAATGAAAGCTCATCCAGACTCTCAGGAGTTGATAGATAAGGAAATCTCCATAGTTAGGAAAAATAAAGTGTTTAATTATGCCAATATCAAATATATAGATAAGAACAACAACATAATAAACACTAGAGCAGCTAGTATACCTTTTAAATTTAAAAATAAAACGCTTAAACTCACTATAATAAAAGACATGAAAGACATAAAAAAATTAGAAATGTTGAGAAAGAAGATATATGAACGGGAACAAAAAGACAACCTAAAAATGGAGTTTTTTATTAGTATGTCTCATGAACTTAAAACTCCTTTAAATCTTATATTTACAAGTGCTCAGTTATTAGAGACATTAATCAAAAAGGGAAAAATAACTGATAAATCCAAGTGTATACATAAGCATGTAGCCTTAGTAAAATCAAATACATTTAGGCTGATAAAAATAATAGAAAACCTAATAGAACTCACTAAGATGGAGTCGGGTTTTTATAAAGTTAAGCTTGAGGAAAAAGATATTGTATCTCTTATAGAAGATATGGTCATGTCTTTAGTTAGTTATGCTGACAATAAAGGGATAAAATTAATATTTGATACTGATATAGAAGAACTATTTATGATGGTAGATGTAAATGCTATAGAAATAATAATTCTAAATATCCTATCTAACTCGATTAAGTTTACAAATACGAACGGTCACATATATGTGGATTTAATGTATATCAATAGTAAAGTAAATATAATAATAAGAGACACAGGAATTGGTATCCCAGAGAATAAGATAGGTTTTATATTTGATAGATTCAATGATGTAAATAAAGATTTCGCAGGAAATATGCAGGGAAGTGGAATAGGTTTATCTATGGTAAAATCTATGGCAAATCTTATAGGGGCCGATATAAGGGTTGAAAGTGAGGTTGGATATGGAACTAAATTTACTATAACTCTTGACATTAAAACCCCTAAGAAGTCTAAATATATAGATGAAAATGATATTATGCCAAAAATAGAAAAACTTATTATCGATATAGATTAGAAAAACTAGGAATTGTATGAATTCATGCAATTCCTAGTTTTTTTAATTGGCTATATAAAAATTATCATCAGTAAGATCGAAGCTATTTTTAATATTATTAGTAAGATATATTTTGTTGTCCTTTGTTATAAATATGGCATCTACATTTTCTATACCCTCAATCATTTTTAGTCCCTCATCAAGTCCAAGTCCAAATGCGGAAGTTGATAGGGCGTCACAGTTTATAGATTTATCAGAAATAATTGTCACGCTATTTAGTTCGTTTTCAAAAGGATAACCATTAAAAGGGTTGATCATATGATGATATATTTTATTATTTTTCTTTATATATCTTTCATACACACCAGATGTAACTATTGATTTATTGGATACCTCTATGTTACCTATAGAATTTCCTCTAGAAAGTTGGGGATCTTGAATTCCAACCCTAAAAGGTTCGTTATTATTTTTAAATCCAAGTGTATATATATTACCACCTAGGCTTAGAATAGCACTATCTACACCGTTTGATTTAAGGTATATTGCAAGCTTATCAGCCGCGTACCCTTTTGCAATTGCTCCTAAATCTATTTTCATACCAGCCCTAGCTAGTTTGACAGAACAATTATTTTTATCTAAGACAATATCTTTATAATCGATTAGATTTAAAATATTATCTATTTCACTTTTTGAAGGAACTTTTGCACTATCCGTTCCAATGCCCCATAAATTAGACATAGGTCCTATTGTCACATCAAAATTACCTTTTGAAAGTTTTGAATACTTAATAGATGCTTCAATTACTGTAAAAGTATCTTTTGAGACTTTGACAAAATTTTTACCAGCATTTTCATTTATTTTTGAAACATCGCTCCCAGGGATATGTACACTCATTTTATTATCAATATCTCTTAGAATTTTATCGCAGTTATCTAAGACTTTCTCTCCAGCAGATTTTTTGAAATCAAGTAATGTAATCTCGCTTACAGTCCCTAAAGAATAGAAAGTTTTAGATTGCTCAGGAACTTTGCTATAAGTTCTGAAAAAACCTAAGAAAATTAGGCACAAAATAATTATAGTAAAAACTAATATTGGTTTTTTCTTGTTCATAATGCTTCCTCCGCTAAACTATGTTATATTTAATTATAACATAATTTAATATAGGTCGGATTAATGGAGGTTATAAAATGCAGAAAAAAGACTTAAAACTTATTATAGTAGTATTAGTCGCTATCTTGGGTTTTTATTTAGTAAATTTAATCGTAAACTCTAAAAAAGGTACCAGTGTAGAGGTTTATGTAAATAATAAATTATATAAGGCTATTGATATTAATGATGAAGTAGAATTTAAGATAAAAGGTAAAAATGGGTATAATATAGTTAGGGTACATGACAAAGGGGTTGAAATGGTAGAAGCATCTTGCCCAGATAAAGTCTGTGTTCATACGGGTTTTATAAACAAACCGAGTCAAAGTATAGTTTGTATACCAAATAAAGTAACTATAAAAATAAAAACTGATAAAAAAGATAGTCATGAAGATATAATATCTCAGTAAAGATTATAAAAATAAATTAGAGTAGGTGATAATATGGTTAGTTTAGGAAATGATTGGGATGAGTTGCTAAAAGGTGAGTTTGAGAAGAAATACTATATAAATCTCAGAAAGTTTCTTATAGATGAATATAAATCTAGCACTGTTTTTCCGGACATGTACAATATATTTTCGGCATTAAAATATACATCTTATAAGGATACTAAAATTCTTATTTTGGGTCAAGATCCATATCATGGAGATGGACAGGCACATGGCTTAGCATTTTCAGTTAAGCCAAATGTCAAAATACCACCATCACTTCTTAATATTTACAAAGAATTAAAACAGGATATTGGATGTTTTATACCAAATAACGGATACCTTGTACCTTGGGCAGAACAAGGGGTGCTTTTATTAAATACTGCTTTAACTGTCAGGGCCCACGAAGCTAACTCACATAGAAATAAAGGATGGGAAACATTTACAGATAAAATTATATCAATATTAAATGATAGAGAAGACCCTGTTATATTTGTACTATGGGGCAATAATGCTAAGAAAAAGATGGAACTTATAGATAAAAATAGACACTATATATTGTATGCTCCACACCCAAGTCCCCTATCAGCATCCAGAGGATTTTTTGGTTGTAAGCACTTTTCAAAAATAAACGAGATCCTCCTAGATTTAGATAAAAAAACTATTGATTGGCAAATACCAAATATAACAGAATTGTAACAATAATAAAATGTGCTTAACTAGTTGAAAATACTAGATATGCACATTTTTTGTTTTTTGTCAATTTGACAGATGGTTTTGAAATAGTTACAATATTGTTACGGAAAAATGGGGAAAACATCACTCTAAAGTTTAGATATAGTTTTGAATAATATTAGGAGGAAAAAAAGAATATGAATTTAAAAGACAAAAACATAAAAAAGGTCTCGGCCCTGGTTGGCCTATTATCAGTTGGATTTTTATCATGTGGATACTTTGTATTAGACAAAGATGTTACGTTAATAAATAAGGGTAAAGAAGAAGTTGTATCTACACACAAGTTAAATGTAGAGGACTTTTTAGAGGAACAAGGTGTTAGTTATGATGGAAACGATATAATTAATGTAGGTTTAAATGATAAATTATCAGATGGAATGAAGATAGAAGTAATAGAAGTGAGAGAAGAGACGGTAAAAAAATCTGAAGAGATTCCATTTGAGGTAAGTGTTGAAGAAGATAGTAGTCTATTAAAGGGAACTACTGAAGTAGAAAAAGAAGGAAAAAAAGGAACGAAGGAATTAACTTATAAGAGAACTTATCATAATGGGAAAAAAGTAGATGAAAAGTTTGTAAAAGAAGTTGTACTAGAAAATCCTGTTGGGAAAGTTGTAAAAAAGGGAACTAAAGTAGAGTTAGTAGCTAGTGTTTCAAGGGGAACAAGTACAAGAAGCAAATCAACTACATCTCAATCTTCAACTGATAAAAGAGGAAGACATATGAGTGTTGTAGCTACTGCGTATAGTGGAGACTCTATAACATCTACAGGTACTAAACCAAGATGGGGAGTTATAGCGGTTGACCCTAGTGTTATACCGTATGGAACAAAGGTTTATATACCACAGTTTAATAAAACTTTTATAGCAGAAGACTGTGGAGGAGCCATAAAAGGAAATAAAATAGATATATTCATGGAAGACTCATCAAAAGTACCTGGTTGGGGAAGAAGAACTATAGATATATATATAGTTTCGTAGTATTCTATTAAACCATAAAAAATATATAAGATTAAAATAAAAATAGTTTTTTTCTATACGATTGTGTATAGAAAAAAACTATTTGAAATTTAAGGTAATATTAAATCTATCTATAAAGTTGTTGCAAATTGTTAAATGATGTGATATTATAAAAAAGTACTATATAAAGAAAATTATATGGGGGTGGATGGGTGCTGGTGTGCCCTCTAGTCTTCAAAACTAGTATGAGGGGTTAGGAGCTTCTTAGGTGGGTTCGATTCCCACGCACTCCCGCCAATACGTAAAAAATGAACTTTTATAAGTTCTTTTTTTTTACGGTAAACAGATAATAGAGCCAAAATTATTTTTAAGTTATAATAGTTATAATTTCGTATAAAATAAACTTACCCTATAGATAAATAGTGGGTTAAGTGTCTTATATTAATTAAGAAGATATTTAAAGGAGAATATAATGGGAAAAAATTTTACGACGAGAACAGGACTTATAATAGGACAAGAAGCCTTAGATAAATTAAACAGCTCTAATGTCATAATATTTGGAGTCGGTGGTGTAGGTAGTTTTGCAGCTGAAGCATTGGCTAGGGCTGGAATTGGCAATATTACTATAGTAGACTTTGACACTGTAGATATAACCAATATAAACAGGCAGATTCCTGCATTACACTCGACAGTAGGTAAGTATAAAGTTGATGTTATGGAAGAAAGAATCTTGGATATAAACCCAGATATAAATATAAAGAAGGTAAAAAATTTATACAATAAGGATACAAGTGAGAGTATACTAATTGAGAATTACGACTATGTTATAGATGCTATAGATATGGTTACATCAAAAATACATTTGATAGAGACTTGTAAGTCTAAAGGGCTAAGAATAATAAGCTCTATGGGTATGGGAAACAAGTTAGATCCAACAAAAATTGTAGTTACAGATATACACAAGACTAACACCTGCCCTCTTGCTAAGGTTATGAGAAAAGAGCTAAGAGATAGAAAGATAAAAAAATTAAAAGTAGTTTATTCTACTGAGCAACCAGTGGAATTAAAAGAAAAGATTTTAAGTGGTAAAAAGGTTACTCCAGGAAGTATATCTTTTGTACCGTCTGTTGGTGGGCTTATAATAGCATCTGAGGTAGTTAGAGATCTGATAGGTGAACAAGATTAGAAAAACAGAGTGAAATCATAAAAATAGAGTAAAATTATACATTTACAGTATATTTTACTCTATTTTTATGATTATTGATGCTTATAGTTCTTTTTGGTAAAGATAGTTTGTCCATCGCTAAAAAAAACTATATCACCTATCTGATCGGTTCTATAAGTCAACACAGAGTGTTTAGATAGATTTTCTAAAGTTTGTTTGTGAGGATGTCCGTATGAGTTTTTATAGCCGCAGGATATAGCTGCTACATCGGGAGAAGTTTCTTTTATAAATTCATCTGTAGTTGATGAATTACTACCGTGGTGCCCTACTTTTAAAAAGTCCACATAATCTAAATCAAATGAATTTATGATATCTGACTCGTTTTCTTCTTCTGCATCTCCAGTAAACAAAAATGAATTTTGATTGAAATCTAATGTGAATACTATAGAATTTAAATTATTATCTCCTTGTATATATGATGGGCTGAGTACATTAATATCTATATTTTTTTCAATATTAATATTGTCTCCTTTATATAGATACTCTGGTGTAAGTTTTTTTGAATTGCATGAATTTACAAGGTTTATGTAAGACTCGCTATCTACAGATTGTTCTGGCATATATATTGATTTTACACTGAAGTTTTCAACGATATAATCAAGACTACCTATATGATCAGTGTCTGGGTGGGTTGCTATTATGATATCTAATGATTTGACCTTTTTTCTTTTCAAGTAGTTTTTGACTATATGCTGTGCATCTTCATCACCGCCATCTACTAATATATTTTTTTTGTTGGGAGTTTGTATCAAAATGCTATCGCCTTGTCCTACATCTATTATATGTATAGATAATAGGTGATCTTTGTTACAACCAGTTAAAAATGATATTATAATTATTATTGATAAAAAAACTTTTTTTTTCAACTTAAAAATCTCTCCGTTCATTTATATGTTTATATAAGGAAAATATGGGGAATATAAAATATGTTTACCTAAGGAAAATATGGGTAATATAAAATAAGTGGAGTATAATTATAAAATTGGATTATACTACATTAGTATTTTAAACAACAAATAAATATTTAATCAATAAAAATAGATTTTAAATAAATATTTAATACTTAAATATAATATTGGGTAGAAGGTTTGATTTTGGTATGTAATCGATAAGGTATTACTGATTTATCAAAACATATGACGGTAATTAATGATAGGAGGATATTATGCTTTTCAAAAATATTGACATAAATTCAAAAAAGGAGCTAGATCCATATTTTGATATGGTAGATTATGAGGCCTGTGAGTACTGCTTTACCACCTTATATATGTGGCAACATGTTTACAAAACAGGATATTATATAGGGGATGACTTTGCTGTTTTAGTTGGTGAGTATGAGGGAAATAGTTTCTCTATACTACCGCTTGCTACTAAGGAAAGATTGCCAGAGGTAATTGATTTTGTTATAGATTATTTTAAAAACATCAACAAAAAGGTATACTTAAGAGGTATTACTAAGGAAATCATAGATGTTCTAAATGAAACACATCCAGGTAAATTTGAGTATATAGAGGAAAGAGATTTATTTGATTATATATATGATGCAGAAAGTTTGAGAACTTTAGCCGGTAGGAAAAACCAGAAAAAAAGAAACCATATAAACTATTTTCTAAAAGAGTATGATGGAAGATTTGAATACAAGCTATTAGATAAGGAAAACTTTGATGAATGTTTAAAATTGATGAAGGATTGGACAATTAACAAGGAAGAACACGATAGTTTCGATGAAGGAATGGATGATGAACTTGTTGCTATAAAAAAAATATTCAATAATTATGATATATTAAAAGATAGAGTAAAAGTATTTGGGATATATATAGATGGAAAATTAGAAGCATTTTCCATAGGTGAATTTTTAAATGAAAATATGGCACTAATTCATATAGAAAAGGCAAATCCAGAAATAAGAGGGCTTTATCCTCTTATAAATCAACAGTTTTTAGTAAAAGAATTTGCAGATGTTGAATTTGTAAATAGAGAGGAAGACTTAGGAATAGAAGGTCTTAGAAAGGCAAAACTTTCTTATCATCCATGTAGATTCGTTGAAAAATATACTGTTAGGGGGTTATAGGGTGAAGATAAGATATGCTAAAGAAAAAGATACGAAGACTATAAAGGAAATATGGAAATACTGTTTTAATGATACGCCTGTATTTATGGACTATTATTTTAAGCATAAGTACAGTAGAGGAAACACTGTTGTGGTAAATGAAGACGATGAAATTGTTTCATCCCTACAGCTAAATCAGTACAAAATAAACTTGAACAATAAAGTTTATGATACATCCTATGTAGTTGGGGTATCAACTTTTCCTGAGGTAAGAGGAAGAGGATATATGAAACATATAATGGAATTTACCCTAGAAGAATTGTATAAAAAAGGTCAGTTGGTGTCTATATTAATGCCTATAGATTATAGGCTTTATAGAAGGTATGGTTATGAGCATTGTTACGACCAACTTGAATACAATATTGATATAAATGATTTAGGAAAATTAAAGATAAGTGGGAGAATGCACAAGGTAAATGATTCTCATATAGGTAGTTTGATAGATATACACAATGAGTTTCTAAAAAATGTAAATGGAAATGTGCTTAGAGATGAAGAGTATTATAAAGTTTTGTTTGAAGAGATAAAAAGTGAAGGTGGACATATTTATATTCACGAAGATAAAGGATACGAAGGATATATTATATACTTTTTAAATGGGGATAATATGTTTGTAAGAGAGTTGTATTACAAAAACATGAATTCTCTAAAGTCTATGATGAAGTTTATATACAATCACAACACTCAATTAAAAACAGTTACAATAACATCTCCATTAGATGATAAGATAAGATTTACACTAGAAAATCCTAAGACTACTGATGTAAAAATAAAACCTTTTATGATGGGCAGAATAATAAATTTAAAAGGATACCTTGAAAGCTTAGATGTTCCGAAAGAGTTAAATGCATCTATCAACATATGTATAGAAGATAATTTTATAAATGAAAATGACGGTGTATTTAAAATTGAAATTCGAGATGGTAAGGTATTAGTTAACAAAGTTGAGGGGAAAAGTGATATTTCTTTTAATATAAATACATTTACTCAGCTGGCATTTTCTTATATAGATATCGAAGAAGCTTTGTTTTTAAACAATATATGTATAGATGATATAAAACAAGATGTTATTGATTTACTAAAGTCTATATTTACAAAAAAGGTTAACTATATAAATGAATACGTATAAACGTCTAAAATAAAATACACTTTAAACATGGAGAATAATTTTTTTGAAATTATTCTCCATGTTTTTTTATGCTTTTTTATGATTTGATTAAAAAATCATCATTTGAAAATAATGTATATAAAGGATATCTTAAAAATAGGAGGAAAAATGAGAAGACCACTGCTAGGAGTATTTGTTATTTTAATATTTCTTACATTTATATATACAGAAAAGAAGCCATTAGAAGGCTCGTTTGATAATGAAGTAGTAATGATAGAGGGAATTGTCAAAAATAAAATTGAAAAGAAAGTGTATGATGAGTATGAAGTAGACAAATTTTTAGTGAGAGACTATACGAGAAGGAAAAAGTTAGAAATAGGAGATAAACTCAGCATTCAGGGGAAATTTAAAAGCTTAGATAAAATGAAGTATGAAGATTTTGACTATGGAAGATATATAAAAAGTAGGGGATATAATGGTATAATATATATACAGAAGTATGATATAATAGGAAGTAATTTTATATATAGATACCTTGGAAATATAAAAGTATATTTAAGAGAGACGTATAGATATTTATATAAAAATAATTCTGATTTTATTAATTCGATACTATTAGGAGAAAAAGAAAACTTAACGGATGAAGAAAAAGATATGTTTCAAAGAACTGGAACTAGCCATATTATTGCTATATCTGGGCTTCATACGGGGATACTCTGTGTGTTGATAACATTTGTAATAGGTGGAATTAATAGATTCTATAAGCTTGTAGTTTTGTTTATTTTTATATTTTTGTATTGTATAATGGTGGGTGGATCACCATCGATTGTTAGATCTATAGCTTTTATAACAGTTCTCTACTTGTCAGTATTTTTTGACAAAAAAAGGGATGGTATGTCGACCTTATCACTAATAGGTACATTTTTGGTTCTAGACAATCCCTACATTATATACAGTATAAGCTTTCAATTATCTTTTCTTTCAACGATGTCTATAATATATTTTTATACATACATAAATAATATAATAAAAGTAAAATTAATTTCAGTAACTTTGTCAGCAAATATATTAACATTACCAATAATGTATTATAATTTTAAAGGGATATCTTTGATATCAATTATTAGTAATATGATAGTAGTTCCATTTATAGGAATTATAATCTATTTAAGTATAGTAAGTGTAATGTTATTTAAAATAAATATAGAAATATCAAAATTTGTAGCTTATTTAAACAAGACAATAATTAATAGTATATATTTTTTGTTAAACAAAACAAGTGATTTGAACTTTGCTTATGTTGAGATAGAAGAACCATGTAAGTATTATGTATTTATATACTACATATTAATATTTTTATATATGATCTACAAAGAATTGAGTGTTATTAAGGAGCAAGAAAATGGATTACAGGGATATTATAAAGAATATTAAGGAAAAAAAACTAGAAAAGATGTATCTTTTCTATGGACAAGAATTCTATCTTATTGATAATGCGATAAACCTGTTTAAAGAGAGTTTAAACGACACTATGATAGATTTCAACCTAGAGGTTATAGATGGGCAGGAAACAGTACTGGATAAGGTTATAAGCTCTATAGAGACACTTCCATTTATGGATGAAAAGAAAATAGTAATAATAAAGGACTTTGAACTTCTAAAAGGCAAGAAAAAGAATTTTAGTGATAGCGATGAAAAATATCTTATAAGTCATTTGGATAATACTCCAGATACTACTGTATTAGTATTTGTTGTGTATGGAGAAATAGACAAGAGAAAGTCTTTAGTCAAGAAAATCCAAAAAAATGGACTAGTATTTAATTGTGCTAAGTTGTCTGATATGGATTTATTTAAATGGGTAAAAAAAAGATTTGCTCTAAATGAAGTTTTTATAGAAAATTCAGAGATAATGCACTTTATAGAAGTACAAGGATATAAAGACAAAAGTAGTGAAAAGACTTTAGTTGATTTAGAAAATGAAATAAAGAAAATAAGCGATTTTGTTGGAAAACAAAATAAAGTCACTAAATATTTTATAGATAAATTATCACAAAACAAAGTAGAAAATGATATTTTTAAGCTTATAGATTATATAGGACAGAGACAAGTATCAGGTGCAATGAAAATACTAAACGATATGTTGCAAGAAGGAGAATCTGTTTTTGGGATATTTTCAATGATTGCTAGACAGTTTAGAATTATTATGCAGGTTAGACAACTACAACTACAAGGGTACTCGAGGCAATCTATAGCAGAAAAATTAAAAATGAATGCATATGTAGTAGGCAAGGCACTTAATCAGGCTAATAATTTTTCGGATGAAATTATAATAGATATACTAAATTTTATAATAGAGAGTGACTATAAAATAAAAAATGGATTGATAAAAGAGAACTTAGCTGTAGAAATATTGGTGAGTAAGTACTGCAAAAGATAGTAGAGAAGTTATAAAAACAATAAAAAATGATGAATTTCAATAAAAATTAATAAAATTAAATAAATTTCAATAAAAATTAATAAAAGTTTTTAATAAAAAATCTTAGTAGAGATAATTCTATACTAAGATTTTTTGGTTATTTTGAAACAATAAAAAACCCTTGAAAACAAGGGTTATTATCTCTTTTAAGTAAAATAAACGGTTAATTAAGCGTTCATTCCGTTTAATTTTTGAGCTAATTTAGCTACTTTTCTAGCTGCAGCGTTCTTGTGTATAGTTCCTTTAGAAGCTACTTGGTATATTCTCTTCTGAGCGTATTGGAATTTAGCAACGGCCTCTTCTTTATTTCCAGCTACAACAGCTTCTTCGAATCTTCTTATAGCAGTTTTTATTTGAGATTTTCTAGCTCTGTTTAAAGCAGTTTTTTTCTCAATAACGCTTATTCTTTTCTTAGCTGATTTTATGTTTGCCACCGTGTTCACCCCCTTGTGTATTTTTTATTATATTCATCGTCAACATATTAGATTTTATCAGAAATAAATCTAAAAATCAAGGATAATTATTTATAATGCATATGAAATTATATTCTCTATAATTTCATCAATAAATATAATTTATGTACATGCATTTTAAAAAAATTCATCCTTAATAAAAATTTAAGGAAGATTTTTTATAACTTTATAATATCTTATTCTTTTTGACTTTTAAGATTATAACCTATATAAAAATAATTTACAAGATTAAAGTTAAATATTCAAAAACTCGTAAAATTATATTTTTTTGTTATAAAATACTAAAATCTGTTAAAACTTATAGATACCATTTAGTTTATGTTTGGAGGTTAATATGAACAATAATATAAGAACAGATTTAGCATTAGAAGCAAGAGAGATATACGAGGAAAGTGAAAAGAATAGTAATATTCCGGGTGTTGAGATGGAAACTAAGGAATTAGAAAATTGCATAGTAACAAAAGTTGAGATTATAGATGAAAAAGGATCAGAAATAATGGGCAAAGGAATAGGCAAGTATGTGACACTAGAAAGCAACTTAATGAAATTCGACGATGATGAGTCTAGAGAACAGATAATAAAATATCTAAAAGATGAGCTGGTCGAGATATTTGGAACAGATAAGACCAAAAAGACACTAGTTATAGGCCTTGGGAATTGGAATATAACATCTGATGCCTTAGGACCAAAATCAGTATCAAAAACTCTGGTGACTAGACATATATTCAAAAATTATAACAAAGACTATGACGATGACTTTACAGAGGTTGCAGGTTTAAGTCCAGGGGTTATGGGGATTACAGGTATAGAAACAAGTGAAATTGTCAAATCTATTGTAGACAAGATAAAACCAGATAGGGTTGTAGCAATAGATGCATTGGCCTCTAGAAAAATGGAAAGGGTAAATGCGACTATACAAATCTCTACTGCAGGGATATCTCCAGGAGGTGGAGTAGGAAACAAAAGAAAAGCTTTAAATAAAGATTACTTAGGAGTGGATGTTGTAGCTATAGGGGTACCGACTGTTGTAGATGCAGCTACTTTAGCAAATGACGTTTTAGACTTAGCAATTGACAACCTAATTTCCCAATCAGAAGAAACGGAAAGTTTTTATAATGTTTTAAAACAACTTAAAGAAGAAGAAAAATATTTATTAATAAAGGATTCGCTAGATCCATATGATAAAAACTTAATAGTAACACCGAAAGATATCGATGATACTATTGAAAATTTATCAATAATAATAAGTGAAGGTTTAAATAGATCTTTACATCCGGGTAGGGACAGTGAATAAGGAGGAGAAATATGTTAAAAAAATACATTAGTATAGTGACTATTGTATGTATGTTAGTTTGTATTTTACCAAGTAAATCTTACTCTATGGACAAGGATAATTTTATTAAGTTTTTGATAAATTCATCTTATCCAGAGGTAGATAATGATAAAAAAGACAACAATCAAGATAATGATAAAGATCCTAACAAAAACAAAGATGCTAACGAAAATACTGAAGTTTTAAAGTCGAATAAAAATGAAAAAAATAAAAATGAATATATAAAGGTTCATGTAGGAGAAGAAAATATTCCTAATATAGCCTCAAATTACAGTGTCGAACAATCTAAATCAGAGTACAAAGATGACATAAGAGTGACTAGGGAAAAACCTAGACTGCTTATATACCATACTCATGGTTGTGAAACATACTCTAATTCACCAGAAGGGAACTATCACTCTAGAGATAAGAAGAACTCTGTTATGGAGGTAGGTAGACTACTAACAGATCAGCTAACTAACAAAGGATGGGGCGTAATACATACAACTAAATACCATGATTACCCATCATACAATAACTCATATGCAAGTAGTCTAAAGACGATACAAAATATAGTTAGTCAAAACAACAGCATTGATATAGCTATAGACCTTCACAGAGATGCTAGGGATGTATCAGATCCTAAAATAAAAGAAATAGATCATAAAAAATATACTACTACTATAAATGGAGAAAGAGTAGCTAAATTTTTCCTTGTGGTTGGTGGTAAAAATGAAAATGCAGATCAAATAAGAAAATTAGCACATGATATAACTAAATTTGGACAAAAGAAATACCCAGGTTTAGTTTGTGAGGTTATAGAAAAAGATTATGCAAAGTTTAATCAGTTTGTTGCCAAGAATCATATGCTTATAGAAGTAGGTAACAATGCTACAAGTATTGAAGAGTCAAAAGCTACTACAAAGTATATAGCAGAAATATTAGATGAGTACTTCATGCAAAATGAATAGACTATCAATAGGTGACTACAATGAGTCGACTAGATAAGCTAGAGAAGAGAAATTCTAAAAAAAGAAAATACAAATATATATTAAGAGTAATCTTTATATTTGTTATGATAATAAACACAATGTTATGTGCGTTTGTAGTAGATAGAAGGGCTAACTCTATGCTTGGAAAGAATCAGTACAAAATAGAAGAGGTTTTTAAAAGTGTAGAGCCATCTATGAAAAAGGGATTAGATGAAGTAGGAAAAGCTACAAGTAAAATATTAAACAAAGATAATATTGAAAAGATTGAAGATAATATTAAAAAGATAAAAGAGAGCTTTACAAAATAACATAAAAAATAATAGGGGTTATCTATTACAAGTAATATTGTAATAGAAACCCCTATTTTAAGGTTAGACAAAATACTTGCTTCGTTTTATAGGCAAAACATATTATAGGTAAAACACAAAACTTATAGATAAAATACAAAACTAGTAAAAAAAGTCTACCTATTAAAATAACTATTGTTTACATAAATGGCTATATATTATAAAATAATAGCTATGATAATAATAAAAAGGAGGAAAACAGGTGGGCAATAAACAAAGCAGAACCAGAAATTTTAGTATAATAGCACATATAGACCACGGAAAGTCTACCTTGGCCGATAGATTAATACAAAAGACAGGACTTGTCAGTGAAAGAGAAATGAAGGAACAGTTATTAGATAATATGGATTTGGAAAGAGAAAGAGGAATAACTATAAAACTTCAAAATATAAGACTAGTATACAAGGCTAAGGATGGAGAAGAATATTATTTAAATTTAATAGATACACCGGGACATGTGGATTTCAACTATGAAGTTTCTAGAAGTTTGGCGGCATGTGAGGGAGCTTTACTAGTTGTAGATGCTGCCCAAGGTGTTGAAGCTCAAACACTAGCGAATGTGTATTTAGCAATAGATCAGGACTTAGAGATTTTACCGGTTATAAACAAGATAGACCTTCCAAGTGCAAGACCGGATGAAATTAAAAGTGAAATTGAAGATATAATAGGTCTTGACGCAAGTGAAGCTCCACTTATATCTGCAAAAAGCGGGATAAATATAGAAGATGTATTAGAGGATATAGTTAAAAATGTACCTGCTCCAACGGGAGATAGTGAGGCTCCTCTAAAAGCACTTATATTTGACTCTTATTATGATGCTTACAAGGGTGTTGTAGCATATGTTAGAGTGTTCGAAGGAACAGTAAAAAAGGGTATGACAATAAAGATGATGAATACCAACAAAAAATTTGAAGTAACTGAAGTTGGTGTTATGGCACCAGGGCAACTAGAACTTAGTGAATTAGCAGCAGGAGATGTCGGATATATAGCAGCAAGTATAAAAGATATAAGAAGTTGTCAGGTTGGAGATACAATCACTGATGCTGATAATCCAACAAAAGATGCAATGCCAGGGTATAAAAAAGCCACTCCTATGGTTTATTGTGGAATATATCCAGGAGAAGGAGAAAAGTATGAGAACGTAAGGGATGCTCTTGAAAAATTACAAGTAAATGATGCTTCTCTTGAGTTTGAAGCTGAGACTTCAGCAGCACTAGGATTTGGATTTAGATGTGGATTTTTAGGGCTTTTACATATGGAAATTATCCAAGAGCGACTAGAAAGAGAATTTAATCTAGATATTATAACAACTGCACCATCTGTTATATATAGAGTAACTAAAAATGATGGTGAAGTATTAATGATACAGAACCCTGCAAATCTACCAGAAACAACAGAGATAAATATGATAGAAGAACCTATTGTAAAAGGTGATATAATCGTTCCTAAGGACTATGTAGGAGTTGTAATGGAACTTTGTCAGGAAAGACGTGGAAACATGTTAAATATGGAGTATATAGATGATAGAAGGGTTATGCTACACTATGATCTTCCACTTAATGAAGTTGTGTATGACTTTTTCGATGCATTAAAATCAAGAACTAGAGGATATGGTTCACTAGATTATGAAGTAAAAGGATATGTTCCATCTAAGCTAGTAAAACTTGATGTATTAATAAACAAAGAACAGGTAGATGCACTTAGTTTCATAGTACACGAAAGCCGTGCATTCCCAAGAGGAAAAGCTATGTGTGAGAAATTAAAAGGTGAGATACCTAGACACCAATTCGCAGTTCCAATACAAGCTGCTGTTGGAAATAAGATAGTTGCTAGAGAGACTATTAGCGCACTAAGAAAAGACGTTCTTGCTAAGTGTTATGGAGGAGATATATCTCGTAAGAAGAAACTTCTTGAAAAACAAAAAGAAGGAAAGAAACGTATGAGACAAATAGGTTCAGTAGAAGTTCCTCAAAAGGCATTTATGTCTGTTTTAAAATTAGACGAATAATAATTTAAAGTAGCCATAGGAGGTATTAAAAATACATCTTATGGCTATTTATAACTTACAACAGGTTAATTTAGCAATAAAATAAAAGGAAGATGATAATAATTGTTTAATATAAATATACCTACAAAGGTAGAAACTATAATTGAATGTTTGGAATTAAACGGATATGAGGCGTATATAGTCGGAGGATGCGTAAGAGATAGTTTGCTTGGAAAAATACCAAACGACTGGGATATAACAACTAACGCAACACCTAATGAAATAATTAATATATTTGAAAAGACTATTCCAACAGGAATAAAGCACGGAACAGTAACTGTATTGGTGGATAATATCCCATTTGAGGTCACAACATATAGAATAGACGGTGAATATAGCGATGGAAGGCACCCTGATTCGGTAAAGTTCACAGAGAGTATAAATAAAGACTTGTCTAGAAGAGATTTCACGATAAATGCTATGGCCTATAACCCCAAAAAAGGGGTTGTAGATATTTTTGATGGGTGCAAAGATCTAGATAAAAAACTAATAAGGTGTGTAGGAAATCCATCTATTAGGTTTGAAGAAGACGCCCTGAGAATGTTAAGGGCTATTAGATTTTCAGCTCAATTAAACTTTACTATTGAAGAAACTACAATAAATAGTATAAAAGAAAAGAGTCCCTTAATAAAAGAAGTATCTATAGAAAGGATACAATCGGAAATAAACAAAATATTATTATTTGACTCATCAAAGTTATATCTACTAAAAAAAGTTGGATTATTAGAGTATATAATTCCAGAGATATGTGATGATTTAAGCGAGATACTTATTTTTACAAATAATATTGAAAGCAATCTCCATCTAAAACTTACTATGTTATTTAGAAATATGTCATTAGATAGTACTCACTATGTTCTAAGAAGATTAAGATATGATAACAAGACAATAAATAGAGTTTTAATATTATCAAAATACAGAGACTATAATATAGAACTAGATAGAATATCTATAAAAAGAATCTTAAATAAGCTGGGAGATTTAACTTTATTTGAAGATTTAATTAAGCTAAAGATGGCTAATTTATCAAACGAAGATCCAGAAACACTAAACTTATTAAATATCCAAAAAAGGGCAAACATTATAATACAACAAAAAGAATGTTTCCTGATAAAGGATTTGGCTCTAAATGGAAAAGATTTGATTTCGATTGGAGTAAATAGAGGAAGAGAGATAGGAGAAACACTAGATAAATTATTGGAAATTGTTATAGAAAATCCAGAACTAAATAATAAGGATGAGTTAAATAAAATTGTGTTAGAGATGATAAATTAAAGGTAAATATCTATAGGAGGTGATTTTATGCTAGGACTTTATATACATGTTCCGTTTTGTGTAAAAAAATGTAACTACTGTGATTTTAATTCGTATAAGATGGATAAAGCTTCAAAGAAAACATACATAGAAAATCTAAAAAAAGAGATGAAGCTTTATAAAGAAAAATTAAGAGAAGTGGACAAAGAAAAAGTCGGACAGGAAAATACTATAACAAGTGTGTTTTTGGGTGGAGGTACGCCAAGTATACTTAGTAGTGATGAAATAGTAGAGATATTTAAATCTATAAGAGAGTGTTTTAATATAGACAAGGATGCGGAGATAACAATGGAATGTAACCCAGGAACTTTGAACATAGAAAAATTAAAAACTATGAAATCAGTTGGAGTAAATAGATTAAGCATTGGACTTCAAGCTGTTCAAGATTACCATTTAAAATATATAGGAAGAATACATACTTATAGTGAATTTGAAAAAAACTACAAAGAGGCAATTGATGTTGGATTTAAAAATATAAATATAGATTTAATGTATTGCCTTCCAAATCAAAGAGAAGAGGAATGGAAAGAAACACTACAAAAAGTTATTGGTTTAAATCCTACACATATATCTGCGTACTCTCTTATACTAGAAGAGGGAACAGAACTCTATAATATGTACGAAAGAAATGAATTTGAACTTATAGATGAAGATAAAGATATTGAAATGTACAATTACACAATTAATTATCTAAAATCAAAGGGTTATAATCAATATGAGATATCCAACTACTCAAAAAAGGGGTATGAATGTAAACACAACATATTATATTGGAAGTGCAAGCATTATATAGGAGTTGGTCCAGGAGCTTCTGGTTATATATACAATGAAAGATATAACAATGAAGAAACATTACAAAGTTATCACGATAAACTATCCAAAAATGAACTTCCCATAAAAACTAACGAAAATCTTGATACAAAAGATAAGATAGAAGAAAAAATATTTATGGGACTTAGAATGAATGAAGGGATAAAATTCGATGACTTTAAAAAAGAATTCAATATAGACTTTAAAAGTAAATATAATAAAAAAATAGAAGAATTAGTACTAAGAGAGCTAATAAAAGAAAGCGAATTAGGTATAGAGCTAACTCAAAGAGGAAGAGAAATATCAAATAGTGTATTTATTGAATTTATAGATTAACATAAAACTGTTGACAAAATATATTTATAATGATATATAATATATATAATCTTTTTTAGCACTCGGATATAGTGAGTGATAACAGCTAGGAGGTATTACCTATGGAGTTGAATGATAGAAAACTAAGTATCCTCGAAGCTATAGTTAAAGATTATATAGAAACCGCTGAGGCTATAGGCTCTAGAACAATATCTAAAAAACATAATTTAGGAGTTAGTGCTGCTACTATAAGAAATGAAATGGCGGATCTTGAAGAGTTAGGATATCTTATACAACCGCATACATCTGCTGGTAGGGTTCCATCTGAAAAAGGTTATAAGCTATATGTAGATTTACTTATGAGTAAGAGTGAATTAACAGACAATGAAAAAAGTCTTATTGAACAATGTATAAACAACAATGTAACTCATATAAAAGACTTAATTCACGAAACTTCTAAGCTGTTATCTCAACTTACTAACTACACAACAGTAGCAGTTACAAAAAGCGTAGCGAATCAAATCATCATAAGACATATACAATTAGTTGGTATTGGTGATAATAAGGTTTTGCTAATAGTAGTAAGCGACAAAGGTGATATAAAGAATGCAGACCTTTGTACTAATGTTTATTTAGATCAATCTAAGCTGAATTTAATTTCTGATAATCTTACAAGAAAACTTTCGGGAAAGGCTATAACAGACTTAGATGATAAATTAATTGCATTTATAAAATATGAGATAAGTGAATATTCGACATTTATAGACCAACTTCTCGATGCATTGAATCTGAATATGGCACAGGAAGAATTATCACTATCTTTAAGTGGAGCTACCAATATATTTAGTTATCCCGAATTTAATGATGTCCTAAAGGCTAGATCGTTTTTAACTATGTTAGAAGAAAAAGAAGTAGTAGCCAACATGATTAAGTCTAAGGGAATCCAAAAGGAAAACATAAATATAACAATTGGAAGTGACAATGATTGTGAAATAGCTCAAGATTGCAGTATAGTTACAGCAACATATAATATTGACAAAGAACTTGTCGGTCGTATAAGTTTTATAGGGCCAACAAGAATGGATTACTCTAAGGTTTATTCAGTTGTTAATTATATGAGCTTATTGATAAATAAAAAATAGACAAGGGGTGTAATATCTTGGATGAAAAAAATATACATCAGGAAGAAAAGGAAGATTTAATTAACGAAGATATGGGAAAAGAAGAATTAGAAAAAGAAGAGTTAGAAGAAAATACTAAGGAAAACACTAAACAAGATAATGTAGAAGATATTAATTCTAGATTAGAGGAAAAAAAAATAAAAGAGGAATTAGATCAGATGAATGATCAATACCTTAGACTTCAAGCAGAATATACAAACTATAGAAGAAGAACACAACAAGAAAAAGAAACTATAGGTATGTATGCAAATGAAAAAATAATGCAAGAATTAATATTGGTTATAGACAACATGGAGAGAGCATTGGAATCTTTTGAAGATAAAGAAGATGCTATGTACAAAGGTGTGGACCTTGTTTACAAGCAACTAAAAGACACTCTTGAGAAAAATGGACTAGAGGAAATAGAAGCTGAAAATCAAGAGTTTGATCCTAACCTACATCTAGCAGTAATGCAAGAGAGCGTAGAAGGGGTAGAGCCAAACAAAGTTACAATGGTTCTTCAAAAAGGATACAAATTAGGAAATAAAGTGATTAGAGCTACAATGGTTAAAGTTTCTTGTTAATAAATACAAGAATAAAATTTAATTAAGTCAATAGTAATGTATATTTTAGAATTAAGATAAATTTTAAAGTATATATTAATTAAAAAAAGTATA
This sequence comes from Asaccharospora irregularis DSM 2635, assembly GCF_900129815.1. Taxonomy (GTDB): domain Bacteria; phylum Bacillota; class Clostridia; order Peptostreptococcales; family Peptostreptococcaceae; genus Asaccharospora; species Asaccharospora irregularis. Next base: position 42,868 of record NZ_FQWX01000006.1, read on the forward strand.
TATTAATTAATATAAAATCAAATTTAGAAAATAAATATATAATTACTTAAGGAGGATATTTATCATGGGAAAAGTAATAGGAATAGATTTAGGAACAACTAACTCATGTGTTGCTGTTTTAGAAGGTGGAGAACCACAAATAATAGCAAACACAGAAGGTATGAGAACTACTCCATCAGTAGTAGCATTTACAAAGGATGGAGAAAGAATAGTAGGTGAACCAGCTAAGAGACAAGCTGTTACAAATGCGGATAGAACAATAACTTCTATAAAGACTCATATGGGTACAGATTATAAAGTAGATATAGATGGAAAATCATATACACCACAAGAAATATCAGCAATAATTTTACAAAAATTAAAATCAGATGCTGAAAGTTACTTAGGTCAATCTGTTACAGAAGCTGTTATAACAGTTCCAGCTTACTTTACAGATGCTCAAAGACAAGCTACTAAAGATGCAGGTAGAATAGCAGGACTTGATGTTAAGAGAATAATAAATGAGCCAACTGCAGCTGCTCTTGCTTATGGTATGGATAAACTAGACCAAGAAAAGAAAATATTAGTATTTGACTTAGGTGGAGGAACTTTCGACGTATCTATTCTTGAAATAGGAGATGGAACTTTCGAAGTTTTAGCTACTGCAGGTAACAATAGATTAGGTGGAGATGATTTTGACCAAATAGTAATAGATTACTTAGCAGACGAATTCAAAAAAACTGAAGGTGTTGACTTAAGAAATGATAAAATGGCTCTTCAAAGATTAAAAGAAGCTGCTGAAAAGGCTAAAAAAGAATTATCATCAACAATGAGTTCAAACATAAACTTACCTTTCATAACGGCTACAGCTGAAGGACCAAAACACTTAAACATAGATTTATCAAGAGCTAAATTTGAAGAATTAACAGAAGGTTTAGTAGAAAAAACTATGGAACCAACTAAGAGAGCCCTACAAGATGCAGGACTTTCTACATCAGAAATAGATGATGTTTTATTAGTAGGTGGTTCTACAAGAATACCAGCAGTTCAAGAAGCAGTTAAAAAATTCATAGGTAAAGATCCTCACAAAGGTATAAATCCAGATGAATGTGTTGCAGCAGGTGCTTGTATACAAGCTGGTGTATTAACAGGTGAAGTAAACGACTTATTATTACTTGACGTTACTCCATTATCTTTAGGAATAGAAACTATGGGTAATGTAATGACAAAAATAATAGAAAGAAATACTACAATACCAACTAAAAAATCTCAAGTATTCTCTACAGCTGCAGACAACCAAACAGCTGTTGATATACACGTTCTTCAAGGTGAAAGAAGTATGTCTTATGACAATACAACTTTAGGAAGATTCCAATTAACAGATATACCACCAGCACCAAGAGGAGTACCTCAAATAGAAGTTACTTTTGATATAGATGCTAATGGTATAGTTCACGTTACTGCTAAGGACTTAGGAACAGGAAAAGAACAAAAGGTAACTATAACTTCAGGAACAAACCTTTCTGAAGAAGAAATAGAGAAAAAAGTAAAAGAAGCTGAAATGAATGCAGAAGCTGACAAGAAAAAGAAAGAAAAGATAGAAGCTTTAAACCAAGCTGAATCAACTATATACCAAACTGAAAAAACTTTAAATGAACTTGGAGACAAAGTTAGTGCAGATGATAAATCAGCAATAGAAGCTGCTATAGCAGATCTAAAAGCTATAAAAGATAAAGAAGATTCTACAGCAGAAGAAATCAAAAAAGCTATGGATGAGTTAATGAACAAATTCCATAAGATATCTGAGCAAATGTATCAACAAGCAGGAGCTCAAGGGGAACCACAACAAGAACAACCTAAAGATGATAATGTAGTAGATGCAGATTTTACAGAAGTAAAAGAAGATAAATAAATTTCAACCGATTTAGAATATGAAATAATAAATAATAGCTTGTAGTTTGGTATTCTACAAGCTATTGTTTTGTAAAGTAAAGTGAAGGCAGGTGACAAGCATTGAGTACAAAAAGAGATTATTATGAATCTTTAGGTGTAAGTAAAGAGGCAGATGCTTCAGAAATAAAAAAGGCATATAGAAAACTAGCCATGAAGTACCATCCAGACAGAAACCCTGGAGACAAGGAAGCAGAAGAAAAGTTCAAAGAGATAAGTGAAGCATATGAAGTATTATCAGATGAAACTAAAAGAAGAAACTACGACCAATTTGGCCACGATGGAGTAAATGGTCAAGGCTTTGGCGGTTTCGGAGGACAGGGCCAAGGTTTCGGTGGATTTGAAGATATGTTTGGAGATATATTTGGCGATATGTTTGGGGGAGGCTTTGGAAGCTCAAGAGTGAGAAGAAGAGGACCACAACGTGGAGCAGATATAAGACAGAGCATAACTATAACTTTTGAAGAAGCAGCCTTTGGTAAAAAGGCATCTATAAAGGTCAATAGAAGTGAAGAATGTGAAGCATGTAATGGAACAGGAGCAAAGCCTAGAACATCTAAAAAAACTTGCCCTACTTGTAACGGAACAGGAGAGGTTAGATCAGTTCAAAGAACTCCTTTTGGTAATATAGCAAGCTCAAGAACATGTGGCGAATGTGATGGAACAGGTGAAGTAATAGAGACTCCATGTAGCAAGTGTCATGGAAGAGGAAATAATAGAAAAGTAAAAACAATAGAAGTCGATATACCAGCAGGTATAGACGATGGACAAATGATAAAACTTTCTGGTCAAGGTGAAGTAGGAGAAAAAGGTGCCCCAAGAGGAGATTTATATATAATAGTAAATGTAAAGCCACATACTCTATTTACTAGAGAAGGAAATGATATTCACTTTGAAATGCCTATAACATTTGTTCAAGCAGCACTAGGGGACGAAATAGAAGTTCCTACTTTGGATGGAAAAGTTCAATACAAAATTCCAGAAGGAACACAAACAGGAACAGTATTTAGATTAAAAGAAAAAGGAATACCTCGTCTAAGAGGAAACTCTAGAGGAGATCAATACGTAAAAGTAACAGTAGAAATACCTAAAAAATTAAACGACAAACAAAAAGATTTACTAAGAGAATTCGCAAAAGAGTGCGGAACGGATGTGCATGAAAGAAAAAAGAGCTTTGGGCAAAAACTAGAAAATTTTTTCAAAAAATAATAAACTTATTTAAAAAATAAATTATAAGAAGTAAATATAACATTAGATTTAATAAATATACTTTAAAAAATATTACTGGGGGCTATACTCCAGTAATATTTTTTTGTAACCTATAACTAATCGATTATAATTAAGAAAAAGTATTTTTTTATTGATAAAATTAATCCTAGAGAAGGGTAGGTGAAGATATAAGTCTTACCGACATTGCAGCTTGACTGTCTGGAGGAAGACTTATATCGAACCGACCCGAAGCTCTGATTTAATTTACTATAAAACATAATATTACTTATGATATAATAGAGGTTATGGAAAATATCAAAACCAAAGAAAGGAAGATTACATATGAAATGGATTGAAGTAACTATAAAGACTACAACAGAAGCTGTAGAAGCTATAACAAATATATTAGATGAATTAAGAACTGGAGGAGTAATGATAGAAGACCCTAAAGATTTTCTATTTCAAAAAAAGAATGAATTAGATTGGGATTACGTAGAAGAAGAAGTTTTTAACAAGAGTGGACAAGACGGAGTTCTTATAAAAACGTATATATCAGAAGAAAGAAATGTAGTAGAAGTTGTAGAAAATATAAAACACAGAGTTTTATCATTAAGAGACTTTGGTATAGATATAGGGGAAGGTAGTGTATCTTTAGGCCAAGTAAACGAGTCAGATTGGGCTAATGAATGGAAAAAATACTACAAACCTACAAAAATAGGACAAAGAATAGTAGTAAAACCTACTTGGGAAGATTATAAGCGTGAAAACGGAGAATTAATAATAGAGCTTGACCCAGGGATGGCATTTGGTACGGGAACTCATGAAACTACATCTATGTGTATAAGAGAGCTAGAAAAATATGTAAATGCGGATTCTAAAGTATTTGATATAGGTTGTGGTAGTGGAATACTTGCAATAGCAGCAGCTAAATTAGGGGCAAAAGAAGTATTGGCGGTAGATTTAGACGAAGTAGCCGTAAAAGTATCAAAAGAAAATGTAGAAGAAAACAATGTATCGGACTCAGTTGAAGTTCGTCATGGAAACTTAATGGATGTAGTAAAAGACAGAGCGGACGTTGTTGTAGCTAATATAATAGCTGACATAATAAAAATACTTGCAAAAGACGTTCATAATTTTATGAAAAAAGATGCTGTATTTATATCATCAGGAATAATACTTGATAAAGTAGAGGAAGTAAAAGAAAGCTTAATAGAAAACGGATTTGAAATAATAGATATCAAAAAACTTGGTGAATGGTCAGCAATAGTTTCTAAGCTTAAGTAGGTGATGATATGGATAGATTTTTCGTTGAAAAAAATAATATAAATCTAGAAAATAATACATGTATTATAGAAGGAGAAGATGTAAAACATATCTCAAAAGTATTAAGATGCAAAATTGGAGAAAAGCTTGAAATATGTGATAAAGAAAACGGTGAATATATAGCTGAAATTATCGGTATAGACAAAAACACAGTGAATTTAAATATATTGGAAAAAGTAAATATAAATAGAGAATCCAATTTAAAAGTAAAATTATATCAGGGACTTCCTAAAGGCCCTAAAATGGAAATGATACTTCAAAAACTTACAGAAGTAGGAGTAGACGAAATAATATTAGTACAAACCAAAAGAAGTGTAGCAAAAGTAGATGACAAAAAGGAAGACAAAAAATTTGAACGCTGGGAAAGAATAATATACGAGGCGGCAAAACAAAGTAAAAGAGGAAAAATTCCAAAATTAAGAGGGGTTTTGAGTTTCGATGAAGCTTTAGAGGATATGAGACATAATGATATGAATATATGCCCTTATGAAAACGAAAAAACGACCTCAATTAAAAAATCAATAAAGAATGTAAGTATAAATAATATAGGTATATTCATAGGACCAGAGGGTGGCTTTGCAGAAGAAGAAATAGAAAAAGTTCAGCAAATTGGAGCTAATATAGTTTCATTAGGTCATAGAATCCTAAGAACAGAGACAGCATCAGTTATCTCTACATCTATAGTATTGTATGAACTAAGTGACTTAGGAGGAGATGAATAAAGTGAAAAAGGTAGCCTTTTACACTCTAGGATGTAAAGTAAATCAATATGAAACAGAAGCGATGCTTGAATTATTCGAAAAAGATGGATACGAGCAAGTAGATAGTGAAGAATACGCAGATGTCTATGTTATAAATACATGTACAGTAACACATATGAGTGATAGAAAATCACGTCAATATATAAGAAGGGTTAAGAGAAAAAACCCAGATGCAGTAATAGCAGTTGTAGGATGCTATTCACAAGTATCACCAGAAGAAATACTAGAAATAGAAGAAGTAAATCTAGTAATGGGAACTAACGATAGAAGAAAGATAGTAGAAGAAGTAAAAAAAATAGATGCAACAAAAAAAGCTAGTACAGTTGACGATATAATGAAAGTCAAAGCATTTGAAGAAATAGAAATAAGTCAAACCAATGGAAAAACAAGAGCATTTATGAAAATTCAGGATGGGTGCGATAGATATTGCACATACTGCATAATTCCATATGCTAGAGGAAGAGTTAGAAGTAGAGATTTAGATAGTATAATTTCAGAAGTTGAAAAATTAGTTGATAATGGATACAAGGAAGTCGTATTAACAGGTATACACATAGCATCATATGGAAAAGATTTAAGAGATAGTGAAATTAAATTACTAGATATAATAAAAGAAATAAACAAGGTAGAAGGAATAGAAAGAATAAGACTTAGTTCAGTAGAGCCAATTTTATTTACAGACGAATTTGTAAGTGAAGTATCAAAAATGAAAAAAGTTTGTCCTCACTACCATTTATCTTTACAAAGTGGTTGTGATGAAACACTAAAGAGAATGAATAGAAGATACACAACACAGGAGTACAAGCAAATAGTTGATAGGCTAAGAGAAAATATACCTAATGTGGCAATAACTACAGATGTAATAGTAGGTTTTCCTGGGGAAACTAATGAAGAATTCCAAAAAACATATGAATTCTTAAAGGAGATAGAGCTTTCGCAAATGCATATATTTAAATATTCTCCAAGAAAAGGTACTCCAGCTGCTACTATGGAAAATCAAGTAGACCCTCAAATGAAACATTTTAGAAGTGAAAAACTTATAAATCTAGCCAAGGAAAACTTTAATAAATTTACAAATAAATTTATAGGCCAAGATTTAGAAGTATTATTTGAACAAAATATAGGAAATAATAGATACGAGGGACTAACACCGAATTATATAAGAGTTGTTGTAGAAAGCGACAAAGATATAAGAGGAGAAATAAAAAAAGTAAAAATAAATGGAATAAAAGATGAATATGTAGAAGGAATTTTGGTGTAATATGTAGAAATAAATACTTCTATGATAGAGGGGGTGTATTAAATGAATTGTATATTCTGTAAAATAATAAATGGTGAGATACCATCTAATAAAGTATATGAAGATGACAAGGTATTGGCATTTAATGACATAAATCCAGTTGCTCCATACCATATACTAGTTATACCAAAAAAACACTATGACAGCATAATAGATGTTCCAGAAGAAGATATGGAGATCATAGGCTATATGCATAATGTCATAAATAAAATAGCTAAAGAACAAGGATTTGATAAGGCTGGGTTTAGAATTATCAATAACTGTGGAGAAGATGGTGGACAAGAAGTAAAACATATTCACTACCATGTTTTAGCAGGAAAGAAGCTTCCATTATATGAAGCACAACAAATATATGAAGCACAACAAAAATAATTTTTAATTAAAAGTTAAGTTGCATATTGATAAAAATACTTGATAAAAGTAAAAATTTAGTTTATAATAAACAAAGTGTTAGGTTGTAATGCATATTATGCAAAAGAACATAGTTACAGTCCCAGCATAATTGCGCTATCGGAGGGAGGGAAAAAGAAATGTCAGAAGTAAGAGTAAGAGAGAATGAAACATTAGACAGCGCTTTAAGAAGATTTAAGCGTCAATGTGCTATGTCTGGCATCATGTCAGAGGTTAGAAAAAGAGAGCACTATGATAAGCCAAGCGTTAAGCGTAAGAAAAAAGCTGAAGCAGCAAGAAGAAAAAACGCTAAAAAATAGTAAAAAATAATAAAGAGGTGAGGGGAATGTCCCTTAAAGCAAAGTTACAAGAAGATCTAAAATCTTCTATGAAAAACAAAGATACAGTCAAAAAATCTGTAGTAACTTTGATAAGAGCTTCAATCAAGCAGCATGAGGTAGATAACAGAGTTGAACTTGATGATGATGCTATTATAGATATTATATCTAAGCAACTAAAGCAACGTAGAGATGCTTTAGACGAGTTCAAAAAAGCTGATAGAGAAGACTTAGTGAGTGAAACAGAAGCTGAAATCGAAGTTTTAAAAGAGTACCTACCTCAGCAATTAAGCGAAGAAGAATTAAATCAAATTGTAAAAGATACTATATCTGAAGTAGAAGCTACTTCAATGAAGGATATGGGAAAAATTATGTCAGCTATAAAACCTAAGATAAAAGGAAGAGCTGATGGAAAACTTGTAAATGAGTTAGTTAAGAAAAACTTACAATAGATTAATACAGCCTAGAGAGAATTCTCTAGGCTTTTTATAATATAAAAAAATGTATTCATAAAAATTCACCCTTGTACATATTTATGAATTAAACAATAAGTTAAAGGGGGAAAAATTTTGATTATATCCATAAAAGAAGTCAAGAAATTTATTATATCGATATTTATACCGTTGGCGCTGGGTTTTTCTAGTAGTTTTCTAGCTGGGGCAATATCGGGCGGAGATATTTCTACATATTATTCTCAGCTAATAAAGCCGAGCTTTGCACCACCTAGTGCGGTTTTTGGTATAGTCTGGACGATATTATACATACTAATGGGTATTTCTGCCTATAAAATTATGAGCAAAGGGTATGAACGACCTAAAGTTAGAGATGCTATGTTTTATTATTGGTTACAATTGATTTTAAATTTCATATGGAGTATACTGTTCTTTGGATTTGATTTGAAATTTACAGCATTGATTGACTTAATTTTAATAATAATATTTGTTATAATTATGATTGTAAGATTTGCGAAAATAGATAAGAAAGCAGCCTATATGAACATACCATATCTAATTTGGCTGTTTTATGCATTAGTTTTAAACTACCTAATCTGGATTATCAATAAATAACCCTCTACCTTTAATAATATCATAATAATGTTAAAATAAATAGACTGTTAAATGCTATTATTTTCCTATATAATTATATTAATTTAAATATAAGTTACAAGCTGTATTTAAATTAATATCAATACTATTAATTTCATATATTTATATATTGTGGTTAATAGGCTTGAAGGGAGAGGTTATTATGCAATTAATATTATCTGGGAAGCAGATTAGACTAACTGAAGGAATAAAAGGATACATAGATGAAAAGTTGAGTAGGTTAGAAAAATACCTTAATCCTGATTCAGAAGTTAAAGTTACAGTGAGCGCAAGAAAAGATAGACAAAAAGTAGAGGTAACTATAATACCTATAAGTGGTCCTATCATAAGAGCAGAGGAAGTTCAAGATGACTTATATACAGCTATAGATATGGTGTATGATAAATTGAACAGACAAATAGTTAGATATAAAGATAGAGTAAAAGATAGATCCCAAGGTGGAAAGAGTATAAGATTTGAAGGTATAGAACAAGACAACGAAGAAGTAAATGAAGAAACAGATATAGTTATAGAGAGAAGAAAGAAATTTAACGTAAAACCAATGAGTGAAGAAGAAGCAATTCTTCAAATGGAACTGATTGGACACGGGTTCTATATGTTTAGAAATCAAGACACAGATGAAATAAACTTAGTATATAAGAGAAGATCAGGCGGATACGGACTGATAGAACAAGAATAGATACTACATTAAAATAATTTGAAAATAAAATATAACTAAAAAGGGAATGTATCCTCACTCAGAGGTATACATTCCCTTTTTATAATGCATAGAAATTTTTTATTAGAACAATATAGACAATTCCTCTATATAAGATAGCACTGTATTTATAGTTATAAAAAGACTTTTGCCTGGGCTAGGCTTTCCGAAATTATCTAAAAAATTATATTTAAACTTATAGCTTTCGGTAGAATCTTTATATGTTGATGTTATTAAATAATTTTTATCCATAGAAAGAAAATTAAAAATATGTTCAAACTTTGATTTTAAGTAAGAGTTACAGAAATCAACCGCCTCCTCTTTTGATAGAGGTGTAGGGTTTAGGGATTCTGACTCTATATACTGGTAAATATTAAATATTTTTGCATTAAAATCATATATCCTAACCTTAAATATTCTGTCGTTAGATCTGAAATAGTACTGATAAAATTTATTGGCAGGATTTTTATCGAAAAACACCTCATATGATTCATCAGATATAATTTTTTCTATTAAATTAAAATCGAAAATAAATCCAATACTCTCTATACACACTTGTCTATAGTACCTGGTATGAGTACTGTCTATTGGTTGAAATGATTCCTCGGGTAATGATTTGGTTAAAATATCGTGAAATTTAAATTGCTGAGAAATAGGAGTTCTAAATGAATGCCCGTATAATAAACAATAAATTGAAGAAAAAAATCCAAAATAACTATCGATTAGTCTATTTATTACTTGAGAATAAGAAAAATAAAATGAAAAATTTCTCAAATCATAGAGGTAATCCAGTACATCAGAAATATATTTAAGCAATAAATTTATCTGCCTATCATGATTTTTATCAATTTTTATTGATTTTGTATTACTAAGTACTAGCACATCTTTGTTCAAATTTTCATATAAATAACAGATAATTTTAATATTTTTTAAATTCTCAGACCTTATTTTAGGCAGGAACTTAAAATGATTATAGGAATTTGATTTCATTAATGCATTAAGTAGAAAGTCTATACATATACATTTTTGAACCAAATTCACAAAAGTATTTTTCAAGTGAGATCATCCTTTCAAATAGAGTTTTACGAAATATTATATAAGCATTTTATTCTAAATGCATAAATAAGTTTCCGTTTATACAAGCTAAATCACTAAAACAGTAATTTAAGAAAAATAAGAACATAAAATATAACAAGGAGGTATGTATATGTTAGATATATCAGCAGATTTACAGGTAAACCAGCCTACTGTCACACTTATAGGGAATGAGTTTATTAGCATAGAAAATTATTTGTCTGTATTAGCATATGATGTTGTTTTGATAAAAGTGAAAACAAAACTAAATACAGTAAAAATATGTGGAGATAAACTTTCAATAAAATATATAACTGATAGCGATATAGGGATAAAAGGAATTATACATAGTGTGGAATATATAGATTAGGAGGAGGTACATTTGATAAGTTATATAAGGGGTTACTACGTTATCCTTGTAGAAGGTATTGGCATAGAACAATTTATAAATCACCTTATAAAAAACGGGATAGATGTTTATAATGTAACTAAAATAAACAATTCTAAGATGCAATTTTGTATAGACAGAAAGGATCTTAAGAGACTAAAGAGTGTCTATAGAGGAAATAAATTTGAAATCACAGTCAAGCAAAAAACTGGAATACCGTTTGTCTTAAAAAGAATATACAAGCATAAGGGAATGTGGATATGCGCAGTTATTTCCTTAATGTTACTTATGACAATGTCACAATTTGTGACAGATATATACATACAATCTCCAGAAGGAATAAAAAAAGAAGAACTTAGAAAAGAGTTATACTCAGTAGGACTAAAGCCAGGGGTTTATAAAAAGGATATAGACAGAAAAGAAATTAGAGACTATATAATGTCAAAATTTGATGAGGTAGCATATGTATCCATAAACGTAAAAGGGACTAATATTTTTGTTACTATAACCAAGAAAGCAGAAACCCTAAAATCTAGCGAAGAATCTAATTATTGTAATATAATAGCTACAAAAAATGGTATAATAGAAAAGGTAATTCCAAGAAGTGGAAATCAAGTTGTGGAAAAAGGAGATATAATTCAAAAGGGAGATGTTCTTCTAAATGGGTCCAATACAAAGGCAATACCAGAGGTATGGGCAAGTACCTTTTATGAGTGCAAAAAAAGTGCAAATTACATAGACACTAAAAAAGAGAAAACAGGAGAAAGTAAAAAAATATATACCATAAGTTTCTACGATAAAAACTTTACAATAAGGAGAAACATAAAGTATAAAGACTATATTATTGAAAATAAAAATCGCAAAGTCTCATTTGGTAATTATACTTTCCCGGTTCAGGTGAAGGAGAGCACTTTTTATGAGACAAAAAATATAAAAATAAAAAAGGATAGAGAACAACTCAAAAAAGAACTATCAAAAAAGGTTTTAAAAGAATTAGAATATACTATACCTCCTTCTGCAAGAATAATAGATGTAAAACATGACTACAAAGTTAATAAAAATATGTTAGAATATTTAATAACAGTACAAACTAGCGAAAATATAGCCAAGGTTTATCCATTAAGTAAATCAGAGGCAGAACAAATAATAATTGAACAACAAAAAAAATCAGAAGAGGAAGAAATGCCATCTAATCCTGAAAAAAGACCTATAAATGACATAAGAAACGATTTTGAGGATAAAAATAAAGATAAGGACAAAGAAGACAAAAAAGATGATAAGTCTCAAAATTAGAGTTGTAAAACCTAAGGAGGAAAATTAAAGTTGATAATTCAAAAAAAATTTATAATATCAGAACCTAAGTTTGAAAGAGAGTTATTTGGAAATTTTGATGAAAATGTCAAGTTAATAGAAGAAACATTAAATATAGATGTAATACTAAGAGAAGGTAATATTGTTTTGATGGGAGAAGAAAAAAACGTTGACTCTGCACTTAAGCTGATGAATGAGTTACATCAAACAGTTTTAAATGGAAAGAGTTTAGACAAACAAAGTATATCTTATTCCCTATCTTTACTTCTTGAGGGAAGCGAGCAAAAGATAAAAGAGTTGGAGGATACGATTGTAATCACCCAAAAAGGAAAGGCTGTTCAACCTAAAACTCTAGGTCAAAAAGAATATATAAACCTTATAAAAAATAATGATATAACATTTGGAATTGGTCCTGCAGGTACAGGAAAGACATATCTAGCAGTTGCAATGGCAGTCAAAGCATTTAAAAGGGATGAGGTAAGTAGAATAATACTTACTAGACCAGCAGTAGAAGCGGGAGAGAGTCTAGGGTTCTTACCAGGTGATTTAAAAGATAAAGTAGACCCATATTTAAGACCTCTATACGATGCCTTATTTGAAATGCTAGGTCCAGATAAGTTTAATAAATATTTAGAAAGAGGTACAATAGAAGTAGCACCTCTTGCATTTATGAGAGGGAGAACTCTAGATAATGCATTTATAATACTGGATGAAGCTCAAAATACAACTCCAGAACAAATGAAGATGTTCTTGACTAGACTAGGATTTGGATCCAAAGCTGTAGTAACTGGAGATATAACACAAACAGACCTGCCAGACAAAAGAAAAAGCGGTCTTGTTCAAGCTACAGAGATTCTTAAGTCAGTAGAAGGAATAGGAACAATGATACTAACTGAAAGAGATGTTGTTAGACACGAGCTAGTCCAAAGAATAATAAGAGCTTACGAAAAATTTGATAAAAAAGAAGAATTTAAAAAAGTACAAAAACAAGAGAAAAAACAAGATAGAAAATATCAACAATATAAAAAGTAGGTGTAATAGATATGGAAATTATATTAGACGATAGACAAGACAAAATAAGTGTAAGTGAGGAACTAATAGATAAAATAAAGGACATAATACTTGAATGTTTAGACTACGAGGGATATGACTATAGCTACGAGGTAAGTTTGTCTTTTGTAGACAACAAAGAAATCCAAGAATTAAATAGAGAGTTTAGAGGTATAGATAGGGCAACTGATGTTTTATCATTTCCTCTTTTAACTGATGAATTTGATATAGAACTAGAAGAAGAATCTCTTGGAGATATAGTAATATCTCTTGAAAGGGCTTTAGAACAAAGTTTAGAGTATGACCATAGCTTTGAGAGAGAAGTATGTTTTTTAGTATGCCATAGTATGTTCCATCTTTTGGGGTATGATCATGATACAGATGAAAATACAAAAGAGATGAGAGAGAAAGAGGAATATATACTAAATAAGTTAAACATAACAAGGGAGTAAGTTTTATGAAACCAGGAAAAACTCGCCAAGGTATAATTCAGGCATTTAATGCAGCCATTGAAGGTATTTTATATACGTTTAAGTTTGAACGAAATATGAAGATACACTATTTGTTATCAGTAGTGGTTCTTATAGTAAGTTTGTTTTTTGATTTATCAAAATCGGAAATGATAATGTTATTGATGTCCATAAGTTTGGTAGTGATTTCAGAGATGTTTAATACTGCTATAGAAAAAACTGTAGATATGATAACTGACGAATACCATGTATTAGCGAAGATAGCAAAGGATGTTGCCGCGGGTGGTGTTTTAGTTGCTGCCTTAAATTCAGTTGTGGTTGGATATATATTATTTTATGATAAACTAACAGAGCTATCAGTGAAGTTGATTTATACAATCAGACAATCAGAACTACATATAACTTTAATATGCATAGTGTTAGTATTGATAGCAGTAGTTGTGGTAAAGGCGCTTACTTCTACAGGTACACCACTAAAGGGTGGTATGCCAAGCGGTCATGCGGCACTAGCATTTGCAATAGCAACATCTATAACACTTATGACAGAAAGGGTAGTGGCATCTACACTAGCATACATAATGGCAGTTTTGGTGGCTCAAAGTAGGATAGAGGGGAAAATACATACGTTTTGGGAAACTGTGGCAGGGGCACTACTCGGTGCATTGATAGCTATATTGGTTTTCCAAGTAGGAGCATTTTACAGCTAAAAAGAAGTCGTACTGACTTCTTTTTTTTACCCTTAATACAGAGTAAATTTAGAAAAACACTTGCATATAAAAAAATAAAGTATTAAAATATTATATTAAGAATTTTGTGTTATAATGAAAGGTACTAGATTAAAATACTAATAAAAAAAGTATAAAACAAGAATATTTCTGGTCAAATATTTATAATATATTTTTAAATGGCAAAACAGTAGGAGGAAAATATGAATAATATAGAATTATTAAAGATAGCAGAAGAAGCGAGAAAAAATGCATATGTACCCTATTCAAAATTTAGAGTTGGTGCAGCTCTTTTAACAAAAAGCGGAAAAGTTTATAGTGGATGCAACATAGAATGTGCTTCTATTGGAGGAACCAACTGCGGTGAGAGAACTGCACTTTTTAAGGCTATATCTGAAGGTGAAAAGGAAATCGATGCAATAGCTATATCAAGTGATAATTCAGAAAAAGACGAACCTACATATCCATGTGGAATATGCAGACAGGTTATAATAGAATTTGGTAAAGATATAAGGATAATAACAGGATGGTCACAAGGAAAAATATACGAGACAACAATGAAAGATTTATTGCCAAACTATTTTTCTGGATGTGATTTCATAGAAAATAAATAATATTTGATAGAAAAAATAATTACAAAAGAATAGATTAGGAGAAAATGAATGTTCAAATCAGGATTTGTTAGCATAGTAGGTAGACCAAATGTAGGTAAATCTACACTTATGAATAATGTAGTTGGAGAAAAAATTGCTATAATGAGCGATAAGCCACAAACTACAAGAAATACAATACAGGCAGTTTATACAGATGATGAAACACAGATAGTGTTTTTAGATACACCGGGAATCCATAAACCTAAAAATAAGCTGGGAGAGTTTATGGTAAAGGCGGCTACAGATGCATTTAAAAATGTTGATTTAGTGTTATTTGTAGTTGATGATTCAAAAAAAATCGGACCAGGAGACAAAAAAATCATAGAAGATCTAAAAACAATAAAAACTCCTGTAATATTAGTTATAAATAAAATAGATCAATTAGAGCAAAAAGATGAATTATTTGATATAATAAAAATGTACGATGCTGAAGGATTATTTAAAGAGATAGTACCAATATCAGCGCTAAAAGGAAAAAATACAAATAGCTTAATGAAGGCAATAAGAGGCTATTTAGAAGAAGGACCAAAATACTTCCCTGATTATATGATTACTGATCAACCAGAAAGAGTGTTAATATCAGAACTAATCAGAGAAAAGGTTCTTCACTATGTTCACGATGAAGTTCCTCACGGTGTTGCAGTAGAAATAGAAAAGATGAAATCTAGAAAAGACAAAGAAATTGTCGATGTTTCTGCCGTAATATATTGCGAGAGAAGTTCTCATAAAGGAATAATAATAGGAAAAAATGGAAGAAAGCTAAAAGGTATAGGAAAATCAGCGAGAGAAGATATAGAATTACTTTTAGGCTCTCAAATAAATCTTCAGTTGTGGGTTAAAGTCAAAGAGAACTGGAGAAATTTACAAAATTATATAAATAATTTTGGATATAATGATAAATAAAGGTGGATTATATGGATAGGAAACAGGATGCTTCGAAAGATTTATTATGTGAAGTCAAGGTATTAATTGATAACAATAGAGTATTGGAGTTAAGAGAATTAATAGAGGAATATCATATAATAGATATATTTGATATAATGGAAAACTTGGATGAAGATATGAAAATACAATTGTTTGAGGTTCTTCCATTGGATATGGCGGCCTCTATATTAGAAGAGAGCGGACCGGAATTTTTCAGTAGCATATTATCAAACATAGATATAGAACACAGAAAAAACATATTAGAGCTAATGTCTCTGGATGATATGGCGGACATATTGAGTCAACTAGAAGATGAAGAAAGAGAAAAGGTAATGGACCTTCTTAGTCAAGAAGATGCTGATTCTGTAAAAGAGCTGTTGGTTTACGAAGAAGAATCTTCTGGAGGTATAATGACTACTGGGTACATATCCATAAACAAAGATATGACAGCAAAAGAAGCTATAGAACATATGAGATCTGAGGCAGAAGAAGCTGAAACAATCTACTATATATACGTAGTAGATAATGAAGAAAGATTAGTAGGAGTTTTGTCTCTAAGAGAATTAATAGTTTCTAGAGATTCAAATATTGTTGGAGATTTAATGAGCGAAAATATAATTTCTGTCTATGTAGATGAAGATAGAGAAGAAGCAGTTAGACTAGTTTCTAAGTATAATTTAATAGCAATACCAGTAATAGATAGACAAGACAAATTAAAAGGAATAATAACAGTAGATGACATAATAGATGTAATGGAAGAAGAAGCCACAGAAGATATGTACAAATTCGCTGGGAGTTCTGAACACGAAAGAGAAGTTGTAGAAAAGGTAAATCCTACCCTAAAAGAACAGTTGCTGTCCTCATTAAGGGGAAGACTTCCATGGCTTATAATAACTTTAGTTGGAGGGTTATTATCGACGATAATACTTTCTAACCTAGACTATATAATGAACCATGCCTATGTATCGCTAGTATTTTTTATACCGGTGGTTATAGGAATGGGAGGAAATATAGGAACTCAATCATCAGCACTTACAGTAATGGCACTTTCCAATAAGGACTTGGATTATAATAATGTTATAAGAGAGGGTATAGTTGGAATAGTTACAGGTATTATATGTAGCGCAGTTGTAGGTCTTATGATATTTATGTTTATAAAAGATATAGATATAGTTTTGATAGTTTCAATATCTCTTTTAATAAATATGATAGTAGGAGCAACTATAGGTTCATTTATGCCGGTATTATTTAAAAGATTAGACGTAGATCCGTCTATAATTTCAGCACCAGTTATCTCTACTTTGCTTGATATAACTGGGGTTACGGTGTATTTCTTAATCGCTACTATATTATTGTCAAAAATTGCTTAGCAAGTTTATGTATTATTTACCCTCTTCTTACTAAAAATATAAGTATAACCGTAAGAAGGGGGTTTTTAAAAATGAACAATTTATGTTGGGAAGTTTTTAAAAAAACGGGCAATATAGAAGCCTATCTGTATTTACGTGATTGTGAAAACTTACATGAAGAAACGACTGAATATATGAGGGAGATAGATATACACGATGATAATTTTGAACACCCAGGGGATTGTACTTAAAAGCGTAAGGTACAAAGAAAACGATGTTATTTTGACCCTATTTACTAGAAAGTTAGGAAAGGTTGCTGCAATAGCAAAAGGAGCTAAGAGAAACAAAAGCGCTTTGCTTTCATCGGCACAAATTTTTGCATATGGCAACTATACCCTAAAAAGAAATGGAAATATGTACAGGGTTACTCAAAGTGATATCATAAAAAGTTTTTACGATATATCCTATGATATAGAGGCATTTTCATACGCTACATATATTACAAAACTAGTAGAGGGAGCTACTCTTGAAAATCAAACCAACAACAGATTATTTGTACTACTTGCACAGACACTTTATTTGTACACTCAAGAGAGCACAGACAAAATGTTTATAACAGCAGCTTTTGAATTGAAATTTTTAGATTATATAGGTTTTAGGCCCGTAGTTAGAGTTTGTAGTAATTGTAGCAGTAAAGATTTAAATGGCTCTACTTTTAATATATATGAAGGTGGAATACTATGTAGCAAATGTAGTCAAAATTTTGAAGGTAATCTAAAAATTGATTTAACAACTATAAAGCTTATGGAATATATAATAAATAATGATATACTTGCATGTAGCAAAGCAAAGGTATCAAAATATCTAGTATATGAACTTTCTAATATACTTCAAAAGTATTTGAAAGTTTATGTTGATAATATTGATTTAAAAGCATTATATTTTCTAAAAAGTATACAAAATGATAAGGGAGTTGAAAAGGATGAGTAATATAACTATTGAGAAAGTAGACGCAGTATTTGAAAGAATCCCAAGTGCTAGTTATGCAGAGGCAAAGGAAGCTCTTATACAATGCGATGGAGATGTAGTGGAAGCGGTTGTATTTCTAGAATCTAAGAAAAATACATCAAAAACTAAACAAGCTAAGCAAACAGTGGAAGATGTGTTTGGAAAAGATGGAGAAAAGGTAAAAGATCAACTAAAAGAACTTATCAGAAAAAGCAGTGTGATAAGAGTTATAGTTGAGAAAAATGACAAGGTAATAATAAATATACCACTTACAGTAGGAGTGGTAGGACTAGCACTAACACCTATAGTTACATTAGTAGGTCTATCAGCAGCTGTACTAAGTAAATACCGTATAAAAGTTCAAAACGAAGATGATGGTTCAGTTGTTGACTTAGGAGAACTAAACGAAGAAAAACTTAACACATTAAAAAGCATGCTTACAAATGCAGCAAAAGATGTAAAAGATTCAGTAGTAGACAAAAAATCAGATGACAAAGACATAACTGATGAACTTATGAAAGAATTTGATAAGATGGATTCAGAAGACAAAAAAGATGAAAATAAATAATATTAGAAAATAGTTTAAAAAGCCCTTTGTTTTTACGAAGGGCTTTTTATATATCCTAAATTAAAACACGTAAATTAGATAAAAAGAGATATAAACTTATTTATGAGATCAAAAAAATGGTTTATAACATCTCTAATTTGAATATTTTTTTTACATTAACACTAAAATTGATATATAATAGATTAATATAAACAACTACTAAATACATATTTATTTTCTAATTGACTATTAAATACAAGATATGGTCAAAATATAATTAACAAAACATAATTTATTATGAGTATTAAATTAAATATAGGATATGTATTAAATTAATAAATCAGGAGGAATTATCATGAATTTTCAAGAGATGATACTAACATTGCAAGCCTATTGGGCCAAGCAAGGTTGTATAATGATGCAACCCTACGATGTTGAAAAGGGTGCAGGAACAATGAACCCTAACACACTTCTAAGATCACTAGGTCCTGAACCATGGAAAGTTTGTTATGTAGAGCCATCTAGAAGACCGGCAGATGGTAGATATGGTGAAAACCCAAATAGATTATATCAACATCACCAATTCCAAGTTATTTTAAAACCATCACCAGAAAATATCCAGGAGCTATACCTAGGAAGTTTAAAAGAAATAGGAATTGATCCTATGGAACATGACATAAGATTCGTTGAAGACAACTGGGAATCAACTACTGTTGGAGCTTGGGGTCTTGGATGGGAAGTATGGTTAGATGGAATGGAAGTAACACAATTTACATATTTCCAACAAGTTGGAGGAATAGAGTGCGAACTTGAAACAGGAGAAATAACTTACGGGCTAGAAAGATTAGCCATGTATATACAAGAAGTTAATAGCGTTTATGATTTAAAATGGAATGATGAAATAACTTACGGAGATGTATTTAAAATGGCTGAGTACGAAAACTCAGTATATGCATTTGAAGAATGTGATGCACAAATGTTATTTAACTTATTTGATGTATATGAAAAAGAAGCACTAAAGCTTATGGAAAAAGGTCTTGTAGTGCCTTCATATGACTATGTATTAAAGTGTTCTCATACATTCAACACTCTAGATGCTAGAGGAGCTATAGGAGTTAGTCAGAGAGCTTCATTTATAGGTAGAGTAAGAAACATGGCAAGAACAGTTTCAAACATATATGTAAAACAAAGGGAAGAAATGGGATTCCCTCTTTTAAAGGAAGGTGAGAAATAATGAAAAACTACCTTTTATTTGAAATAGGTGTAGAAGAATTACCATCAAGATTCGTTAATAGCACTTTAGAACAGATAAAAAATAATCTAAACAAAATGTTAAAAGAAAATAGAATAACATTTAATGATATACAAACATATGGAACACCGAGAAGATTGACTTTTATAATTAATGAAATAAGCGAAAAACAAGAAAATTTAGAAGAAGAAGTAAAAGGTCCTTCAAAAAAGATAGCACTAGATGCAGATGGAAACTTCACTAAACCAGCACTAGGATTTATGAAAAGCAAAGGACTTAAAGAAGACGATGTATGTTTCAAAACTGTAGGCAAAGATGAGTACATATTCGGAACAATAAGACAAGAAGGAAAACAGACTAGCGAAGTATTAAAAGAAATATTACCAGAAACAGTAAAAGCTGTTACTTTCCCAAAAGCTATGCGTTGGGGAGGAAAAAACATCAGATTTGCTAGACCAATAAGATGGATATTAACATTATTAAATGATAGTGTACTTGAAATTGACTTAGAAGGAATAAAATCTTCTAATATAACTAAAGGGCATAGATTCTTAGGAGAAAAAGAATTTAGCGTAAACTCTTTAGAAGATTACCTAGAAAAACTAGAAAAAAATTACGTAATCTTAGATCAAAATAAAAGAAAAGATATGATAAAAAATCAATGTATAGAAGTAGCAAATTCACTAGGTGGAGAAGTTGAGTTTGAAGATGATTTATTAGAAGAAATAACTCATTTAGTAGAATACCCAACTGCTTTTTATGGGGAATTCGATCCTGACTATGTGAAGCTTCCAAAAGAAGTTGTAACAACTCCTATGCAACAGCATCAAAGATATTTCCCTGTAGTAAAGAATGGTAAGTTACTACCTAACTTCATAGCAGTTAGAAACGGAGATAAATACAAAATAGACAACGTTAAAGCTGGGAATGAAAAAGTTTTAGAAGCTAGACTAGCAGATGCATTATTCTTCTACAAAGAAGATACCAAAAAAAGTTTAGAAAGTTATATAGAAAAGCTAAAAAGCGTTGTATTCCAGGCAAAACTTGGAACAGTATACGAAAAAACTTTAAGAATAGAAAAATTAAGTCTAGATATACTCAACATGTTGGGATTATCTAGTGAAAGTGATGATGCCAAAAGAGCTGCCAAATTATCAAAAGCTGATTTAGTTACAGGGATGGTATTTGAATTTACTGAACTTCAAGGTATCATGGGAAGAGAATACGCTAAAGTTAGCGGAGAAAATGAAGCTGTAAGTGATGCTATATTTGAACACTACTTACCTAGATTTTCTGGAGATATACTTCCAAAAACAAATATAGGTATAGCATTATCTATAGCTGATAAAATAGACTCAATAGTAGGGTTCTTTGCTATAGGAATACAGCCTACAGGATCTCAGGACCCTTATGCACTAAGACGTCAAGCATTAGGTGTACTAAGCATACTAATGGATAAAAAACTAGAACTAGACTTAGGTGAAGTAATAGATTATGCACTAAATAACTACTCAAATATAGAGTTTGATCGTCAAGAAGTAAAAGCTCAAATAATGGAATTCTTTAATGAAAGAATAAAAAATCTATTTAGAGAACTAGGAATAAGATATGATGTAATAGATGCAGTAATAAGTGCAGACATAAGTGATATAAGCGATATGCACGCAAGAGCTATAGAACTTAACAACTGGCTTGAAAAAGACGAGTTAGTAGAGATGCTAACAGCATTTAATAGAGTATCTACATTAGCTCAAAAAGCCCCTTCTGATGAGGTAAAAGAAGAACTATTAAAAGAAGAAGCAGAAATCAAACTAAACAGTGAATTTAAAGATACTCAAACCAAAGTAGAAGATCTACTAAAAGACAAAAAATACAGCGAAGCACTAGATGCGTTTGCATCTTTAAGACCTGTTATAGACAATATGTTTGACTCTGTTATGGTAATGGATAAAGATGAATCTATAAAGAATAATAGACTAGGACTTCTTAAAAAGATATATGACACTATGCTTAAGATATGTGATTTATCTAAGATAGTGTATAAATAATTTAAAAGTATATAAAAACATTAAAATATGCTCCCTTTGTGTATACAGTTAAAATACTAAAACTGTTATCATAAGGGGAGCATACTTTTCATTTGAAAATATTTTTATCTGGAAAAAATCTATAAAACTATCTAGAAAATAATCTCTTAAAAAATCCGAGTTTTTTACTTGGAATATAAACTTCTGATAAATCGATCTTTTCATTGTCTATAACTGCTTGTGGATTAGTAAAAAATAATTTATCAGCAAGCTCTTTACTATAAGAACCACTAATAAAATCATAAGAGTTTTTTAAAATAGGTCTTCTTCTTGTGCTTCCATGTCCATCGCTAGCTACAAAGTGAACCATATTATTATCTATTAAATCTAAAACAGATTCCTGAGAACTAGAGCTAGAACTTCCTAAAACAGAAGAAGAATTGACTTGAATAAGTGCGCCACATTCTATACATTTTTGAACTAATTTTAGATTTTTTGCAAAAGATGGGTATCTTTCAACATGAGCAAGTATTGGAATATAACCTCTTATCACAAACTCATAAACCACATCTAAAATATTACTTGGAAAACTAGCATTAGAAAATTCTACCAATATATAATCACTATTATTTAAACAGAAAAATTCTTTTTTATCTAAACAGTGCATAAGTTCTTTGTTATAGTACAGCTCATTTCCTAACAGTACTTGTAAATCAATATTATTAGTAGATAATACATTATTAAAAACTTCAACAGCTTTTTTTAGTTTAGTAGAACTAGTGTAATTAAACACAGGGTTAAAATGTGATGTATTTATAATAGTATTAATTCCATTATCAAGGGCCAAGCGAGCCATTGATAAGGCTTCGTTCATATCACTAGCTCCATCATCTATATCTGGAACAATATGGCAATGTATGTCAATCATAACAACCTCCTAGAGTCTTTTTAGAAAATTATATCAATTATTACATAAATTAACAAACAAATTTAAAATAGCAAAAATAAGTAGTAGCATAGCTTTCGAAAATAGTAAAATAAAAAAATGTACTATTTTTGTCGAACATCTGTACAAATGATGAAAAAAGTGATATTTTGTAATTAAAGATAAATAAAAAAATGCACTTTTATAGGTTATAAATGTTTAAAAAGGAGGAGTAATGGAAGAAACTATAGACTTAAGAGAAATTTTCACAATACTTAAAAAAAGAATGTGGATAATAGCAATAATAACTTCTGTATTTGTAGTCGTAAGTATAGGTCTTAGCTTTTTTATACTAAAACCTGTCTATGAAGCAAATACCACATTAATAGTAAACACAGATACTGATAAAAAGAAAGACGATATTTTAACAGGGGATCAAGTAATAGTTACTGAAAAACTAGCAATAACATATGGGGAAATAATAAAATCAAGGACAGTATTAGAACCAATCATAAAGGACTTAGGACTTAATATGACATATGATGAACTTTATGAATGTGTCCAAGTAGCCCCAGTGAAAAACACGCAAATAATAAATATAAGTGTGAATAGCAAAATTCCAAAGCAAGCTAGAGACATAGCAAATGCAATTCCAACCGTTTTCAAAGGCGAAGTAAAGAGAATCACAAAAGCAAATGGAATAGAAGTTATTGATAGAGCAATCACTCCAGATGATCCAATAAAGCCTAAAAAACTTTTAAACGTATCTATATCAGCCGTACTAGGTGTTATGGTAGGTTTATTTGTTGTATTTTTGATTGAATATTTAGACAATAAAGTAAAAACACCACAGGATGTAGAAAAATATTTAGAATTACCATTAATAGGTGTGATACCTTTGGAAAGATAAGAAAATAGGGGGATGAAAGTGAGCAGAATAATATCAATAGAGGACTCTAAGTCACCTATAGCAGAGGCCTATAGAGAGATAAGAACTAATATAGAATTTTCAAATATAGATAGTGAGAAAAAAGTAATACTAACTACAAGTTCTAGAGCAAATGAGGGAAAAAGTACAGTACTATCAAATCTGGCAGTTACATTCGCCAATCTAGATAAAAAAGTATTAATAATAGATGGAGATCTAAGAAATCCAACAATACATAAAACATTTGGTTTAAGTAACATTTATGGATTGACAGACATACTTTTAGAAAAGCTAAACTTTATGGAATGTGTACAGCCTTCCGGTATAACAGATCTTCATATTTTGGCATGTGGAGATATACCCCCAAACCCATCAGAAATGTTAGCATCAAATAAGATGAAAACGTTTTTAGAAATTATCAGAGAACGTTATGACTACATATTTATAGATGCCCCACCTATAGGAGTAGTAACAGATGCAGGTATAATATCTGGATACTCGGATGGTGTTATATTTGTAGTGGAATCTAATGGGGCAGATATAGAACAAATAAAAATGGCAAAAGAAAGACTCCTAAATATAAATGCAAAAATATTAGGGGTGGTTTTAAATAAATTTGACAATAAAAAATCAGGATATGACTATTACAACTACTATTATCAACAAGATGAGACTTCTAAAAAAGGTAGAAAGGAAAGAAAAAAGGATAAGAAGAAAGCAGGGAGGAAGTCATGGAGATAAAAGCTACACAGGCTAAAAAAGATAGTTTTATACGTAGTTTTTTAGAGAAGTATAGAATAAGACAAGGGATACTATTATTAGTAGACATCTTTAGTGTTTTAGTAGCTTTTTTGATAGGTCTAAACCTAACAGGTATAAGTGGTCCAATAGGAATAAGAGATATAATTGTACCCTTAGGAGTATATATAACATTAAACACAATCTCGTTTTATATTTTCGGATGCTATACAAGCCTTTGGAGATATGCAGGGGAACAAGAGATTATAAGTGTGGTAAAGGCCTCTGTGGTATATATAATACCACTTTACTTTTTAAATAAGTGGTTTGGGTATGAGTACTCAAGGTTATTTTATATAGTAAATACATTATTTATAATAATATTGACAGAGGGAAGTAGACTAGCTTATAGAACAGGAAGAAGGATCAAATGTCAGCCTTTAAATAAATTATCAAAAGTACTGATAGTAGGGGCTGGGAGTGCAGGAGAACTAGTATTAAATGAATTAAATAGAAACCCTGAACTAGGAAAAATAGCAATAGGCTTTGTAGATGACGACAAAAATAAAATAGGAAGAAACATACACGGTGTTAGGATTCTAGGTAGTACAAAAAATATAAAAGACATAGTAGAAAACTACGACATAGACGAAATAATTTTAGCAATGATAAATGTAACATCAGAAAACAAAAGAAGAATTATAGATATTTACAATGATACTAAATGTAAGCTGAGAACAATACCTGGAATATTTGAATTAATAGATGGAACAGTAGATATAAAAAAGATAAGGGATGTAAAAATAGAGGACTTATTGGGGAGAGAAACATTAAATGGAAATCTAGATAATATTGCAAAATATATAGAAAATAAAGTAGTAATGGTAACAGGAGCAGGAGGATCGATTGGAAGTGAACTTTGTAGACAAATAGCTAAGTTCAACCCCAAGATGCTGATAATACTAGATAACTACGAAAACAATGCCTATGCAATACAGCAGGAACTAAAATGGCAACACAAAAGTCTAGATATAAAAACAATAATAGCATCTATAAGAGAAAAAACAAGGATGGAATCTATATTTCAAGAATACCTTCCAGAAGTAGTTTTTCATGCTGCAGCTCACAAACACGTACCACTTATGGAGGACAGTCCAGGAGAAGCAATAAAAAATAATATATTTGGAACACTTAATGTAGCACAACTTGCAGATAAATACAAAACCAAAAGATTTGTTTTGATATCTACAGACAAAGCAGTAAACCCTACAAATATAATGGGAGCTACAAAAAGAGCTTGCGAGATGATAATTCAGGCAATAGATCAAGTAAGCCAGACAGAGTACGTAGCAGTTAGATTTGGAAACGTGCTTGGAAGCAACGGTAGCGTAATACCCCTGTTTAAAAAACAGATACTTGAAGGAGGGCCTGTAACTGTAACACATCCTGAAATAACTAGGTTTTTTATGACTATACCAGAAGCAGTGGCGCTGGTTATAGAGGCTGGAGGTATGGCAAGAGGCGGGGAAATATTTGTTCTCGATATGGGAGAGCCTATGAAAATACTTGACCTTGCCAAAAACTTAATAAGACTTAGTGGATTTGAGCCGGATGTCGATATAAAGATAGAATTCACAGGCCTAAGACCTGGGGAAAAGTTGTATGAAGAGCTACTTATGAATGAAGAAGGACTTACAAATACGGAAAATAATAAGATATTTGTGGCAAGACCTATGGATATAGATAGAGATTGTGTAAAAAGACATCTGATGTTTTTGGATATGATTATAAGAAATGAAGAAATAGATTTGATTGATAATGCGATGAAGGCATTTGTTAGTACTTATATTAGACCTGAGGAAGCTAATTTAAGTGATGCTGCGAGTTTGTAGGGGGGAATCAGATGTATTTAAAAATAAAAAGAGGGATTGATTTTATATTATCCCTCATTGGACTAATTGTTTTAGCTCCAATTTTTATTGTTTTGATTATAGTTATAAAATTGGACTCACCAGGGCCTGTACTGTTTAAGCAAAAAAGGATAGGTATTCATAAAACTTGTACTGGGAAGATTCTAAGAAAAACAAGTCCTTATAAATTACCTCAGATTATTAATATTTTGTTTTGTTAAATCTAAATTTTTTTATAAGGTATCTATAATTATGAGTTTGTTAGGGAATATTTATATATGAATTACGGATATTAATTGCTACTATTAGGTTAGTTTCTTTTGGTTGTATAATAATATTTAGCGTTGATGGTAATAAAAAGTCCATAATTGTCCTAAGACAAAAATGGACTAATTACTATCAGTGCTATTATTTTATAAAAAATAAAGAATGTATGTCAAACTCGCTGTATAATTAAGTAACTACAACAAAATAAACAAGAAAGTTTAACACGTATTCAAATAATATTAGGGATAATATTCTAGGAATTAGCGATGAAAATTATTCAGCAGTAAAAAATCTATTCACAGAGTACTTTGAATAGATAAATTTAAGTATCTAAAATCAGTTGATTCGACAATGAGGGTAAATTTAGTTAATAATTAAACTGGAAAAGTTTTTGATATTTTATTTAATATAAGAAAACATTAATTGAAACAGTATTTCCTGTCATATACTAAAAAGAAAGCATTCTTACAAGAGAGATTGTTTTAAATCTGTGTAAATATTTCAATATAGGTAATGATACAGATAATTGTAACGAAAAAATATGCGATAATCAATCATAGTCTTTTTTATCTTGTCTGTGATAATTTTTTATATAGGGAAGAAGTAGAGAACTAGGAGATGTTATAATAGATTCTACGGGTGCTATACTAGGACTTATTATATATTATATATTTAATAATATTGGAAAGTAGTCTGAATATTAAGTTCTATTGTATATATTCTGATTAAGCTATCAATTTTAAAATTAAATATTTATATTTTAGGTAGGATTATAGACACTAAGAAAATTAGTATTTCTAGTCTAAAAAATTGGCATGTTATTCTAAAAAAGAAATTTAATTGCTAAATAATGAACTTATGTATAAGGAAAATCATTAAAATGGAGGAACAATATGAGTAAAGTAGCAAAAGCAACCTTAGGACTGATGATAGTCACAATGTTATCAAAAATCTTAGGGTTTACAAGAGAACTAGCACTGACATACACCTATGGTGCTGGTACAATTTCAGATATATATATAACAACACTAAGCATTCCTACAATTTTATTTGCATCAATAGGATCTGCGCTTGGTACAACATTTATTCCTCTATTTTATGAAGTAGAAAAACTAGATGGAGATAAGAAATCTCTTGAATTTTCCAACAACGTTTTTAATATTGTAACAATACTATCCATAATAATGGCTATACTAGGATTTATATTTGCAGGACCATTGGTTAAAGTATTTGCAATCAATTTTACAGGAGAAAAATTATTACTAGCTATAAAGTTTACTAGAATAATGATATTCGGAGTAGTATTTATAGGGTTAAGCCAAGTAATGACATCTTGGCTACAGATAAAAGGCAACTTCACAGTACCTGGGATGATAGGATTTCCATACAATATACTTATAATAGTGGGAATAATCATAAGTTCAAAAGGCGACTTATATATTATGCCAATATTAACTTTGTTAGCTATATTATGTCAATTTTTATTTCAATTTCCATTTGCAATAAAAACAGGATATAAATATAAACCATATATAAACATAAAAGACAAATACATAAAAAGAATGTTAGCTCTTGTAGTTCCTGTATTTATAGGGGCTAGTGTTAATCAAATAAATGCTATAGTAGATAGAACCTTGGCATCTACACTGGGAGATGGATTTATAACAATATTAAACAGCGCAAATAGATTAAATGGATTTGTATTAGGGCTTTTTATAGTGACAATTTCAACAGTGATATATCCCACTCTTTCTAAATTATCTAATGAAAACAACAAAGAAAAGTTTGCTAAATCTGTATCTAAGAGTGTGAATTCTGTAATACTTATGGTAATGCCTATTTCAGTGGGAGCTATAGTACTTGCAGAGCCTGTTGTCAAAATAGTATTTCAAAGAGGGGCCTTTGATGCACAGGCTACAAAAATGACTGCTATTGCCTTAGCTTGTTATTCTATAGGAATGGTAGGTTTTGGTCTAAGGGAAATATTAAACAAGGTGTTTTATTCATTGCAAGATACAAAAACACCTATGATAAACGGGGCTATGGCTGTTGGAGTAAATATACTGCTAAGTATTATACTAATAAAATTTTTGGGACATGCAGGGCTTGCAATAGCTACCAGTATATCAGCTATTGTATGTATAGTACTTTTATTTATTAGTCTAAAGAAAAAGATAGGGTATTTTGGACAAGATTACATAACAAAAACAATTATTAAGTCATTAGTTGCATCAATTTTTATGGGAGTTATTACATTTATTTTCTATAAATTCCTAGTAGGTCTTTTAGGATTAGGATTTATAAAAGAAGCGTTAGCACTATTTAGTTCTATTGCAATTGGAGCTATAGTTTATATAGCTTTAATTATAAAATTCAATATAGAAGAAGTTAGTACTATTATAGATATGTTTAAAAGTAGGATAACCTCTAAATAGGTGGGTATAAATATACAGAATCTCATAAAGATATCGTAATATTATCCGAATAATTAATTTGGATTTGAATTTCCCCGACTCTTTTATAAATTTTTAGAGTTGGGATTCAAATAAATTTACAAAAATAACTTAAGAAAAGGGGGGAAATTAATGAGAAAAACATTAAAAACTATGATACTAACTACAATGTTAGTATTAGCTATGGGAGCAACTTGTTTTGCTAATCCATCAGATGACTTAAGTAAGTCACTATTATCAGCAGGTGTACCAAGTTCATATGTAGGGACTGTTTCAGAGTATTTACAAAAGACTAAAATATCTGAGTCTCAATACAATACTGCAAAATCTAAATTAGATCAAGCAAAAGCTATAATAGGAAATACTAAAGACTTAAGTAGTTTATCTTCTGATCAAAAAAGCGAGGTTATGTCTTTAGCTAGAGAAGGCGGGAATGCTTTAGGTTTAACTGTAAAGTTTGGTAAAGACAACCAAGGCAGAACTACTTTAGTAGCAACTGATGCTAATGGCGGAACTGTATTAAAAATGTCTACTGCTGATGGTGCAGCTAATTTTGATTTGGGATCTGTAGTAGCAGCATTACAAGAAATGGTTGAGTTTTCTAATAGCTCTAACAAAGGAGAATTCACTCCAGTAGGTGGAACTATGACTAAAACTGCAACTGAATACGGAAATATGATGCTTGCTGGGGCTATGTTAGTGGCTTTTGCAGGAGGAATATTTGTTGTTTCTAAGAGAAGAACTGCTTAGAAAAACTGTTTTAAATAAGAAATTAGTATTGGTGAAAAAAATTCTACATAGTGAA
This sequence comes from Asaccharospora irregularis DSM 2635, assembly GCF_900129815.1. Taxonomy (GTDB): domain Bacteria; phylum Bacillota; class Clostridia; order Peptostreptococcales; family Peptostreptococcaceae; genus Asaccharospora; species Asaccharospora irregularis. The sequence goes on from NZ_FQWX01000006.1 coordinate 72,725, forward strand.
AAATATACCAATACTCGTATACCAAGAAAGATAGGGATTACGTTTGTAATCCCTATTTGTTTAGTTATTATGATTATAAATGAAAGGACAGACTAAAATACTATGAATATCTTAAAATATTGTATAAAAAGATCAATAATTTGGCGATATAATAAACATCATTTAACGAAGATTCAAAGTATTCATGCTAGCACAAAAGCTAATTATGGAGTTGGGGTTTTGATATCGAAAATGACTACAGTTGCCGAAGATGTCACAATTGGGGACTATAGCTATGTAAATAGTGGATCATATGTAGAGAATTGTACGATAGGAAAGTTTTGTTCTATTTCTTCTGGAGTTTATATTTGTCCATTTGAACACAATTATAAAATTAGGACTACTCACCCAGTTCTCAGGTGGGGAGAACCAGTACCTCCTCGTCCAAAGGTCACTATAGGCAATGATGTATTAATTAGTTTAAATGCAGTAATACTAGAGGGCGTAACAATTGGTGATGGTGCTGTTATAGGTGCTGGTGCAGTTGTAACAAAAGATGTAAAGCCATATGAAATTGTAGGTGGTGTGCCTGCCAAACATATCAAATATAGGTTTTCTGATGAGGAAATTAAAAAATTGCAGGAACTAAAATGGTGGGATTGGGAAATAGAAAAAATAAGGAAAAACGTTGATTTTTTTAAAAATGAAAGTGATATTATAAAGTAAAAATAGAAAATTAGATATTATAAGATTATATTAAATGATGAAAGGCAATTATAAATTTTAAAGGCTAATTCTAGGGGGGAGCATACATAAATGTATAGAATATCCTAAAGATATTGTAATATTAGTCGAATAACAAAATAGAATTTGAATTTATAAAAATAACCTAAGAAAAGGGGGGGAAGCAATGAAAAAAACATTAAAAACAATGGTGCTAACTACAATGCTAGTATTAGCTATGGGATCAACTTGTTTTGCTAATCCAGCAGATGACTTAAGTAAGTCACTATTATCAGCAGGAGTACCAAGTTCATATGTAGGGACTGTTTCAGAGTATTTACAAAAGACTAAAATATCTCAGTCTCAATATAATACTGCAAAATCTAAATTAGATCAAGCAAAAGCTATAATAGGAAATACTAAAGACTTAAGTAGTTTATCTTCTGATCAAAAAAGCGAGGTTATGTCTTTAGCTAGAGAAGGCGGAAATGCTTTAGGTTTAACTGTAAAGTTTGGTAAAGACAACCAAGGCAGAACTACTTTAGTAGCAACTGATGCTAATGGCGGAACTGTATTAAAAATGTCTACTGCTGATGGTGCAGCTAATTTTGATTTGGGATCTGTAGTAGCAGCATTACAAGAAATGGTTGAGTTTTCTAATAGCTCTAACAAAGGAGAATTCACTCCAGTAGGTGGAACTATGACTAAAACTGCAACTGAATACGGAAATACGATGCTTGCTGGGGTTATGTTGATAGCTTTTGCAGGAGGAATATTTGTTGTTTCTAAGAGAAGAACTGCTTAGAAAAACTTGTTTTAAATAGGAGATTAGTATGGGTGAAAAAAAATTTTTACATAATGAAAAATATACCAATACCCGTCTACTAAAAAAGATAGGGGTTACTTTTGTAATCCCTATTTGCTTAGCTATTACGGGAGCACTTATTTTTATGAGTGCAGGATGGAATTTGCTGTTTGAATCTTATTCTTTGAGTACAGCTATTTTTGCAAAGCCTAACAAGGACGTTGACGATGTAAATTTTTATATAAACAACAAAGAAGTGAGTAGACCTGATATAGGAAGTGTATTTGCAAGTATAAAAATACCATCTATAAACCTAGAAAAAGATGTAGTTCATGGAGACGGAGATGACGAACTTAGAAAAGGGATAGGTCACTACGCGGGAAGCACTCTACCTGGTGAGGGTGGAAATTGTATATTAGATGGGCACAGAGATACAGCTCTAAAAGATTTAAAAAACATCAAAAAGGGCGATAGTATTTTTGTAGATACAGAGTGGGGAAAATACGAGTATAGGGTTAGTGATATAAAGGTTACTGCTCCAGATGATAGTACAGTTATGGAGCCTACTGACCATGAAAAACTTACGTTGTATACTTGTTATCCTTTCAATTATATTGGAAGTGCACCAAAGAGATTTGTTGTTACTGGCGAGTTTGTAAGTGCTAAGTAACAAGTAAATGAGGGATAAATATATGAGAAAATATAAAAGTATATTGGCATTTTTTATAAGCCTTTTAATAATGTTTAGTATTATTGCAACTTGTTCAGTTGTATTTTTTAAAAACACGGTTCTAAGTGAGAGTACTTATACAAAGGTACTAGAAAGAGAAAACACGTATAATAAAATTTATGATAATATAAATGAAAATATAAAGTATCTAATGCTTACTAACAATATTCCTACTGATACATTAAGTGGTGTTATTACTGAAGATGAGGTAAGGGATACTGTAAATGATTATATTTACTATACTGTCAGTTATATGAGAAAAGAAGAATCACAGATTACAAAACTTGACATGGAAGTCTATACTAAAAGAATTGATGAGAAAATGGACAAGTTTATAAAAGAAAATAACCTTTCTAAAAATGCTGAGTTTATGGGGCATGTCAATGAAATCAAAGGTACTGCTCTAAATATAATCAAAAGTGATTTAGAGGTTGTAAATTTAAACGAATTATCTAAGTCTAGTTATATGACAAAGTTAGCTAGCTTATCATATATATTGAATAGCAACAAAGTAATAGTATCACTAATAGCAATAATATTACTATTATCAGCTAGTATGTGTTTAATATGGAAAAGAAGAAAGATAAGAAGAGTTGTTTGGATCGGATATTCGTTTATGGCGAGTGGTCTTACTGTTATGTTAATTGGTATAAGCGGATATTTATCTAACTTTTATAAGCATATCGCAATAGATATAGATTATCTAGCAGAAGCTATAGCTGCAATTATAAAAAATTATTTGATTACTTTAACTCAAATAGGAAGTTTTATATTTTTGATAGGAATTTTATTGATGGCTGTATATTGGGGATACATAATAAAAAAATTTAATGTAGAAAATAAGTTAACTTAGATATTCTTAAGAGTTAACATACTTTGAATTACTATATTAAAAGGTCCACTTTATCATTTAATGATAGGTGGATTTTTTAATATAGTATTACTTTTTAAAATATTAGGATCTGAAATTTCAATAACAAAGATAAAATAAGTTAACCTAAATATTACCAATAATTAACGCACCTCTAATTATTATATATAAAATAAGTTGTATTATTAACTTATACGAAATAAATAGTTATTGGGGGAAATTCTAAATGATAAAAGTATCTAAAAAAACTAGAAGATTAGTAAGTAGGGGTATGCTAACAACTACAATTGCAACCGGAGTAGCTCCAGTAGTATCACCTTTTGTAAGTTTTGCAGAACAAGAATCATCAGTTTCAGGTGTTACTTTTGAAAAAAACAAGGGATTAAAAATAGCTATAATATCAGATACACACATATTTCCAGAGGAATATGTAGGAAATGAAGGACCAAACTATCTAAAGTATGTGAGTTCAGATAGAAAAATGCTTAAAGAAAGTGAGAGAATACTTGATTCAAGTATAAATAGGATATTAAAGTCAGATGCAGAGATTGTGCTTATACCAGGGGATTTAACTAAGGACTCAGAGGTAAAAGCTCATGAAATATTGGCAAGAGAAATAGAAAAATTAGAAAAAGCAGGCAAAGAAGTTTTTGTTATAAATGGAAACCACGATATAAATGCCCCGGATGCAGAAAAATTCATAGCTGTAGAGGGGGATGAAAATGACCCAAATAGAACTGATAGGGTAGAAAAATTAGATGGAATAAAGGCTAGTGAGTTTGAAAAGCTATATGCAAAATATGGATTTGATGATCAAAATTTAATAGCAAATGACCCTAATTCTACATCATATGTAGCTAGGTTAAAGCCGGGATATAGATTGATAGCTATGGATACTGGAATATATGGGGACAATAAAAGTGATCAAAGTACAGCAGGAAAATTACAAGAAGATACAAGGTTAAAGTGGATTCTTGATCAAATAAAAGAAGCTAACAAAGCAGGAGATACTGTAATAGGAATGAGCCATCATGGAATAGTAGAACATTTTAATGGACAAGGGAAGATGTTTGCACCTTATTTAGTAGAGAATTATGAAAAAGTATCGACGACTCTAGCTGATGCAGGCATGAAATATGTGTTTACAGGGCATTTTCATGCACAAGATGTAGCAATCAAAAAAACTGAAGCAGGTAATACAATTATGGATATAATGACTGGTTCTTCAGTTAGTTATCCATCTCCAATAAGGTTTGTTCAAATAGATAATGACTTAGGTAAAATACATATAAAGAGCGAGAGAGTAGAATCAATAAAAGGTGTAGAAGATTTCAAAAAGTATAGTGAGGATGCTATGAGATCTGGTGTAGGTGGTATGGTTTCATCTTTGGCTTCCGATTTATTAATTGGAATGATAGATAATAAATCATCCTCAACTCCTAATGGGGATGAAGAAAAAATAAAGGAAGTAGTAAAAGAGTATATTACACAAGTTATAGATGAAAATAAAGATAAGCTAGATGAAGAAATAAATAAAAATCCGGAACTACTAAGTAGTATAGATGTTAAATCTATAGATGACCCAGTAATAATACCGGGTGAGGATGGTAAACCACCACTATTAAAAAAGAGTCAGTTAATAAACTATATAAAAGCAGTTTCTGAAGATCTAAAAACTGTAGAAGTAGAAACATCAATAGCTAAAAATTATAAGCTTATGGATATAATAGAAAACTGTTTAATTGAAGTATACGCAGGTGATGAAAACTATTCTGATTCAATGAAAATATTAAAATCAGAATTACAAACAACACCGATGATTCAAGATTCTTTGGTAAAAATATTAGTTAAAAACAAGAAAGAACTGGGGTTAGTTGGAACTTTAGTAAATGAGGATAGTATGAATAAGCTATTTGACAAAAAAGTTTCAGGTGAGAACACTTTAGGACAAGTTGTAGGCAATACATTTGCACAAGTACTAGATGGAGTATTAACAGATAAAACACCGGACAATAATGTAGCTTATATAGGGGATAGAGTAGTGGATTCTGATTTAGGAACATCAACACCTTCAATCACACCTCCAACTATACCTTCAACTACACCACAAATAATACCGTCAAAATTAGCAGGGGATGATAGATACAAAACAGCTGTAGAAATATCAAAAGAAGGCTGGAATAAATCTGATACTGTGTTTATAGTTAGTGGAGAAGATAAAAATTTAGTGGATGGCCTTACAGCTACACCTCTAGCATCCTCTAAAGATGCACCTATATTACTAACTAAAAATAATAGTTTAGCAAATGATACAATCAATGAAATAAAAAGATTAAATTCATCTCAGGTAATAGTTATAGGTGGTCAATCTTCTATATCAGAATCTGTAGTCAAAGATATAAAAAATATAAATTCTAATATAGAAGTAAAAAGAATAGCTGGTTCTAATAGATATGAAACATCTTTAAATATAGCAAAAGAATTAGATAAAACTAATGATGTTTCTAAAGTATATATAGGATCTGGTGATGGTGAGTCGGATTCACTGTCAATATCTCCTGTAGCAGGTAAGGAAAGGGCACCTATACTGCTTACACCTAAGGAAGGTCCAGATAAAAATACACTTGAATTTATAAAGGATAAAGCTATAAAGGATAGTTATTTTATAGGTGGTAAAAATAAAATATCAGATAGTTCTATAAGTAAAATAAACGATATAATCCCTAATGATGTATCAAAAAATAGAATATCTGGAAAAGACAGACAAGAAACAAATGCTAGAGTTATGGAAAAATTTTATAAGAATACAGATTTAAACGGTGTTGCAGTGGCAAAATCAGATCAATTAGTGGATGCTCTAAGCGTAGGACCTTTGGCTGCAAAAAAAGATATACCTATAATACTTGCTACTAAAACTTTAAACAAATCTCAAGAAGAAGCACTAAATAAAAAGAAGACATTAAAATTATTTGAAATTGGCGGGGGAATATCATCTAGTGTATTAGATAAAATTAAAAACCTAGTTAAATAGTAAAATAATAAAAATCCACCTCACTTTAACGAGAGGTGGATTTTTATGTGTAAAAATACATGATTATGCATTATAATATTATATATGACATGCAAATTATCTACATTATTAAACACATATCCCGCATTAATACATAATAAATACATTTAAATTATAAAAAAATATACAAAAACACATCATATTCGAATAAAAATATATTTACAGAATAGTACATATGGTTATATAATATACTATATAAGATACAGACAAGTTAAAAGTATAGCATAATGAAAGAAGGTGATTATTATTCAACTTAATAAAAGGCAATTAAAGATAATTGATATAGTTAAAGCAAATGAACCTATAACTAGTGAAAATATTGCTGCCAGTCTAAATGTAACACGTGCTACATTAAGGTCAGATCTTGCTATACTAACGATGACCGGAATACTGGACGCAAGGCCAAAAGTTGGATATTTTTATTCAGGTATAAATGAAATTAATTTGGTTGGAAATAAAGTCAAAGATAAAAAAGTTGAGGACATAATGAGTATGCCGATACTTGTAAAGAAGGATACTAGTACATATGATGTAATAGTTACTATGTTCCTATCAGATGTAGGTAGCATAGTTATTATAGATGATGAAGAAAACCTATGTGGTGTAGTTTCTAGGAAGGACCTTCTAAAAGCAACTGTAGGAGGGGCAGACATAAACAAGATACCTATAGGAATGATAATGACTAGAACACCAAATGTAGTAACTTTAAATAGAGACGATAGTGTATTATTAGCAGCGAAGAAAATAATAGAACATGAAATTGACTCCGTGCCAGTGATTGAATATGATGGAAAAGATAAGACAAGAACAAAAGTAGTTGGAAGATTGTCTAAGACCAATATAACAAAGTTATTCTTGGAAATAATGGACAATTAAGGAGGAATATATAATGGAAAACCTGATTATATATGTAATATCAGATTCAGTAGGAGAGACTGCTCAACAAGTTACAAAAGCTGCTATGTCACAGTTTGGGATGGGAGACAATTATGAAATAAGAAGATTTCCCTATGTTGTAGATAAAAAGTTTTTAGCTGAGATATTAGAAAGTGGAAAAAATGAAGATGCTATAGTTGTATATACCCTAGTTGATGAAGAACTATCAGAGATGACAAGGGAGTACTGTGAAAAAGAAAATATAAGTAAAATAGATCTAATGACTCCATTTTTCAGAGAGATAGGTATAAAGACAGGAAAGAGACCTAAGAGAGAACCTGGTATTATAAGAAAATTAGATGAATCATACTTTAAGAGAGTTGAAGCTATAGAGTTTGCAGTAAAATACGATGATGGTAAAGACCCTAGAGGTATACTAAAATCAGATATTATACTAGTTGGTATATCTAGAACTTCAAAAACACCTCTTAGTATGTATCTTGCAAATAAAAATATAAAAGTAGCAAATGTGCCATTAGTTCCAGAAATACCTATCCCAAAGGAAGTATTTGAGATAAATAGCAAGAAAATAATAGGGCTTACAAATACTCCTGAAAAACTAAATATGATAAGACAGGAAAGGCTAAAAGCATTGGGGCTATCTAGCAGTGCTAATTATGCAAATTTAGAGAGAATACTTCAAGAGTTAGACTACTCAGAAAGTATAATGAAAAGACTAGGTTGTCCAGTAATAGATGTATCTAGCAAGGCAATAGAAGAAACTGCCGGCATAATTATGGACATAATAAAAGAAAATGGTATAAATATATACCGAGAAAATGATAAATAATAAAGTCAATTATTAAAATTAAAATAAAAAATTATAAAATTAATGGGGGATTAATAATGAATTCTAAATATGTTTATAGTTTTAGTGAAGGATGTAAAGAAATGAAATCTTTACTAGGAGGAAAAGGAGCAAACTTAGCAGAAATGACTAAGATAGGTCTACCAGTGCCTCCAGGATTTACTATTACAACTGATGCGTGTAATGACTACTATGATAATAGTGAAAAAATAAGACCAGAAATAGTAGCAGAAATAGAAGAACAATTAAAAGGGCTAGAAGAAAACCTAGGAAAAACTTTAGGATGTAGCCAAAACCCACTTTTAATATCAGTTCGTTCTGGTGCAGTATTCTCTATGCCAGGAATGATGGATACAATACTTAACTTAGGACTTAATGATACTAGTGTAAAGGCACTTGCAGAAGGAACACAAAACGAAAGATTTGCTTATGATAGTTACAGAAGATTTATACAAATGTTCTCTGATGTTGCTATGGGAGTACCTAAGTACAAATTCGAAGGTGTATTAGATAGAATAAAAGAAGAAAAAGGATATTCTGTTGATACAGACCTTACTACAGATGATTTAAAACAAATAGTAGAAGAATTTAAAGCAATATACAAAAAAGAAGTTAGAAGTGACTTCCCAGAAGATCCAAAAACACAATTAATGCTTGCAATAGAAGCGGTATTTAAATCTTGGAATAACCCACGTGCACAAGTATACCGTAGATTACATGATATACCTCACAATTTAGGTACAGCAGTTAATATACAATCAATGGTATTTGGTAACATGGGAGAAACTAGTGGTACAGGGGTTGCTTTCACTAGAAACCCATCTACAGGTGAAAATAAATTATTCGGAGAGTACTTAATGAATGCACAAGGTGAAGACGTTGTTGCAGGTATAAGAACTCCACAAGATATATCTACTCTTAAAGAAGTAATGCCAGAAGCATATGAACAATTTGTAAACATAACTTCTACACTTGAAGCTCACTACAAAGATATGCAAGATATAGAGTTTACTATAGAAAATGAAAGATTATATATACTACAAACTAGAAATGGTAAGAGAACTGCAAAAGCAGCTATAAATGTTGCAGTTGACTTAGTTGAGTCTGGAATAATAACAGAAGAAGAAGCTATAATGAGAATTGAACCAAATCAATTAGACCAACTTCTTCATCCAAACTTTGAACCAACTGCTCTAAAAGAAGCTAAGGTAATAGCAAAAGGATTACCAGCATCACCAGGTGCTAGTAGTGGTAGAGTGTACTTTAATGCAGATGATATAGTAGAAGCTGCTAATAGAGATGAGAAAGTTATACTTGTTAGACTAGAAACATCTCCAGAAGATATAGAAGGTATGGTACGTGCTGAAGGAATACTTACAGCAAGAGGAGGAATGACATCACATGCAGCGGTTGTAGCAAGAGGTATGGGTACATGCTGTGTTGCAGGATGTGGAGAAATAAAAGTTGATGAAGCTAATAAAGAAATAAGAGTTGATGATATAGTAATAAAAGAAGGAGAATACATTTCTTTAGATGGATCTACAGGATGTGTTTACTTAGGAGAAGTTAAGAAAACAGAAGTTGAATTAACAGGAAACTTTGAAAAATTAATGGTATGGGTAGATAAATATAGAACTATGCTAGTTAGAACAAATGCAGATACTCCTAGAGATGCAGCTACTGCTATAAAATTCGGTGCTGAAGGTATAGGATTATGTAGAACTGAGCATATGTTCTTTGATGAAGATAGAATACCAGCAGTTAGACAAATGATATTATCTAAAACAGTAGAGCAAAGAGAAAAAGCTCTTGAAAAAATATTACCAATGCAAAGAGAAGACTTTAGAGAAATATTTAAAGTTATGGCTGGAAAACCAGTTAACGTAAGATTGCTAGATCCACCACTACATGAATTCTTACCAAGTGATAGTGAGGCTATAGCAGATCTTGCTAAAAACTTAGGAATCAGTGTAGAAGAAGTTAACAAGAGAATAGTTGACTTAGAAGAAGTAAACCCAATGCTTGGACATAGAGGATGTAGACTTGCAATAACTTATCCAGAAATATGTGTAATGCAAGCAAAAGCATTAGCTCAAGGTGCTATAGAAGCTATTAGAGAAGGAGTAGAAGTATCTCCTGAAATAATGGTTCCATTAGTAGGTGAAGTAAACGAATTAAAAGTTTTAAGAAAATTAATAGAAGAAACTGTAGATGCTACAATAGAAGCTGAAGGTGTGAGATTTGATTACACAGTAGGAACAATGATAGAAATACCTCGTGCTTGCTTAACAGCTGATGAAATAGCAGAAGTTGCTGACTTCTTCAGTTTCGGAACTAACGACTTAACTCAAATGTCATTCGGATACTCAAGAGATGATGCAGGTAAATTCTTAGGAGAATATGTAGACAAAGAGTTATTAGAAAAAGATCCATTCCAAGTGTTAGACCAAAACGGAGTAGGTAAATTAGTTAAAATGGCAGCTGAGTTAGGTAGAGGAGTTAAATCAGACCTTAAATTAGGAATCTGTGGAGAACACGGTGGAGAACCATCTTCAGTAGAGTTCTGCTACAAAACAGGACTTAACTACGTATCTTGTTCACCATTTAGAGTGCCAATTGCAAGACTTGCAGCAGCTCAAGCAGCTATAAGAAATAAATAATAAATAAATATTTAGCCATATTTAAAATCCCCGAGATCATCACATAGGTATTCTCGGGGATTTTTTTATTAATTTTATAAATATCTAGATAAGACTTAATAGATAAAAACTATACTCATATAGAGATAATGAATTTGACGAAACAGTATGATGGAGGTAGAATTATCCTGATATAATATGTTGGATAAAGCTAGATTTCTAGAAAGAGGAGGATATTATGGGGAAAGAGTTAAGGGAAGAGTTGATGTTAAAATTAAAGAGTGCTTTGGAACTAGATAGAAATATGGTTGGAGTTCGTTTTATTTATTCAAAAGATGACTTTGAAAGTTGTCAGGTACAACCAATTTTACATCATTTACCGTACTGTATGATGGTAAAATCAGCATCTAAAGGAAATAACATTAAAGCAAAACCAGAGAATATAGGATGTTTTGCAGCTGCTAGAGTTCTAGGTATGACAGAAGTTTCTGAGACTTATAAGTCTGGAGAGGATTATATGGGGTTTGGAATGTTTCATGACAGAAATGCATCAAAAAAGGTATGCGATAATATCTCTATCTGTCCAGAAAAGCCGTATGGAATTGAATTAGGTCCAGTAGAAAAAATGGAAAAAGACCCTCATGTAGTAATTTTAGTTACAGTTCCCTATAATGTTATGAGGTTGGTACATGGTTACAATTATTACAATGGTACTTACTCTAATTATAAGATGGGGGGACTACAAGCAATTTGTGCAGAAGCTACAGTATATCCATTTATAAGTGGTGAAATTAATACAACAATGATGTGTGCTGGGACTAGATATTTAAATCAGTGGGAACGTAGTGAAATGGCAGTTTCAATATCGTATGATAAGTTAGAGAATACGATTGATGGTTTATTAAGAACGATTAACCCGCTAGAGAGAGATGGGGATAAAAGGCGAATTGAAACAAAATTTAAAGAGGCAGGATTGCCTGACTTAGAATTAAATTATGGTCAGAATTATGATACAAATTATTATGAATTAGGGAAAAATAAAAAACGTTAGACAAATAAGTAAGCATATTATGAAAAACGTCTATATGCTTACTTATTTTCATATTCTAGTCTAATTGAAAGTAACTTTTATTTACAAAAAATTAATACTTTACTAAGTTTGAAGGTTAAACTAGAATATGATTTTATATAATAAAGTTTTTACATAAAAAGAATTTTATGTTAAGAGGACTTTCATAATTTTTAACTAAATACTATATTATAGATACAAAAATAAGCATCAGATTTAGAGTTTATTGTATATTAAATTATAAGGAGGGTAAACATGTTAATACTATCAGATAAAGATATTAAAAAGGTGTTTACTATGAAAGATGCAATTTGTACTAATAAAGAAACTTTTAAAATACTCTCTGAAGGAAAGAGCAATGATTTAGTTAGAGCATCTATTCAATCAGAGAGCGGTAATGGGACTTTTTCTTTTATGCCTTATTATTTAGATGGACTAGAATGTTCATCATTTAAATTATCAACAGATCCACCTCAGTTATTACTCATTGATGGAAGAACAGGTCTTATAATAGCAATTCTAGACGGTAAGTATTTGACATCAATTATACATGGGTGCATCTACGGGAGCGGCCTTAGATATACTGGCAAGAAAAAATTCCAAAAAGGGGGCTTTGGTTGGAGCTAACGAACAAAGTATATTTCAGTTAGAAGCTATGATAGAGGTATGTAATTTAGAGGAAATTAGAATTTATGATTTAGATTTAGGAAAAGCTAAGAAGCTAGAAAATATAATGAAAAAAAGGTTAAAGCCATATTCTGTTAAAGTTACACGGGTATATACAGTAGATGAAAGTTTAAAAGACGCAGATGTTATTGTTATTGAGGATTCACCACAAAAATGGAGATTTAATATAAATAAAGTTAAAAAAGGATCTACCATAATTCATACTGGATATATAGATAAAAGTGAGTCAATTACTTATGATAAAGTGTCAAAGATTTATTTTAACTCAAAAGAAACTATTCCTAGAAAATCTAGGCTCAATTTAGGGCCTAATATATCAGGAGAGATAGGCAGTGTACTATTAGGTAAGATAGCTGGGCGTGAAAATGACGATGAAATTATAGTTTATGAGAGTATTAATATGGGACTGCTTGATTTGATGACAGCAAGAGCCGTATATGTAAGAGCAAAACAAGAAGGAGTTGGAGATAAGTGGGATGATTTAGGCAATACAAGTAGGCACTTATCTTGATATGGATTGCTTTATTATATGATTTATTGACTCAACTAGCAATAAGGGTATATACTTAAAAGTGAATAATATTAGGAGTTATTATAAAAAGGGGGATAAAAATATGCCACATATTTCAGTAAAAATGTATCCAGGTAGAACAGATAAGGTAAAAGAGGAATTTGCGAAGAAGATACAAGATTTGACAGTTGAAGAATTCGGATGTCAACCATGTCACGTATCAGTTTCAGTAGAAGATATAGAACCAGAAAACTGGAAAGAAGAGGTTGTAGATAATATAAAACCAGAAGATTATATAATAAAGCCGAATTTCTAGATAATTATCTGTTTTTTTAGATAAAATATTCATGGGATGAGATTCATTTATTAATAGAAATTTTCTACATATAATGTAATACTTGTTTATAAAAAGATGCCATATTAGTGGCATCTTTTTATGTGTCACATTTTTTGTGATTAGTTGTTACTATATATAAGTACTAGAAATGAGATGTATAAATTAACAAAAAATATACAAAAATTGGATATATATATATAATTTTAAAATATAGTATTATACTAATATAAAAGGAGGGTTTCTATGGCCAAGAATGAATTTAATAGAAATAAAAGTAGTGCTAAATATTCTAAATTAATTGGGATAGTACTAATGGCATTTGGAGCCATCGTTTTATTTATAAACGCAATGAATTTGGCATCTGGTAATATGTCTGCAATTATAGAACTTGGAGGAGAAAATCCTGGGGATAATCTAGGTTCCTTGAGTATGTATGCAGTTTTAACGCTATATTTTATTTATGGGATAATTGCTTTTTTTGTTGGTAAATATGTTTTTTCAAAACGTTCTTACTCTAAAGTAAATTTAATAAGTATCCTAGTTATTTTAATAGGGATATTAATTTTAATACTATCATTTGCTAATGTTATTCCAAACATATTGAGTATATACTGGATTCGTTAATAAAAATACATCTCAAATCTAGTATATATTTAAAATGAGTTAACAAATTAAAAATAATTTATATCAAAAGAAAAAGGGGAATTTATGAAAATCAAAAAAATAACAACAATGGCTACGCTTTCGCTTTTAGTATCACTGATATCTGGGTGTAGTTCAACTAAAACAGCAGAAGTAAATGTAATAGCCACTACAGATTTACATGGTTCAATACCATATGAAATATCTTCTTATGTAGAAGAGGAATCTAAAAAGGATAAAAACATAACCATAGTAGATGCAGGAGATTTCTTTGATACAGAATCAGAGGCATCATTAGAAATGATAAATTACTTTGATAAGATGAGAGAAAACTATGAAAATAACACTAATGAGTATGTAGAAGCACCTATTGCAAAGGAAATGAAAAATGAGGTAGGTTATGATGCAGTTGTACTAGGAAATCACGAGTTTATATGCAATGATAAAAAATCCTTAGACTATATGATATCTGATTTTGAAAAGCAAGGGATAGATGTGCTATCTGCAAATACATATAAAAAAAATGGAGAAAATTACACAAAGCCTTATATAATAAAAGATATAAAAACACCAGAAGGAACTGTAAAGCTTGGAATATTAGGGCTAACTATAAAAGAAGTCGGAGAGAAATATGACTATGTAGAGAATGTAGGACTTGTAAAAGCAAAATCTAGAGAATTAAAAGATATGTATGGATATGATGGACAGCTATATATGAATGATTTAGTAACAGATGCTAAAAAATGGGTAAAACAGATGAAAGAAGACAAGGCAGATATAATAGTAGCAACAATCCATTCAGGAGAAAAACCTAAAAAACCTAAAAATCCAGGAAATAGAATTCAAGAAATAGCAAAAGAAGTTGATGGAATAGATGCTATAGTAGCAGGACACACTCATAAACAAATCTCACAACATGATTATAAAAGCAAATCAGGACAAACTGTAATAGTTACCCAACCAGGAAAACACGGCGAATGTATTTCTAAAATAAATTTCCAATTAGAAAAAGATGGGGAGAAGTGGAGTATAGCAGACAAATCAAGTGAACTAACTAAATTCGGCAAAAAAATGGATGAGGAAAGAGGTTGGGAGTTACCTGTAAATATACTATATTCTGAGAAAAAAGAGATTACTTTATCTGAGGTGACACCTTTTGATTGGGACAAAGCATACGTATTTGAACCTGGTGCATCTAAAGAAGATCTGTATAAAGTAGTTGGCTATAAATGGAGAAAAATAAATGCGGATGAACGAAATAAGTGGCAACAAATTTTATTTATGAAAGATAAAAAAGTAGTATGTTATTCATATGGGCATGAAGAAAGCTCGAATTTGACTATAGACTTAGATAAATCCTACTATAAAGATAATGTTGCAACTATTTTTCCAAAAAAGAATGATAAGTTTAAAGTTAAAGTAAACAAAAGAGATGAAGATAGAGGAGGGGCTGATATATACCTAAAAAATATAAAATAGTTGAACTAATAACAATAAACGGGGCTAATTTAAGGTCCCGTTTATTGTTTGTTTAGTATTCTATGGCTTCTTCACGAGTCATAAAAAAATGGATACCTGTGGTAGAATCCATCCACCTGTCCTCATTGAAATCCTTTACCTCCATCATTTCGCCAACTCTATATATAAAGTTTTCATCTACGAAAGATCTTGCCCAGTCATATGATTCTTTATAGTCAATACTTTTTATTGAAAGGACTTTGGCCTTATTACATCTACATGTATGAAGGGTTGCAGATGTACGCTTAGCATCTTCTGGAATTAGGAGTTGGACCATTCTAAAGTCTACACATTTTTTCCAGGCAATAAAGGCTCCTTTTTCAGGGCAGCGTAATTTAAAAAATTTGGTATCGTCATTATAAATAATTTTGTCTAAATTAGCGTATTCCAAGTTTGCATAGTTCATATTAGCGCCTTCAATATTGGCATTTGACAGGTCACAATAACGTAGGTTGGCTGCATACAAATCTGCATTTTTAAGAATTGTATTATGTAAAGAACAATTTTCAAATAGTGCACTATTAACACTACTACCACTCATATCTGCACTATCAAATTTTATATTCTTGAAAGTTGACCAAGAAAAGTCTATGTTTCTTAGATTCCATCCTGATAAGTCCATATCTTCTAGTGATACTTCGGTTAAGTCAAGAAGGTCACGGTTTGGGTTTTGCTTTAATATTTCTTTTAGATCGTTGAGAAGAAGTTTACGCAAGTGAAACACCTCCGGTTATTTGTTATATACAGATAATATCAATATATATAAGAAAATTATATACAATACTGTATGTATAAACAATAGTTTTTAATTTTACTCATAGTATCCAAAATCTTGTATGGCAGAAAACATAGCATATACATTTAGAGGAGGAGTACTAGGGGGCATATCACAAGAAGGCATTAATATATATCCACCTTTGTGGTATTTCATCTTTTCAATTACATCTCTGGAAGTATTATAGACATCTTGGAAGTTTCCAGTCAGTAAAGTTGTAGATGAAACATTACCGCCTATTATATAATCATCTCCAAAAATTTTAGAGACCCTTACTATGTCTGTTTGTTCATCTACTGTTATACATGAACGAGGAGGCAGATTTAATTCTTTAAAATATTCTAAATCATCTGTATGCCTTCCACATAAATGTATACTAAAATTTTCAACTCCACGTTTTTTTAATTCTTCATGCATTCTAACTGTATAGGGATAACTAAATTCCTTGAATAAATCTAGAGATATTATTTTATTGGATTCAAATGGGAAAAATGCAAATGATGAGCAATTTTCTATACCATATGTTTCTATATCATCATCTATTATTTGTAGCAGATATTTAAAAATTAATTCTTCTAATCTGTGAATCATTGCAGGTTCTTTTTTCATCCATTTCAATAATAAAATGGGGTCTAATATCATACTGAGTACTTCTAAAATAGAACCTGTCACCATAGCAATTCCATTTCCATAAACTCCATATGACATAGATATATCAATAAATTTTTTGCGTTTTTGAAATCCAAGCCCTTCTTTGTAATCAGTTAAGGTGAATTTTTCTGCTTCATCAAGGTTAGTGATGGCATATTTTAGCTGAGGGATACAGAAACTCCTAAGTCCATACCCATCCATCCAGGCAAATCAAAAGATGGTTCAGAATCACTTGAGAATAGCTGATTTGTTAATTTTTGAGATTCATACATTTTCTTTTCATCTAGAAAAAACTCTTGAGGTTTAAGTTTTGAAAAAATACCACTAAACATAGATAACCCAGGCATAAATGGTATTCTATCAATACTTTGGTCGCTAAAAAGTCTTGATATTCTTTCTGCTGACGAATATTTATCTTTCATAGGTTTTCCTTTCTGGCAATATAATAAATATTTTAATATGTTGTATCAAAAAAGCTGTCTTAGTTATTAAAGACAGCCTTTTTAGTATTTTTAATCTAAATCTACATAATCAACAATTTGTAAAAACTTTTTAAGTTTTGGATTAGTACATTCTTCAAAAATATATTTAGGAGTTCCTTCTTCCTCAATCTGGCCTTTATTTAAAAATAATACCCTAGTTGCAAAATGGCGTATTGCATTTATCTGATGAGTTACTATTACCATTGTCTGTCCTTCATGCGCTAGGGTACTAATAGTTTCAAAAACCTCATGTGCTAGTTCAGGATCAAGGGATGAAGTAGGCTCATCAAATATAATTATTTCAGGATCCATTGATAGGGCCCTAGCTATAGCAACCCTTTGTTTTTGCCCTCCTGATAAAGTAGAAGGATATTGATTGAATTTATCTTGTAGATGGACCTTTTTTAATAAATTCATTGCCTTTTCTTTTGCGTCTTTTGAATTCATTTTTTTTACTGTTTGACATGGTTTTGTTAAATTTTCAAGTACCGTATAATGTGGAAAAAGGTTAAAATTTTGAAATACCATACCTATTAAACCATTTGTACTCTTAACATTTTGTATGATTTTATCTTTCAATAAAATCTCTCCATTTTCAGTATTTTCTAGGCCAGCCATACAGCGTACTAGCGTACTTTTTCCTGAACCGCTAGATCCTATAATAGCAATAACTTCACCCTTTAAGATAGTTAAATCTAAATTTTTCAAAACAGTATTATCACCAAATGACTTTGATATGTTATTTACTTTGATTAGTTCAGCCATATAGATAGTCTCCTTTCTAGCCATTTAGCTAAGAATGTTACCGAATACGTCATTACAAAGTAAACTACTGCCAACGTTATATAAATTTCAAAAGGGTGGTAAGTTTTTGCGTATATTTGATTTCCTAGTTTTGTAAGTTCTATTACTGGTAAAACAGAAATCAAAGAAGTTTCTTTTATTATTGATGAAAAACCATTCATAAAAGAGGGCACTGCTATTCTCAAAGCTTGAGGTAAAACAATGTGAACTGTAGTTTGAATTCCTGTATACCCCAAGATAGATGAAGCTTCATACTGTCCTTTGTCTATAGAAAGTATTGAAGCTCTAACATTTTCAGATAAGTATGAACCACTGTTTAGCCCCATGGTAAATATAGCAGCGGGTATAGGTTCTATACGAATACCAAAAGAAGGCAATCCATAGTATACAAGGAATACTTGAACTAATAATGGTGTACCTCTAAAAAACTCTACATATGCCGAAAGTAAAATACTTACTAGTTTAGGCAGTTTACGAGTCCTTAGAGAGCCCACAATAATTGATATAAGTGTGGCTAGGATAAACGCACATATCCCAACCTTTATTGTTATGCCTATTGCACTTGAGAATAGGTGCATATAGGGCTTTAGTACTGAGAAATCTAAATTAGTCATTATATTATTATTCCTAACCTATTATTTTACTGATAACCATTCTTTTTCTATATCAGCATACTTGCCGCTATCTTTAACAGATTTTAATGCATCATTAAATTTAGCAGTGAAGTCATCAGAACCTTTTTTCATAACTGCAACTAAGTCTGCCTTTTGCAGAGGATCATTTACTACATCGAAATTTCCGCCTTCTTTAGATTGAGTTACTGCATATGGGAAAGACACTACAACTGCTTGAATTCTTCCGTTTTCAAGTTCTGCGAAAGCTTCCGCATTACGATTATATGATTTTAATTCTTTAACTTTTATTCCTTTAGAATCAAGACCTTTAGCAGCTTCTTCTGCTGTACATGCCGCTTGAACTCCAACTATTTTATCAGCTAAATCTTTTTGAGATTTTATAGAAGTATCACCCTTTTTAATTGCAATAGCATCACCTAATTCATAATAAGCATCACTTAGGTTAACTGCATCTGTTGCAGAAGTAGCTTCTTCTGGAGACATTGCAGACATAATCATATCAAAATCTCCGTTATTAAGACCTGGAACTAATCCTTCCCAAGGAGTATTTACAAAAGTAACCTTAACACCAAGTTCTTCTCCAATTGCTTTTGCAAGGCTTATATCAAATCCTTCCATATCTCCTGAGTCAGTTAGAGATTCAAATGGTGGATACTCAGGGCATAGACCTATTTTAAGTTCACCATCTTCTAATTCTGCTATAGTAGATTTTTCCTCTTTAGTTGAATCCTCTTTTTTTGCTTCTTCTTTGCTACATCCAAATAAAAACATAGTTCCTAATACTGCTATTAATAAGTATAAAAGTCTTCTCTTTTTCATTTTTCCCCCTGTTTTCTAATTAGATAATATTTTTAATTCATGTAAAATATTTTTCACGTTTTCATCTTGAGCTGCTTCATTTACAGCAAAAAACTCGACATTTATTTTTTCTTCAACTAACATTTCTTTTAAGACCTGAATCATCACTCCTGGAGATTTTTTTTCACGAACTGTTTTTGCTTTTTCTAGGACATTGTAGGCTTCTCCTATTTCACCATACCAATCGCCACTACAAGTTATATTTACACCACAAGATGGGCTTCCATCGATGCCAATTATGCCACATATTTTGTAGCCGTTATCGAGAAAGTCTTTTATTTGATTTATAATTGGTGTTAGTAGTTCGTGACAACGTTTTCTAAAATTAGGGTGGTTTAGCTGTTCCTCAACTTGTCCCCAGCGGCGTATACCGCACATATCTTGTTCTACGCAAGGTAGTTGGACAATTCCAACCCCCATTTTCATTAGTCCAGTTATTAGATCTATAGATGCGGCTGGAACAGTTGCAAGTCCTTCGACTTTGGCATTTACATTCAATAAACAATGAGATATAAGTACGATTTTTCTACTTCTTTCCACAAATTTCCCCCTTTAAGCTTTATTTATTAGCGAAAAAAACAAATATCTGTTATATTTACTTATAACATGTAAAATAACTCTAATCAAATAGAAAAAATCTATAGTAGGCAAAGGAAACTGTTATGCCAATCTATAGATTTTTTATGATTTATAATAAGTGAATTACTCTACAGTAAAAAACTTACTGCATTGAAAAAATATCCAGTTATAATGATACCTACAGTTACAATAGACACAAAGATAACCAATAATTTAGGTTTTACAACTTTACTCAACATTATAATAGAAGGAAGAGACAATGCAGTAACACCCATCATAAATGCAAGGATTGTACCTATAGGAACACCTGCCATAAATAGAGCTTCGGCAATTGGGATAGTACCAAATATGTCAGCGTACATTGGAATACCAATTATAGCAGCTATAAGCACTGAAAATGGATTTTTGTGACCTAATATAGAAAGTATAATATCTTGTGGTATCCAGTTGTGTATTAATGAACCTATAAAAACACCAATCAATACATACTTATAAACGTTTTTTATTATAAGCTTTGCGTCAGTAAAAGCATAATTCAATCTCTGTTTTTGATTGAAATCTTCTGACTCACCGTAGAGATCCCTTGTTTTTTCATTATAAATTCTTATTTGGTCCTCCATATTTAATTTGCTTATTATAGTTCCACCTACAATAGCTATTATAAGTCCTAAAATTACATAAAGAATAGATATATTCATTCCAAAGAAAGAAGCAAGTAATAACAATGAAGCTATGTCTACCATCGGTGAGGAAATAAGGAAAGAGAAGGTAACGCCTAAAGGTAAACCTGCATTACTAAAGCCTATAAATATTGGAATGCTGGAACAAGAGCAAAATGGAGTAACAGTACCCAAAAGTGCCGAGATTGTAGCGCCAGATAAACCTTTAAACTTAGTCAATATTTTCTTAGCTCTTTCGGGTGGGAAATAGCTTTGTATATATGATATAAAAAATATAAGAACAGTTAAAAGTAAAAATATTTTTAAGGTATCATATATGAAAAACTGTAGACTACCACCAATTCTAGAGTTTACATCTAGATTTAGCATGTTTTCAACGAAAGATGTAATTAAATCAGATAACCATTTCATACCCAAAATTTGTTTTGTAAAAAAATCAAATATACTCATAAAGACCTCCTTTTATATATCAAAAAAAATTGATATTAAAATTAAAAATATATAGATGCATACTCAATATTAAGTAGTTTATATTGAGTATACCTCTACTTTTTATTATATCAAAAAAATTTGATTTGTGAACTATTTATAAAAATAATTCTTGAATTATTTCATAAGTTAGGACTTTATGTACTACATCTTTGTTAACTGAGTAGTAATTCCACTTACCCTCAGAGGTTTTGTTAATTAGGTTTGCTGAAAGTAGTAATTTCAAGTGATAAGATAGTTTAGATTGAGATATATCAAACATTTCAACTAGCTTACATACACATACACTTTCAGCAGAGTAGAGTTTTTTTAGGATTGCTAATCTTATAGGATCAGACAATGCTTTAAAAATTAAATCGATGTCATTCATTTTAATACCTCCATTATTTTATATTATATCAAATAACCAAGATTAAAATGTAGTATATTTAGTTTTATTATAACACTCAATATGTATAATCAAAAAAAATTGATTTGTTTTTCGGATAATGGTTTACAAAAAGTATACCTATGGAGTATCATATGATTATAAATGAATATGATTATATGAAAAGGAGGAGATACTTTGGATTTAATACAAGTACTTAAGGCGCTGGGTGATGATACTAGAATAAGAATTGTGAATATACTTAGCCATGGTGAGCTGTGCGTATGTGAGATTGAAGCGATTTTAGGAATTACACAATCTAATGCATCTAGACATTTAAATAAGCTGATGAATGCCAAGTTAGTTGATTACTATAAAGAAGCTAAGTACGTTTATTATAAAATGAACTGGGAAATTGTTAATAGCTATCCATTTATAAATGAAATAATATCGAATGAATTACTGAAAATAGAAAACTTAGTGTATGATTACCGGAACTTAAAAGATTTTAAAAATAGAGGGATGAACTGTACTATTATAGCAGAATCTAATACAGTAGATTCTATAAAAAATAAATAATTTTATAAATAGAAGGAGAGAAAGATGAGAATAGCGGTGATATCAGATATACATAGCAATATATATGCACTGAATGCAGTTTTAAATGATATAGAAAATAGAAATATTGATTTAATTGCATGCACAGGAGACTTGGTGGGTTATGGGACTAGACCTAATGAAGTTATAGACACTATAAGAAAAAATAAAATACTAACTATAATGGGAAATTATGATGATGCAATAGGAAACAAGAGAATAGTATGTGGTTGTGATTATCCAGACCCTAAGGATGCATCAAATGCAGGACTTTCTATGCAATTTACAGCTATTAACACTACTGAGAAGAACAAAAAATATCTAGCAGATTTACCGAAGGAATTGATTTTAAATTTCAGCAACAAGAAAATAAGATTAGTACACGGAAGTACAAGGCTTATAAATGAGTATTTAAAGGAGAATTCCGAGGAAGCTGAAGAAGTGATGCTTGATTTAGAGGAAGATATTTTGATTTGTGGCCATACTCATATACCATATTCAAGGTATTATGGAGAAAAACTTCTTATAAATGCAGGTAGTGTTGGTAAGCCAAAAACTAACAACCCCAATGCAAATTACGTGATTATAGATATAAAAAATAAAGGCGAAGTAGAAAAAGTTTGCCAATGTATTGAAGTTGAGATAGTTGAAGTGCCTTATGACTTTGAGAAAATAGCCAAAGAAATAGAAGAAAATGAAATTTTACCAAATGATTTTGCGAGACTTATAAGAGAGGGTAGCCCAAGATAATTTCAATATGATTTTATTTATACAAGGAGGAACTATTATGTTTAAAAAAAATGAGTCAAAAAAAACAGGAGGACTTGGTGTATTTGAAAAATACCTAACGGTTTGGGTAGCACTTTGTATACTAATAGGTGTATTAATAGGTGTTTATTTACCTCAAATACCTGAGACCTTAGATCAGTTTACTTATGCTCAAGTTTCTATACCTGTTGCTATACTTATATGGTTGATGATTTATCCTATGATGCTTAAAATAGACTTTACCGCAATAAAAAATGCTACAAAGCAAAAGAAAGGTTTAGTTGTTACTTGTGTGACTAATTGGTTAATAAAGCCCTTTACAATGTATGCAATATCATACTTGTTTTTAGTAGTAGGATTTAGAAGTTTTATACCAGAGGGATTAGCCAAAGAGTATTTGGCAGGAGCTGTGCTTTTGGGGGCTGCACCATGCACAGCAATGGTATTTGTTTGGAGTCACTTAACAAAGGGGAATGCTGCTTATACATTAGTTCAGGTAGCAGTAAATGATTTGATTCTTTTAATTGGATTTGTACCCATAGTTGCACTATTATTAGGTGTTACAGATGTCAGAGTTCCAATGGATACATTAGTATTATCTGTAGTGCTGTTTGTTATAATACCTTTTGTTGCAGGATATTTTTCAAGAACTATGATAATAAAGAAAAAGGGATTAAACTATTTTGAAAATGTATTTTTAGCAAAGTTTAATGGGATAACGGTAATTGGTCTTTTATTAACATTAATAATATTGTTTTCTTTCCAAGGACAAAAGATAATAGATAATCCTACACATATAGCATTGATAGCTGTACCACTTACGATACAAACATTCTTTATATTCTTTTTGGCATATATTTGGGCTAAGATTTGGAAGTTGCCTCATAATATAGCAGCTCCAGGAGCCATGATAGGGGCTAGTAACTTTTTTGAACTAGCGGTTGCAGTTGCTATTAGTTTATTTGGTCTTAATTCTGGGGCGGCTTTAGCTACGGTGGTTGGAGTACTTGTAGAGGTTCCAGTTATGCTAGCACTTGTTCATATAGCTAATAAAACTAGACATTGTTTTTCTAATTGATAATTTAGATTAAAAAAGTATCCCATGAAAATTGTATAAGTTTTCGTAGGATACTTTATTAGTATAAAATTTAGTTTATTTATCGATTTTCATATCCCAACCCCAATAACCATTATCTTTTTTGGAGTATCTAAGAATAGCATCGAATTTATTTCCTTGTTTTGAAGTCAAAGACTTAACCTTAGCTTCACCTTTTTTAAGTATGTTTTTAACCATTGTCTTAGTAGCTTTTTTCTTATAGTAAGCTAGGTACTTATCATTTTTTAAAATAACAAATTTACATTCCCTATGATTAGTACATGCAAATCCCTTGTCAAATTCCATGACATCATTTTGGCAGATAGGGCACTCTCCTAGAGACTGATTCTTAGAGTCACTGCTTGAATTACTCTTAGCAGAACTATCCTTTGAATTTTTAGATTTAGAAGTTTTGGAATTACTTTTTTGAGATTCTTTTGTAAACTTCTTGGTCTTAGGGTTATATGTGTAGTTTTCTGTACTGATATTTCTAGGTCTATCATGTTTTATAAGGTTTACGTTTTGGTATATAAAACTCATTATATTAGTTAGGTATTCCTTTCTGGTATAGCTGCCTTTTTGAATATCATATAAACTTTTTTCAAGTTTACCTGTATAATCGACGTCAAATAGGTCTTTTACTGGGAATATCTCGACCAAATTTTTGCCTAAATCTGTTATAAAGTATGATTTACCCTTTTTACCAACATATCCTACTTGAGAAATCTTTTTTAAAACATCAGCGCGGGTAGCAGATGTTCCGATAGAATATCCAGATAAAACAGTGGTATCATCATCAGACACATTCTTACCGCAGTTTTTCATTGCTTTAAGTAGGGTGTCTTCTGTATATGGCTTAGGAGGAGTAGTTTGCTTAGTAAGAGGTGTAATATCTAAAACCTTTACATTTTCTCCTTTGCTTATAATAGGAAGTAAGTCATCTTTTTCTTCTTTGTTATAAACTTCTAGGTAGCCTTTTGATTTAAGAGCTTTTCCTTTTGTAATAAATATACTAGAGTCCACAGTAGTTTTTATCTCAGTGTTTTCATACTCTGCTGGAGGCATGAAATTAGCTATAAATCTATCTTTAATGGCTGTATAAACTATTTCCTCATCCTTAGAGAGATTAGTAGGAATTATATATGTAGGTATTATTGCACTATGGCTATCTACTTTGGATGAGTCAAATACCCTTTTGGTTTTTGAAAATTTGACCTTATCTTCATAAGGAAGTCCTTTTTTTAACTTTTCTAGGGCTTGAGATACCTTAGTTGTCAAACTTTCTTCTAAATAAATAGAATCAGTTCTTGGATATGTTATATATCCACCTTTTCCTTTTCCTTCATAAAGTGATTGACATACACTTAAAACTTTGTCTGAAGTGAAATTTGAATGCTTAGATGTTATATAACCCTGAAGCGATGTCAAACTAAAAAGTTTTGGTGCATATTCTTTACTGGCAGTGACCTTTTTATCAGAAACTATTGCTATATCAGAAGTTATTTTTTCTATTATACTGTTTACTTCCTCAATAGTATCGAATTTACTTTCCTTACCACTTACCAATTTTCCTTTATACTTTCCGTTTGCACACTCAAAATGCCCTTCTACCTCATAATAGGTCTTAGGGACGAAATTTAAAATTTCCATATCTCTATCGTATACGAGTTTTACTGTTGGAAGTATTACACGGCCGATATTAAGTAATTTTCCGTTTCCATACTTTAGTGTAGCAACAGATGTAAAGTTAATTCCAATCAACCAATCGGTAATCAGCCTTGTATATCCTGCTGCTTGCAGGTTTCTCATTTGCTCATCGTCCTTTAGATTGTTCATCCCACGAGTTATATCTTCGGGGGTCCATTCATTGACTAATATTCTTTTTACGGGTTTTTTGTTTTTTGCCAACAAGAAGATAAGAAAGGAAATAAGCTCTCCCTCTCTATCGTTATCAGTAGCGTTTATTATGTATTCTATATCATCTCTATGTAAAAGATTTTTTACTATATTAAATTGTTTGGTTTTAGAGCTATCAACCTTAAATTTAAATTTATCTGTAGGTATAAAAGGGAAATTATCTATTTTCCAAGAACCAGAATATTTTTCCTTATCGTAATCTTTCATATCATATAGCCCGACTAAATGACCTACAGCATATGTTACTATATAGCCGTTTCCCTCGAAATATCCATCCTTTCGGGTTTTCGCACCTAAGAAAGAAGCTATGGTTTTTGCGACAGATGGCTTTTCTGCTAGTAAAAGTTTCATGCTATATCTCCTTTCAAATACCAATAAATATATTATAATATAAAAATAGAAGACTGCAAGTTGTCTTAATATATATAGACGAAGACTTTTATATTATTAGGTATTTTTAGAATGGGTATACTTAATACGCATACTAAATTTGAGAGGAGAAAAAGACATTGTATACATTAAAAGTAAAAAAATTAAATGAAGAGGCGATAATTCCAAACTTTGCACATAAAGGTGATGCTGGTATGGATTTATATTCAATAGAAAAGGTTCTAATTCCATCTGGTGAATCTAGGTTAATAAAGACAGGTATATCTATACAACTTCCAAGTATGACAGAAGCTCAAGTTAGACCTAGAAGCGGTATGGCATTAAAACATTCTATCACTGTTTTAAATACGCCAGGAACAATAGACGAGGGTTATAGAGGAGAAATAGGTGTAATTTTGATAAATCATTCTAAGGAAGATTTTTTAGTGACAAAACATATGAAAATTGCTCAAATGGTAGTAAAACCTATATATGACATTGATATTGTAGAGGTTGATAACTTAAATGAAACAGATAGAGGAGAAGATGGATTTGGGTCTACTGGATTTTAATACATGGTAAAAAAAGGTAAAAAACTTTTTCTATAGACAAAAAGTTACAAATTTGTAATAATGTTAATATAAAATAATTATTAGAAATCTATGTAAATTTATTCACTATAGGGAGAGGAGTTGATGAAGTTATAGTTAAGTTTGGCTATAGCGAGAAATTATGAACTTTAATAAGGAAAAAATGGTGGTTAGTGTATTAGCTACGTCAGTAGCATTACCAATGATGGCAAATATTGCGTATGCAAATGAAAATAATATACAGATAGCAAGTGTAGAATATAGAACTATAACAGGAAATGGTGTGAATTTTAGAACAGGCCCAAGTACAGGAAATTCATCTATAGGCAAGTTCTATAAAGGAGACAAGGTAGAGTACATAAGCACGAGTGGTTCTTGGGTTCAGATAAAATATAACGGGAAAACAGGATATGTACATGGAGATTATGTATCAAAATCCCAAGGTTCTGAGTCAAATAATGGATCTACAGTATCATCTAAGAAGGTGGTAACAGGAAGTTCTGTAAACTTTAGAAAGGGTCCAGGAACTAGTTATTCTAAAATAGCGACTTTATCAAAAGGAACAGAAGTAGGATACATATCAGAGTCTGGTGGATGGTCAAAAATAAGCTACAATGGAAAAATAGGATATATGTCTAGTCAGTATTTAGGAAATAATACTACAGGTACACCATCTACAGATAATTCAGGTACAGATGTTACAGTTACATCTAAGAAAATAGTAACAGGAAATTGTGTAAACTTTAGAAAGGGTCCAGGAACAAGTTATTCTAAGATAGCAACTTTACTAAAAGGAACAGAAGTAGTATGCATATCAGAGTCTGGTGGATGGTCAAAAATAAGCTACAATGGAAAAGTAGGATATATGTCTAGTAAGTATTTAGGAAATAAGACTGCAGGAACACCACCTACAGGAAATACAAATACAGATAATACAAATACAGATAATACAGTAAAATCTACAAAAATGGTAACAGGAGGATCTGTAAATTTTAGAACAGGTCCGGGGACTAGTTATGCAAAAATAGCAACTTTAACAAGAGGAACAGAGGTAGGATATATATCAAAATCTGGTGGATGGTCAAAAATAAGCCATAATGGAAAAGTGGGATATATGTCTAGCAATTACATAGGTGATAAAGGATCTACAAATACTCCAGGTGCTGAGACAGGTGGAGTAGCATCTGATAGAGTTATAGATTTTGCAAAAAAATTATTAGGAAAACCATATGTATGGGGTGCAGAAGGTCCAAATAGCTTCGATTGTTCAGGATTTACTCAATATGTATACAAACAAGTAGCTGGAGTTAGTATACCAAGAGTATCTAGAGAACAAAGTAAATTTGGAAAATATGTAAGTAAATCAGAACTTCAAAAGGGAGATTTAGTATTTTTCGATACAGATGGAAGCAACAATGGAGTAGTTACTCATGCTGGAATATATATGGGAAATGGTGAAGTAATAAATGCCTCATCAGGTTCTGGTAAAGTTATAATATCTAATTTAAATAGTAGTTACTACTCTAGTAGATTTGTAAATGCAAGAAGAGTATTATAATAAAATTAATATATAAGATTAAAAGTTGTGAGAAAGGCTCCTAAGTTTAGGAGTCTTTTTTAATTACAAGGAAATTATATTGTATTCAAACCTGTGGAAAACTTGTGTATAATAGTGATATGAATAATTGTAGAAAATATGAAAGTAACAAAATTATAAATGTAATTTTAAAAAACCACTTTGAGGAGTTCAAAATATCAAAACTACCCAGAGTCAGAAAAGAAATGCGTGAGCATATAACGAATACAGTTCAAAAAGCCTTAAATTGTGGAAATATACAGTATGGGTATATAAAACATAAATGCTTAGAATGCCATGAGGAATATATACATGGATTTTCATGTAAGAGTAAGTTTTGTAGTAAATGTGGAAGAAAATATTCTTTAGAATGGGC
>NZ_FQWX01000011.1 GCF_900129815.1 Asaccharospora irregularis DSM 2635
TATACAAATTTAAAAATTAAGAAAAGTTGTTAATGTTCGTTAGATTATTAGAAAGTTTTCTATCAAATGTTACAACTACATTATACAAGGGGGAAATATAATGATAATGATGGTACTTAACAAAACTAAACTAAAGAAAATTATTATAATAGTAGTATGTATTATACTAGCTTTAACTGGAGGCATAATTTTTTTGAGTAGGGATAAGAGTAAACCTACATTTAATTTTTTTGAAAGGGTAGAACTGCCACATACCCAAGGAACAAAGACTGACAGCGGCTACGTTGCATTAACTTGCAACGTAGACTTAGGTTGGGAAACAGAATATATTGAATCTATATTAGAAACATTAAAAGAGGAAAATGTAAAAATAACTTTTAATGTTACAGGTAAATGGGCTGAGAAAAACAAAGAAGAGCTACTAAAGATTAAAAGAGAGGGTCACGAGATAGGAAATCATGGACACAAACATCTAGACTATTCAAAATTGTCTTATGAGGAAAATTTAGAACAAATAAAGACCTCTAAAAAAATAATAGAAGACATAATAAAAAAGGATACAAAGTTTTTCCAAGCTCCTGCAGGATCGTTTGGGGAGGAAACTGTCAAGGCGGCAAAGGATTTGGGGTATACATCTATAAAGTGGGATGTAGATACAATAGATTGGAAGTATAGAGAACAACCAGAGGTAATAATAGATAGAATTAAAAATAAGGACGTAAAGGATGGCAGTATAATTCTTATGCATCCTACAAATGCAACAACTGAGTGTCTAGATGATATTATAAAAATAATAAGAGATAAAAAATTAGAACCAGGAAAACTTAGCGATGTATTTTAATTAATCATTTTGTACAGCTAAGTTGTAGTTGAATAAATCAACTTACTAATCTATAATTTAATACATATATAATTTAAAATAAGTCATGCTTTACATATATGTGACAAAACAATTAATAAATAGTAATTTATAAACAATAAATAGAGGATTTAGAGGGAGAAGTGTATGTATAAGGCAAGAACATTAAAAAATGGACTCACGATAATAGGTGAAGAGATACCGTACTTAAAGTCTATTACATTAGGAGTATGGATAAATGCTGGATCTAGGATTGAAAGTCCGAATATAAGTGGAGTATCCCATTTTATAGAGCATATGTTATTTAAAGGTACTGAAAACAGAACCTCAAAGGATATAGCCAGTGAAATTGATAATTTGGGTGGACAGATAAATGCTTTTACTAGCAAAGAGTGTACATGTTATTATGTAAAATTAATAGATGAACATATAGATACTGGTATTGATATACTTAGTGATATGATACTAAATTCTAAATTAGACAAGGATGAAATGGATAAAGAGCGTCTGGTGATACTTGAAGAGTTGAAAATGTATGAGGATTCGCCTGAAGATTTAGTATATGATTTATTAGTGGAGAATATATACTCGTGCGATCCTTTAGGGATGAATATAATAGGAACATATGAATCTTTATACAATATAGATCAAGATACAATAAAATTATATTTTAACAGATATTATGTACCCAACAATGCAGTTATATCTATCTCGGGTAACTTTAATTTTGATGAGATGGTGGAAAAATTAGAAAGTGCATTTGAAAATTGGGAAAAAAGAGATGTTATTATAGATATAAACAAAGCCAAGTTTAATCCTTGTTTTATAGCTAAAAATAAAGATACAGAGCAAGTAAACTTAGCTATTTGCTTAAATGCGGTTGCTGAGGAAAATATAGAAGAGGTTTATGCATTAGCCGTTATAAATAATATATTTGGAGGAAGCATAAGTTCAAGGTTATTCCAAAAAATACGAGAAGAAAAAGGATTAGTGTATTCTATATATTCCTCTCCTAGCTTGTACAGGAAATGTGGAGAATTAGGTATATTTGCTAGTATGAGTAATGAAAATTTATTGGAAGTCTATGAATTAATAAAAAAAGAAATAGAGGATTTAAGAAAAAATCATCTAACAGAAGATGAAATAAATTGTAGCAAAGAACAATTGAAAGGAAGCTATATGCTAGGTATGGAAAGTACTAGTAGTAGGATGATGGAAATTGGAAAGTCGATGCTTTTATCTAAAAAAGTAAAAACTACAGATGAGATACTTGAATACATAAACAATGTAAATATAGAGACAGTAAATAGAGTTATAGACAAAGTATTTGATATAAACACCATAGGAACATGTATTGTAGGTAGAGGGGTTGAAGATATTAAATTATAAGTAAACTTTGGAGGTATAGGTATGAATTTATCTGAAATAGCAGGTAAAGAAATAGTAAACTTAGTAACAGGAGAAAGACTAGGTGTTATTGGAGAATGTGACCTTATACTAGATGAGACTACAGGCGATATACTGGCACTTTTAATTCCAAAAGAAAAAGGATTTTTTGGCATAAAAAAAGATAAGTCAGTTTTAGAAGTTCCATGGAGGAATATAAAAAAGATAGGAAATGACATGATAATTATAGAACATGAAGGGATATACTAGGAGGAAATTATGAGCATATTAGTACAAAAATTTGGAGGTACTTCAGTAGCATCATATGAAAAAATGAATGAAGTATGTAAAATAGTAGAAAGATACAAAGAAAAAAATTTAGATTTAGTTCTTGTAGTATCGGCAATGGGAAGAAAAGGAGCACCATATGCTACAGATACTTTGATAGACTTATGTAGTGCAATAAACGATAAGCCGTCAAAAAGAGAAAATGATTTAATAATGTCTTGTGGAGAGATAATATCAGGAACAATTCTGGTAAATATGCTTAAATCAAAAGGGATAGAAGCAATATTTTTAACAGGTCAACAGGCGGGTATACTTACTAGCGACGAGTTTTCAAATGCCAGAATAAAATATATAAATCCAAAGAGAATTCAAGAAGAAGTAAAACAAGGCAAGGTAGTAGTAATAGCAGGTTTCCAAGGGGCAACAGAGGATGGAGAAATAACTACTCTTGGTAGAGGAGGAAGTGACACATCTGCAGTTGCAATAGGCAAGGCATTAGGGTCTGAAACTGTAGAGATATATACGGATGTAGATGGTATAATGACGGCAGATCCTAGGGTAGAACCGAGAGCTAAGGTACTGGACTTTATAAGTTATGAGGAAGTATTCCAAATGGCAGATAAGGGGGCTAAAGTTATACATCCAAGAGCTGTACAATTAGCCAAAGATGGTAATATAACTTTAGTTATAAAAAACACATTAAATCCAACTTATGAAGGAACTAAGATAGGATCATCATCTGGATATAAAAATATAGATTCAGAGTACGAAGGACAGGATGATTTTATAGCAGCTGTTGCCAATAAAGATAAAGTAGTACAAGTGAAGATAAAGTCAGAAGAAGATATATTTACAGAAGTATTAAATGAAATAGAAAATAGAAATATAAGCATAGACATGATAAATTTCTTTATATCAGAAAAAGCATTTGTTACAGACGAGGCAGACATAGAAGAGTTAGAAGAAATTTTAAATAAGTTTGATTTAGAGTATAAAATAAACGGAAAATGTGCAAAGGTTACGTTAATAGGTTCAAAGATAACAGGTGTTTCAGGTGTTATGGCTAAAATAGTTAGAGGTCTATCAAAAGCAGGAATATCATTACTTCAAACATCAGATTCAAATATGACAATATCTTGTTTAGTACA
Organism: Asaccharospora irregularis DSM 2635; assembly: GCF_900129815.1. GTDB lineage: Bacteria > Bacillota > Clostridia > Peptostreptococcales > Peptostreptococcaceae > Asaccharospora > Asaccharospora irregularis. The sequence continues at coordinate 3,682 of NZ_FQWX01000011.1, forward strand.
TGAAAAAGACATGCAAAAAGCAGTTAATGCAATACATGGGGAATTTTATAAAAAGTAGAATATTGATAAGATAGAAAGCTTGGCTGTATATGATTATTAGTTATATACAGTCAGGCTTTTTGCGTTTTAAAATATAAGTTTATTTATGTAGATATAACTTCAATTATTTTTATAATTACTTAATATGAATTTTTTTGTATTGCATAGGAAATTATAACTATATTAAACAAAAAATATATATTGAGAGGAGTTTAAGAATGTATAATAGAGAGAATGATAACAAACCTAAAAAAAATAATCCTAGAAATAATAGGGATGTAGATGATAAAGATAAAGAAACTCAGATAGAAGAAATAGAAAGCATAAAACAGATGGGTGCACCAAACATGCCGGTAAACTCATCTAAAGAAATTCAATGCATAACTATAATAGGGGAGATTGAGGGTCACTTTGTAGGAAATCCTCAAAAAAAATCGACTAAATATGAACATATAATACCTATGCTTTACTCAGTAGAAGAAAATCCAGAGATTAAGGGTGTATTAGTAATACTTAACACAGTAGGAGGAGATGTAGAGGCAGGTCTTGCAATGGCAGAGCTTTTAAATAGTATTTCTAAAAAAGTTGTTACGTTAGTTTTAGGAGGAAGTCATAGTATAGGGGTTCCGTTAGCAACAGCTGGTGATTATTCCTTTATAGCGCCTACAGCTACAATGGTAGTCCATCCTATCAGGACTAATGGTCTAGTAATAGGTGTAAATGAGACGTTTGAATACTTTAAAAAGATGCAAGAAAGAATAACACAGTTTATAATCAGAACATCTAATATAGAAAGAGGTAAATTAGAAAAGTTAATGAACTCTAGAGATGAGCTTGTAAGTGATGTGGGAAGTGTTTTAATAGGTAAAGAAGCAGTACAATGTGGCCTTATAGATGAAGTCGGGGGACTTAAAGAAGCTCTAAGTAAACTAAAACTGTTAATTAAAGAGGATGAAAACAAAGAATAATTTTTGACTAAAATAATAATTATTTTTGAAAGATAAATAAGATTTGTTCAAATAATATGTTGTATGTTATAATTAAACAATGTAGGCGGAAGTGTTAGTGTGAAGGCATTAGCACTTTTTGCTATGAATGGGCAAACTTATGAAAATTAAGAGGTGAGATTGATGGCTAAAAAGAAGGGAAAAAGTAAGAAAGGTAGTTCTTTGGGATTCAATGCTGAGTATTATAACTTAATAACGATATTCATAGGTATATTTTTATTATATAGTTTAAATTCAAATTCTATGGGTCTGCTGCCAATAGTGATGCAGAATATATTTAAGGGATTGTTTGGGGGACTTTCAACAGTAATTCCGTTTCTGGTTATTGCTACTGGTATACTTGGATTTTTTGATGGCAATGAGTATGTATATAGATTGAAGCACACAAAGATTTATTATGTTGTTATATTGTTTATATTTGTATTTTATGGATTATTAAATGCTAGAAATCTTCCTGTGGATAGTCCCTTGAGCAGTGGGATGTTTAAGGATGTAATAGAGTTAGGAGTAAGTGGCAAAGGTTGCGGGTTGGTGGCAACAACTATTACATATTACATAAGCAAGGTATTTGGAATATTTGGTGGATGGCTTATAAGTATATTTGCACTTATAATGACAATTATATTTACGTTCAATATATCAATAAAAGATATGATACTAAATACAAAACATAAAGCTGAAGGTGTAAAAAGCGGTAATATAAATCTAAAAGATAAAGTTTCTAATATTAAAAAGTCTGCAATAGACATGATTACCGATGAAGTTGATGAAAAAACAGAGGTAAAAAAGGATGGATTCTTTAAAAAGTTTATGTCAAAATCAGATGACAAGCAAGAAATCAATGAGCCAGATGATAGTGTTGATGATAAGACTATAAAAATAGTTGGGTTCAATAAGGCAGAGGATGAGTACTTAGAAATACTAGAAGGAACTCAGAGTATGCCAGAATTAGAAGTTTTAAAAGAACTTCAAAATGTCAATAAAGACGATAAAGAGTCACGTCCGAATCTAAACAAGGCTGTTAACAACAGTATAGAAAAAACACAGCCTCTTAATATTAATTCTAACTCAAATTATGATAATTATAAAAAACCTAGTACTGAACTTTTAAATAAAATAGACAAAAAAGCTAATGATAATGGTAAGAAAAGAGTTTTACAAAATGCAACTTTATTAGAAAAAACATTATCGGACTTTGGAGTTGAGGCTAAGGTAAACCAGGTCACAGTAGGCCCTACTATAACTAGATATGAAATACAGCCAAGTCCAGGAGTTAAGGTTAGCAAAATAGTAAATTTAACTGATGATATAGCCTTAAGCCTAGCAGCAAAAAGTATTAGGATAGAAGCTCCAATACCAGGTAAGAGTGCAATAGGAATAGAAGTTCCAAATGAAGAACCTCAAATGGTTTCTGTAAGAGAGGTTTTAGAGAGTGAAGAGTTTAAAAGCTTTAACTCACCTCTTGCAATGGGATTAGGTAAAGATGTAAGTGGGAAGACGATAATAGGAGATATATCTAAAATGCCACACTTACTTATAGCAGGATCTACTGGTTCAGGTAAAAGTGTTTGTGTAAATACATTGATAAGTAGTATATTATACAAGGCTAGCCCTGATGAAGTTAAGCTTTTACTTATAGACCCTAAGGTTGTTGAACTTGCAAACTACAATGGGATACCTCATTTATTAATACCAGTTGTTACAGATCCTAAAAAAGCTGCTAATGCTTTGAATTGGGCAGTGGTTGAAATGAATAGAAGGTATAAATTGTTTGCAGACAATCAGGTTAAGGATATTACAAGTTACAATGAAAAAGTAGAAGAAAAACTATGTAAAATAGTAATAATAATCGATGAGCTTGCAGACCTAATGATGGTCAGTGCAAATGATGTTGAGGATTATATATGTAGACTTGCGCAAATGGCCAGAGCTGCTGGAATGCATTTAATAGTTGCAACACAAAGACCATCTGTTGATGTAATAACAGGAGTTATAAAGGCGAATATACCTTCGAGAATAGCCTTTGCTGTTTCATCCCAAACAGACTCAAGAACAATACTAGATATGGGTGGAGCAGAGAAACTATTAGGCAAAGGAGATATGTTATTCTATCCTCTTGGAGCTGCAAAACCGGTTAGATTACAAGGTGCATTTATATCAGAAGGAGAGTCTGAAAGAGTAATAGAGTATGTTAAGAGTCAAGTAAAAGAAGAAGTAAAATATGAAGACTGTATAATGGAAACTATATCTAATATATCTACAGCTAAATCAAATGATGAAGATGAGCTTTTAAGTGAGGCTATAGAATTTATTGTAGAGAGTGGTCAGGCTTCAGCATCTATGCTTCAAAGAAAGTTTAAAATAGGATTTAACAGGGCTGCAAGGTTAATAGATTCTATGGAAGAAAGAGGCATAGTAGGAAAGAGTGAAGGTAGCAAACCAAGAAAGGTACTTATCAGTAAACAAGATTTGCAGAATTTAGAGGGTGAATAAAATTGAAGACAGTAAAAATAGAGAACGCCTTAAGACTTAATAAAGTAAAATTTATAGATGTTAGGACGGAAAAAGAATACAACGAGGATAATATATTAGATGCTTTAAATATACCTCTGTTTAACGATGATGAATATCATAAAATAGGTACAATATACAAGAAAAAAGGAAAGCACGAGGCTATAGAAAAAGGGTTTGACTATATATCTTATAAATTAAAAGATATGTATCTTAAGATAACAGATATAATTAATGAATATGACAATGTAGTTATTTATTGTTCTAGAGGAGGTATGAGAAGTGGAAGTTTGGTTAGCTTACTATCTTCTCTAGGACTCGATATATACCAACTTGAAGGAGGATACAAGGCCTATAGAAATTTTGTATTAGATTATTTCAAAGTTGTTATGGACACAAAAAAATTTATATCGGTTCATGGATTGACTGGTGTAGGAAAGACAGATTTATTAAAGAAATTAGAAAAAAGAGATATAGATATATTAGATTTAGAGGGAGCTGCGAAAAACAGCGGATCTACCTTTGGATTTATAACATTTGATGAAAAACCACCGACTCAAAAAAGTTTTGAGACAAAAATATTTGAAAGTTTATTTTTTTCAAATACAAATTATATTTTTGTAGAAAGCGAAAGTAGGAGAGTAGGGCATGTTTTAGTGCCGATTGAGATTTATGAATCTATGACAACGGAAGGATATCGCATAATATTAGAAAGTAGTTTAAAATCTAGAATAGATAGACTTTGTAGAGACTATATATACACAAAAGGATCAGAAAACATAGAAGTATTAAAAGACTGTATAAATAAATTTAGAAAAAGATTGGGAAATAAAACTGTAGATGAGTATATTGATTTACTGGAATTGGGAAAATATGAAGAACTTGTAGAAAGGTATTTGGTAGATTACTACGATCCTTTATATATGTATTCTGTGGAAAAATACAAATACGATAAGCATATAAGTTCTGATGATATAGATAAAATAGTAGAGGAAGTTATAAAATTCCAAAAAGCAGCAGTGGAAGGAGCTATATAAATGTTAAAAATAGCATTAGAATCATTAGGATGTTCTAAAAACCTAGTAGATGCAGAAATAATGATGGGAATACTAAACAAAAAAGGATACAAATTAATCGGAAATTTTGAAGAAGCAGATATAATAATAGTAAACACTTGTGGGTTTATAGAGTCTGCAAAACAAGAGTCTATAGAAACTATACTTGAATTTGCTGCTTTAAAGGAAACTGGGAATCTAAAACTATTAGTAGTTACAGGGTGCCTAGCTCAGAGATATTCAGATGAGTTAAAAACAGAGATACCAGAAATAGATGCAATAGTGGGAACAGGAAGTTACCAAAATATAGATGAAATAATGGATAACTTACAAAAAGAAAATAAAGTTGTTAGCCTTAATGATATAGAAGTTGTATATAATGAAGAACTTCCAAGATATGTATCGACACCTACTTACATGGCATATTTAAAGATTGGCGAGGGTTGTGATAATCACTGTACGTACTGTATAATACCTAAACTTAGAGGAAAATACAAAAGTAGAAAGATGGAAGATATCATAAAAGAAGCGAAAAACTTAGCTTCTAGAGGAGTTAAAGAGTTAGTAGTTATAGCTCAAGATACTACCAAATATGGCTGTGATTTATACGGAGAAGAGAAGTTACCAGAACTATTAAAGGAGCTTTCTAATATAGAAGGATTAAAGTGGATTAGGATAATGTACTCATATCCAGAATCAATAACTGAGGAGTTAGTTCAGGTTATAAAAGAACATGATAATATTTGTAATTACTTTGATATGCCTATACAGCATGCAAGTAATCGAATATTAAAATTAATGAATAGAAACACAACCAAAGAGGATATACTATCTAAAATTGAAATGATAAGAAAAAATATTCCAGATGCAACACTGAGAACAACAATAATAACAGGATTTCCTGGAGAAACAGAAGATGATTTCAAAGAACTTATAGAGTTTGCTAAGACTGTTGAATTCGATAGATTAGGTGCATTTGCATATTCTAGAGAAGAAAATACAGCAGCTGATAAATTACCTGATCATATAGAAGATAGTGTAAAAGTTCAAAGAAGAGACGCACTTATGATGGTTCAGCAAGAAATATCTCAAAAGCTTAATAACAAAAAAATAGGAAATATATACGAAGTATTAATAGAGGAACAAATAGAAGACAGTGTTTATATAGGAAGGACCAAAGGTGATGCAGAGGAAATAGATAGTATAGTCTATGTTAAGTCTCTGGATGAACTTAAAGTCGGTGATTTTGTAGAGGTAAAAATAAATAGCGCACTAGAGTATGATTTAATGGGAGATGTTGTAGATGAATTTACCAAATAAGTTAACTTTGTTTAGAATATTTTTAATACCGGTATTTATACTAGTAATGTTATTTGATATACCAAATAAATTTTTAATAGCCTGCTTAATATTTATATTTGCATCTATTACAGATGCACTAGATGGGAAAATAGCTAGGAAGTATAACTTGGTTACAGATTTCGGTAAGTTTATGGATCCCTTAGCAGATAAGTTATTGGTTATATCAGCTCTTACATGTATGATAGAAGTGGGTCTTGTATCAAGTTGGATGGTTATAATAATAGTATCTAGAGAGCTTTCTGTGAGTATCCTAAGAGCTATTGCAGCTGCAGAGGGTAAGGTTATAGCAGCAAGCAGTGGAGGAAAGTTAAAGACGACAACTCAAATGATATCTGTTGTAGTTTTACTTCTAGGAGCTCAATACCAAAATCAACTAATATTAAATATAGGAAATATTTTTATATTAATAGCTACTCTAATTACGTTATATTCTGGAGGAGAGTACTTATATAAAAATAAGAACTTATTTATGGATAGTAAATAATTAAATAAATTATATTGGCATACTGACTATTCTGTATAAGTGGAATTAGCAGTATGCCATTTTAACTTTAAATAGTATCAAAAGTATGATGATTAATAACCTAGGCAAGGCTTCAAAGTTAAGAAAATTTAACTTTGTAAAATTGTAGTAAACTTTATAAGATTACTATTTTTTATATGTTATAAATATACCTATAAACTATAAGATGTTTACAATTATGGAGGAATAGGTATGAAAAAAATAAAAAGTATAAACTTGAAGTTAAGAAAATTATGTTCTATAAGATTAAGATTTAAGTTAGAAAAGTTAAGGCTAAATATTAGAGACTTAAATATTGGCAAAAATTGGGTTTAGCGTTTTTAACTATGATAATCATCTCTATGATTGGACAATTTTATACATTGAGTAGTTTAAAACAGACTGGAGATATAAGTCAAAAGTTATTCTTAGGTCCTTATGAGTTAACAAATAAAGCTATTGGAATCCGTAGGGACATATTGTCTGTTGGAAATAATATAACTAATGCAATTCTTTCTAGAAATTTCACAGAATATGAAAATTCTATTCTTGAGGATCTAGACAATATAGATAAAAAGATCGATGATTTAAAAAACAACCCTACTACAGATGAAGAACTAATTTCAAACTAATATATTGGCATTGAATGCTGAGGTAGAAGCTAGTAGGGCAGGTGATTCTGGAAAGGGATTTGCTGTTGTAGCTGAGGAAGTTAGGAGATTAGCTAATAAATCTGCCGAGGCTGCAAAAAAGACTGATATACTTATAGAAAACTCAATAACAGCAGTTAACAAGGGTACTAAAGTAGTTGATAATGCAGCACAATCCCTTGGAAAAATAGTGAATACTACTAATAGGACAATCTTATTGGTAGATGAAATGGCTAAATCTTCAGAAGAGCAAGCCAGTGCTGTAACTGAAATTACACATGGAATAAAAGAAATTTCAAAAATAGTTCAAAAAAATTTAAATATAGCAGAAGATGGTACAACTGCAAGCAAGGATTTAAGCGGGCAAGCTAGAATATTAAAATTGCTTATTAATAGATTCCAATTAAATAGTAATATCAAAAATAAAAATAATAGTATATCTAATATTAAAATTTGAATTTTATAGTATAAATAAAGGAAATGAAACTACATATTAAAAGGAATTTTTATCAATGACATATATATTTGTTATTTTTGTATAAAAACATAGAGAAAGGTTTATAAATACAGACAGTATGGTAAAATTTTACTAAGTGATATTTTAAGTGGTTAAAATTAAATATTTTTTAAATTGACGATAGAATATTTATAGGATATAATCAATATATGACATAGAACAAGTGTTTGATTTTAATATATATATTTTTTGAGAGGATGGATATAATAATGAGTATAGACCAAGAAAAATTAAAAGTGCTTAATGAAGCCTTAGGAAAAATAGAAAAAGAATTTGGTAAAGGTTCAGTAATGAAATTAGGAGAGACTACTTCTTTGATAGTTGATTCAATACCAACTGGTTCAATAGGATTAGATATAGCTGTAGGTATAGGTGGTTTACCAAAGGGAAGAATAGTAGAAATATATGGACCAGAATCTTCGGGTAAAACAACTGTTGCACTACATTCTGTAGCAGAAGCACAAAAACAAGGTGGAATAGCAGCATTTATAGATGCAGAGCATGCCTTAGACCCTGTATACGCAAAAGCGTTAGGAGTAGATGTAGATAATTTAATAATATCTCAACCAGATACAGGAGAACAAGCATTAGAAATTACAGAAGCTTTAATTAGAAGTGGAGCAGTAGACATAATAGTAATAGACTCAGTTGCAGCACTTGTACCAAAAGCTGAGATAGAGGGAGATATGGGGGATTCTCATGTGGGTCTTCAGGCAAGACTTATGTCACAGGCTCTAAGAAAATTAACAGGTTCAATAAAAAAATCAAATTGTGTAGCAATATTTATAAACCAATTAAGAGAAAAAGTAGGTATAATGTTTGGTAACCCAGAGACTACAACGGGTGGTCGTGCCCTTAAGTTCTACTCATCAGTAAGACTTGATGTTAGAAAAATAGACACTATAAAACAAGGCGATAAGGTAATCGGAAGTAGAACAAGGGTGAAGGTTGTCAAGAACAAAGTTGCTCCTCCGTTTAAACAAGCAGAGTTCGATATAATGTATGGTGAGGGTATATCTAAAATAGGTGATTTATTAGATATAGCAGCAGATGTAGACATAGTTAAAAAATCTGGAGCATGGTATAGTTACAATGAAACAAAATTAGGTCAAGGTAGAGAAAATGTTAAAAAATTCCTACTAGATAATATTGACCTAGCAGATGAAATTGAAAAAAAGGTAAGAGATTACTATGAATTAGATAAAAAGGATGGACAAACATCAGAAAAAGAAAAAAATGAACAAGAAAATAAAGAATAGAAAAATAAAGAATAGAAAAATAAAGAATAATAAACTTTTTACACACCTCCTATTAACTTGACACAGGTTAGAAAAAATTATAAAATTAAATGAGGATATAATATCTAAATTTAGTTTTACAATAATCATCTTTGAGAATATTATTGAATAATAAAATTTGTTTAAATTACTGGGAAGATTATGTTTAGATACATATGGTTATAAAATCATAATTCAGCTGTAATTGTACAAACGTATTTTGAAATTGAGAATGATGACATTTTGAGATTATTAACAAAGGAGGTGGATGTCATAGAGACGATAGCAATAGTTGTTGTAGGTGCAGCGATTGGCACAATAGTTGGATATTTTATAAGAAAAAATATATCTGAAGCGAAAATTGGTCAAGCAGAGAGCTTAGCCAAAGAAATCATAGATAAGGCACATAGAGATTCTGAAACTGTACAAAAAGAAAAGCTATTGGAAGCTAAAGAAGAGATCCATAAGTGGAGAACAGAGGCAGAGAGAGAAAACAAAGAAAGAAGAGTAGAAGTACAAAGGTACGAGAGAAGGGTACTACAAAAAGAAGAGGTTCTAGATAGAAAACTACAAAATCTAGAGTCTAAAGAAAATGACTTAAATGAGAAACTAAAGACAGTAGGGAAAAAAGAAGAAGAAATAGAAAATATAAAGTCACAACAGTTAGAAAAGTTAGAAAGTATATCAGGAATAACTTCTGAAAAGGCTAGAGGAATAATTTTAAGTAATGCAGAAAGAGATGTAAGACGTGAGATGTCTATAATGATAAAAGATATAGAAACTCATGCAAAAGAAGAGGCTGATAAAAAATCTAGAGAAATTATAGGATATGCTATTCAAAAATGTGCAGCAGATCATGTTGCAGAAACTACTGTAACAGTAGTAGATTTACCTAATGATGAAATGAAGGGTAGAATAATAGGTAGAGAAGGTAGAAATATAAGAACTCTTGAAACTCTTACTGGAATAGATCTTATAATTGATGATACTCCAGAGGCAGTAATTTTATCAGGGTTTGACCCTATAAGAAGAGAAGTAGCTAGAATTGCTCTTGAAAAATTAATATCAGACGGAAGAATACATCCTGCCAGAATAGAAGAAATGGTTGAAAAGGCAAGAAAAGAAGTTGATAATATAATAAAAGAGTATGGAGAACAAGCAACATTCGAGACAGGTGTTCATACAATACATCCAGAATTACTAAGATTATTAGGAAGACTTAATTATAGAACTAGTTATGGACAAAATGTTCTTAAACACTCTATAGAAGTTGCTCATATAGCTGGAATTATGGCTGCTGAGATAGGGGCAGATATAAAATTAGCTAAAAGGGCTGGATTACTTCATGATATTGGTAAGGCTGTGGACCACGAGATGGAAGGTACACATGTAGAGATAGGTATGGATTTACTTAGAAGATACAAAGAGTCTAAAGAAGTAATACATGCTATGAGTACTCACCATGGAGATTATGAACCTCAAACTATAGAGGCTGTTTTAGTAACTGCAGCAGATGCTATATCAGCTGCTAGACCAGGTGCTAGAAGGGAAACCTTAGAGGCCTACATCAAGAGATTAGAAAAATTAGAAGAAATAGCTAATTCATATGAAGGTGTAGAGAAATCATTTGCAATACAAGCAGGTAGAGAAGTTAGAATAATGGTAAAACCAGAATCTGTAAGTGATGAAGATATACATTTATTAGCAAGGGATATGACTAAGAAAATAGAGGACGAACTTGAATATCCTGGGCAAATAAAAGTAAGTATAATAAGAGAAACTAGAGCAATTGAATATGCTAAATAAAGCAATCGTATTAAAAATAAATTCATATAAATAAATATTTTAGATTTATTATTTTTTAGTATTGAGCTTGCAACAGGTTCCTTGATTAATGATTTAACTCATTGATTAAGGGGCCTTTTCAAATTGCGGCAAAATTACTATTAAAAAACATATATAAAAAATATATATAAAAGTGATATTATAATCACCACTAATGGAAACAATATATATAAAAGTACAAAAAGAGGTGATTATATGTTAAGTAAGTTAGCTAAAAATCAATATGTAAAGCTTGTAAAAGAAGATGAGAATAAAGGCAAGGAAGTTGAATACGGTGTAGTACTTCATGAACACGATAATAAGTATGATATAATGAGTATTGGGTTTGAAAATAAAAACGGAGTATTCCTAGGATATCCGACAGAGGTAAATAATTTAGTTCAAACCTATACTACAGAAGATGCTATGTTTTATGAAGTAAAAGAAGACGAAGTAAGAAGAAAAATGAATATATGGCTAGAAAAGAATTGTGGCAAATAGATTATAATATAAAATAAATAGAAACATAAATAGGGAAGATATTGAGTATTTTAAGTTTTTCATATTTATATTTTATAGGAGAATTTAAATACTCAGTATCATACCAGATCAATGTATCACCCTAGAATATAACATAAACTGATATAGAAAAAAAATGGTCAAAATGTTATAATGATTATAAAATAAGGGGGAATGTATGTTGAGCCAGTACACAAATATTAACTCTCAGTTAGATGCCCTAAGAATGAAAGACATAGAGAAAATATTTTATAAAAATATGGATAAAGATGTCAAAGTAATTCCGAAAGTGACTCCTTTCAAGGGGATAAGTACAGATATGTTGTATATCAAAGATGATAGAATTTTGTTTTTGAAATTTATGGATACAACAGAAGATTTGTTTCTTATATTAGAAGAAGAGTTACTTGAGGTTATGAATGAAGAATATGAGCTTTTAAGACTAAAAATGAGCCAAAATAATAAGAATATAAGTTATAACTATGTTTTTGTAATGCCTTATGTTGAAATAGGTGACAAATATGGATTTGATGATTTTGTTGATAAAAATATAATAGATAGAAAAACTCTTAAAGATATTATAGAAGATTATACATTGATAGATAAGTATTTAAGAGAAGAGAATAATGAAATAGAGTTGAACCTATTTTTGTTAAGCATATGCTCGGAATACTATTTATTTAATAATAGACTTCATTTAGAAAAAGATTTCAAAAAGATTTCATATTTAAATGACGATTATAGTTATACAGCGACTATGTTAGAAAAAAGTCAAATAAAGGATGTGTTATCTATAAATTATGGAAATACTTTATTTAATGGAGGTTCTGCTACAGGTAAGACAACTATTATGCTATCCAGGGCTATAAAACTATCTAAAATATATCCTCACCATAAATTTTTAGTATTCACACATACAAAGCAACTTTGTAATGAATTAAGGGAGCATATAAAGTTGCTATACAAAGAAAATAATAATTTAGAAATACATACATTTAGCTCATTTGTATTTAAATTAGCCAGAAAATATAATTTGGTTGTGGATTACAATATGTTAAAAAATGATTATGAAAAGGCATTTGCAAATATTCTAAAACAGGCTGACAATGTAATTAAAACGAAAAATATGTTTAAAGGTATATTTATTGATGAAGCGGAGAGTTTCCTAGATTATGAAATTGAATTTATAAGGGAATTCTTATATAAGACTAAGTTTGTATTTAATATATATTCATGCCACGCATTAGATATATCAAATAATTTGAATATATTTAAACCATTGTTCAAAGAAATTGAATTTGATGAAATTATAACTTTAGACAAAAACTATAGGCAATCAGAGGGATTAGTAGAATTTATAAATAGATTTGCAAGTAATTCAAATAAATACATAAAAAATTTAAGACCGGTAATAAATAATGATGTATTTTTAAAGACGAGGTCTATAAGAGAAGGTACAAATGTAGTAAATATGATAAAGGTAAGCGATCTTGAGGACCAGATAAGCTCAGTTATTTGGGAACTGAGATATTTAATGAATGAAAAGGGAATAGATAGCTCGGAGATTGCTATAGTATACCCTTATAACAAAAAGAGATTAAAGAGTGGAAAGACGATTTACTTTCAATATATGCTGAGAAAGGCTTTAGATGAGGCTAATATAGCATATATATGTGCTGAAGAAAACCTAACCAATATCAGCAAAAAAACAGGAACTACCATATCAAACATATATACAATAAAAAACTTAGAGTATAAAGCTGTGATAGTTTGTGAGTTAGAAATGCTTTATAATCATAGTATAAATAATAAGGAACAGGATTATCAGGTAAATGATTTTGTAGGAGATTTAAACAAGGTATACTTGGCTATAAATAGAGCTACAGATTACTTAAGTATAATAACTACATTTAATGAGGATGCAAGTGATATAATAAGAATACTTAAGGAATCAAAATAATTTAAATATAAAAGAGCTTATCAAAATATAAATCTTTGAAATAATCTAATTAACTCTGAGATTATAATAAGCCTGATTTTGATATAGCTCTTTTTTAAATTCAATAATTATAGGTTATATTTTAAGGAAAGGAGATACCATGGTTAATAATGACAAGAAGGATAATCATTTAGATGACTATGAATATGAGTTGTTTAATCTGTTTTCTAGAAGACAAAGCCCAGCTACAAAATTGGATTATCTGTCTAAGATAACTTTATTTAAATCATTTATTGATTCTAAAGAACTTATATATGCAAATAAAGAGGATTGCTCAAAATTTATAGAAGCTATTAGAAGTAATTATGCAAAATCAACTTGCGAAAAAATATATAGCTACTTACACAGTTTTTATAATTTCTTAAAAAAAGAAGAGTATATAGAAATAAATCCGTTTATCTTTGTTGAGAAACCAGTTGTTACAAGAATAAAAAATAAAGATGATGTATTGAGTATACAAGAGATAAATCAATTAGTGAGCATTTTTCCTAAGCTAACTATAAGGGATAGATCTATAATAGTATGTCTAATAACCACAGGTTGCCTACTAAGCGAGCTAGTAAGACTAAGATGGAAGGACATTATTATAAACTCAAATGATATAGCTTATATACGATTAGGGAAGGGTAAAAAGGAGAGAGAAATTAAGCTACACCCATACTTACTAAAACTTTTGATGGAGTATAGGAATTATTCTGGACTTCCTAGTGAAATAGATCAAACGCATGACTTTATTTTTACTACTCAAAAGAGTGATTTTATTACGGATAGGAATGTTAGACTAATAGTAAAGAGAGCTTTAGATTTAGCAGGATTGTCCCAATACTCTGCTAGAGATTTTAGGCATTCGTTCGCAGCAATAAACTTAAGTCTTGGCATGGAGAAAGAGGATGTAAAAGATAAGCTTGGATGGAGTGATAAAAGTTATGCAGTTAGATACAAATATGTAATAAACTTTGTAGATGAAGATATTCTATATAATAGCCAAGAGAGATGTTTAGATGAGGAAAATCATACAATAAGCGAGAAAAATTTATATAAAATAGACTACGAGTCTAAAGAATAATGAACAAAAAATAAAAATGACTTGTTATAGTTCGTAATATTTTATATAATTAATATATAAAACTAGTTAAGGAAGGTGCAAATAATGATAGATAATAAATACAGTACATATACAAATCCTCTGACGGATAGATATTGTAGTAAGGATATGAGTTATATATTTTCCCCTCAGTTTAAGTTTTCAACTTGGAGAAGACTTTGGGTCGCTCTTGCAGAAGGAGAGCAAGAGTTAGGAATAAATATAACTGATGAACAATTGGATGAATTGAGATCTAATATAGATAACATAAACTTTGACGAAGCTAGAAAAATAGAAAAAGAGGTAAGACACGATGTTATGTCTCACGTAAAGGCATATGGACTACAATGTGACAAAGCTAAGGGAATAATTCATTTAGGTGCAACATCAGCTTATGTTGGGGACAACACAGATGTTATACAAATGACAGAGGCTTTAAGATTACTTAGAATAAAGCTTGTAAATTTGATAAATAATCTAAAAGATTTTGCTATTAAGTACAAAGATATGCCAGCCCTAGGATTTACTCATTTTCAGGCTGCTCAGCTTACTACAGTTGGAAAGAGAGCTTGTTTGTGGGCTCAAGATTTAATAATTGATTTAGAAGATTTAAATTATAGAATAGATAATATGAAATTAAGAGGTGTAAAAGGTACTACAGGTACTCAAGCCAGTTTCTTAAGTTTATTTGAAGGAGATCACGAAAAGGTAAAACAATTAGATAAGTTAGTATGTGAAAAAATGGGATACTCATCATCATATGCAGTAAGTGGACAAACATACACTAGAAAATTAGACTATCAGGTTATAAGTATATTATCAGGGATAGCACAGAGTATGCATAAAATGACTAATGACATAAGACTTTTACAAAGTTTAAAAGAATTAGAAGAGCCATTTGAAAAAAATCAAATAGGATCATCTGCTATGGCATACAAAAGAAACCCTATGAGAAGCGAAAGAATAGCTTCACTATCAAAATATATAATATCTGAGTCTCTAAGTCCTGCATTGGTTGAGGCAACTCAGTGGCTAGAGAGAACTTTAGATGATTCAGCTAATAAGAGATTAGCTATTCCGCAGGCATTTATGGCAGCGGATGCTATACTTGAAATAGGAATAAATGTTACTGATGGATTAGTAGTTTATGAAAATATGATAAATAAACGTATAAATGAGGAACTACCTTTTATGGCTACGGAAACAATATTAATGGAGGCTGTAAAAAGAGGTGGAGATAGACAGGAATTACATGAAATTATAAGAGAGTACTCTATGAAGGCTGCATATAGAGTGAAGCATGAAGGAAAGGATAATAACTTAATTGAGTTAATCTTAAATGATCCTTCATTTAAGATGAGTAAGGAAGAAATATTAGCCATAATGGATCCTAAGAACTTTATAGGTAGAGCTCCTGAACAAGTTACAGAATTTGTTGAAGGGGTCGTAGAACCGGCTATAAAGGACTATAAGGCTACTATTGGTCTAAAAGTAGACTTACATGTATAAAGAAGAGATATAATTGAGAAATGTATTATTATAGGGGGCTGATTCTGGTGATTTACCAGCATCGGCTCTTTAAAATTTTTAGCAAAATAACTAGGTTAAATCCATATTTTCTTTGTTTAGTTGAGAAAACATATTATATAGTTTTGATTTAAAATATATTAGATAAAATTGATGAAAAAGTATTGTTATTGGTCTGTTTTTAATGTAAACTATAGTGTGAGTTATCAATTAGTAAAATCAAACATCTGGGGTGATATAATGGAATGTATAGTAAATGATACAATCAACTTTTTGTCTAAGACTTTTCCTAAAATTTATTCAAGTTTATATTTAAACTATCTAAAAAAGTATTCCGCAAACTACGACGTAAATAAAACACAATTAAGAGCTTTAATGTTTATAAAGAATAATGGATCTATAAGTATGACCGATTTATGTTCAAAATTAAACATAGAAAAGGGAAGTCTAACCAGTATGGTGGATGATCTTACTGAAAAAGGATATGTTGTTAGAGAACGCGACTTAGGGGATAGAAGAAAATATTTAATAAATATCACAGAAAGTGGAGTAAAAATAGCATCTGATTTTATTGAAAAATTAAATGTTGAATTAGAGGAAAAGCTTTTCAGTTTAGACGAAGAAGATCAAGGAAAATATACTCAAGCAATAAATACTCTTCAGTATATTTTAAGCAAAGAACAATTTAATTAGATTTAAAAATATAAGTCGATATTTTTATTTTATAATAAAAAAGCTACCTTTTAAAAGGTAGCTTTTCTTTATATTTATTAAGCTTTAGGTAAAGCTAAGTATTGTTCTAAACCTTCTTTTAATAATACGGCAGCTTTGTGAAGATCTTTTTCGTTTAATATATAAGCAAGTCTTACTTCGTCACGTCCTAAGCCTGGAGTAGCGTAGAATCCTTCAGCTGGTGTAACCATAACAGTTTCGTTATCTTTGCTGAATTCTTTTAACATCCATATAACGAAATCTTCAGCATTTTCAACTGGTAATTTAGCAACTATATAGAATGCACCAGTTGGTTTTTCACATATAACTCCTTCAACTTTCATTAATTCATTGTATAAAACATCTCTTCTATGTCTGTATTCTTCATTAACTTCTTTGAAGTAAGAAGCTGGAGTTTTGTATAATGCAACTGCACCTATTTGTTCTAGTGTAGGAACACAAAGTCTTCCTTGACATAATTTAAGTATTTCAGCTATAAGTCCTTTGTTTTTAGAAGCTATAGAACCTATTCTAGCTCCACAAGCACTGTATCTCTTAGAAACACTGTCTATTATTATAACTCTGTCTTCTACTTCTTTTATGTTACCAAAGCTTGTATACTCAAGTCCATCATAAACGAACTCTCTATAAACTTCGTCAGAAACTATCCATAAATCGTTTTCCTTAGCTATTTCAGCGATCATATGAAGCTCTTCAGTAGTATATATAGCTCCAGTTGGGTTTCCTGGATTAGAAAGTAATATAGCTCTAGTTTTATCATTTATTCTAGAAACGATTTCCTCTTTAGAAGGTAAATGGAATCCGTTTTCTGCTTTTGTAGTTATAGGATTAACTTCTATATTTACTGATTGACCAAATCCATTGTAGTTAGTGTAGAATGGTTCTGGAACTAATATGTTATCTCCTGGGTCACAAATAGCCATCATAGTGAATAATAAAGCTTCACTACCACCGTTAGTTACTAATAACTCATCTTTTCCAAAATGCATGTCATAAGTTTTGTAGTAGTCTTGAAGAGCTGATATTAACTCTGGAATACCTTGAGATACTGCATACTCTAATACTTCACTATCGAAATTTTTAACTGCATCAAAGAAACCTTTTGGAGTCTTTATGTCAGGTTGACCGATATTTAAGTGATATACTTTTATACCTTTGTCTTTAGCTTCTTGTGCAATAGGAACTAATTTTCTTATTGGAGAAGCTTGCATAGAACTTACTCTGTTTGAATATTTCATTTTAAAATACCCCCTAAATTAATCAAAATTAATAAATATTTAAAGGCGATAAACCCTTGTCCATGAATATAATAACACAATTGCTAGTAAAAATCAGCAAAAAATAAAAATATAACCGTATAATATATTTTTAACAAATTAAAACAAAAAGATTGCAAAAACTACAAAAAAAGGCCTTAATTTGATATTAAAGTACACTATAAAATTGCTAATTAAAGAAAATTTTTAAAATTATGATCATTATATGTATCATGTTTGCCAATAGATTGAAAAGAAACAGGATTTACTATATGCTATAAAATAATATATAAAATTTATAGTATAATTATATTAATAAAAATCTACTAAGTTAAGAGGTGTTATAAGTGAAAGAAATGAGAGTAGACGCTCTTACTAATGATATGGTCATATTTGCTGAGGATAGAACAAAAAGACCTATAGATAAAGTTAATACAAATGATGAAGAGGAAATTGTTAGTGAGTATGAAAAAGATTGTCCATTTTGTAAGGGTAATGAAAAATATATACCAGAAGAAACATTTAAAATAGAGGATGAAAATGGATGGGTTTGTAAATCTATATACAATAAATTTCCTATAATAGACCAGGATTCAGAGAATATAAAGGGGGTTCATGAGGTTATTATAGAAACTAGTAAACACAACAAGACCTTTTACAATATGAACGTAAGTGAATTTGAAAATTTATTTACTGTTTATAAAAATAGGTATGAGTCTTTAAGTAATTATAAAGATACTGAGTATATTAGTATATTTAAAAATTTCCTGAGAAAGGCAGGAGCATCTTTGCAACATCCACATTCTCAGATAGTATCGCTACCTATAATACCCCCAGAGGTTAACAATGAAATAGAAATTGCGAAAAATTACTATGATACAAACAACAGAAGTTTATATGAGGATATTATAAAGGAAGAAATAAGTTATGGAAAGAGGGTTATCCATAATAGTGAGAATTTTTTAGTTATAGTTCCATATGCTACCAAATATAATGGTGAAGTTAGAATTATATTTAAACAAAATATAAAACTTAATCAATTAAAAATAGATAGTATAAATGAAATCTCCAATATATTTGTGAAGTTATTTGAAAATTTATATAATGAGAGAGGGTATATGCCATTTAATTTGTTTATTCACACTCATCCTGTAAAAGGAGGAACTGAAAAATATTATAATACTCATATTCACATAGTTCCAAGAAGGTATAGTTTTGGAGGGTTTGAACTAAGTATGGGCGTTTATGTGGCATCTACAAATCCAGAACAATTAGCCCAAAGATTAAAGTTTTAGCTAAGTTTCAGAATAAAATAAATGTATTTACAATGGTAAACATATTTAAAAGTGGGTAATATAATAAATATGAAAATTAACTAGGCAAAGGAGAAAGGTATGAAATTTATATCATGGAACGTAAATGGATTAAGAGCCTGTGTAGGCAAGGGGTTTTTAGATTTTTTTAAAGAGGTCGATGCAGATATATTCTGTTTGCAGGAAACAAAACTACAGGAAGGCCAAATAGATTTAGACTTAGAAGGATATCACCAATATTGGAATTATGCTGAGAAAAAGGGATATTCAGGTACTGCGATATTCACAAAAGAAAAACCGTTAAACATAATATATGGTATTGATATAGAGGAACATGATAAAGAAGGAAGAGTTATAACTTTAGAATTCGATAAGTTTTATTTTGTAACGGTATACACTCCAAACTCTCAAAGTGAATTAAAGAGGCTAGAGTATAGGATGAAGTGGGAGGACGATTTTAGAGACTATCTATTGAAATTAGATAATAAAAAACCGGTTATAGTATGTGGGGATTTAAATGTGGCCCACAAGGAAATAGATTTAAAAAATCCAAAAACAAATAGAAAAAATGCAGGTTTTAGTGACGAGGAGAGAGAAAAGTTTACAGAACTTTTAAATAGTGGTTTTATAGATACTTATAGATATTTCTATCCTGATGCCGAAGGAGTGTACTCTTGGTGGTCATATAGATTTAATGCAAGAAAGAATAATGCAGGATGGAGAATTGATTATTTTGTAGCATCTAAAAAACTAGAAGACAATTTATTAGATGCAAAAATACATACAGATATCTTAGGATCAGATCATTGTCCTGTAGAACTACAGATAAAATATTAAAAATTAGTCATATGCTCCCAAAAGTATTAATAAAATAATATAGATTAAAACTTATATTATAAATGATGCTAAAAGGAGGAAGAAGATGGATTTATTAACTCTTAAGAACAAACTAGAAAAAGGAAGATATTTAGGTGGAAAAGAGATATATATAAAATCTGGGGATGTAATATGTGGAATAGAATCTATATACAAAGATAAAGATAATAAATACATAGCTCTGCTTAAGTCAAAGGAAGAGACAATATTAGTAGATGATTTTCTAGAAATAATAGAACAAATCAATAATGAAATAGGAAATGTAGATGTGTTTATATCTGATAGTGAATATAATAGAGAAGAAAAAAATGAAGTTGAATCAATAGAATTTGCTCAGTACGAAACTATGAAGGTTCTATTTATAAATATTTAATAATCTAAATAAAAATACTCTGATTTAAATTAATTTATAATTTAGATCGGAGTATTTTTAGATTAAGTTATTTTTTGTTATTTTAATCTATCTTTTTTTAGAGGAATATCATATAAGAATTGATTTGTTTTACCCATCTTATAAGATAATTCTATTATCATTTCTTCTTCTTTGGTTAAGTTCCGTCCGAGGATTTTTTTAAATTCTTCAAATAGTTTATTATAGTCAACTTTTTTCTTTTCAGTACGCCTAATAGATTTAGGTACGATTGGTGTATAGGTATATATACTTGGAACCATACTTGGATTATATATTTTCATAAATACTTTAGCTGTATAATATGCATCATTCAAAGCATTATGATAAGACTTTTCTTCATCTAAATTTAACATGGAAATAGCATTTTGTAGTCCAACACTTTTTCCAGAAGGATTATTAAAATAAACAGATGCGTGGTGTTGGATATTAATATACAACTTAGGTAAGTTTTTAGTTTTCAAATTGTGATAGTTTATATTTCTATATAATTCTTTTAAATCACCAGTTCCCCATACACATAAGATAGAGTCGTTAGAATTTATAAATTTCTTGAATTCCTTATATACATAAGGAAATGTTTTTGAATCCTTTATATCTGACATTTTAATCCCAGTCATCTGTCCTATAAAGGGATGAATGGCTTTATATATAGTAGGTTTAATATAACTATTAAAAGTATCTATTATATGAAAGTGAGAGTCTAATTTGATAGCGCCTATTTGAATGATTTCAAAAGGACATTTTTCATTAGAGATAGTTTTATTTAGAGTCTTATCAAAACCCTGGTTAAACTCTAAATCAAAAATTATGTATTCCATATTGCCTGTCTCCTAAATTTTTATTTTATGTATTTAAGTTTATAAAAAATAGTTCTTTGTTTAGTATACCCTATATTTATAAAAATGTTAAATTAATATATCTAAAAATATTATAATAATATTTAAGGTAAAAGCTAGATAATTTAAAAAATTGGAAATTTATATTACTATGTTGTAATATAAAATAAAATGATTAAAAAAAACAAAAAATATTGCGAACTTTCATGCTGTAATATATAATAATATAAACAGAAATACGAATAAAAAAAATATATAACAAATTAAAGTACATATTATATGCAAGATTATTTATTTTGTAATATAACATTATGATTTTTTAGAATAGTATGTCTTATTAAAAGATATTATAGCATACTGTATATAGTTTAATTTAGAAAGTTTGAAGCATAGCTTATTAAGGGAGTGAAAAGATGAACCACCTATTGTATGTAATTGAAAAGGATAAACATAATGAGAAAGACCTAAAGGAGATATTAAGCCAGCATAAGAATATAAGATTTGTTTCTCTAATGGGTGTAGACTTAGGAGGAAATGCAACAGATGAGAAAATACCTATAGAAATATTTTTAGAGGATATAGATGGATTTTTGAAGTCTGCTGTACAGACTGATGGCTCAAGTGTTGAGCTTTACAATATAGCTACATTAAATAATGCAAAAGTTGATATAATGCCTGATAAGGATTGCAAATGGTATGTAGATTACAATATGGAACATATAGATGATGAAGTTAATTTACCTGTTGGAACCCTTAAGATACCGGCATTTTTAATACATTGTAACAAAAAGGTATGCTCAAGAGGTATACTACAAAAAGCGGATAGATATTTTAAGGAATCTATGTTTGATCTATTTGAAAAGTATCCTCATTTAATAAAAAATATAGGGATAGATTCAAAAGATGAAATAGAAGATATAGTTTTAACTGCGGCTACAGAATTAGAGTTTTGGGTAAACACGCCAGAGGATAAGGCTGATTTAGAAAAACTTTATGTATCACAGAGTTTAAAAGAGCAATATTGGAAGAGAACTCACGGTATAATAAGAACTTGTTTAGAACAAAGTTTGATAGTTCTTCAGAGATTGGGAATAGAACCAGAAATGGCTCATAAAGAAGTAGGAGGTATAAACAGCTCTATAAGTATAGAGGGGAAAACTAATCATGCTATGGAACAATTAGAGGTTTCGTGGAAGTTCTCATCCCCACTACAAGCTGCTGACAATGAGTTATTAGTAAGGGATGTTATAGAGGATGTATTTACATCACATGGTTTAGAAGTAACATTTAAAGCAAAGCCTATACACGGTGTTGCAGGAAGTGGAGGCCATACACATGTGGGTGTTGCAGCCAAACTAACAAACGGTTCAATCAAAAATTTATTTGCACCAAGAGATATGAAGGAAGATTATCTAAGTGAAATTGGATATGGTGCGCTTATGGGAATGCTTTATAATTATGAGGTATTGAACCCAATTGTAACAGCATCAAATGACGGATTTAATAGATTGGTTCCCGGGTTTGAAGCTCCTGTTTGTATAGTTACTTCTTTAGGTCATTCATATAGTGTGCCTTCAAGAAATAGATCGGTTTTAGTAGGTCTTATAAGAGATATGAAAAACCCCAAAACGGTAAGACTTGAGTTAAGATCTCCAAATCCATTGTCAAACACTTACTTAGTCATAGCAGGTTGTTACCAAACTATGCTAGATGGCATAAAGGCTGCAGCTGAAAGTAAACTTACTACAAAAGAGCTAGAAAAAGAATTATCTAAGGATGTAGGTCAAGAAAGTTTTTATTTAGAAAAAGATAGGGCGTATAGGGATGAAAATGATGTATTTGAGTATTATAGTTTAGAGGAAAGGAACTCAAGATTTTCAGTTCCACCAGAAACTGTTTATGAAAATATGAAAAACCTAGAAATATATTCTTTTAAACTGAAATCATTAAAACAAGGAAATGTTTTTACAGATGAGATAATTGAATCATTTAAAGTAGGAGCTATAGATAAGTGGCAAAAGAAACTAATAAATAGAATTATCGAAAATAATATGAAGGTAATAAGAAGTTTTGTCAAGCTACATGACAAGGAAAATATGGATGCCTTAGATGAGGTTGCATGGAATACTATTTCAGATATGAAATTTAAGATAATGAAAGATACTCTAACTAGAAAGTCTTTGTTTACTCAGATAAAAGAGGCTGTAGAGAATAAGGATTATGAGACGGCCTCAAATCTTCAAATAGAACTAAAGCATAATATGGAAGATATACAACAATTATATATGAAATACAAAAAGAATATATACTAAGAAAGATATATACTAAAAAAGAGTCGATCTATAGAAATCTATAGGTTGACTCTTTTTATTTAAATATTAATCGTTAAATTTTACAGCTTCTTGGTATTTAGATTTAAGATTGTTTATTTTGTTTGTATAAACTTCATTTTGTTTTTGGTACATTAAAGTTTTTTCTATTTCAGCTTCAACTTCCTCGTATGTAGATTCTCCACCTTTTTGAAGATCATCTAGTTTTATTATATGGTATCCAAATTGAGTTTTAACAGGACCTCTTAATTCTCCTTTGTTCATAGAGAATACAGCCTCTTCAAATTCAGGAACCATTTGACCTTTAGAGAAGTTTCCTAAATCACCACCAGCATCTTTAGATGGGCAACTAGAGTGTTGAGCTGCAGCATCTTCAAAAGATACTTCACCTGAATTTATTTTAGCAAGTATATCGTTAGCTTTTTCTTCATCATCTACTAATATATGTTTAGCAGAAGCTGTTTCTGGTTTATTGAAGCTAGCTTTATTAGCTTCGAAAAATGCTTTTTTATCTTCTTCAGTTAATGATACGCTAGATAAAACTTTATTTATAGCGTATTGCTTTAACACATTTTCTTCTATTTTTTTCATTTCTGCCTTGAATCTCTCATCAGAATCTAAATTTTCTTCTTTAGCTTCTATAAAGAATAATTCTTGGTTAACTAGGTCTTGTAACAATTGTTTTTTTCCTTCTTCGTTATTGAAATGCATTGCTTGGTATGGATCCAATGTTTTTAATGCATTTTCAATGTCTAGGTTAGTGATTTCCTTTTCTCCAACTGTAGCTAAAACTTTTTTTTCCATTATTGTTTACTCCTTCATAATAATATTTAATAATTCTTTTATAATGCATAGGAAATTATATTCATTTTTAAATAATTTTTAACTATAATTTATGTACATGCATTTCAAAAAAGTTAACCTATAAAATATTTAAGGAAAACTTTTTTATTATTAATATTAACCTTTATTTTTAATAATATCAGAAAAATAGATTCATGTCTAATATTTACATAAAAACAATTATAAGTTATTTATATTAATAAAATATAGTTATGACCGCTATTAGTATAGACCCAATAATACCTACTACACCTTCATCTATTTTGTATTTAGCAACCTTTATGCATGAAAAATAGAAGTATATAGATATAAATATTAGTTTCAAGAAAAGAAACGTAAGGTTTTTAGGATATAGCAAAAAACTAAAAAGTGTAAATATAAAGGCTAAAATAGTGCTTAATCTATAGTAGATAACTATTTTTGTATAATTATGTGATTTTTTTAAGAAGAAATATAAAAATGATAATACATAAATAATGGATAGTATAAAGTATATTAAGCACAGACTGATTTCTATAGATAAATTTGATATAGCAACCCATTTATACCAAATTATTGGCCAGAATATAAGTGATAAAAGTTTAAAGTAATTATCGAAAAATCTCTCGCTATTCATTATCACACATCCTCTTCTAAAAAATATATTGATTTTAAAAAATACACCTGCAAATAATTAAAATCATATCATATATATATATCAAATACCACAATTATTATACGTATATATCAAAAAAGATTAATAAATCATGATGTTGAAATTTAGATGCATTAAAGTATTAAAAATGACATAAAACATTTAATAGGGGGTGTTTTTATGTATAGGTATTATACTAGAGGAGTTTGTGCAAAATCAATACTTATTGACATAGAAGATGATGTTTTATTGGATGTTGTATTTGAAGGTGGATGTACTGGAAATTTGATAGCGATAAAGGGTTTGGTCGAAGGGAAAAACATTGACGATATAATAGATGCATTAGAAGATATACCTTGTAGGGGAAGAAGTACGTCCTGTCCAGATCAGTTGGCAAATGCACTTAAAATTTATAAAAAATATGCAAAGTAAAGCTATGTTTTACATAAAAAATTAGGTGCTAACTAAATAAGTTAGTACCTAATTTTTTTGTATACATTTTCACTATTGTTTATTAACCAATATAGCCAGTTTTATCTCTGGGTTATAGCTAATTTGAATTAATTGATTTTTCTTTATGTTTTCTAAATCTTCTCCACCGTAAGCTATTTGTAGTTTAACAGGCAATTTTCCCTGTTTTATTATAGCTACGTACTCTTTCTTGTTCTTTTTCTCTAAGCTAATTAGATTTCCTACATAAGGTTTAAAGTTTTGGTAATTTTTACTAGTGTTTTTTATGTAGAAGAAAGTTGCAACAGCTATAACTAAGTTTATACCAAGAGTAAGCCAGTTATTTAATTTTAGTGAAGCACCACCTATTGTTATTATAAGCATTAAAATAACAGGTATTACAGTCTTCTTAAGAAGTAATCTCCCCATTATTTCATTAGCCTTCTTTTCAGGTTCACTCATAGTTTTTGATCTGGCAAATGATTCCGCAAATTTGTCCTTAAAGCTCATATTAATCCTCCTAATCTAAATAAATATTTAGTTATGATAACGATAATTTGTTTAAAACTAAAGATTTACTATATTTATATTATGTTCATCTTTTGCATTAAAAATTATATATAGCAAAGTAAAATATATTAATTATTCTATCATAAAACATTAGAAAAGAAAATAAATGAAATTATAAAATTTGTAGAGTTTATAGAGTGAGCATAGATATTTTATAACAAAATTTAATTTTATATTTAATTTGTTATAAAATATCTATGCAAATTAATATAGAAAAAAACTATATATATAGTTTTTGTATAGAAAAAATGTATTAGACTAAAAAATAAAATATTTTTATAATTAACATAGATATAACAATTTAGTACATATTGTAAAAGAATTATAGTTTTTGAAAAAAATTAGGAAAGAACGTCTATATATACGTATATATAAACGTCTATATATACGTATATATAAATGTACGTATAAACTAAATTTTAAAAAGCTATAAAATATGGAGGTATTGAAATGAAGTTAAACAAAAAATTTAAAGTATTATCAATTGGAGCTCTTCTAGTGTTATCATTAGCAAGTATGGTGGGATGTAGTTCTAAAGAGGAAGCATCTAAGGAAGAATCAAAACAAGAGCAAACTACTCAAGAAGAATCAAAAGAAGTAGCAGAGGTAAAAGAAATAAAAGGTGATGAAGCTTTAAAAATAATGGAAAAAGATAAAGAAGCTTTGTTTATAGATGTTAGATCACCAGAAGAATATTCTGCAGGGCATATACCTAATGCAGTTAATATGTTTATTGATGAGTTTGAATCTAACTTAGATAAATTAAAAGGACATGAGGAAAAAGCAATAGTTCTTTACTGCAACTCTGGAAAGAAAAGTGGAGATGCAGCTAAGATATTAGTTGAAAACGGATTTAAAGACGTTTCAAATGCAGAGGGTGTAAAAAAATACGAATATGATTTAGTAAAATACAAAGATATAACAGCAGAAGATATGTTAGCTTTATTAGAAGAAAATAAAGATGCTGTTTTAGTAGATGTAAGACCAGAAAAAGACTTTAAAAAAGGTCATATAGAGAATGCTATAAATGTACCATTTGACCAAGTAGAAAGCAGATTAGCCGAATTAGATAAAACTAAGGACATAGTATTATACTGCAATACAGGTAACAAAAGTTCAAGTGTTGCTAAACAACTTCAAGAAAAAGGATATGAAAAAGTATATAATGCTATAGATGGTGTTAAAGAGTACGAATTTAAATTAGTGACAGAATAATTTATAAAAATAGAAAACCGACAGATACGCCACCTTTTATTCATATATGAGATATACTCTACTGAAAAAAGGTGGCGTATTTTATGTGTAAATACTCATAGAATTTTATAAAAACGGGAAATAATACAATAAAATATAAAAAGATATAACTGAATATTGAAATACTTAATGGTAGGGAGACTAATAATTTCATTATAAGTTGTATATCATGGAAAGTCGGGGGAAGAAATGAATTCTATTATTAAGTCTAAGCCACAAAAAATGATTTCTACATTTTTATCTACTGTGATGGTAGCATCTATGCTATTTGGACTACCGCTAGATGTAGATGCATTAGAAGTATGGACACCAAATGATTTTACATACAGTGAAACTGATAGTACAGTTATAACAGGTTTCTCTGAAAGTGGAAGTTTAAAACTTGAAACTAATAAAGATTTGGTATTGCCTTCAAATAATATAGAAGGAAATCAGATAACAGCTATTGCAGATAAAGTATTTTCAAAGAAAGGATTAACAAGCGTAGTTATTCCGGAAGGGATACAAAAAATTGGAACACAATCATTTGCATCAAATGAATTAACTACTGTAGAGTTTCCATCTACTGTTAAATACTTAGGTAGTGGATGCTTTTTAAACAATAAAATATCCTCTGTAGGTATTTCAAAGGATGCAGAAGATATTGAAATTGTAGGTATGTCCTTTGCTTTAAATAAAATAAAATCAGTAGATTTACCTTATAGTGTAAAAAATTTGGCTTCTAATGCTTTTTCAAAAAATCCTGGTATGGATGATGAAGCAGGCGTAGTTTATATGTACACTACAAACCCTTTACATTTTAATAATTCTAGTATAGCTGAGTCAGTTTCCCAAAAGTTAAAAATAATCGGATGGGAACCAACACACTTTACATATGAGGGGAGCACTGTTACTGGATTTTCTGAGAGCGGGGAGGAAAAGCTTTCTAGAGATAAAAATTTAATAATACCTAAAACCAATACTGATGGTCAAAAAATAACAGCGATTGCACCGAGTGCATTTGCTCAAAAAGGACTAACTAGTGTAGAATTCCCAAAAGGTCTAGATTCTCTAATTATTGGAGGATCATCATTTATTAAAAATGAAATATCAAAGGTAGTTATTCCTGAGGGTGTAACAAAAATAGATGCATACGCATTTATAGATAATAAATTAAAAGAAGTAGAAATTCCGTCTACTGTATTTATGTTAGGGAACTCATCATTTAAGGATAATCAAATATCTTCTGTAAATATATCTGAAAAAGTAAACAAAATACAGATAGATGCAAATGTTTTTGCATCAAATAATATGAAATCACTCCAAATACCTATAAGTATTGAAAAACTTACAAAAAGCGCATTTCTGGGTAATCCAGGTATGGACGAGGATCCAGGTATAGTATATATGTATACTACAAATCCTAAACACTTTGAGAACAGTAGAATTCACCATATAGATAGTAATATAGATGCAAATAAATCTACTTGTCAAAGAATGGTACTAAAAGAAGAATCAGATGTAAGAGCTGTATTTGCTGATAAGATTTTAAATAAGTTTGTTGATTATAATACAACAAAAGACATATTAAATTTGCCTGAAAAAGTATCACTAAATTTAAGCAACGGTGAAAAGTCTGAAGTTTTAGTAAAATGGGTAAATGATGAATATGATGGAACAAAACCTGGAGACTATGTATTTTGGGGTGAGTATAATTTACCGAGCGGTGTAGTTGGCGAAAAACCAGAAGTGAAAATTAAAGTTACTGTAAAAGATGAAGGTATAAATCAGGAAGAGGTTGAAGATTGGAAAGCTGAAGATTTTACATATTTAGATGATTGTATAACAGGTTTATCTAACTCTGGAAATACTAAGGCTTTATTAAACAAAAAATTAGTTCTTCCAGATAAAACTTTGGATGGAAAAACTATAACAAAAATAGGAAGCAATGCGTTTAATGCACAAATTATATTTGGAGATGTAACTTTTTCAAAGGAAGATGTAAATTCTCCAAGTGGGTTTACAAGTGTTAGATTACCTAGTGGACTTGAAGTAATAGGTGAATCTGCATTTAAGCATAATAACCTAAACAAATTAGATTTTCCAGAGGGCGTAAAGAAAATAGAAGAATTTGCATTCAATGGTAATAAATTAAATACATTAGAAATTCCGGATAGTGTGACAGAATTAGGAACCAGCGTATTTGGAGTAAATCCAATTAGTTCATTGAAGCTATCAAAACAGTTAAAAGAGATACCAAATGGTGCATTCACAAGAAATACAAAATTGACTTCTGTTGAAATACCAAATGGGGTTACGAGAATAGGTGAATTCGCATTTAGTGGCTGTCCTTTGACTAATTTAATTATATCAAAATCAGTTGAAAGAATTGAACGTTCAGCATTCAACTATCATAAAATGGAGTCTATTGATATTCCAGGTAATGTCAAATATATAGGAGAGTCGTCTTTTTCGGGTACATCAAAATGTGTTACTCTTAAAAATTTAAATCTTGGAAATGGTATAGAAGAGATAGCTAAAAATGCGTTTGAAATAGGATTTTTAAAACAGGTAAATATACCAAATAGTATCAGGGTAATTGACAAAGAGGCATTTAAGAAAAATACAGGATCTGAACCTTGTGATAATACAGGAGGAGTGGTTTATCTTTATACATCCAATAAAGCTCATCTAAAGCTAGAAGAGTCTAAATATCATAAGTTTATATATAAAGAGTCTAGTTTTAAATTAACAATTAAAGATTTTATATCTTTAATTGGTCCAAATAGATATGACGTAGCTGTTAAGGCAAGTCAGCAAAGATGGGATAGTTGTGATGATGTTATTCTGTTAAATAATTACAACATAATAGATACTGTTAGAGCAGTCAAAATATCTAAAACTAAGGATATACCTATCTTATTGACTTCATCCAAAAATATAGACTTAAAAACCATGGGTGAAATAAAAAGACTTAAAGTTAAGAATATCTATATTGTTGGGGGTAAATTTTCTGTAAGCCATAAGGTAGAAAAATCTTTGCAAAAAAGTGGATATAATGTAACTAGAGTATCAGGCATTTGTATAAAATAAATTAATATAATAGAGATAACTAGTTTATTACTAGATATCAAAATAGAGTCGTCTATAACTATAGGCGACTCTATTTTTGACAAAAAGACACAATAAATTTCTTAGAATATATGAATTTTATTCATATGAAAAGTGTTAAGTAGTATAATAACAATATAATAAAACTAAATTCAACAGTCTGGAGGAGTAGCAATGCAAAAAGAATACATAATGGCACTAGACCAAGGAACAACTAGTTCAAGAGCCATATTATTTAATAGACAAGGAGAAATTATTAAGATAGCTCAAAAAGAATTTACACAGATATACCCAAAAGGAGGATGGGTAGAACATGACCCTATGGAAATATGGGGATCTCAAAGTGGAGTTATGAGAGAAGTTATAGAGACAGCAGGGATAGCCCCATCTGAAATAGCATCAATAGGTATAACAAATCAGAGGGAGACAACTGTAGTATGGGACAAACATACAGGCAAGCCGATTTACAATGCCATTGTATGGCAATGTAGAAGAACCTCAGATATATGTGATGACTTAAAGAATAGGGGATTAGAAGATAAAATTAAAGAAAAAACAGGGCTATTAATAGATGCTTACTTTTCTGCAACCAAGGTAAAATGGATATTAGACAATGTAGAGGGTGCTAGGGAGAAAGCACAAAACGGAGAATTATTGTTTGGAACAATAGATACTTGGCTTATATGGAACTTGACTAGGGGAAAAGTTCATGTAACAGATTATTCAAATGCATCTAGAACAATGATGTACAATATAAAACAATTAAAGTGGGATGAAGATATATTGCGAGAATTAGGTATACCTAAAACGATGCTTCCAGAGGTAAAGCCATCTAGCTATGTATATGGCAACACAGACGAGCAGATGCTTGCAGGAGCAAGAATACCTATTTCTGGGTG
The DNA here is from genome assembly GCF_900129815.1 of Asaccharospora irregularis DSM 2635. Lineage (GTDB taxonomy): Bacteria > Bacillota > Clostridia > Peptostreptococcales > Peptostreptococcaceae > Asaccharospora > Asaccharospora irregularis. The sequence continues at coordinate 35,050 of NZ_FQWX01000011.1, forward strand.
TGCAGGAGATCAACAAGCTGCCTTATTTGGACAAACATGTTTTGAAGAGGGAACGGCAAAAAATACATATGGTACAGGGTGTTTTTTACTTATGAACACAGGTGAAAATCTAGTTAAATCAAAGCACGGTCTACTTACAACTATAGCTTGGGGAATTGATAATAAAATAGAGTACGCACTAGAAGGAAGTATATTTATGGGTGGAGCATCAATCCAATGGCTTAGGGACGAACTTAGAATGATTAAGACGGCAGAAGATAGCGAAAAATATGCAACTAGAGTACTAGATACAAATGGGGTATATATTGTACCTGCATTTACGGGATTAGGAGCACCTTATTGGGATATGTATGCTAGAGGAACTATGGTTGGGCTTACTCGAGGTGCAAAAAAGGAGCATATTATAAGGGCTACACTAGAATCTATAGCATACCAAACTAAGGATGTTTTAAAAGCTATGGAGCAAGATTCAAATATAAAGTTAAAATTATTAAAGGTTGATGGAGGAGCTAGCAAGAATAATTTCTTGATGCAATTTCAGTCTGATATATTAAATGTAGAGATAGACAGACCAAAAGTTGTAGAGACAACAGCACTAGGAGCTGCGTATTTAGCGGGCCTTTCGGTTGGATTTTACAAAAGCAAGGACGAAATAACATCTAAATGGGCTGTGGATAAAAAATTTAAACCTGGCATGGATAAAGAAAAAATAGATAAACTTTATAGTGGGTGGTCAAAAGCTGTTTCTAGAGCATTAAAATGGGCAAAAGAAGATGAAGAATAGAAAAAAGAGTTAACTTAAAATATTTTAAGTTAACTCTTTCGGTTTTTACTATATAGAAAAGAACTACTCTATAGTTGCCGCAATTACACTCATTTCTACCAATAGGTTTTCTCTAGCAAGTCTAGCCTCAACACAAGCTCTTGCTGGTTCAAATCCACTCTCAACCCATTCATCCCAAACAGAGTTCATATCTTGGAAATCCTTCATATCTCTTAAGTAAATAGTTACAGATAAAATATTCTCTTTACTAGAGCCATACTTATTTAATAACTCTTCTATTTTTCCTAATATTTCAGATGTTTGCTTTTTTACATCTCCTTCACCGTGAGTTTGGCCACATAAATAAACAGTATTATTATGTACAACAGCTCTACTCATTCTTCCATTTCCCTCATATCTTTTTATTTCCATAATTGTAAACCTCCAGGTGTATTAATCTTTTTAAATTATATTATAAAATTAAATAATAATCTATAAAATTGGGCAAAAATAAATTTATAAAATAAACAATTACCTTTGGTATATTCTTGAAATTATAATTGTATGAAAATTTAGAAAAATATAATATAATTAAATTGTCATATATATTATAAAAGGGGGAAGTAATATGGGAAAGGTAAAAATAGCTATAATAGGAGCGGGCAAAAGAGGAATGTACACATACGCACCTTGTATATTAAAAAGTAGTAATCTATGTGAAATTGTTGCAGTGGTAGAACCCAAAAAGGGAAGACGAGACTTATTTGTACAAAAATATAATATAGAAGATAGATATATATTTGAAGATGCAGTTGAGTTTTTTGAATATGAAAAAGTAGCAGATGCAGTAATAATATGTACAAATGATTACAAACATTATGAAATAGCAAAGATTGCCTTGGAGAAAGGGTATCATGTTCTATTAGAAAAACCTATGTCAAATAGATTAGATGGACTAATACATTTAAGAGATTTATACAGTAGATATCAAAATAGAGTTTTTATGATTTGTAATACTTTGAGATACGCTCCTTTTTTCAAAGAATTAAAGCATATAATAGACGAAAAAAGATTAGGCGAATTAATTAGTATTGGCTATGATGACAATATAAGTTATTGGGACTTTGCTCATAGTTTTGTTAGGGGAAGTTGGAGAAATAGTAGCGATACAAGCCAGCTATCTTTATCAAAAGGATGCAGTGATATTGATATAATTTTATATCTTGCACACAGTAACTGTAAAAAAATCACATCATTTGCAAGTTTAAAACATTTTAGTAAAGAAAACTTTAAAGATGAAATGGCTGAGAACTGCTTAGACTGCAAAGTAGAGCCAGGATGTCCTTATTCAGCAAAAAAAATATATTTAGAAAAAAATCTTGATATAAATAATGCTGTTCACCTAAACCCTACTAAGGAAAATTTATTAGACATACTTAGGAAAGGACCATATGGAAAATGTGTCTATAAATGTGACAATGATGTCTATGACAATATGAATTCTATTTTGTATTTTGAAAATGGAGTAACGTCTACACTAAATATAAATGGCTTTAACAAGAATAATAATATACTTGTAAAACTTAAGTTTAGCCAAGGAGAACTTATAGGAAGTTTTAATGAAAATAAAATAATAACTAGAGAGTTTGTATCTGAAAAAGAGACAATTATAAATCCATCTACAGCAGAAGATGTAGTTAAAGAGGCTAACAAAAATATTATAGATGAGTTTATAAAAAACATACTAAATAATAAATACCCTGAATTAGCAAACTCTATAGAAAGCCATATCATAGCTTTTGCAGCAGAGTACTCAATAGTAAGTGATGAATCTATATACATAGATGATTTTTTGAAATCATCTATAGAAATAACGAAGGAAATAGACAAACTAATAAGATAGAAAAGAGTATCTAATAGTTTAGCCTATAAAAGGCTGAAAATAATAAATAAAATATTTTCAGCCTTGGCGTTTAAATATAAATACTTATTATCTGCTATAATTTTTACTATTATCTTTATTAAAGAAATCCATAGATTCTGACAATAGGTAAGATAGAATAGCAAACAGCACCTCTGTTCTAAGGGGAATATTTATCGATTTCATAAATACGTCTATTATACCCATAACTAGTACGGTAAGTATAAAGTCCAACATAAACTCAAAGAATTTATATGCTGGGTAAGGCAACCTATTTACGTATCTAGCCATATCTAAAATAGTAGTACATAGAAAATCGATTGGTCTAGTAACAAAAAAGTATATTAAAAAGAAAAAAATAACAGAAGAAACTGAATTATATTCAAATCCTAGGAATGACAAAAATCCTATTCCTACAACAGTAAATAGAAGAAAAGATATTAAAAAAAATACAGCAAAGAATAAAAATATATAAACGAACTCAAAAAAAGGTAATTTCTTTTTATTCTTTATTTTAATCACTCCCTAAAGATATCTATATATAGTATTTTACTATAACAATGGAAAAAATCTATCTAAAAATAAAAAAAATTCTATCTAAAACCTTTAAAGTATAATTTTTTTGAAATACATGTACGGAAATTCTATCAATTTCCTATTCACTATAAAAAAATAAATTTATTTTTTGGTATAAGTTAATAAATGGATATTAAATCTAATTGAGTGATAAAATATTTTTAACATGGGATATAACTCCTATAACAAGACAACTTTCATCTATATTAAATTCAGATGAATGAAGAGGAGCATCAAGTCCTTTTTTTTCGTTTGCACACCCTATATGGTAGAATACCCCTTCACAATGACTCAAAAAAAATGAAAAATCTTCTGCACCCATTGAAGGGGAGTTTCTAATTATGACCTTTTCATCTCCAAATACATCGCATAAGTTATTTCTAACATAATTTACAAGGTTATTGCTGTTAATTAGTGCTGGATAACCGCTTTTTATTTCTAAAGAATAGCTAGCATCAAAGCTTTTTGATATAAATTTACATATTTCATTTATTCTTTCTTTTACAAAGATTCTATTATTATTATCTAGTGTTCTTATTGTACCCCTTATATTGACTTTGTCACAGATAATATTCTCACTTATACCTCCATCTATCATTCCCAAAGATATTACCACTCCGCTAGAAGGATCTGTATTTCTACTTACTATTGTTTGTAAAGCAGAGATTATATGAGAGGCAACTATTATGGCATCGACTCCTTTATGAGGGTATGCCCCATGTGCTTTTGATCCCCTTATTGTGAGAAATATTGTATCGGTTGAAGCATTTAAGTTATTATATTTTAATTCTATAGTTCCACTTTCAATATGAGGCATGACATGTATGCCAAAAATAAAATCTACCTTAGGATTTTCCATACATCCATCCTCAATCATAAGTCTAGCACCACCAACAGTTTCTTCGGCAGGTTGAAAGAAAAATTTAACATTAACATTTAGTTGATCTTTTAGCTTAAAAAGTACTTTACAGGCACCGAGTAGCATTGCAGTATGGGCATCGTGACCGCAAGCATGCATCCTACCCTTGTATATAGATTTAAACGGAAGATCTAAATTTTCATCTATTGGCAAGGCGTCTATATCAGCCCTAATTGCCGCTGTTTTAGAATGCTTACCATTTATAAATGCAGTTACTCCTGTGTGATTTTTATATTCAATATAATCTACACCAATCTCTTTTAGGTATTTAATTATTTTAGCTTTAGTTTCGAATTCCTCTAAGCCGAGTTCTGGAGTTTTGTGTAAGTCTCTTCGCACATTTATTAGCCAGTCATTTATTTCATAACAAGCACTTTTTATATCAACCATTTACTACCTCCAAAATCTATAATGTAGACATAAAAATCAGAATAAATACATGAGATTAGATGCCTCAAAATAGAATATAAAATATTTATAAATATTAAGAATATATTATTATATATGAATAAGGAGTGATATTATGCAAATATCTAGACCGACATGGGTTGAAATTAACTTAGAAAATCTTAAATATAATATAAATCAGATAAAAAAGGTTGTAGGTTATAATGTAGTACTGGGTGCAGTACTAAAGGCCAATGCATACGGACATGGTATTGTCGAGGTAGCAAAGGCTATTGAGGATACAGAGGTAGGATATATTTTTGTAGCTACTCTATCAGAGGCATTGGAATTGAGGGACAATAATATAAAAGTACCAATACTTGTTATGGGCTATGTACAATATAAATTTATAGAAATAGCCATTAAAAATAATATAACATTAACCGTATTTGAAAATAACCAGGCAGAGAAAATCTCATGTATAGCATCAAAAATAGGTAAAGTTTGCAAAATACATTTAAAGATAGATACGGGATTTAATAGGATAGGATTTAAATTTAAAAAAGATAATAATGATATAAATAATATTAATAAAATATTTAGCTTAGAAAATATACAAGTTGAAGGTATTTTTTCACACCTAGCACTTACGAATAAAGAAGAGGATTACAAACAATATAATAGATTTATAGATATAGTAAAAAAGATAGAAAAGTATCGAGTAATTCCAATAAAACATATATGTGATAGTATAGCAATGTGTAGATATAAGCAGTTTCATATGGATATGGTTAGGGTAGGGGCTGGTATATACGGATATACATCAATTGATTCTAATTTAATGCTTAAACAAGTTATGACTTTTAAATCCAAGATAATACAAGTAAAAGATATAGACATAGGGGAGGGTATAAGTTATGATTTTACATTTAGAGCAAATAGAAAGATGAAAATAGGTATAGTACCTTGTGGCTATGGAGATGGAATACCAAGAGAATTGTCTAATAGGGGATATGTTATAATAAATGGTAAAAGAGCTGATATAATAGGAAAAATATGCATGGACTATTCTTTTATAGATTTGACGAATTTAAGAGAAGATGACTACAATAAAGATATTATATTTTATGGAGAGAACGGTCCAGACTTATCTGATGTAGCAACTTTGGCAAATACAAATAAAAATGAAATATTAAGCAGAGTATCAAAAAGAGTTTATAGGTTGTACTTATAATAAAATAAAAAGAAGTTTTTTAGAGATATATTTATTAGAGAGATTACTATTTTGAAATCGTGGAGGCTTAAAGTTGAAAACAATAAAAAAATTAAAAGTAGGAGATACTATAGGTATAATAGCACCAGCAGGACCTTTAAAGGTCGGAAACTTAGAGGAAATTAAATCTTGTATAGAGAGCTATGGTTACAATGTAAAAATGGGAAAAAGTTGCTATCTAAAATATAGAGGATATTTGGCTGGAGAAGATGAGTACAGAGCTAAAGATATAGAAAATATGTTTTTAGATAAAGAAGTAGATATTATAATGTGTCTAAGAGGTGGATATGGAACTACTAGAATTTTAGATATAATAAATTATAAAGTAATAAAAGAAAATCCAAAGGTATTTATAGGTTTTTCTGATATAACAGGACTACATTTGGCATTTAATCAAAAATGTAATTTAGTTACCTATCATGGAATAATGGCGGCAAGTTCTCCTAGGTGGGATGAATTTACATATAAGTCATTGTTAGATGTCTTAAGTTTTGAAGAAAGGTTAAGTATAGAAAATCCAAAGGATGAAGAACTATATACATTGAGAGAAGGTAGTGCGAGTGGAATATTAGTAGGTGGAAATTTATCTTTAATAGTATCTACTCTTGGGACTGAGTATGAGATAGATACAAAGGACAAAATTTTTTTTATAGAAGAAATAGGTGAATATATATACAGAGTGGACAGGATGCTTACACAGCTCGATTTAGCAGGGAAATTTGATGAATGTAGTGGTATAATATTCGGGGACTTTAAGGATTGCAGGAAAAGTAATGAAAATGAGTGTGAGTTAATAGAATTATTAGAAGAGGTTGCTATAAGGTCTAATAAACCAACTTTATTTAACTTACAATCAGGTCATTGTATGCCTATGATAAGTATACCAATAGGTGAAGAGTGTATACTAGATGCTAGTGAGAAAAAAATAGAATTTATAAGAAAAAATAGAATTTATAAGAAAAAATAGAATTCATAAGAAAAAATAAATTTATGAAGTTTTGTATATTTACTTTTAGATACAGATTAATAAGGATATTTTAAATATCCTTATTAATCATAAGAAGGGTTGACAAGAAACAACAGTATAGAAAATACTATTAATAATCTAAGATACAAAATTTAAAGTTTCACCCCTATCTAAACTATAATTTACCTTTATATATTTATAATAGAAGTATATTTTATAAATTAAATTCTATTACAACAACTAGTTTTAAATATGTTATAATTCTACTTATAAACAACTTTGGATAGGAGGAACATATATGTCTGATGATAGAATAATCGATTTCAATGAATTAAAGAACAAAGTTAAAGATACTGATGTAGATAAGTTTGAACAATATATATATAACTTATACTTCTCTGTTATGGATGGAAGTATGACGATGGCTGAATTCTCAAGAAAAATTATTGAGTATATGAAAGATAACAATATATCTCAGGAAAAATTTATGAAGATACAACAAAAATTTATGGAGAGATATGGTGTAGATACTAAAGAAGTAGAAAAACAACTTAAGGGCTTTGGAATTGACCCCAAGACAGTTGGGGTGGGAGATGTGGAAAAGCTATCTAAAAGTACTGAGTTTTATGAAAAGTATGGATCTAAAATACAGCCTAAAAACTGTATACAAACATTTATAAAAAATGAATCTAATGATATAAAAATAATAATTGATGAGGACAAGGTAATTCTTTGCAGTGATAAGAAGATAAACCTTATGGACTCGGAGTTAAATGAATTTTTACTAGCATACAAGAATATGTTTGACAAAAAAATAAAAGTAGAAATGTGTGAAACATTTACAAAGTATGAATATTAACTTTGATTTAGAATAGAAATCACCTACTGATCTATAAGTTTTTAATAAACAATAATTTCAGTAGGTGATTTTTAAATTTAAAATTTACTTAAAAATTAGTTTAGCAATTATAGTTATAATAGGTAGTGCTATTATAGTACGAGTTAAAAAGATTAAGAATAAATCTTTTAAGTTAAGTGGTATATCGGATTTTAATATAACAGCACCTGTCTCAGTTAAATAAAGTAATTGAGTTATAGATAAAACACCTATTATAAACTTAGTCACTTCGCTTATGTTATTACCTGAGACCATTATTGATGGCAAGAACATATCTGTAAATCCAACAAGTACAGCTGGTGCAGCCTCAGCTGCGTTTGGTATATTCAAAATGTTTAATAAAAATACAACTGGTATAGATATTATATCAAAGAACGGAGTAAATTCTGCAACTATCAGAGCTAAAGTACCCCAGGCCATAACTAAAGGTAAAAGTCCTAAATACATATCTACTACGGTTTTACATCCGTTTATAATTATTTCTTTTATAGATGGAGCAGTGCTAGCTCTATCAATAGCTCTGTTTAGACCGAATTTAAAAATATTAACTCCATCGGGTACAATTTCTTCTTTTAAATGCTCTACATCATTGTAAGTATTATCTTTAAATTTTTTTAGAGGATAGATACGTGGCATTATTAATGCGCAAGCAAGAGAAGCTATGCACACTGTAGCGTAAAAAGGAACAAACATAGGCATAAAGCCAAGTTGATCTGCTATAACAGTTGAAAATGGTAAAGATACTAACGAGAAGCAAACAGATATAATAGAAGCTTCTTTGGCTGTATAAAATCCTTGTTTATACTGAGTGTTAGTAATCATAATTCCAAGAGTTCCATCACCTAACCAAGAGGTAACTGCATCTATTGCAGAACGTCCAGGTACTTTAAATAATTTATACATAGATTTAGAAACAAGGGTCCCGAATAAATCCATAAGTCCGAAATCTGTAATAAATGGAAGTAAAAAACCTGAAACTAAAAATATTGCAAGTAAACTAGGTAAAATAGACAACATAGTCTGACCAGTTATATCAGATATTATAAATTGTGGTCCAATTTGTAGTACAGTCATAACTATAAACACTGCACCTAAAATTCTAAAGCATAACCAAAATAGTGAAACGTTTAATAAATTGTTTAAGAATTCATTTTTCACCTTTACAACCTTGCTAAATACAGACAATATAGCTGATAGTGAAATAACTACTAGTGCTATATTATTGAGTTGGTTTTTACCTACTACCTTAACTAGCTCAGCTAAAAATCCTATACCTATATTAAAAGGAGATAGCCCCTCTAGGTTAATTAATTTTCCATAAGGTAGAGGAATGATAAATAAAATTAGTCCTAATATTGATGGTATCAAGAATTTAAATAAGTTTTTGTTATCTTTTTTTGGTTCGTTTGTTTTAATATCGTATATGACATTAGTTTGCATGATATAATCCTCCTAATAAATTTTTAAAAAATAAAATAAAGTCGAAATTTTCAAATTATTATAATTGCAAGATTAGCCTAATTTAGATATAATCTATTAATAGATTTTTTTTCCAGACAATTAAAAAAGTCCCTTGGTCTAATAAGACCAAGAGACGAAAAATCCGCGTTACCACTCTAGTTGATAGGAAAAACCTATCCTCTCAAACCCTTAAGGCGGGAAACCTATTGCCATACTTAGTTTCAAGCAACATTCTCAAAAGCTCTTTTCGATTAAATTTCATTGCCAAGCTTCCACCGTCCTTGGCTCTCTATAAACTACATTTAACTTACTCTCTTCGTCAAAGAATTTAAAATATTATATTGTAAATATAATATTAATTTAATTTTCATAAAAAGTCAATATATTTTTTAAAACATTACAAGCTATATCAGGGTAATTTGTAAAAATCCCATCAACTCCGAGTTCTATATTTTTATATATATCCTCGACATCATCAACTGTATAAACGTTTATATACATGTTTTCTTTGTGACACAAATCCACCAATTCTTTGTCTAGTAAATGTAGTGGAGGATGAAGGGAAGAAGCATTTAGAGATTTAGCAAAATTAACCACTTGATCTAAATTATAGTAATACAGTAGACCTGTTTTTATGCAACTATCTATATTATTACAGTGCAGAATACTATTTGAATTAAAACTAGATAGTATTACTCTATCAGAAATGTTATATTTATTTATTATATTAATGACATCTTGTTCAATATTTTCATAACTTACTTTATCATTTTTTATCTCTATATTTAAAACAAAATTAGAGTCTAAAAATATCTCAATTACTTCTTCTAGGGTAGGTATTTTACATTCTGGGTTGTCTTTAAATCCATCTAGTCTACAATTAAAAGATTTAAGTTCATTTAGAGTTAAGTCTTTTACAAACCCTGAGCCATCAAAGGTTCTATCAACACTTTCATCGTGTATTACAACTATTTTATTATCTTTAGTTTTGTGGACATCAAGTTCAACTCCGTATATATCAAAATCGAGACTTTTTTTAAATGCTAGCAAAGTATTTTCAGGATATCTTGAGCTAAATCCTCTATGTGCAAAAACTTTCATAAAAAACCTCCAACATTAAATTAGAATAATTCTGGCTAATATATATATTACCATATATTTGATAAGGAACATAAATTAAATATAACAATAAGATATAGTATAGAAGAATATGAAATATAGTTTGGGGGAGAAACTATGGCTATTAATGATATATTTAGAGAGATGTTTAAAGAACAAAAAAGACTCAAGGAACTAGAGTTTCAAAAGGAAATAATAAAAAAAACACTAGAAAGCAAGGGGAGTATGCTAAGTGATTTTGAGGAAGGAATGAGTTTACTTGAGGACGAGAGATACTTAGAGGCATCAGAGTATTTATTTAGATGTGCACATGAGAATAATTCACAGGCTCAATATGAGATTGGAAGGCTCTTAAAAGATGGTTTAGGATTGCAAAAAGATATAAAAGAAGCTAAAAAATACTTAATGAAATCTTATAAAAATGGTTTTAAAAAATCGGGAGCTCTTCTGAGAGAGATAAGATATAATCAAAATAAAGAAATAAAAAAACAAGTTAATGTAGATTTTGAAACGGTAAATAGTGATTTGGGATACACTATAGATATGCCTAAAGACTGGGTAAGGTTAGACCCCAAAAATAAAAATTGTTTTGATACAGTAGCAATAGATAATTTCGATGGAGATGTTATATTTAATATAAAAATGCAGGTTTTTTTAATTGAGGTACCAGATAGCATGACTAGCTGTGTTTCTTTAGATAGAGTGGCCAACCATATGGGGTGCATAGAGTCTGTAGATTTTAACAATGGCCATTGTGATGGAAAACTCATTTGTGGAGAGGGTTTAGATGGAACTTGTAATTATATTTTTATGACCAAAGGAAAGAGAGGAGTCTACGATTTGAGAGTAATCGTGGATAAATATCTAGAGCCTATATACGAGGATATAATAGATCATATTATATATAGTTTTGATTTGTCAGAAGACAATAAGCTTTAAATCAATATATATAGAGTGTGCTATATGTAAACAAGAAAGTATTATTGCAAAGGGAATTTAATTTATTTTGCGATAATACTTTCTTAAAATTAATATTATTTATTGTTGGCTATTTCATCGGCCAGATTGTTTAGATATTCCCATCTTTCATATTTGTGTTCAAGCTCTTTTTCAAGACTTGCTTTTTCATCAAGAATTTCTTGGAGCTTAGTGAAATCTGTAGCATATTTAGAAGTACTTTCCTCAAGGGATTCTATACTTTGTTCTAATTTTTCAATATCACTATCTATAGTTTCAAATTCCCTTTGTTCATTGTAGGTAAATTTAAGTTTTTTCTCGCTTTTAGGTTTTTCTTTTTTTATAGTTTTATTTTCGCTTTTAGATTCAATTTCAGTATTTTCAAATTCTATTCCTTGTACTTCTCTATATATAAGGTAGTTTGTATAATTTCCAGTATATACATGTATTTTACCATTTCCTTCATAAGCAAATATCTTATTGCAAATTCTATCCAAGAAATATCTATCATGTGATACTGTAATTACTACACCACTAAATTCATCAAGGTAATCTTCGAGTATATTAAGTGTTTGTATATCTAAATCATTTGTAGGCTCATCAAGTAAAAGTACATTTGGAGCGGACATAAGAGTTCTTAATAGATGAAGTCTACGTCTTTCTCCTCCAGATAGTCTACCTATCAGAGTGTACTGCATAGTTCCATTAAATAAAAACCTCTCACACATTTGTGATGCTGTAATTTTAGTACCATCAGATGTTTCTATATAATCACTATCTTCTTTTACATAGTCAATTGCCCTCATATCTGGATCCATATGTGCATCATCTTGTGAAAAACAACCTAATTTTACTGTTTCGCCTATAGAGACATATCCCTTATCTGGATCTAACTTGCCGTTTATTATGTTAATAAGCGTAGATTTACCCATTCCATTTTTTCCTATTATACCTATTCTATCGTTACGGGCAACAGTATAATCTAAATTATCTATTATATTCTTATTTCCAAAGCTTTTTGATACATTATGAATTTCAATAATTTTATTACCAAGCCTACTTGAACCTACAGAGATTTCAATATTTTCATCTGAATTAAGGTTATCTTGACTTACCAATTCATCAAATCTTTGTAAACGAGCTTTTTGTTTTGTACTACGGGCCCTAGCACCACGTCTAACCCATGCTAGTTCTTTTCTGATTAGGTTTTGCCTTTTATCTTCTAGGCTAGCTTCTAAGGATAGTCTTTCTGATTTTCTTTCTAGAAAAGTAGAGTAGTTACCTTCATAACTAAATAATCTTCCTTTATCTAATTCAATAATCCTATTAGTAACACGGTCTAGAAAATATCTATCATGAGTTATCATTAGTAAAGAACCTTTTCTAGCATTTATGTATTCTTCTAACCAATCTATAGTATCATTATCTAGGTGATTGGTAGGCTCATCTAAAATCAACAATTCACAAGGAGTAATAAGAGCAGATGCCAAAGAAACCCTTTTTCTTTGTCCTCCTGAAAGTTCTCCTATTTTTTTATTGAAATCATTTATTCCTAGTTTTGTAAGAATAGATTTAGCTTCACTTTCTAAATCCCAAAGATTAAGTGTATCTATTTTTTCCTGTAAAGATAGTAGTTTTCTGTTAAGTTCATCACTGTAGTTAGAGTTCACTTCTTCTAGAACTTTTTGATACTGACTAATCAACTTCAATTCTTCAGAAGTACCGTTGAATACTTGGTCAAGTACTGTATCATCTTCGTTATATTCTGGATTTTGAGGAAGGTATTCAATTCTTATACCGTTAGTTTTTATAATATTGCCAGAGTCGTATTCTTCAACACCAGCTATAATTTTAAGAAGAGTAGATTTACCAGTTCCATTTACACCGATAAGGCCAATTTTTTCGCCATCGTTTATACCAAGAGATATATTTTCTATTAATTTTTTTTCTGAATAGCTTTTACTTATGTTTTCTAAAGTTAATAAATTCATATAATAATCACCTTTTACTTTAAATTATTTATTTTAAATTACATATTCTATTTTTCAAAGTGTTGATAGTCTGGGTTTTTCCAATGACCGCCCCAGCTCCAACCTCTTTTTATAAATGCATTGTAGCAAGCATCTCCTTCTATGACCATTCCACTTTCGTTGAGATTTCTATTTGCATATATAGAACCCTCAGTTGGATTTACGGTATTTCCAACAACATGAGGGTTTTGCAGAGGATTTATATCAACAGCACGTCCTTTACCATGATTTGATATTTTATTAGTTCCTGCAATAGTTCTATAACAAAAAGCTGAAGAATTGTTATCTGCCATAGAATCTTCATCAACTGCATTATACTCATCTATAAGTTTTATTTTTTCAATTGGATATTTATTTTCATATAACTCTCTAAAAATTTCAAGTAAATCACTAGAAACATTTTTATCTACTACAAGTTCGCCTACATGGGATTTTTTATCAAAACCAAAATAAGTTACTTTTAAATATTCTAGAGAATCAAAACTTATAGGTTCATTATAGGGCATTGAATTTCCTAACATTTTATTTTTTATCTCTTCTGGTATAGGAGAAGATATAAATATTGGTTCGCTAGTTTTAGTTTCATTAGCTTGATTTTCAAATTTTGTATCGTTTTTGCTGACCTCAGGTTCATTTTTATTAAAATTATTTAAGATTATATTGTACACAAAGTAGATTAAAACTACAGATAAAGTTATTGATGTGATTTTTTTCAATCTAGTCATATTACCCCCCCTTAAACAGAAAAATTATAACTATTTTTAGAAATTATAACAAACCATATACAATTTAATATCTATTATAAAAAACTATATATATTATAACCTAAAAAATGATCTAATTACTAACACTATTTAAAAGATAAAATTATAGTATGGAAATATATTACTTAAGTTGATGTGATAAAATATTAAGGATTAGACACAGTCTTTAAACTCTAGTAAAATAATTATTATATTAATTATTAGGGGAGTTGGAGCTTTATGGGTGTAAAGATTGATATTATCTCTGGATTTTTAGGAGTGGGGAAAACAACTTTTTTAAATAAGATATTATCTACTCAAACAGAAAAAACAGTAGTAATAGAAAATGAATTTGGAGATGTTGGAATTGACGCAAATGTACTACAGGGGGAAGTACCTGTTAGGGAAATTGCTTCAGGATGTATATGCTGCGGGCTTGTGGGAGAATTTCAAGACGCTATTGAGTCTATAGTAGAAAGCTTTAAACCGGAGTCGATTATAATAGAGCCATCAGGTATAGGTAGGCCGGGAGATATCATGAAAGTATGTGAAGTTTTGTCAAAAGACAAGAATATAGACCTAGAAGTGAGAAGAATAATTACAATAGTAGACGTATTAGGATTTGAAGATAGTATAGATAGTTTTGGATTTTTCTATAGAGAACAAATACAGAGTGCAAATATAATATTTTTAAGCTATTTAAGAGAAGTAGATAAACTTGAAAAAGATAGAATTATAAATATGATAAAAAAGGAAAATTCTAATGCAGTAATTATAGAAGATGACTGGTATGATTTTGATGGCAGACATCTAAAGGATATATTAGAACTAACAAATACTATAGATACTAAATGTTTAGAGAAAAAGAAGAGTTTAGATGTATTTTCAACAAATTATATATTTACATCTTTGTCATTGACTTACATAAATAGTATTGAAGAAAATAGATTAAAAGAGATTGTAAAGCAGTTAGATAGAGAAGAATTTGGTAAGGTATTAAGAGCTAAGGGAATTATAAAAATTTCTGATGGAGATTACATACATTTCAACTATACACCATATCATTTTGAATACCAAAAAACACTAGAAAAAGACTCGAAGGCAGTATTTATTGGGTGTAATTTAAATAAAGAAGAGCTTAAAAAAGCCTTTTCAAAAGGTATGTATAATTAAATAGATAGATAATATTTATTATAATTATCAATAATTGATCTATGGAAATAATGTATAGCTTTATAATCTGTTGCAGGGGGAGTTGGGAGTAAAATGTGTGAGAGGGGAAAAAGAGTAATTGATGACTTAAAGATAGAATACAAAGGTAGATTAATTAAGGGAAATAGAGACCTAGTATATAGATGGCATAAAAAGTATTGAAGACTTGGAAAACAAAGTAATTGTAGATTCATATGAAAATTATAAATCTGAAATTGAACTTGGCGAAGAAGAATAGATTCAGTAAAATAAAGGCTGAGAAATATAGTACTAAATATACTATATATCCCAGCCTTTTAAAATTAGTATTAAATTTAGATATCTTCCATTTGTTTTATAACAGAGCCTATTATATTTATTCCATTTTCGATAGATTCAGTTGATAGTCTAGAAAATCCTAATCTTAGAGTATCATAACCGCTTTCATCTACAAAAAATATATCTCCGGGCATGAATATAACACCTTTTTTATAACATTTTCTCAATAGTTCTCTAGAATCTATATTTTTTAGTTTTATAAAAATATGTAGCCCGCCATCGCCAAGTATATATTTATTGGGGATATATTTTTTTACACATTCATGGGCAAAATTAAATTTGTCTCCGTAGAACTTCCTGATTTTTTTTACATACTTATCGAAACCACCGTTACTTAGGTAATCATAAAGGATCCCTTGATCTAAAAATGATGAGTGTATATTTTTACATCTCTTAACGCTTTCTAATTTGTTTATTACATTTTTATCGGCAAGAATCCACCCTATCCTAATTCCAGGGAATAATATTTTAGAAAAGCTCCCTATATACAGTACACCATTATTTAAATTATCTAAAGAACAAATGGGAAATATATGAGAACTAGAGTAGAGAAGTTCTTCATTAAATCCATCTTCTATTACAGCAATATTGTTTTCTTTCATAAGATTATAAAATTTATATCTATCATCAGGGTCCATCACAATACCTGTAGGATTATGATAAGAGGGTGTTATATAAGAAAATTTTATTTTATTTTTATATAAATCTAATTTTTTCTTTAACATATTAAAATCTAATCCGTTTTCATTTATATCTACCCCTATAATGTTTATACCTTTAGCTCTCATTATTTTTATAGCAGTGTTGTGGGTTGGGTTTTCGCAGATAATATAATCACCTGGATTAATAAAAGATGACAATATAAGGTCAAACCCCTCAGTAAATCCGTTGGTAATTAGGATATCTTTATTACAAGTGTCTACACCCTTTTTATTCATATAGTTAAGCAGGTAGTCAATAAGGGGTTTGTATCCTTTTGCATATCCATAATTAAGGAGCTTATGACCTTCAATAGAAATCCTATTTAAAAATGATTTTTTTAGTTCATCTATATCAAAGAGTTCTCCATCAGGAGAAATACTTTTAAATGATATCACATCAGAACTCCATGGAATTTCATTTTTTACTATATCTAGTTTATTTGCAATTTTAGAGTAATTGTTTTCTGTACCGTCCCAATCAATATGCCATGGTGTAGATGAAATAGATTTTTTAGAGTTTACAAATGTACCTTTTCCGTTTACTGAATATATTAATCCATCTGATTTTAACTCTTCGTAGGCGAGTACTACCGAATTTCTACTGATGTTCAAAATGCGGCTAAGCTCCCTTGTAGAAGGGAGCTTGCTGTTATTTGGGACCAATCCTCTTGAAATCATGTCGCTTATATATTGTTTGATTTGTATATAAATGGGCTTACTTTTATCTAGCTCTATATTTGAAAATATCAATTTATCACCTCATATTTATAAATGTTAATTTAGTGAGTATTCTATTATTTTGTCTATTAGTTCGCTAAATTCCATTTTTTTTGCTAAAGCACTTCTTGGGATTAAGCTTGTTTGTGTCATACCTGGAAGTGTATTAAGTTCTAATACATAAGGAGTATTATTACTTATAATAATATCAATTCTTACATAAGCTTTGCAATTAAAAATATCCCAACATGTTTTAGATATTTGATTTATTTTATCTTGAAGTTCTTTTTCTAAATATACTACTTCTTCTATAGCTCCGTTAGTAGTTGAATATTTAGAGGTAAAATCAAAAAAATCTGAGTTTGATTTTATTGAGATAGTAGGGAAGACCTCTCCATTTAATACAAATGAAGTATATTCGCCTCCCGGTATATATTTTTCTATCATAGCAAACTCATCGACTTTTAAAACTTCACTAACCGCATTTTTTACTTCTTCTTTAGAGGATATAAGAAATGTTGCAACACTTGACCCGCCAGAGTTTGGTTTTATAAATACTGGATATCCTATATCATCGATTTTTTTATAGTTTATTTGATCTATAGATTTTACTACTGTCCAATCTGCGGTTGGTATGTTAGAGTCTCTTAGAAGTTTTTTAGTGATATTTTTATCCATGCACATACCACTTGAAAGTGGGCCACAACCAGAGTAAGGAATATCCATGGCTTCTAGTATTGATTGCACGCATCCATCTTCTCCAAATTTGCCGTGTAATGCAAGAAAGGCAAAATCTATATCTGGTGTTAGTTTTTTAAATATATCTTTTTTATCGTCAATAATCACTTTTACTACATCGTACTTTTCTTTATCTATAGAGCTGTATATTCCTTCTCCAGATTTTAGGGATATTTCTCTTTCAGATGAAATTCCACCCATCAAAATCGCTATCTTCATATTATCACTCCTATTTTTAAATTGTATATTTAAACAAGATTTATGTTTTAAAGTTTTATTGGCTGGATTTTTGATAATACTAAGGAGACAAAGGTTTAAAAACTTAGTAGTAATTAAAATCCTGATTAAATGGAGTACTATAAAAAGTCAGCCAATTTGAAGTATTTAAGGGAACTTCTATACTAACAATTATATTAATCATAAGAATTAATATAAAGTACCACTAATGCCCTAGTTTAAGTCAACAGTGGTTTTTTATATTAATAATTACAAAAATATTATATTAAATTCGATAAATGGTTTAAAATGGTATATAGAGGAGTGATAGAATGAGAGCAGAAATAATAACAGTAGGAACAGAAATATTACTAGGAGATATAGTAAACACAAATTCTAGATATTTAGCAAGAGAGTTAGCATTACTAGGTATAGAAGTTTACTACCAGGGTAGCGTTGGAGATAACGAAGACAGGCTTTTAGAGGCGTTTGGTGAGAGTTTAAAGAGAAGTGATTTAGTGATTACTACAGGAGGGCTAGGTCCCACTCTTGATGATATAACTAAAGAAGTTGCAGCAAAGTACTTTGGACAAAAAATGGAGCTCAATCAAAAATCATGGGATGAAATAAGAGAATTTATGAGTAAGTTGGATAAATCTCCAACTGAAAATAATAAAAGACAAGCATATTTCCCAAAAGAGGCCACTATACTTAAAAATAACAATGGAACAGCGCCTGGTGCAATTTTTAAAAAGGATAACAAGACTATAATAGTTTTACCTGGACCACCTAGAGAGATGGTCGCTATGTTTGAAGAAAGTGTAAGACCATACTTAGAAAATTTAACAGAAGATATTTTAGTATCAAAAACTTTGAGATTATATGGAATAGGCGAATCTAAATTGGAGACAGAGCTATTGGACGTAATAAAAGGGCAAACCAACCCAACTGTTGCGCCATACGCAAGTGATATGGAAGTAACACTTAGGATAACTGCAAAGGCGAAGAGTAGTGAAGAAGCTACAAAATTAATAGGGCCGATGGAAGAATCTATAAGAACTAGGGTAGGTAAGTATATATATGGAGAAGGAGATACTTCTTTAGATGAAGTCGTTTCAAAAATTCTCGTAGAAAAAAATTTAAAAATAGCAGTAGCTGAATCTTGTACTGGAGGGATGGTGTCAGCATCACTTATAAATTATCCAGGAATATCATCTGTATTTATGGAAGGGCTGATAACGTATTCAAATGAGGCTAAGATGGAAAGACTAGGAGTAAAAAAGGAAACCCTAGACAAATTTGGTGCAGTAAGTGAAGAAACAGCAATAGAGATGGCACAAGGAGTTTGTAAAAAATTTAATACCAATGTAGGTGTGTCTACAACAGGGGTAGCAGGACCTGGAGGAGGAACTGATGAAAAACCTGTTGGACTTGTATATATAGGAGTATGCATAAATGGAAAAACTAAGGTAAAAAAACTTAATCTGAGTGGAAATAGATTTAAAGTTAGACAGAGGGCAGCTAAGGAAGCGCTTAATGAGCTTAGAATACTCTTATTAGAATTATAGATAGGGGGTAAATTTATGATAAAACATATATTTTGTGATTTAGATGGAACTTTGTATGAAAATGGTATAAAAAAAGAAGATATTTTAGCTATTGAAAGAATAGAAAAACAAGATATTGTATTCCACGTTGCTACAGGTAGAGTATTTAAACAGGCTAATAATATTATAAAAAATAATCTAGATATGAACGGCTATTATATATGTGAAAATGGATCTTTTGTATATGATAAAGATGGAAATATGATTTTTAAGGAGACAATTTCCGATAACTTAGCAAAAAAAATTATAGCAAGATTTGAGTCTGATGATGCTAAAATTTACTTTAAACACGATGGAAAAATAATTTTATTAGATGATAAAAACAACCCATTTGTAAAATTTACTAAAGATTTTTTAGTGGATCCTGATTTTATAAAAAGAGAAAGTTTCGATAACTTAATAGGAAATATAGGTATTGCCTGTGAAAGTGAAGAAGAGTTAATTAGGATAGAATTATATTTAAAGAGCGAATTTAATGAGGTTGTAGATATATATTTTTCTAGTTCTACTACTTTAAATATAGTTCCAAAAGGAGCATCGAAAATAAATGCAATAAAGTTTGTATGCGATAGACTAGGAGCCAATTTAGAAGAAATAGCCACTATGGGAGATTCTCCTAATGATATATGTATGTTAGAAGGAGTAAAACACAGCTTTGCTATGTCAACAGCTAGGGAAGATGTTAGAGGTAGTGCAAACTACTTAGTGGACAATGTGAGTAGTGCTATAGATATAATAGAAAAAATAAACTGTAAGTAACATTAGAGATAAATTTAAAAATAGAATGACACTAAAAGTTTAATAGAAAAAGCAACAATAAAGGTATAGACAAAGAGGTTTAACTCTTAATCTATACCTTTTGATTTTAGTATTAAAAGCAGGCTGCGATCTTGTATGAGGCAACGGTATTAGACAGTATATTGTCTAGTATATAATTTGTGATGCTATTACATATATAAGTAGAAAATAGTAAATCGTTTTTGCAACTTAGCTCTTTTGTGTATTCATCAAACATATCCTTGAAAAATTTTTCTAGGCTAGTTCCTATATAATCACCTTTGAACTTATATAATTTTTCTTCTTTTGCAGCTGAGGCTAATTCACGTTCATAGATTACATGTTTACCCATGCTGTGTTTGAATTCCCAACGCTGGCTGTGCGCTACGCAGAAAAAATCGCACAAAAAATGACATATTACACCTAATTCCTGACTTAATTTGCTTATTGAAAAATATTTAGAAACATAGTCTAAAGTAAGACTACATAAATATTTTATTTTGTCTAAAATCATATCGAAAGATTCTTTCATATAATGTTTTTTTAGAACATACTTTGATACCGCATCTGGCTTTATATTTCCATATATAAAATTTTTTTCACTAATAAAAAATGATTTATTGCTATCTATACTATCTACAACAGATTTAGCTATTATAAAGTGAGTACCCATTAACATATTTGCACCTCGTAAAATTTAGATTAAACCAAAGTTATATTGGATAATTTCCGAATATTTGGAAACTAAGTATATATTATCAGTAAATATCTGGTTTTACAATATATAAATATTTACAAATTATATATTTTTAGTATATTTTCTTATTAACCTGTTAGCTTTAGACTGTGATATGTTAAGGTCTTTGGCCACTTTATAAGAACTTTTGAGTTTATTATAAGAATTGATGATTATATTCTTTTCACATTCTTCAATCATACAATCAAAACTTTTTTTGGAGTCTTGATTGTTACAACTTGTACTATCTGAGTTGGAAAAATTATTTTTGCTAGATTTAAGTAAGAACTTGGGTAAACTGTCAACATCAATATAGTTATTGTTGCAAGTAAGTATAATGTTTTGTATGATATTTTGAAGTTCTCTTATATTTCCAGGAAATTTATATTTTGATATCACATCTATTGCCTCTTTAGATAATGTTTTGTGCTCATTAAAATTTATACAGTATCTTTTAAAATAATATTTTATAAGTTCCACTAAATTTTCTTTACGATCCCTAAGAGGTGGTAGGTTTAATTCGATTACATTTAATCTATAATAAAGATCTTCCCTAAATGCCCTACTATTAACTTTATCTAGTAGGTTTACATTAGTAGCTGAAATTATTCTTATATCAACCTTTTTTTCTTTGAGACTTCCTACAGGGATAAAAGTTTTATCCTGGATTAACTGTAAAAACTTAGCTTGTAAATCTTTTGGTATGTCTCCTATCTCATCTAAAAACAATGTGCCTCCATCAGCCAACTCTATAAGACCGACTTTACCTTTGGAATTTGCACCTGTAAAGGCTCCTGATGTATATCCAAAAAGTTCTGATTCAAGCAAATGAGGAGAAATTGTATTGCAGTTTATAGTTATAAAAGGTCCATTAGATCTTTTGCTATTATAGTGTATGTGTCTTGCTAAAGAACTTTTTCCTGTACCAGATTCACCGAGTATAAGTATACTTACATTTGTTTTAGATACATTTTTTACTATATCAATAATAGGCTTCATTGCACTACCATTCATAATGACAGTATCTTCAATTTTTAAAGTTGTTCTATAAAGTGTTTCAACTTCAGATTTATATCTTTTGACCTGTTTTTTAGTGTCCTCTAGTGTATTTTTTATATTATTCAACTCAGTTATATCCCTGCAGTTTTCTACTACATACTCTAGGTTTCCAGAGGAATCAAATGTAGGTGTTGCAGTTATTATGAGTTTTTTACCAGCTAAAGTATCTTGTTCTAAAGAAACCTTACACTTAGTTTTTATAACTTCTGGTATAGGGCTTTTAGTTGCATACCCAGAGTCCATAAGAAATGATACATTTTTACCTATAATATCCTTTCTTTTAATACCGTAGTTTTGTTCAAATGATTTATTACAGTATATTATAGTGCCCTTATTGTCAGATACACAGATTTCATCATGAGATGCCTCAGAGATTTTTTTATAAAAATCCAAATCTTTAACCAATCAGACTCCCCCCCTTGTTTAATATGTAAATTCTTAAAAGTAAATATAAATAGAGTATTTAATTATAAATAATGATTGTACAAATAATTATGAGTTATTTATGACTCGGGAAATTAGTAAAACCATATTAAATATCTTATAAGTTAAGATAAAACTATATAATAAGTCATTTATAACTTATTATATAGTGAGTATAAGTCTAATTCAACTTATAATATTTATAATTAATTTAAGTCTTAGAAAATGTATTTATATTTATTGATAGATATATTGGAATTTCAATGACTATATACAAAATGAAGTCAGCATTTTAATTATTAAAAATCTGGCATGGTAATTGCTTTACTTAAATATGGAAATTATATTATAAAAATATGAAATTTGCATAAGAGGGGTAATATATTATGGAAAAGAAAAAAGGTTATATTTTCATTTGCATTGCAGGATTATTGTGGAGTACTTTAGGACTATTTGGAAATGTTTTGATGGGGTATAATCTTACACCAGAACAAGTAGCTTTTACAAGATTGTTTTTAGGTTTTTTGGTACTGACTATATACAGTATTGTTAAGAACCCAAGTGCACTTAAAATAAGTAAAAAGGGAATTATTTACTCTATTATGATTGGTATTGTATGCCAAGGACTTTTTAATTTATGTTATTTCAAGGCTATTAATAGCGTTGGGGTATGCATATCAGCAGTGCTACTATATACATCACCACTATTTTTGACTGTATTTTCAAAAGTATTTTACAAAGAAAATATAAATATTCAAAAAATAGTATCTTTAGGATTTTGCTTTTTAGGAGCTGTGTTGGCAGTTACAGGTGGAAAACTAGATGTAGATAAATTGAATGGATTAGGTCTAATATTAGGTATTTCTGCTGCTATTACATATGCGCTTATGCCTATAATAAGTAAAAATATTTTGAAAGAGTGTTCAAGTATAACAATTTTAATATATGGTTTTTTATTTGGTTCAATATTTATGTTGCCATTAGCAAAGCCTTTAGAAATGTTAAAATACTCTCTAAACCCTAAAATATTAGTTTGGATGTTAGTGCTGGGAATTGTACCCGCAGCACTAGCTTATATATTCTATGTTGAAGGAGTGGCAAAAGGCGTAGAATTATCTATAGCTGGTGTTATTGCATCAGTAGAATTAATATCATCAGTATTAATTGGGTGGACAGTACTAGGAGAAAATTTTTCAATTGTCAAGCTAATTGGTTTAGGATTTATGGTGGTATCAGCACTTATAGCTGTAAAGGCTTCTAAACAAGAAGAACCATTACTAAGTGAGGATATAGAACAAAATACACTACACGAAGCGCTATAATCAATTTAATATTTAATAAATTTTTCAAAACTCTCCCCTATGTTTAATTACATAGAAATAAGAGCCTATCTCAAAGTATAAATTACTCAAGATAGGCTCTTATTATAGTTCAAAAAGATTATAGCTCAAATTTACAACCCTGATAAGAATTTCGAGCCTTTAGAGTATCATCAATCTGATTGAGAACTTCCCACTTTTTTAGGCTCCAAAGAGGTCCTACTAATTCATCTCTTTTTCCATCACCGGTTAACCTATGGACTATCATATTTTCAGGAAGAATTTCTAATTGATCACAAACTAAATTTACGTACTCATCTTGTGTCATTAGTTTCATCATCCCTTTTTCTAACATTTTTTCCATAGGAGTACCTTTTATTACATGGAGTAGATGTATTTTTATGCCGTCGACATCCATTTTAGCTACGGCTCTAGCAGTTTCCATCATCATCTCATAGTCTTCTCCAGGAAGACCGTTTATTATGTGAACAACAGTCTTGATATTTTTTGATTTTAATTTTTCCAAACCTTCAAGAAAAGTATTATAATCATGACCTCTATTTATTATCTTAGATGTAGAATCATGTATGGTTTGAAGACCAAGTTCTACCCATAGGTTTGTTCTTTTGTTTAGCTGTCCCAGATACTCAACTACATCGTCTTCAAGACAGTCAGGTCTTGTAGATATAGAAAGGCCTATAACATCATCAAGTTCTAAGATAGTTTCATACTTTTCCTTAAGAACTTCAAGAGGAGCATAAGTATTTGTATAGGCTTGAAAATATCCTATGTATTTTGCATTTTGCCATTTTTTATGCATCATTTCTTTTATATCATAAAACTGTTTTACTAAATTATCTTTAGGATTTCCAGCAAAATCGCCAGAGCCCTCTTTACTGCAATAAGTACATCCACCAGAAGTTATTGTTCCATCTATATTGGGGCAGGTGAATCCTGCATTTATGGACACTTTAAATACCTTTTCACCGAATGTATTTCTTAGATAGTAATTCCAAGTATGGTATCTTTTATTATCAAATGAATATTTAAATTTTGTCAAAGTTATCACCTATTTTCAATAATATTATTTAGTCGATTTGCTATTAAAATATATTACCATAAATCAGTTGTATTAACAAATCAATCTGATTGATAAATTCTTAGACTTATATGTATTACAATACTGTCACCTATTTAGTTGAATATATATTTATTTAAATTAATAAGATTTATTGACTAAAAGAAAGTAAGGTGGAGATATAATGGACGAAGATATAGACTTAGATGTGGATGTAGATTCAGATGTAGAATTGGACTCTAGCAAAAGAAAAGTAAAACTTTTGGCAGCAATTGTGGCTTTGATGTTTTTATTTATGGTTATGTTTTTAACTATATTAAAATACAGAGGCCTAGTATATCCAAATATATCATTTTATAATCAGAGTGTAGCAAAATTAAATGAAAAAGAGTTGTATAAATTTCTTGATGATGCTGAAAGTAAAATAAAGGATAAAAAAATATGTGTAGAAGCAGGGGGTGAGAATTACTATATAACTGTAGGAAATTTATTGGAAAAAAGTAATAAAAAAGACTTATGTAAGCAACTTACTACGCATAGTGGAAATATTTTAAAAGAATTTGGAATAATTTTGTTAGATGTAAAGACAGATTATAAGCTAGAGTTACATCTAAACAATGATAATCTAAATAAAGAAGTAAAATATATAGCAACTAAAACCAATAATAAAAGTACTGAGCCAAAAGTTAAGATAGATGGTAGTAGTATAAAGCTTATAGAAGGGAAGGATGGCATAGCTTTAAATGAAAAACAGTTAATATTAGGTATTAAGGATATTTTAGAAAATATTGATTTTGATAATAATAATTTAAAGGTTGTTGCAGATTACTCTAAAACCTCACCTAATATAGATATTGAAGATTTAAAATGTATAGACACAAAAATATCTAGTTATTTTACAGGTTATGGTACAGGAGGGGCACGTGGTAGTAACATACAAAATGCATCAAGTAAGTTAGATAACTTATTGATAATGCCTGGAGAGGAATTTTCATATGAAGATACTATAGGACCAACTACAGCGGAGAATGGATATAGAAGTGCACCAGTTATAGTAAACGGTCAATTAAAGAGTGGACTGGGTGGAGGTGTTTGTCAGGTTTCTTCAACTATGTACAATGCACAATTAAAAGCAGGTATACTTCCTTCAGAGAGAAGCAACCATTCAAAACCAGTCAGCTATGTACCAAGAGGATTAGATGCTACTTTAGCAAGTGGAAGCATTGATTATAAGTTTATAAATACCTATGATTATCCATTAGTAATAAATGCGTATACATCATCAGGAAGGTTATATATTGAATTTTGGTCAAATAAGAATGCAACAAAAGGGATAACTTATGAGGCTAAAAGTTATGTTAGTGGTAGAGTTGCAAATGCATATTTGCTAGGGTATGATAAAAATGGAAAACAGGTTTATAAAAGACATATAGATACTAGTGTATATAGATAGATAAGTGTATATAGATAGATAAAATTATATATACAAAAAGCCCCTTACATTATGGTTTTAAATCATTTGTTTAGGGGCTTTTAATTTATTATAGGTAATTAATAAAGGGGTTGTATCATAGTCTTTATTAATGAGTATTGGAGGTGTGTTTGTGTCAAAGTTAATGAGTGTTGTTTTTGCGCTGTTAGCAGGAGGGTCAACTGCTCTAGAAGCATTTATAAATGGTGAATTAGGTAAGAATACAACTCCTATGATTACAACCTTTATAAGCTTGGTTATAGGAGCTATATTTTTTTTGATGAGCATACTATTGATTGGGGACTTCAATGATTTATTATCATTAAAAGATATAAGCCCCAAGCTATTATTGGGTGGAATATTTGGAGGTTGTATAATATACTTTACAGTAAAGGCAATCCCTAATTTAGGGGTATCAAATACACTTACATTGATAGTTGTTTCACAAATTTTGGTGGGATTTTTAATTGATGCCCTGTTTACAAGCCAAATTCAGATGCATTTGTATAAGTACATAGGAGTTATACTTTTAGTTATAGGGACTTTTTTTATAGTTAATTAGGCAAGTACATAATAACAAAAGAAGAGAGGAGTACAGAATTTGATAAATGAAAAATTTGTTATGTCTTTTAGTGGAGGTAAAGACAGTATTTTAGCTTTATATAGAATGATAAAGTTAGGTTATATTCCAGTGGCGCTTTTGACTACAATAAAGAAAGAAGAAGATAAGTCTTGGACGCATGGTCTTACAAAAGGATTGCTGTTAAAAGTGAGCGAGAGTTTAAGTATACCGTTAATAACTGTGGAATGTAATGTAAGTGAGTATGAGACGAAATTTGAAGAGGCATTGCACAAAGCAAAAGAACTAGGAGCTACTATATGCGCTTATGGAGATATAGATATACAAGAGCATATGAACTGGGACATAGATAGATGTACTTCAGTAGGTATAAAAGCTAAATTTCCTCTTTGGAAAGAAAATAGGGAAAAATTAGTATATGAATTTATAGACACAGGATTTACAACTGTAATAAAAACTGTAAATTTAAAATATCTAGATCACAAATTTTTAGGCAAAAAACTTACTGAAGAACTTGTTTTAAAAATAAAAGAAACAGATGCGGATATATGTGGTGAAAATGGAGAATATCACACATTTGTAATAAATGGACCTATATTTAAAAGCCCTATAACATTTACTGAGAAAGGTAAGGTTGTAGACAATGGATATGCTCATTTAATAATAGAGTAATCTAAAAAATAATGTAGTCAAATTTGACTACATTATTTTTTAGATTTATTAATTAAATCTATTTATTTGGTGTTAATATTAATTATTTAAGGCTTGAAGTTTTTCATTATTAGATTCATTATTAGATTTATTACTAGATTTAACATGGAGAGGATTAGATTTTAAAAATACAAGAGATATGAATATACATATAAATTCAGAAACTCCTGTACTTATCCAGATACCTTCTCCTCCGAATATAAAAATCATAGCAAATAAGCTAATAGATATAACCACTAATCCTCTTGATAAAGATATTATAGTAGATAGTATTGGTTTTTCTATTGAAGCGAAAAAACCAGATATTATTACATTGTATCCTAAAAATAAAAACGATACAGAGAATAATCTAAAAACGTGTAGTGAGTATTTAAATAGCTCTGTTTCCATAGGGTTTATGAAAAGAAAAACTATAGGTTTAGTGAATACCATACAAATTATAAATGTTAAAATTGAAGCAAATGTTACGGCTTTTAGACCCATTTTTAGCAATTTTTTTACATTATATAGATTCTCTCGTCCATAATAAAAACTAGAAAGAGGTTGCATTCCCTGAGTTATACCTATCATAGTCATAAGGACTAGTGTATTTATATAGCATATAACACTATATGAGATTATAGCACTTTCCCCAATGTGTTTTAAAAGACTTTGGTTGAAAAGCATAATTACTATTCCTCCGCTTAATTCTGTTATAGAATCTGGGAATCCTATACATATAATTCTTTTTAAATCTTTAAAATTAATTTTGAATTTTGAAAAATTAAGCGTAGAATTTTTTTTGAAAAAATGTACTAAGAAAAAAATAGTAGAAAATACTTGAGATAATCCCGTTGCTATAGCTGCACCTTTAACGCCCCAACCAAACACAATTACGAAAAAGTAGTCTAAAGCTATATTAGCCAATGCAGATATTATGACACCAATAGTTGCAAGGAATGGGAACCCATCTGTTTTTACAATTACCTCTAGAGAATAAGACACCATAAAGAAACCGTTGAATAATATAATTATACTCAGATAATCCTTAATCATTTCAAATGTAGAGTCTGTAGCCCCTAGGAAAATAGCTATTTTATCAAGGTTTAAAAGCGAAAACAATGCTATTAAAACTGACAAAATAGTTATAGTAGCTATATTTAAAGAAAAAGCTTCATTTGCTGATTTTATATCTTTTTTTCCTAAGTAAATTGCTATTATAGTTGATGCACCTGTTGAAAATAATAATGATGTAGCAAAGACAAAGTTAATAAAGGGCATAGATATATTAACTGCAGCAAGAGCCAATTCACCAGCACCCTTACTTACGAATATACCATCAACCATTGTGTATAGCGAGAAAATCCACATTGCTACCACTGATGGCGCTAAAAATTTTATAAATCTTTTACCCAAACTTAAATTTTCGTTAATCGACATATTGTTGTCCATTTATATCACTCCCTCAATAAAAATAATAAACCTTGGTATAATACTAATGTCAACAATTAATATAAAAAAATTTAAAAAGAGGTTCAATTATACGCCTGTGGTATAATATTAGAGTAGAAGATGTTGAAGGATAAGTGGTTCAAATCAGGAGGTTACAATGAAAGACTATTATAAAATTGGAGAAATATCAAAAATTTATGGAATAGGAAGAGACTCCTTAATGTATTACGAGGAATTAGGTATAATAAAACCATTTAGAGATTCAAATGGATATAGGATGTATAGTATATCTGACATATGGAGACTAAATTTAATAAAAGAACTTAGAAGCCTAAATTTCCCAATGAAAAAGATTAAAGAATATTTGGACGATAGGAGCATAGTATCGACTAATAGGATACTAAATGAGGAGATAAAGCTTATAGATCAAAAAATAGAAGAACTTATAGAGCATAAGAAGAATATAATAAAAAGACTAGGTTCAATAAAACAAGTAGTAGAACATACTAACTTAGGAGAAATAAGAATAGTACATATAGACAAGAGAAAGGCTATAAAGTTAAACGGAAATATAAAAAGAGATGAAGACTTTGATTTTTTAATTCAAAAATTACAAAAAGAATATGAAGATAGATTCAATATTTTAGGAAATAATAATATAGGTTCTTTTTTTTCGATTGAGGCAATTAAAAGAGATGTATTCAATGAATTTGAATCTGTATTTTGTTTTTTAGAAGACGATGAAGATATATACAATATAGTTGTTGAGGGTGGATATTTTGTGACATTAAACTATAAGGGAAGTAATAACGATAATAGAAAACATATTAAGAGGATGTTAAAGTTTATAGATGACAATAATTATAAAATAAAAGGAAAGCCTATAGAGATATATAAAATTGATATACATGAGACCGGAATAGTTGATGAATTTATAACTGAGGTACAAATTCCTATACTTATTCAAAAGGATTTAATATTAGAGAAATAATACAAGACTTTGGTAAAAAATGATTATATAATGAAATAAATGCTACTACTTTATAAATCATATCTGAAATCAAAAATAATATTTTGCTATTAATAATGTAGGGAGGAAGCTACTTTGATTGTAAAAATAGATAATCTTTTAGAAAAAAGTTTTTGGGAATATGTATCTTATGAAGAGATTATAAACTTATTTATAATAGGGTATGTAGAAAACTATGGATTTAACAATAAATTTCAAAGTGTATGGTTGCAACTTGAGGATAATGATATAACTTCAGTAATTTTAAAGAGGCATTCTAAGTTAACAATATATAGCTATAAAAATGATTTTGATATAGATGAGTTGATATGTCATATAGAAGGTTTAAATGTAAGTATTATAGATGGCAAAAAAAGTGTAATCGATAGGTTGTTAGAGAGATATGACAGTCTTAAATATAAAAAAGAAAGAAGTTTTTGTACATTAAAGGAAGCGAGAAATATAGAGTTTGGAGATATTAGTAAATATAAAATAAAAAGAGCCTCTGCCAAAGATATAGAAAGTATATATATTTTTTTAGGTGGTCTAGGTAGAAGTATGGGGTTAAAATCAATAGAGGAAAAAAAGCTTGAATTAGAAGATGGAAAAATCAGAGTTTATTTTATAGAGGAAGAAGGCAAAATAATAACTACTGTTTCAACAGGAATAGAAACTAGTTTTTTAGCTGAGTTGGTAGATTTAGGATTTTGTGATAATGAAAAGGGAGTAAAATTGTCTAAATACTTGGTTTATATTTTGAGTAAAGAATTGATTGACGAAGGTAAAAGACCTTGTGTATTTTATGATGGTATGGATTACAAAGAAATATATGATTGTGTAGGGTATAAAAAAGAAAGTGATTGGATAACTTTGTCTAGGTATAATAAATAATGATTAGCCCTAAAATTGAAAGTAATCAATTTTAGGGCTAATTTATTATTTTATCCAAATAGGTGCGCTCAGTGAGGTCTTATTTAAATTTTGAATAACTTTGACATAATAAAATTTATTTTTTTCAGGTTTTAAGGTAAATTCTAATTTTGCGAGGTTTGAGTTATATTTTTTTCGTTTTACAATCTCGCCCTTATTGCTTATAACCTGTATTTCTTTGACTTTATCATTATAATCTTTGTCTATTGCACATATAGAAAAATTAAGCTTTGAAGGATTTCTTAGTGTAGATCCTATGGGAAGATCGTTTATAGTATAGTCTATTTTAATATTTTTATCTTCTGTAGAGTATACTCTCATTTTTTTAAAAGAATCATAAATAGCATCTTTGCTCAAATCAGTAGACAAAACAACTGTTCTAAATTCATTTGCGACTCCAAAGTCAATCCTGTGATTATCTTGACCACAAGTAGGTGCTAGATGCCAACCTTTGTCTAAAGCATATTGATACATATCATGGGCTTTCCTGTTTTTAGTTATATCTGGATTATACCCATTTCCAACTTCCAACAAAGAGATTACAGAATCACCATAAGGTGAATACTTGAAATCATTAAAGGTTCCAAATTCATCGCACGGGTGGTTGAATTGACCTATTAATCCATCTTGATTATATATCAACTTGTAAAAATTATCTAAATTCATATCTGGGTGTTCTGAACATGTAAATCCATTCGAATTAAATATATTTATATGGCCAACATTATCTTGAACATGATGTGGATATGTCATTTCAAATCCACTTAAAGCTATAAAATTTTCATTTAGTATAAATTTATTTCTAGTTTTGATTAGGTCGTTCCACTCAGAACTTGCAGATGCATCTTCTAGAGAGCAATCTAGGTAATTATCTAGCATATTAGAGTGTTCTGTAATTGCAAAAAAATCCAATTTAGCTTTTTCTCGTGCCATATAATAAGCATCCGAGTAAGTACCATGGCCATCGCTTGCACTGGTATGAGCATGTAAAAGACCACGATAATGATTATAAATAGGCGTACCAACTGTAAAGTACCACTCAAAGCTTTTTTTATTTTTAAGAACATCACTAACCTCGAACTTTACTATCTGACTCCCTCTTTTAAATTTTTTTGTTGGAGTGTATAGGATTTTTTCATTTGTTATTTTACAGTCTTTAGTGACATCTTTATAGTTGACAAATAGTTTTATAGATGAAGTATCTATGCCGTCTTCATCTTTATACTTAATATGGATAGATGGCTTTCTGATTATATACTGTTGACATTTTGATGGTGAAACAGATATTATATCAGGTGAACTTTTATTAGCACCAGTATTTTTTCTTAGGGACATACTATTTGACATAGTAGCGATAGTATCATTATTATTTATAAATGAAAAGCCAACTAGTAAAAAAGCAGTAATAAAAATAAAAAGTATTTTTTTTAACATATGATGATCAGTCCTTAGAAGATAAATTTTTATTAATTTATTCTTGCCATATAAGTCTAAAATTATTAAATTATAATTTTATATATTAATATATTTTATATTCCAATCTTGATCGGTTAAAAATGATCTATCATTAAACTCAAGGAGTAATTCTATCATACTTTTTTTATTTGATAGATATAAATCTAATGTTTCTATTAGCTTTAAGTATGACCCTATACTATTGTCGTAGATTTCTAATAGAGAACAAGATGATTTAGTATTATCAAATGGATTTTCCCAGGTATTTTTATTTTCATTTAATAGATCATTTACACAATACTTATGTTCAGCGTAGATTTTACCGTCTATATAACTATTTTTAGAAAGTCGTTTTTTCATAAGAAGGTAAAATCTAGAATAGAAATTACCTCTTGAGTTTAACAACTGTTCTGTTTTTTTAAATGTTTCTATGCATTTAATTACGTCATCGTAGAGTATTGATTTATTGAATACACTTTTTAGTAGAAATTTATACATATCACATATAATAATTAATTCATCTTTTGAAAGATTAATATCTGTGTGCTTATTAAATTGTGATGGCTTTAGGTTTTTAAATTTATTTAGGAGCAGAGAGTCTATATGGGTTTCAATACTTTTATGCAAAAGCCTTGGAGATTTTAGTTTATATTGATCTCTAAGGTTAAATTGCAAACTGTATATATACGGATGCATAGACCTGTCTAATATATAGTGTGATAAAAAACCATATATATAAGACATTGTTATTTCATGAAAATTAGAGTCATCAAATATATGTTTTATATAACTGTTGTTTGTGGAATAGGAAAGCATCCTCTTCAAAAAAATATTTATATTTCTCCGATGTATAAGCTCGCTCATATTTCCTATATTATTTTTAGATATAATCGGCATATAGCTATAGTATGTAAAAAAGTTTGGGCCCTGGCATCCCAGTATATACAAGTCCATATTCTTAGATATAATATCTTTTACTGATTTTATCTGCAAATTATCTAAACAATCCATTGCAAATAGATAATGAGTTATAGAGTTTGGCATGAAAACACCTCCATGTAAATTTAATATTTAATAAAAATATAATATTTATGATATGCATTTTTTAATTGTACATACATGAATATGGATATATATTTAATATAATTTACTATAAGATGAAATTCATCAGAGGAGGGGAAAATCATGTTAGTTGAAGCTATAGAAATAAAAATAAAAAGAAACGAAGCTATTAAGTATTTTTCAAAAAAGGTACCTATAATGAGCAAAATATCTCAGTTCAATAAAAGGATAAGAGATGTAGAACTAGAGTATATAGAGTTTAAGGTTCTAAATTATGAAATAATTAGCAGGTCAAAGAGTAGTAATTGCTTTAGAAATAGTATAAAAAAGCACAATATAATAATGCTTGTAAATACATATAATGGATACTCTGAGTCTATAGAAAGCCCTCCTATAACAGGGAAGAGGTATATAGCTAAAAGTTGTATAAGAAAGGCTAGAACTAAAGATGACTATGTTATAGAAATTGTAAAAAATCAAATAATTAATTTTTTGGGAAAAGGTGGTGTACTTAAAAATTCAGATAAAATAGAAATACAGGATATTAGTATAAAAGAAGTCAAAACCATATACAAACCGTACTGGACAGTAAATTTTGCTGGGAAAAATTTACTTATAGATGCATGAAGTTTTGTAGATATACAATTTTACAATTAAAGGATAAGTGATTGACTTTAACTTATCCTTTAATTGTTTGATTTGAGATAATACCTTATAAACTATTTATTTTTTGTTAGATAATCTAGTGTTTTAAGCTTGTATCCTTCTTTAGTCCAGTGAGTTAAAACATCATCAAGTATTTCCGTATTAGTCTTAGAATTTGGGTGCAATAAAACTATAGCACCAGGATGCGTTCTAGAGTAAATTTTTTCTTTTGCATATTCAGCTGTAGGTTGTTGGTTTTCATACCAGTCTACATAAGCAAAGCTCCAAAATATAGAGCTATACCCTAAGTCTTGAGTATATTTTAAGGATTGTTCACTAAATTTTCCCATAGGAGGTCTGAAATATTTAGGCATATTTTTTCCAGTAACCTTTTTATAGGTATTCTCTACAGAAGAAATTTCAGATTTAAATTTTTCAAAGTCTACTATTTTAGCCATAGAAGGATGATTTTTAGAATGATTACAAACTAGATGTCCTTCTTTTTCCATACGTTTTATAATTTCAGGGTTATTTTTTATGTAGCTTTCGACTACAAAAAACTGCGCAGGAGCATTATGTTTTTTTAATGTATCTAATATCTTTTCTGTATTTCCGCTTTCATATCCAGCATCAAAAGATAAGTATAAAACTTTTTCTTTAGGATCACCGACATAGTATGCGTTGTACTTTTTAAAGAAATTAGCCTCCTTTATTGGCTCAGGTTGTTTGCCATCATCCCTAGGGTTAAAATACCAATTGTACTCTTGGGTACTAAGTTTTGGATTGAAAATTAATGTTTTTGATTTGCTTAGCAAGTCAAAATTAGTACTTACAAGTACTGCAAACATTAAGGTAAAAATAGTTATTATGATATAGTTTCTCGTATTACTCTTTTTCACAAAATCACCTCTCAAAGATTTATTTTAAGTACTTTGTATTTTAAATATATTTTTAATAGTTACACTTAAGATTATTCACATATTTTACTTTAAAAATTCTAATAGTAAAGTTAATATATAAAGAGATGATAGTTTAAAAGAAATTAGAAGGAGATAAATTATGGATTGTCCTGTATATGTAAAAAAAGAAGATAATATGTTTAGTATATTGGATAATATAGTTTTTTTAGATATAGAAGCTAGTGAACTAGATCCAAAAAAGTCAGAGATAATAGGTGTAGGAGCAGTAAAGGTAGATGAGGGGAGTATAGAATTATTTGAAAGTACAGGTAGTTTACAGGATATATCTTTTCATTTTAAAAATTTTTTAGGTAATAAAACAATTATTGTTCATAATGCAGATTTAGTAATGCGTTTTTTAAAATACAATATGCCTGAAATAAAAAACAAAATATTGGATTCGATGGAATTAGTAGTTATTTTAGAGCCATACCATACTGGATAGGTTACACTTAATTATACAATAAAAATTCGGACATGATATAATAGATAAAAGGAAATTGGAGGTCTATCATGTCTAAAAGATATAATTATGAGTTTAAAAAGCAAATAGTAACTTTAGTTAATAATGGTAAAAGCCCTAATGAAATAGTAAAAGAATATAAGGTGGCTAGATCTACTGTGAATAAGTGGGTTAGCGACTATAATGGCTCAGGTTCGTTTAAGGCTAAAGATAATAGAACTGAAGAAGAAGATGAATTAATAAAACTTAGAAAAGAAAATCAACAATTAAAAATGGAAAATGATATTTTAAAGCAAGCGGCGCTGATAATGG
>NZ_FQWX01000026.1 GCF_900129815.1 Asaccharospora irregularis DSM 2635
TTCAATTAGAACTAAGCGTAATTCTGAGGCAATAAACCCTGTTTTGCTTAATTATTATAAAAATAATATGAATGGTAAAAGCAAAAAAGTTGGACTAGTTGCCATTATGCATAAGCTAATGAACTATATTTTTTCTGTGCTACGCAACCAAAAACCATATGAAGTACGTAACCCTAAATTGCACTGTAAGATGTATCTAGAAAACAAAAGTCTACCTAATATAGCCTAACGGCTAATATGAACTATTTTTCCATATAAGCCATCAAAAATTCGTGTATATTTGATGGTTTATTTGCTATACGAAAAAACATAATTATAAAATATTTTTAAAAACTGTTGACTTTAACTAGCTGGTCTATATATAACAGTGAAAATATGACCATCTTGATTCGCTATTTTAAAAAGTTTTTGAAAAGGTTAAATAAAAAATGGACACAGAAAAAGCGGCTAATCCACGCTGACATTTCTTCCAAAGTGCGGTAATATTAGAATATAAATTAAATACTTAGCTTAATACCTGCTTTTAAAAACTTTAATGAGCAAGCACAGTAAGTGTACGGACACTTACGAGAAAATTGATGAAGCGAACCCTTTTAGGTTCGCTTCTTTTTATCCAATTTTCTACTTGTTCCTATCGGAATGATTTAGGGGACACCCCTAATACCCTGTTCAAAAATAAAAATAAAAGGAGGATTTATATGACAAATAGGTATAGAAATGAAAGAATTGAAATCAAATTAACCAAGGAAGAAAAAGAACTTTTTATGAAAAAGCTTGAACTCAGTAAATCAAAATCAATGGCTCATTTTATCAGAAAAAGTGTTCTTGAAGCTCCTATCTTTGTAATTGATATGGATGTTTTTAGAAGAATACAAACTCTAATAGGGAAGAATTCTAGTAACCTTAATCAGATTGCAAAGAGATTAAATATTACCGGAATAATCTATAGG
The DNA here is from genome assembly GCF_900129815.1 of Asaccharospora irregularis DSM 2635. Lineage (GTDB taxonomy): Bacteria > Bacillota > Clostridia > Peptostreptococcales > Peptostreptococcaceae > Asaccharospora > Asaccharospora irregularis. Next base: position 951 of record NZ_FQWX01000026.1, read on the forward strand.
GAAGATATTGAGGATTTGAAAAAGGAAAATGATGATATCTCAAGAGAATTGATAAAAATTCAAAATATGTTAACTAGAAAATATATAAATAAGGCTGAGTAAAATCGCAATTACAAAGATATATGAAGACCTTGAAAATCTTCATATAAAAAAAGAGTCTCTTATTGAGAAACTCAATCAGTCTCGTCAAGAGCAAGATATATTATATCAGTATAAGAAAAACTATGATAATTATTTGGAGAAAGAGGTCGAGAGGTAAAAATGCCCAACCTCTTTTTTTACTTTGATTTAAAATAAATATCTCCTTTAGTCTTACTAGTTGTCCAATATATTCCATGAAATTCATCCTTATTATCAACTAAAAGCTTGCTAGTACCATATTGAATTGGATTAATATCACTAAATTCATTCTTTGGATGGGTAATATAGGTATAGTATAGTACGAATTGATTGTTTTCTTCTATTAACTCACTTGTTATACTATTACTTGTAATTTCATTACTTTTTATTGAAATATTTATAGTAGTTAATGTTTGGGAAATCTCTATATCTACATTCTTAGTTCCTCGGGACCCATTAAATTCATATTTTATTATTCCATCATATTCTTTTTCTAATTTAGGTATTTTAATTAAAGGGTCTATTCTCCAAATGAATTTTTCATATACCAAAGTGAATATAGCACTATATCCTGCCGCCTCTGTAATTAGCTCCCAATTATCTAACAATGAACCTGATCCTTTTAAATATTTTAAAATTAGGAAGATAACACCGCAAACTATTGCTGATAACTTTAATAAGTAATTCATTTTAGATTTCATATTTATAAAAACCTTTCAACTCTTCAATAAATCCTTTATATATATCTCGTCTATCTAAAGAGTCATCGCATAATTTTTTTATATTATTTACCTCCATAAAATCAAGAAGACTAAATCTATTATCATATAGATATTTAACAATATCATCAAATACATAACAATAAGTAGAGTATTTGGTAAAATATTTATTAGGAATATTCCACAACAAACATTCTACTCCAAAAGAACTTGCTTTTTGAGCATATGAATATCCTAAATCTTTCATCTGATATCTTAATTCTTTCGCAACTCTTACCATTTTTTTAAAATAATAATTAGTATCATTGTTTTTTTCTACTCCATTTTTTATGTGTTGCTCTGGATAATTAATTATTTCTTGGCCATCATCAGCTTTTATTAAAATACCACCGATATAGTTTTCTTTATCAAATGTATAATCTTGCCTATAGTCTCTATGTCTCATTGATGGTACACTATCGGTATCCTTTCTGTATGAATTCCCATTAATTTTTATTGATTTATTTTTTCTTTCAACATCTTTGCCAAAGTAATTTCTTAATATATCTTCAACTTCATCTTTAAAACTTTTTATCCTGGGAGTTGCATTTGTAAATCCATAGTCTGCTCCAGATACATTTAATCTGTATGCAGGTCGAAATGTATCTTCCTGTACCACTGCAATATCAATATCACTATGTCCCCTTACATTGGTATTGTTTGCATAAGAACCTTGCAAAAATAATTTAATATCGTATCCTGTAGCACCACCAGTCATTCTAATTTCATAAGCAGTTGATGCACCGTATAAAGTGTCCATTTCGTTTTCCTTAAGCCCTAAATCTTTTAAGGCATTTGATACCATTCTTATAGCATTTTTACACTGATTTTCTTCAGTTTCACTAAGTGGCTTGGCATAGCTTCTTAATTGTTCTTCAGTAAAAATCATAAAGCTAAATCATCTCCTTTAAAATTTTTATAACAGTTAATTTACTACTGAAATGTATAGAATCACTCCACTCCCAAGGCTTTAAATACAGCATCCTCTGCACTTTGATAAGGGATTATCTGAAATGAACTCATAAGTTCTGCAGGAACTGTTCCAAAATCCACAAAAGACGTACTAGGTATTAGTACTTTCTTTGCTCCACTATCAAGAGCAACTTGAAGACTATCTGCAATTTCTGTAACCTTCATAATACTTCCACCAATACTTATTTCTCCAAGCACCGCTAGATTGCTTATAACAGGTTTTCCAAGTGCAATTGAGCATAATGCAATTAGAGTAGGAAGAGCCAACTCCCCTGTCATTCCTATACCCTGTAAATCTTGATAATTTATAATATAATCTTTTGTAGTTGTACTTATTGAAGCACTAATCCTATTACCATTGGCTTTTAGATAATTAAAGGCTGTATTACTTGCTTCCTTAGCTTCACGATTAGTCCCAAGTCCTGTTCTATCAAGTTTTCCATTACCAGGAAGCATTTGAGACTCCAATCTATAGCAACCAATCATTCCATTTCCTCCACTAGCAATTGTATAAACTTGTCCTGGATTTAGCATACCATCAGGAATTAGTTTATCAGCTCCCTGTTCAGGAACACCTACATATTTTTCCTCAAAAGTATCTAAATCTATATATGAGAAGTTCACATCATAAAATTCCATACCGCCTATTTTCTTTAGTTGCTCCTTCACTCTTCTTCTCATCTCAAGAGATAAACATAGTATTTCTTCAAGATCATCTTTTGTAAATTCACCATGTGGATATACAATTTTCAAATATCCATTAACCATTTTTCTAACTGCAATAGTATCTCTTTGATTGAGATTCTTGCCTAATCTAAAATGCTTGTCTAAGCTATCTCCATACTGATCCTTGCGAAGTTCCCTCAAGAATTCAGAAAGATAGTCAGTTATAAACCCATAATCATTTGTAAAATGCTCAGGTCTAAATTTAGGAATCTCCCAACCTGGAAGATAACAATGCATTCTATCAAGAAAAGCTGTATCTATTGCCATTTCCTCTGGAAATGGATCAAACAGGCTGGAAGTTTTCAAAAGTACATCTACACTTTGATTAATATTACCTACAAATACCATTGAAGCTGATGCGGCTTTTTCTTCTTTTCCCCTTGCAAAAGAGCCTGATGCCATATAGTCTTTCATAATCTGTATACCATCATTATCTTTGAATTTTATTCCTGCAACTTCATCAAATGCTACACAATCCCAAAGCCCTACAAGACCGATTGTCTTTCTTCCCATATTGTAAAACAAATTTGCAACAGTAGTCTGTCCTCCAGACACAAGAATACTATTAGGGGAAATCTCCTTATAAATATGAGATTTCCCTGTACTTCTGGGACCCAATTCACATAGATTAAAATTATTTTCCACAAGTGGAATTAATCTTGTAAGCAACAACCATTTTTCTCTTTCTTCAAATTCATCAGGCTCCATACCAATAGAACGAAGCATAACATCTATCCATTCTTCTTTTGTAAATTTGCTTCTACCTTCTTTAAGCTCTTTTATATCCACCTGTGGCATTTGAATAGGTGTAAGCCTTGTAATGCTAATAGGATTTTTGTTCTGCTCATTCTCATCATAATCATAATCAAGTTGAATCATACACCATATACCACCACAAAGAAGCCTATCATATCTTGTTGGATATTCTTCTGGTACTGGAATATCACTAAGTCCTAGGTTTGAAAACTCCGCTTCATACCTATTTTTTCTTATGTTTAGTTTTACTGTTACCTTATCTATAATGGAAAAGCTACCTTTTTCTCTTAATATAGAAAGTATTTTCTGAGCTTCATCAGGTCTAACAAAGTTATCCGAAAGAATCTTTTTAACTGTTCCTATACCCTTTTCAATAATTTCTTCATCATCACTACTACAATACTGCCCAAGCAAAAACTCAAGAACATATACAGGAACATTAGCCCCTTCTTTGATTTTTTTAGTCAAATCTTTTGCTACTATTTTTCCATCAAAATTTTCTCTAAGTTTTTGTTTTATTTCAGTTCTTGAACTTACATCTTCCATACCTAGTCACCCCCCTTAACTAAAGAAATCATATTCACCTGTGGCAAAGGGAATATCTATTACAAACTCAATCTTCTTTGGAAGAATCTGACCTGACTCTTCATAGATAACAAGGTTATAAGTCTTTTTATTATCATATTTTCCAGCTTTCAAGTTGAATGTTACATTAAATACTCTATCCTGCTCATTATCAGTATTCTTATCAGCTATAATACGGACTTCATCAGAAACTTTTTCTCCATATTCATCAATAAAATAAAGAAGGAAATTAGCGGCTTCTCTATTTACTGAAAGCATTTCACTTTGATAGAAAGACAGATTGAATATCATATTGCTTATTTTTCTTCCTGTTGAAAGAATATTAAGTTCCACAGGTTTAACATCATATTTACTCCTGTTTCTCTGATATTCTTTATTATCATTTCTTAAATGTCTGTATCTAATTAGTGGAACAACCATTTCCTGAAGTGAGATTCCTCCATGAACAAAGTTAATTCCTCCACCTTGTTTTTTAATACGGATATTATGTTTCGGTGCAAATCCTTTAAGCCCCGATCCTTCATCAACAAATTTTATAGGCATCAAGAAACTTGGATTAGCGGATTTGTCCATTATTGCATACCTTCTACCATAATCAACAACACCTTCAAAGCCTTCTTTAGATACCTTATCATCCTCAGTAAACTCTTCATAAGTATAGAGGAAACCATGATCTGAGGTAATCATTATATTTACAGCTGAAAACTCATGCACAAGAATTCTAACCAGATTCTTAATTTCATCTATAGCCTTATCACAGGCAGAGAAAACTCTAGAATCTGATGTATGGCTGGCTGCATCTATTTGATCATGATATATATAAACAACTTCCATACCTTTTACTTGAGCTTTTCTCTCTTCTCTCTTCATATGAATCAAATCGTCATATTTAAGCACTCTAGAATCCTTATTAGCCTTTTGTAAAACCTTTTCTCTATTAGGCATATCTGTTGATTCGCCATCAATAAGAACTTTGAGATTATTATTTCTAATTTCAGTTTGAAGCCCCTTATTAGGAAGCAATGCAGCCATTCCAAAAGGTGTAATAGTAGGGAATATCCCCGACATATCATCAATTTCTATCTTACATTGCATATCCTGTTTTAATTCTATAGAAAGCTCTTTTGCCACCTCATAACGCATTGCATCTGAAATAATTACATAGACTTTTGTCTTAGCATTTTTAATATTATTGTCATAGAAGTCAACCTGCTGTTTAATCTCAGAAATTTTTCCATACTCTTCAAACTCTCTACCGCTAACATTAGACCAGTTAGTAAGAAGTTTATCTAAAAACCAATGTTTATATATACCTTCAGCCTTATCTACAGTAAATTTAAACAAATCATCAAGCTTAATATTAGAACTTTCAAGACTTTTCTGATATGCCCTCTGAAATTTTCTATAATAGGTATCCATTAAATAAAATTTATCTGTATAGGATTTCCAAACTTCCTTCGCACTTGTCATATGGAATGATGCTTGGTTTTTATTATAGAAATCCTTCATTTTACCCATGTTATAAATACCTTCATAATATGAACTAAACTTTTCATACCAGGCTACAACTCTTCTTTTATCATATATATCTGAAATCTCTTCAGGATCTATGATATTATTTTTAATGTTTGTCATAAGCTTTATAAGTATAATTTCATCAACACATGGAAAAGCTTCGTTGCTCTCAAAATGAGCTATATCAAGATTCATCAGTCTTTCATCAAGTTGAATTTCTTTTTCTACATAACGGACAAGTTCATATATGCTCCTTTTCTCATTAGCATTTCTAAGCCAGTCCTCGACAAATTGAAAACAAAAAGCTTCATGTGGACTGGAAATAAAATTATCAAGTCCTATAAATGCTTCTTTATTTATATTTCTTGAAGCTGCAGTAAGCAGTATATGAATAGATAAATTTTCTAGGCTCTTTTCTTCACCTTGATAACCTGTTCCTTGTCCTACCATTCTCCAGAAAGTTTCATCTATTTCATAATTTATAAATTCCTGATAAATATCATTCTCATCATTTTCAATGCCTGCTTTCAAAACTTCTCTGATAATAAGTCCTGGCTGCATTTCACATCCTGCAATCTCACTCATAATAGCAAGTTCTAAATGTGCGGGATTTTCAATTCTACTTGCCTTTTTCTTTATAAGTTCTCTTCTTGCTTTAGCATTAAAGAACTTCTTATAAACTTTTATAGATTTTCTAATAGCAATGCTATCTGGTAAATTCATTTCGTCAATCTGTATAGATATAAGATCCGCCCTAAATTCCTCACTGTATCTCATAACATCATTTATCCAGTTATCTTCTTTTTTATTGAAAATAAGAGGGCAGTATACAAGAAAGTCTGACTCCTGGTCATCAAAGGATAGTAGTTTTTTTACTCTGAACTTATTATTTTCAGACATTTTTATTGTTTTTACATCTGGAATTTCAAGATTATCAATTTCATCTTCAAATTCTCTATCCCTATCCATCCAAAAGATAATTCTCCTATTATAAAATTCAGGATAAGGTTCCTTGAATCTTTTCTGTAAATCTTTTAAAATTTCTTCTAAGTCCAAACCTGCCACCTCCTCTATTTAATCTTGGACAGTACATCCTTAAATATTTTATAATTTTCTTTTACACCGTCATCTAGGTCTATTTCTATATAGGAATCTGCTATATGCTGGACTTTCTCTTCAAATTGTTGAGACTCAATAATTTTCTTTTTAAGTACATCTGCACGCTTTTGAAGTTCTATTTTTTGACTACCACTTGACTCTGCAATTCTATCTTCTATTCTTGTAAGCTCTTGCTTATACCTATCTTGTACTTCAAAAACATAGTTAATTCTTATTTTTGCAAACATATCCTTATCGTATCTATGGAGGTAAAATAATCCTCTACAAGCAGAATTTCTACCTGAGTCATATTGCCAGTAAATAGGAAGTTTTTGATACATCTTGCAATGGTCCTTATAGAAATCATTTAGGAAGTAATTTCTTATTCTTTCCCTACTACTATCGCTCTTCTTACCCTTCAGCTCTGAAGCTATAAAATCAAGGTTTTCATTTAGATGTTCTTCTCCAAATGTAATTTTTAAGAATTCAACAAATAACTCTACAATATCATCTTCAAAATACTCTTGATCTGTTATTGGAAGGATGCCATCTTCAACTGCTCTGAAACTAGTATATTTTGATGAATCAAACTCTCCACCAGCAAATACAAGTCCTTCTTCATCTAGAGAATATCTTCCCATGGCACAACCAATAAAGTAGGATAAGAAATTCTTCACCACATCTTCACGAGTCATTACATACTTGTTGCCTTTTATTTCTTCATCTATATCTTTTTTACTGTCGAAGATTTTTGCAACAGTAATATCTCTATCTGATACTTCAGGAGTAAGTTCATCTTTAAGATTATATATTCCTATAAATATACGATTAAGTTCTTCCTCATTTTCTTTAAGTTTTGCAAATCTTTGATTTACTTCACCTTTATAACTCTCATAAGCAGTTTCGACTCTGCCATCCACCTTATTTGAAAGTAATGGAGACTTTTCAAAGTCCCATGAAGTCTCATGCATATCCCAATCAAGTTTTGAAAGATATATACACTTGGCAACTTTTTCAATTACAATATTTTCTAATTTTTTATCTATAATTACAGGAAAATTTTTAAAATCACCAACTTGTAAATTAATAGTTGGATTCAACATCTTGAAAATATAGTTTGATATAGATGTTCCCATCAAGCCTAATATATATTTTAAATTAGCTTTTCCGTTATAAAAAGCTGACATCCCTGAGACATCATGAATTCCCCCAGGTGTTCTGTATCTTATGCTAAACCCACCTGAAGTAATAAGTCCCCATGTAATAGCTTCTTTAAAATAATATCCTGTGTTTTGTGGGCGTGACCTCAACTTACCTTTACTATCTTTAAAATTTTTAATTTCAACCCCATCATTTTCCCAGTTCACAATATAATCATAATTTCCATACCATTGTCTTCTTTGACCACCTTTATTATATGGTATCCATTTTTTCTTGCTCTCAATTAAATCTTCTGCATTCTTTGAGTCAAATTTACATTTTTCCTGAGTTACTTCATGCCATAATCTTAAAAATCTATTATTATCGGCTGTTGCTAAACCCTGTTTTACGTCTAACATTTCTTCCATCAAAGTTCCAATTTCAAAATCTTTAATTATATTGGCACTCGCCCAATAGGCTATTGGAATTCCAGGGATATTTTTGAAGTTATTTTGTGATATAAAATATCTTTCATTACCCGATAAAAACATATTTTCTTTAGTATCCTGTGAATTAGCTTCTATGAGTCTTATATAGGTCCCCTTATAGTTTGAAACATACTTATTTCTAAATACAAAAGATGTAGTCTGTACAACCTCACCAGATATTTCTTCAAAAGCTCTTGGTCCTAAATGTGCCATATTCACTATATCTATATTTTGTATTTTTTTTCTTAATTTCTCAAAACTTGAAAGAAACATCCAAGAATGCTGTGTAATCATTGCTTGAAATTTATTGTTTTTAGTCATTTCTTTGCATGACTCCATAAATACAGCAAATAAATCTGATTTACTATCCTTATAATTTTTATTTACATATTTTGATAATTTAGGATTCATTCCTGAACTTCCCATATAAGGTGGATTAGTTACAACCACATCATATTTACTAGATAAAACTTCTGCCTGTTCTACAAGTGGCAGTAAATGTTCTAATGCCAGTAAACCATACATATTTATACTCATATCTTTTCTGATTTCATTAAACCTGCTATAAATAGCTTCAAAATTAACTGGATTTACTACTGTAATAGAGCCATATTCTTTTGCATCGGTCATATCTTCTATAATGGAGTCTATATCCTTCTTTAAATCATTATCTCCATTTGCAAAATATTCAATAACGTTTTTCCCATTCTCTGTTTTAAAAAAGTTACTCTCCTCTATTGCATATATCTTAGGCTGAGGAATATTTCTTCTGCTTAAAAATCTTCTATCATACTGTCTTGCCTTCATCATTAAAGAAAAATATGCCAGTTGTCTTGCCCTTTCATCTATATCTAAACCGTAAATGTTATTTTCCAATATAGAGCTTACTGCATCCCTTCTCTTGTAACCATAAGATTCATAAATTTGTATAAGAACATCAAAAAGATAAGCTCCAATATGCCCTGAACCTATAGCTGGATCAATACATTTTATATCTTCTGGCTTAATTTCTTCATATTCTTTTCTTATTTTAGATAATTGCTCTTCAACTTCTTTTTCCTGCTCTGCTTCTTCTATATAATATTTCCAATTCTCTTTCAATTCATCATCAGGATGTCCTTCAATCCATAGTCTCCCTAATGAATTTTCAACCATATATCTTACAATCCAATCAGGAGTAAAAAGCTGTGTTGCTGCTGGAATATCTTCCTTTTGAATTTTTTCACTTTTTGGTCTACTAAACACCTCATCTTTAGGTTCCGTATTATAATACTGATAAAGCCATCCTATTATCTGAACTTGTTCTTTCCAGTCTTCCTCAGGTATTTCACTTATCATTACATCTATTACAGAATCATCTCTTAAAAGTCCATCTGGGAGAAGAAGCTCTGTGTAGTCATTAAGCTTTTGAAACATACCTGGAAGAACTTCGTTTAAAGCATTACATTGAGTAATAAATAAATAATTAAAAAGTTCCTCTTCCTTGTTGCCAGCATTATAAAGTTCTAGAACCTTTGACTTATCAAGCCCTGCTAAATCAATATGTATAGCTTCTGACAGAATCTGAGGTTCAAACTCATTATTTTCTGAAGTGAAAACTCTTATATGGCTAGGTATATATCCATTTACTTCCATAAATCTTATGGCAATAAAACGGTTAAACCATGTATAAGCAACCTCTTCTATAGTTTCATCAAAGCCATCTTTATCTATTTTTTCAATTAATATTCTTCTTGCTTTTTTATCATCAGAAGTCAGGACCTGCCCATTAAGAGCAGTATCCATCTCCTTCATTTCTTTATCTTTTTCTATTCCATATATCTTTGCTTTCTTAGTAACTTTTTCGATAAGTTCTCTTCTTGCCCAGATTGCAAAGTTTTTTATCGCTGTTTTATTCATATCCTACCTTTCCTTTCTTAATTTATTTCTATACCATCACAATCTCCTAAGAGTGTCATAAGATTTTTTTCAATAGTCTCTAGATACTCTCTTATGTCGCTTTCACTTTCCAGAGTTCTTGCAGGGAATATTGATTGCCTATAGAATTTCTTAATATGCTTTTTCTTTTCAGGCTCAGGTGATACTTCAGTTTCTTTTACAGTATCATTTTCTCCACTTTGCTTTCCTTCTTCATCATTACGTCTTCTTTCAGCTTCGGCATTACTTTTTTCAATAGAAATTATATCTTTGACTGCCTGATCCTTTTCAGACCAAAGACTAGGAATAAATCCATCAAGAATTCTAAGACTTTCTGTTTCAGCAATTTCCTTTTTCTTTTGTGTATAAAAATCATCAGTTTTCTTAATTATATTGCCGATAATCCTATCATTTTTATCTCCCCTATGGATTTCTTCCATACATTGTCTTACAATTTCAAGGATTTCTTCACGTTTGCCATAAAGAAGCCTATTATGTCCTTCTCTCACTACCTTCATATAATCATTAAGTTTTGGAACATCCCTATAATCAAAATCGTCTTTTTTAGGATTGATATTGACTATAAGTCTAATTTTATTAAGTGCATCGTTTACTTCACTTTCATTTTGAAGGTAATCAAGGTCTGAACGAAGCAAACTTTCCAGTCTTGTTGCTTCATCAAATGTATCTACTTGTGACTTAAAGAAGTCTTCAATAGATTCCATATCTTCCTGCATATCTTCAAGCTCATCTTCCATATCAATAAGCTTGTTTACAAGGGCAATATTATCTGTCTTTGCATAAAGAAGATCTGATACAGTAGCCTTTGCTTCAATTATTTTCTTTTTATCAGGATAGTTATTGCCCTCATATTTATTAAGTAATTCATCATAATGGTCTTCTAGGTTTTCAAATTTAGAAATAATAAAATCTACAAGTCCATCATCATCTTCTGGCACATCCATAAGGTCAAAGAAATCTCTTAAAAAGTCTCTTGCCTCTTTTATCTTTTGAATACTTATCATTTCACGTTTTTGAATCTTTGTTTTCCCTATTTCACTTCTCTTATATAAAAGTTCTGGAAGCCTCTCATCATCTGTTCTTATGGTTTCTCCACCGTATTTAACAATTACTTTTTGTTCATAGATTAATCTTGCAACTACAGCTGCAACATCTCTTTCTCGCCATCCATAAGGAATAGATGTGAATCTTTTCTGAACATCTGCCATATTGGTAGGAAGGTGTTGCTGGTTTTGAGCTATTAGGTAGGTTTCAATCTCAGTTGCTGCCTTTCTGTTGGACTCTAGTCCTAGCATTATACCATCATCTTCTCTTCCATCAAGAATCTTATAAATATCTTCATCTGAATCTGCATTTTTTGTAATCAAGTCAAGTTTATTATATACATTAGAAACTAGATACTCTAATGCTTCATCAATTTTAGCTTGTGGTGTTCCAGCTTTTACTGTAGTCCTATCTCCATTTATATAAAACTTTGCTTTCATAAAAGCCTCTTTAAGTTCCACTAAGGCATCCTCTTTAAAATGCTCAGCATCGTCTTGTTTACTTCTTATAATATCTTGCATTGATTTTGGAAGTTGTGGGATATTCTTCTTTCTTGCAAACTTATCTATTTTCATAGCATTTTCTATGAAGTTGTAGTATTCCGTATCCTCAAGTACCACAAGAACCTTGTTCTGAGATTCAGTCATCAGTCTAAGTTCCTGTTTATCTATTACGCTTGTTGCAATAGTAAGGATCTCTAGTTCCATTCCTCCAACTGGATTACCATAATTTACACCATCTACTTTTTTATCAAATTCAAAGTCATATTTCTTTTCATAACGGAATTTTTTTGTTGTATATATATTCCCAAAAATCATTTCAGAAATTTTTCTTGTAATCTCGCTTGGATCTACATATTCATCTCTGATTTCTCTTTCTACATCTTGCTCTGCATCAGTAAGAAAATTATATGTATCTCCTGTTCTGGCAATATAGTTCTGGCGAATGAGCCTGTCTAATGATTTTTGAATCTTGTTTCTTTCATCAATCTTATCCACTCTTATATCTTCAGCCATCATAATTATAATATTATCAAGATTTGCAGGTATATCTTCCACATACCTAATCATGTAAAGAAGCTTCAAGACATTAACATCTATAGGTTCAAGACCCTTATCATCTCTTGCTGCTCTTTCTGCTCTTTCTATTACTCTTCTAATTGAACTATCAAGAAAAGTATGAACTGTGTCATAAAACATCCAAAAAGGAATTATTGCATACTCATCCCTATCCTGAACCCTTTGTGTAGCTTCCTGAAAGCCAGAAAGCATAGATCTTTCTCCACCTGATAAATGCTTTCCTGCATTACCATGTTTTCTAATTTCAGAAAATACCTTCTGCATAAGGATAAACTGATATGGCACAAAGGGAAAGTTTACAGAGAATTCTCCTGGTCCTTCAAAACCTCTTATATCTCCAACTGCTTCTCTAAATTTAAAGAGATTGTCCATAACACTTTTCTGTTTGTCATAAACATCTTCAAGATAGGCTTTGGACTCATTATTTTTCTTTAGAATTCTCTTTTGAATAACCTCATCTGCTGATGATGAAGAAAGTGAAAGCCTTGTCTTGAATCTTGCCTGGATTCTTGAAAATTCGTCTGCCCTTGTTCTAATTATTTCATCTAGAGCTTCTTGCCCAGTACACATTACCCAGACTTTTCCCATACATTCAGAGCCTATCTTTTCAACTAAAGATTGAAGATTAAGGAGCATATCAGTATCAGCACCTACATACTGTCCCACCTCATCAATCATGAAAAGAAGCCTATAATTATCTGGCTTACTATCAACATACTCTTTGATTTCAGACACAAGCTGTGCTATTGAAATATCAATTTCTTCAGAGGAGTCAAACCAGTTTCTCGCTGCTGTTTCACTCATACCAAGAACTTGCATAAGTGTTTCAACTACTTCATCTTCACAGAAGTCAAATACATCTCTTGAATCTATCCATGAATCACCATTTTTCTCTTCAAAAACACGTCTAAATTCTTCTGTTTTTCCTCTCCTATCAACATATTGTTCAAGTTTTGCAACTTTAAGATTTTCACCATAAAATCCAAGGTGTTTATAAAACATCTTGGCAAATACCCTTAAAACTGCTGTCTTGTTTTTTTCCATAGGCCCTTCTATATCAATATTAAATAGAATTGTTTCTGTAGGAGCCTGCGTTGATTTATCAATCAACATAAATGTTGCTAAATCATCCGTAAATTTTTCTCTGAATCTCTCTACAGTCTTAGTTCCATTTACTTCTTTATTTTCTAAAATGTATGAAAGGATTTTCAAGAAGTGAGATTTACCGCTTCCAAAGAATCCAGAAATCCATACACCTGTATCAGCAGTCGGTCTATCAAAAGAATCTGAATAGTAATTAAAAAAACTTATAAAGTGTTTCTTAAGTTCCCTTGTAATAACATATTCTGAAAGTTCCTGCTCTATTATACCTTCCGTATCTTGATCAACTTTGATAACACCATTTATCTCTCTATTGATGTCATCATAAAACATATTTTGTATTCTCAATTATATTCCCTCCCACTTCCTAAATTATATTAAATGCCCTATAGTACTCATTTGGTGTAAATTCATTAAATAATATTACCGATCTGCCATTAAAACTTCCTGGATAAAGAACAACTATAGGAATGTCATCAAATCCTGTCTGTAATTCTTCTAAAAGAGAATGAACTCTCATAAAGGGATATACCTCTCCTACTCCTGTAAGTAGAAGAACATCTCCTTTCTCATGTGGCTCATACTGCATTTTTTCTGCAAAAGCTTTTGTTGTTGAAAACTTTAATATCCTATCTTTAAGGTAGTCGCTTCCTTTTTTTTCTTCCATATCTGGAATCTTCTTAATAATATTTTTTTCCTCACATATTTCCAAAAACACATGATAAAGATTATGACAAATAAGATTACATTCCAGGGAATTATCCTTTTCAAGTTGTTTTGTAAAATGCCTTACTGCCATTTCATCCTTAGGTTCATAGCAGAACATTCTTATATTAACTTCATTGCTCAGTCCTTTCCCTGTTAGAAAGTCTTGATCTTGAATTAAGTTTCTTAATCTATCTAGTTTTTCGTTTATATTGCTCACTCTGCTACACTCCTTTATTCAAAATAATTGAAAGCTGGAAGACAAGTTGCATCTCCATTTTCAATTATTTTATCTTTTAATTTATAGTCTAAAAGCACTTCATTAAGACTCTTAGAATTCGTTTTATCTATGTATCCGTTTTCTTTTAAAAGACTTCCTAATACAGACTTAAGCTTGTTAATTGTTGAGTCACTCCAACTTGCTACAGTATCATTCTGTTCTTGAAGTCTAGTGAAAAATACATTTAGATCCATTCTGCTATAGGAAAAATTACAGGTTCTGTATTTCTCTCCAATAACAGTAATCATAAACTCCCATATAAGTCTTGAATCTTTCATCATTGCATATAGACATACTTGTCTTGAAATATCTAAAGGTCTATTTATAATCCAGGATACGAGTTCTTCATCTCCAAGTGCATTTAACCTTTTTATACAAGCTCTTGCTCTCATTTTAAGGCTTCTTTCAGTAGGATATTGATATAGATTTTCTTTAAATATTTTTTCTATAGCTTCTTCTTCACTTAATCCTTCCTCAAGTAACTTTGCAGTTATTTTCATTTCATAATACATAAAAGGTTCTCTTGTAAGGGAAGCTATATATGGTGTCTTACTATCCATAAAGTACCTCCTTATTTATCTTCATTTTCATGCTTTCTTTTTTTAGGGCTATAAGAAACTATATCTTCTATGCTGCATTCAAAGTAATCACAAATGCGGGCTAGAATTTCCATATTTACTGTCTCATTCTTACCTAGTTTTGCTACTGTGGTAGGACTCAATTCAACAGCTTTCTGGAACTCTGTCTTATTCATCTCTTCATCAATTAGAATCTTCCAAAGTTTATTGTAGCTGAATCCCATATACATCCTCCTTATTTATTTTCTATATATAATACTTCTATATGTTTGCGTAAATTATATCCATATTTAATTATATCATAATTATAGTTTTTTGAGTTATAAACTTAAATTCTTTGTTACATAGTTTTATAACCTTCTAAGACTATCAAGTCTAGCTCTAAAGATTAATACATAGACTGATGTTTCATTTACTACTAACACCCTCCATTCTAACCTAATACGGTAATCCACCGTTTCAGCTTTTATATTATATGAAAAGAAAGTACTTTCCTTTTTCTCCCCCTAATATCAATATAACTCTATCAATCTAACTAATATCTATATAGTTAGGTTGTCTTTTTGACAAGTCTAGACTTTTCCTTTTTGCCATTCTAGAATTATCAAAATCACCATTCTTGACTTGTCCGTTTGACAAGTCTGAAAGTATAAATACAAAAATCAGCAAGTTTTTTAATCCTGCTGATTCTCATCTACTATAATCTATTTTCTTGTATCTCCACTAACTAGGTCAACCACCACTGAAACATTGAAATACTTTTTTAGCACTTTTCGCTTGCTATTTTGGTCATCTTCTTCAAAAGCAAAATAGTCATGAAAGAGCTTGAATCTCAGGATTTCTACATAATTTCCCTTTGTATCAACGCAATGCACTCCACATGGCTCGAGAGGATAGTAAGTACGTCAAATACCCTTGGTCGTTCATGGGAATATGTCGATAGCACTTTTGTAAGTTTTTATGTTTGCGGGAATATGTCTACCTTCTGCCCAATATTTATTCATAATCCCAACTATCAATTTCCCTTGCACCTTTTAGTATAATATATGGATAATCTGCTGTAGCAAAAATTTCATCATTTAGTCTGAAACTCACTTCATCGCTGATACTTATCGTTTCACCTAAGAACTTTTCTTTAAGTACCTTATTCAAATCAAGAAGATTTCTTATGTCTCCATTTGATTGCCCTATAATAAACAACAAGTAAAACATAAACATTGCTTTTTTATTAGTGCCTTTTGGATTTAGTATGATTTCCTCATCAAAACTTTTAAAATGCTCTTTTACAAACCTCTTTAACCCTCGAATTGTAATTGCAGATGATTGCAATATTTCTTCCATATATTTTTTTATAAGACTTATAGTTTTCTCATCTGGCTCACTAATACACTGCAAGTAACTTTGAAACAAAGGATAATTTGTAGCATAAGCCAACTGATATTGCAGTGTAGTATCAGTCATATCTTTTGGCATCATAGCAGTAAATCTATTTCCTACCTCAATCTCTATAAAGCTATCCTTCAAATTATTAACAAAACCTTCAAACGTATCAAATTTAAACTGAATCCTTTTTGCATCTAATGTGAGGTTTTGAAAAAGCACATTGTTTTTACATTCATCTATAACTGAGTTGCATATTCTTATGTTATATATCGCCATACCAAATAAACTTACCAGTACATTGACAGAATTATCTTTTCCAACGTATGCCAATAGCGTATGACTACCAAAATCCATCGTCTTGTTAATTAAATCATATACTTCTCTATTGCTTACAATTGTGACCAAGTCATTCCCAGTTCCATTTGTTATAAATTGAATTATTGGTTCAAAAGAATTTATTTTATTATTCACTTCATTATTTAAACAATACCATTCAAAAGCTATTTTAGCTACCATTCTATACATAGCTTGACTAAAAAACACAGGCAAATCTATCTTTACTATTTTATCAATTTCTATTTGATTTATATCAACTACATTTATATTCGTATCATTCGCCGCTTTTATTTTTCTTATTTCATCAATCTGTCCAATTAAATATTTCCCATCCACACTGCGCATTTTTTTATTACTGCCAAATAATTCTGTTTCTGATGAAATTTTAGTAGCATATTCTACACCTGCAACTTTAATCTTCACTTCATATGATGAATATCTTTTACTCTTACTAGACTTTATATCAAGCTCGTTTGTTATTATGGCTAATTTGCTGATAACCTCATCTTCAAACAAATCACTGAATTTATTGTTATGCTCCACCCGACATACGTTTGGATTAATTATTTTTGCATTAGTTAATGCATCTGGTATTATATCGGATTTTGACAAATCCTTACTTTCACCACAATAAATACATCCTTTTTCCATGTAGCCTCCTAAATAAATTACTTTTCATATTCTTCCTTAATAAAATCACCACTAAACACAAATAAGTCATTAATGGGAATGTATTTCCTTATATAGTCTGTTAAATTTGTATTCCCAACAGATACTTCCCCACAAAGTGAGCCTTTGAAGATATGTTTTTTATTCTCTGTATCCGTAATTTGCATTTCCCAGTCCCCTACATCTGTTGCATAGCAAAGCAGCTGTCCGCCTTCACAGTATTGGGAAAATAGATTTAATATTTCATCAGTTGTTATCTTCTTAATATTAAACTGCTTTTTTCTGCCGATTTCATATTTCCCAAAACCACCAGCATAGTTATAACCTGTAAACCATACTCGCCCTGTTGATGATATAGTCAGATGTTGCTCCACTTCATCTGTAGAGGAAGGCTCAGGACCATAACAGATATTATTAGATATAATCCTTATTTTTTGTATATCCATTTTGCCACTCCTCGCTAAATTACAAATTGAAACTTGTAATACTATTTTTCAATAACTTTCTGTAAATATGCTAAAATTATATCCATTGCAGTTATGAGTCTTGAAAAACGTGTATATGTTCCACTACCTTCTTTAGCATTGTTAAACCCCGTTGTACTTTTATTTTTGATTGAAGTAATTTGTACAACTGCTTTTTCTAATTCCTCTTTTGAGTATTGAGTTTCTTGATTCATTAATAATGATTTAGAAATGTATAAAGCTTTAATCCTATTTTTAGATAGAGAGAATGAAGGTGAACCTTTCTCTAATTTAGGTTGTACCTTTTCGCAATTAACTATTGATGATTCAATTATTTTTAAGGTATCTTTAATCTGTTGCTCTGTAAATGAATGGATAACATTAACCTCCTAAATTATAATTTGACCTGTCTATTTCTCTAAAATTAATATTCATATTTCACATCTAATTTCCTATTAACAACTCTTTATATAAATGCATAGTGTTTACTTAAGTTTTATAGTAAGAATTGAATGATAGTCAGATTCTGTATAACTTTCACATTCAATTACAACCTCATCGTTACTATTAATGCGATACTCTTCTATACCTACAAATTTTGTATTACGGGTAGTTGAGAATGTAATTATTTTTCCATTACCAACGTCTACTGATAACTGCATAACCATTCCATTATCGCCACCAGCCCAACGCCAACTTTTAATCACTCCCGTGTATGTTTCTTGATATGCATCGCCTAAGGACTTCTCTTCTTTTTTACACCCTGCCAATGATACTAACAATAAAAACACGCAAAATATATATATCAACCTTTTCATAAAAATCACTCCAGAACTCTTATTTATTGTCCTTAATCCATCTTAGCAAATATGGTCTATCGTTATTTGCCCCAGGTTTTTCAAACCACTCAGAGCAAAGATAATATTCCTCTCCATAAATATTTAGGATTGGCTTTGCCATATACCTAACTGGACGTGTAGCATACTGTGATTTCTTTACTAATAGTGGATATTGCAAGTCAAAGTTTTCTTTTGAGTATTCTTTGGTTTGCATTAAAGTAATAATTTCTGCCGGGATTCGACCGCTTTCCAAAATTGGTGGTAAAGCAGTTCTTGCAATTTCAGCTACCTTTAGATTTTCATAGCCTTTAAATAAGTCTTTCAGTAAAAATATTTCAGCATCCATAAGATTTTCTGCTTCTTTAATTGCTATCTCCAGTAATTCATTTACATCAATCATGTTAATTCTCCTTAACAATCATAATAACAACATTGTTGACATTATTATATAACTTCCAATCTTTAGAAGTCAAACTATTCATACAGAATCTGTAACAAAAAAACACCCCATAGGCTTCTAAGAACCTAAAGGGTGATATACTCTCATTGATTTTTTAAATCTCCACATCCACGCTTGTGCCTGACTTGAATTCCACCGAGAACTTTTTCTCATAAACCATTACCTTTTCAACCATTCGCCTCACAAGGGATTCATCGTATTCTTCTATCTGCTCCACCTGCTCTGCAAGGAACTCCTGCATCTCAGCAATTCGCTGTTTCAAGCCTTCTCTTTCCGCATTCTCTGCCATAGCATTCTGCCTTAATTCTCTCAGACGGTCAATCTCATCAGCAAGGTCATTGTAATCCTTTTTAGCATTTGCTCGTTTTAAAAGCTCCTTTTGCAGTTCTTCCAGTTTAGCATTGATGCTTTCCATAGAATTTTCATCTTCTAAAGCAAGTACTGAAGCAATGTTCTGCTCTAAAGCTACAATCATATCATCCTTACCACCAAGTGCCATATTGATAGCTTTTATTACAGCCTGTTGAAGTTCCGTTTCCCCAACTGTTGGTGCATCACATCTGGATGGTCCATGTTCCACCCTGCTGACACATCGCCAAACAAAGGAACGCTTACCTCTGTTATTCCAAGCAATTCTGCGATATATGTCACCACACTTTGGGCAATAAACAATACTTGAAAGAGCATACTTGCTGCTATAAACTCTTTTCTTTCGGTTAGCACCACTATGAAGATTTGTTCTTCTTAGCATTTCCTCCTGCACCTGCATATAAAGGTCGCGGGGTATGATGGCTTCATGGCTATTTTCTACATAATACTGTGGAACAATGCCATTATTTTTAACTCGCTTTTTCGTAAGTACATCCACCGTGTAGGTCTTCTGCAAAAGGGCGTCACCGATGTATTTCTCATTTCTTAGGATTTTCTTTATAGTTTCTGGTCTCCATTTTGCTTTGCCTGCTGCAGTTAGGATGCCATCTGATTCTAAGCTTTCTCCGATTTGTTTCAGGCTTGCTCCTTGCAGATACTCCAAATAAATGCGTTTTACAATCTCTGCTTCAGTAGGTTCAATAATCAAATGACCTTCATCATCTTTGGTGTACCCCATGAAACGATTGTGGTTTACCTGTACCTCACCATTTTGGTAACGGAACTGTAATCCTAGCTTTACATTCTTGCTTAAGGACTCTGATTCCTGTTGTGCAAGGCTCGCCATAATTGTAAGCAGCACCTCTCCCTTAGAATCTAAGCTATTTATATTTTCTTTTTCAAAATATACAGAAATGTTCTTTTCCTTTAGCTGTCGGATATACTTGAGGCAGTCCAGGGTATTTCTTGCGAATCGGCTGATGGACTTGGTAACAATCATATCGATTTTGCCCGCCATTGCCTCATTAATCATGCGATTGAACTCCTCACGCTTTTTAGTATTAGTGCCTGAAATACCATCATCAGCAAATATCTCAGCAAACTCCCACTCTTCATTATTTCGTATGAAATTGGTATAATGCTCTATCTGTGCCTCGTAACTTGTAGCTTGCTCATCGCTGTCGGTACTTACACGGCAGTACGCTGCGACCTTGAGTTTTGGCTTGTCTTCCATTTTTACATTATTGCCGACACGTCTTCGCGCTGGAATTACGGTAATATTCTTAGTTGCCTCCATTCGTTTCCACCTCGCTTTCTATTAAACTGTAGGCGTATTCAGCCTGTTTGAATGGATTGTCAAATTCCTGTATCTGCTTTCCCATTGTAAAATGCAGGGGAGCGGCAGGTGTTTCCTTAACCTTTAATTCTCTGACCCTGCCAAGCTGACTGGCTCTCGACTGACGTTCCTCTTCTGCCTTGTCGAACAATTCCTGATCTATGATGGCAGGGTAATATTCATCCCCAAGGTAATGAGTGTTTCGGAGCATTCGTCCGGCACTGCCGTGGAACAACTTCAAGCCTACCATTTCGGCTGCCACCATCAGTGCCTTGCCGGAAATATACTCTTTGAAGAAGGTTCTGACCTGTTCTGCCTGGACTTCATCCACAACCGCTTTTCCGTCCTCGATGCGATATCCGTAGGGAATATGTGCTGTCATTTACATCACCAACCTTTCCGCTAAATTCAGTCCACATTTCAAATGGAAGATAATCTTTTTTCTTGATTCAACCGTAATGCTGTCCACAAAGGCGAGGAATATTTCATCCTCAAATTCGGTCAGTATCTCACCCTTGGTAGTAAAAGACATCAGCCTTTGGAGTTCCTTGACCTTAACCTTGTCACCGCCTACGGAATTCAGCAACTGCTCTTTTTCCGAACGCAGACGTTGTTCTTCTACTACAAGTACATTATTTTCCTTGTTAAAAACGGCAGGCTCCAAGAACCCTGCTGCCATAAGGCTTGTAAGCGTTTGCTTTTTATCAGTGTTTTCTTCCATTTGGCATTCCAACTTCTGAATACGGAGCAGCCTGTCTTTGTCATCCATGCCACGCAGGGTTCGCAGGAGCGGTTTCAGTATCGCATTGTGGCCGTATACCAGTTTGTTCATCATGGTAAGGAATGCGAACTTAATGCCCTCATCGGAAATGTAAAGCATAGAACAATCTTTTTTACTTTCCAGGTGCGTTCCGCAAGTCCAAGCCACATAATCTCCGCTCGGTTTGTAATGCTGCCTACGCTTGAAGGTGCCGCCACATTCTCCACATTTGATTTTGCCGGAGAAACAATATCGGTTTTGGTATCTGTAGGTGTCTGTTCCGTTACCTTTTTCCATTGCCCTTTGGTCGAGAACCGCACGGACTCTATCAAAATCCTCACGGCTGATAATCGGTTCATGATGATTTTCGCAAAGGAAACGGTCACGCTCACCGTAATTTCGATGGCGGTTAAAACTGCTGTCACTGTAGGTTTTCTGAAAAATCACATCGCCCGTGTACTTCTCATTGGTGAGAATGGCGTTCACAGCACCCGCACCCCATTTGCCGTTTTTCTTGGTCTTAAGTCCTCTGGCATTCAGTTCCTTGGCTATGGCGTGCGTACCTTTACCCGCAAGGCAGGATGCGAAAATCTCTTTTACAACCTCTGCCTGTTCCGGCACAATGACCATCGTGCCGTTATCGTTGTCATAACCGTAGGGAGGATAGGCGATAATGAAGGTGCCGTTCTGAAAGCGTTTCTGCACCGACCACTTGCTATTTTCGGAAATAGAAACCGATTCACTTTCTGCAAGACTGCTTAAGATGGAAAGCATCAATTCACTTTCCATAGAACCCGTATTGATATTCTCTTTCTCAAAATAAATGGAAATGCCCAGATCTGTCAGCTTTCGCACCATCTCCAGGCAGTCCGTAGTGTTTCGGGCAAATCGGCTGATAGACTTGGTTATGATAAACTCAATCTTACCGTCCTCGCAGTCTGCAATCATAGAAAGCAGTCCGGCACGGACATCCTTTTTCGTACCTGTGATACCTTCGTCATAGTAAAGACCCACATACTCCCATTCGTCATTGGAACGGATGTAATTTTCATAATGAGCCTTTTGTGCCTCAAGGCTGATAAGCTGTTCATCACTGGCTGTTGATACACGGCAGTAGGCTGCAACTTTCAACTTTTTCTTTTGAATCAGGGTTTCATTTACCCCGATTTTCGTTATCTTTTTCATCAACTCACCTCGCTTTTTGGGTAGTGACATATTCCCGTACTATTGCGGAACTATCAAGTCATTTAGCCCATAATCTCTGACAAAAACGGGGAGAAAGTTTTGCGATTTACAGCCGATATTTTGTGGAATTCATCCACAGAAATCATGCCGAACATGAACATGGTTTCGAGCATTTTCTGTGCCATGTAAAAGTCGTATTCACGCTGCAATTCCTCCTGCGTAATCTCGTGTGCCACGGCGTTGGGTATTTTAAAGTTTTCGATTCTCTGTACTTCCATATAGGCTCCTCCAATCCGGGAATGGTAGAAATGTTCCCTTTGTCTATAAGCGAAAAGACAGGCTGAATCGAACCCCCTAAAGGCAAAAAAATAATGCCCTTCAAGGAAAAATCCTCAAAGGGCATCGTGTTAGTTCGGAATTTTGAGTTTCCAACCGCTATAAATCACATTGGAAGAAAGTCCATTCAGTTTCTTGATTTCGGTGTATCTGCTGCCTTTGCCGAGATATTTCACGGCAATATCCCAAAGGGTATCGCCCTTCACAACCGTATGGACACGGTAATCCGGCTCGGCTGTGCTGTCGGCAGGATAAATGGCAGTGCCGTCATTGGCAAAAACAAAAGTACCAGGGTTCTTATCTGCGGCCGCCTTTGCATTGGAAAGGATACGATACGCACCTACCTGGGATTTGCTGTCCTTCCAGGTCTTACGCACACGGTAATAACCAGTAGTCAGCTTTTCGGGATATGTCACCGTAGGCTCTGCAGGAGTTTCGGTTTCCTCCTCATCGGTAGTCGCCAGGAGTGCCTTGACCTCGGCACGGAAGGTATCCATGCTCTTGCCGTGCTTTGGAAACCAGTGCATCACATCGCCGTGGTTGGATGCCACGCCCTGCTTGTAACCTTCGGAGTGGCAGATGATGTTCTGTTCGGTCAAACCGTACTCCTTACAGAGGTAGGCACAAAGTTCAACGGCCTCACGGTACACCTTCTTAAAGTAGGCATAATCCGAAAGACCGTCCTCGCAGATTTCAAAACCGATATGGGTATTGTTTGCACTCCCCCCAGCGTGCCAACCACGATGATTCCAAGGGAGAGTTTGGTATGTGGCAATCGTGCCGTCAGCCAACTTGCCGATAAAGGCATGAACGCAGACCTCTCTGCCGCCGGGATGGTAGGTGTTCCAATGATTGCCGTACTGGTTTTTACCGAGCAAACCATCATCAGGACCTACATAGCGTTTTAGGTTCGGGTTGTTTGTACCCGTGGAATGAACCATGATACCCTTAACCGTGATTTTCCTGCCTGCTTTGTAACAGGCGTTTTCCGTTAAAATAAGTTTGTGTAAATTCATGTTACTTTCCCTCACTTTCCTTATTGTCGCGGTCATGGAGCTGCTCCAAGATTTCCTTCATCTTCTCCGGAATCGGCAAACCAAGGTGGGATGCGTTTTCTAAAAGGCTCACGCCCTCATTGGAGAGATAGAAGAAAATGACCGCCGTTCTCAGTACGCTGCCGTCACCGATGACATTGGCATCCAGGACGTGTGCGATTCCTACCATCGCAAAAATCAACACTTTTCGACAAATGCCCTTAAACCCAACCGAACTGGAAAGGTTCTTGTCCACAATGGCACACATAACTCCCGTGATGTAGTCCACAACCACGAACGCCACCAGTGCATACAGAAGACCGTCAAAGCCTCCCAGGAACCAACCGAGCCAACCTCCAAGGGCAGTAAAGATGATTTGAATGGTGTTCCATAAATCCTTCATAGTAAAATCCTCGCTTTCATAAATTTTTGTATGCAAAAAGGGCACCCACCATATGGCAGATACCCTTAAAGCCGTTATTCAGTTTGCTTGGGCAGCCATTCCCATACTCGCATATCCTCCTGCCCAAGGGACCACATACACATCCCTCGCAGTTTCCATCGGTATGCTGCCTGGTTCGCCCAATAGATCAGGCTGTCCACATCCTGGTAATACAGAATTGAAAAGCCGTCTGCATCTCCAAGGAACAGCCTTGAAATCCATATATTGATATCCCTTGGGATGATTTTTGCCGTGTAGTCATTGCCACACTCAAGGGGCATGATGTGGGAATGATAAAATTCATAATCCAGTGATATATCTTCGCTTCTGGTAGAGTATTCCTCCACATCGGAAGTAAGCGTAAAGACCTGGAACTCATTATCCCATGTGCAGTTACTCCTCTCGATTCTGCCATAGGAAGTTTCAGTTCCATCCGGCATTACAACATCAAATCTCTCATATGGCTCATACGTCCAGGCATCTCCCAAACGGAGCAATTGACAGTTGATTTGATTTTCCGAACGAATCCCTGCATATCCACCGCCACTGCTTACCATTGCAGTAAATCGCAGCGTATTGGATGTAGAGGAATGCACCCGTACCTTGTTTCCACGCTTACGCATTTCAATGGTGTAAACATTTGGATTGCTGCGAATGTCAGCCTTTGAAGTTTTTGAAATTGTCATGGAGTAACTGCCTTTCAGCGTAGAACCCTCATACAATTCCAAACGCTGTGTGTCATAGTTAAGGCAACAAAATAATGTTCCAATGAAGATACCCGCCTTACCGCAACCATTTGCCGGAAAGATAATCTGTGCCCGAAAGTGAATATCAGAAAATCCATTATAATTCCATGCAAGCTGACCATAACCTTCAAGCTGTGAGTATGGTCGTTTTGCCATACTTTCCGGGTCTTGCCACACATTCCACTCACCGGATAGAACTGTCCAGTAGCTTTCCGGTATCTTCTCTTCGTCACGGAAATCCTCATACCACACAAGAGCGGAGTCAGGCTTTCGGCGGAGCATTTCAAGTGTCAGCTTAAATCCCGTTGCAGGACCCACCATATCTCCATTCACATCTTTAAACTTTCGTGGAGCAAGGGTATATTCTGCTTCTCCCGCTGTTGGTTGTTCAGAAAAATCAGTACAGACACGGAAACCATAAAACTGCACACCGTTTACACCAACGGAAATAGTCAGTGTATGTTCTCCTGCAGAAAGTCTCACTCCCTTGGCAAGTGTCGCCCAGAAGGTAGTCCTCCAATATGGCCACCATAGCCTGTTCTCGGAGAAATGAACCGTACTGCCATCAAGAGATGCGTAAATACTGTTTTTATCCCAGAATGGGTAACACAGACGAACCGCCACATCATAAGAGCCTGCCTTATCAATCGTAAAATTGTAGGTAGCAGAACCCTCATCACCTAAAGTGACCAGTGTTTTTGATACAGAAACCACACCGTCATAGCTATCCGGTTCGGCACCACGGTCAATGAGAATTTCTCCAAATTCAGTGTGCTGTTGTTTTGCATATGCAGTCAGATATCTTCTGCGGTTATAGGTTTCGGTCATAAGCGGATAGGAATAATCTGTGGCATCCCTGCCTTCCATATAATCGTACACATGAGGCAATGCCCACGGTCCCATATCATAATCATCCCAATAGGAAACAATAGGGATAAAGGGTTGGGGAGGTGCATCATCGGTAAAATTATAGACACCCTGCATCCAGTATTTTGCGGCGTAATAAGTGTTAGATGTACCACGATAATATTTCCCAAGGTTCTCCGGCGTATCGTAAATCTGCCAGTTCCAACCGTAAGCAGGCATACCAAGGAAAACCTTGTCGGGATTCATTACCTTCGTAGCATAATCGTAAATACCCTCAAGCCAACTCCTCGGAGAAACAGGACCGGGAGCAGAACCCGCCCAAGCCATACCGTAACTCATGATAGATGCAGTATCGCAATATTTATCAAGGTCACCATACACGCACCAGTTTTCTCCACCCACCGAACCGTTAACAGAAGTCATACCTGGAAGGCAGATGTTCATCTCTTTGGTGGAGTCATAGGCTTTTACCGTTTCGTAGATGTGCTTGAACATTGCCGTGGATACTGCGTGGGTGGAATAGTCATCTCCTTTTTCCAAGTCGATATCCACACCATTGCACCACGGATACTTTTCCATGATACGCACAAGTTCAGAGCAGAACTTATCCTGCGCACCGTCCGTGTTATCACGCAGAGCCTTAAAAATGGAATTTGCACCATCGTTAGCAACAGTAAGCAACCATCGGATATGTGGCCATTTGTTGATGTATGTCAGCATATTACTAATGGGAACTCCACTCTCGGTAATTGTACCTGTCTTATCCACCTTAAAGGAAAACAGACCGATAGTATCGATTCGGTCACCGTAATCACGCAAGGCCTCATACATTCTGGAATTACCCATAAATGTCCACACCATAATACGTTTGCCTTTCAGTTTATCCCTCAAATCGACACACCTCCGTCCGTCATTTCCTGTAATTCAAAAAGCACCCTGGCAGACTTGCCGTCCTCCAAGGTAATCTTATGCTTGGAATCCCAAGCGGCACTGTATTGATAAAATCCCTCTTTTAGTTCTGTGACACCATTCTTCGTACATTCTCTTACAGAAGCAAGCAGTGCCAGATCATCTTCTGCTGCCAGTGCGTTTGGGAATCTTACCTTCTGTCCACCCACACCTTGGGAAAGTTGCACCGAGCCTGCTGCCATATCAGACTTTGGATAAATATGAATATCCAACCCACCGGAAGTTTCTCCAAGGTTACAGACAATCACTGTTTCCGCGGAACGAACCACACTGTTGAACCATACTTTATTGCCTTTGGCGAGTCGACTCTCCGTATGTGGCACATACCCTGTCAGTGCAGGACCTTCCTGTAATTGCAAGTCAGTAAACCAAATGGTGCCGGAGCAGTCCGTGATGGTAGGTTTCACGGTAACGTTCACAACACGCATATCCTGCTTTTTATTGATAACCTCTGCCAAACGAATGAATACCGGATTAGCCATCAAGCACCCACTTGATTTCACAGGGATGACCTACCCATCCCGTAGCAACCGAACCCGGCTGCAGCAAAAGGTCTGTAATATAAAAAGTGCCTGTGCAGTTGGTCACGCACACACGCACGGTAATAGATTTCACTTTGGAGAAGTAATTTTCAGGCATTATCTTCTCCGATGTTTTAGAAAAATAAGCCATAGACACCTCCATCAGTAAAGGTCAATGAATCGGGTTTCGGTGCTGCCGTCCTCATATTCAATCACTACTTCAATGCCGACCTGGGCATTATCGGAAAGTTTCTTCAAATTCTCCGATGCAATCTGCGCCGACAGTGTATAACTGCTGCGGTTGGAAGGATACACAGTCTGATACAGACTTTTTGTCATGCCTGCAACACCTTCTGCCCTAAAAGATGCTGTACCGGATGCACCGTTTTCTCCGTCTGCCTCAAAACCGGAACTGACCCAATATGCCAGTCCATCGTCTGCACGGGAATTTCGCAGATGATTGAACGGAACAAGTTCTCGGATATCGTTATTGGTGGATCTATGTCAATATTTTAGACACAAATAATTGAATTTTTAACTTGCTCTAGCTATTTTTTCGCACTGTTCTGGTGATATGAAACCAATACTTCCATGAATTCTTTTTCTATTGTACCAACCTTCTATATATTCAAATAACCTTAGTTTTGCAGACTCAAAATCAAAATACTTAACCCTATAAACTTCTTCTTTCTTTAAAATGGCATGAAAAGATTCTATACAGGCATTGTCATAAGGACACCCCTTTTTACTAAAAGACTGAATTATTTTATTTTTTAATGTATAGTTG